>JANPHB010000212.1:0-25013 GCA_031424235.1 Pirellula sp.
TTAACAGTCGTATCCAATCGATCAAAAGCGCCGCGCGAGGTTTTAGAAACTATGAAAACTACCGAACAAGGATCCTGTTCTTCTGCGGAAGACTGGAGCTAATCCCCAATGTTTCCAGCCACTAAAATTGGCGAAGAACCCCTCGCGTTAGCCATGCTTTTACAACTCAGGAGGCAGGAGCCTCCGGTGCATTGCGTCCCCAGGCGGAGCCTGGGGACGAGTGTATTAGCCGCACGACGTTAGCCAATGGCACTTACTTTGTTAGCGGAACGGCGCAAGCCGTCCGGTGACTGCCCCGTAAATGCCGCGATACCGGAGGGCTCGCGCCCAGCCGCTATAAAAATATACGGCGATGTTCTTAGAACAATCGATTGTAACCGTTAAGTGCTGCCACTCGATACGCTTCCGCCATCGTTGGGTAATTGAAGGTGGTGTTGATGAAATACTCTAGCGTGTTATTTGGTGGCGGTTGCTTCATGATCGCTTGACCGATGTGCACGATCTCTGAAGCATTTGGGCCAAAACAATGGACACCCAAAATCTCCAACGTCTCGCGATGAAACAGCAGCTTCAACATTCCAATCGCTCGCCCGGTAATCTGCGCCCGAGCCAAACTCTTGAATTGGGAATGCCCCACTTCGTAAGGGATCTTTGCCTCTGTCAATTCCCGTTCGGAACGTCCAATCGAACTAATTTCTGGACTGGTGTAAATGCCATTCGGGACATCCAACAGCTTCATCACTCCCTCGTTCAGCCCCTCGATGTGCTGAGCAGCGGCCCTGCCCTGCATGTATGCCGCGCTGGCAAGTGAAGGAAAACCAATCACGTCTCCAACCGCATAGACATTTGGACAAGTCGTCTGAAAACGCTCGTTGACTTTCAAAAGCCCTCGCGAATTGGCTTCGACTTCGATGCACTGCAAATTCAAATCTTCGGTGTTCCCGGAACGTCCGTTTGCCCAAAGCAATACATCTGTCTTGACTTGCTTGCCACTTTCCAAAAAGAGCACAACGCCATCGTCGTGCGCCTCGATCTTGGCGAATGTTTCGTTATGACGAAGTACAACTCCTGAGTCTCGCATGTGGTAACTCAGAGCGTCGATAATCTCATCGTCCAAAAACTCTAGCAACTTGGCTCGCGTATTGACGAGGTTTACTTTGATGCCAAGATTCCGAAACATCGACGCATACTCGCAACCAATCACACCCGCCCCATAGATCGTAATCGACTGCGGCTTGAACGAAAGTTCAAGGATCGTATCGCTGTCAAAGACGCGCGGGTGCGAGAAATCGACTCCCTCAGGACGAAATGGCCTTGAGCCAGTCGCAAGAACGATATTCTCGCCGGTAATGCGAGTCTCGCCGTCTATTTCAACCGTGTTGGCGTCGATCAATTTCGCCTTGCCATAAATAACTGGCACATTGTTGCGTTCGTAAAACGTCTGACGCATCGACACCTGTTTGGAGATAATCGCCTTGCTGCTAGAACGCAATTGTGCGAGCGTCGGATTGAGGTGAATCCCAAGCTCGCGCATCATCGGGTTGTTCATGGCCTCCATCACTGAGTAAATGGAGAACCGAAGAGCCTTGCTTGGGATCGTTCCCCAGTGAGTACAGCCGCCACCGATTTTGTCATACGCCTCAATGACAGCCACTTTTTTGCCACCCTTGGCGGACTGCATCGCAGCCCCCTCACCACCAGGGCCGGTTCCAATTACAACAACATCGTACTGTTGGTTCGTCATCGCGTTGCAAATTCGTTTTTGATTGTTCAGAGATTTCGGCAACGACATCGGCCGAACCCCGCGGTTCGTCGGTCAATTACCAAGGCCTAGAAGTAATCGATCCATCTTCCGGACTGCTTGCCGTGGCGTATAGTCTACGCGGAATTCGCCCTGCCTGGTAAGCCAACCGGCCAGATAATGTCGCATGCTTCATCGCCGTAGCCATGGCTACCGGGTACCTTGCGTGAGCGATGGCTGTGTTCAGCAAAACACCGTCCGCCCCCAACTCAAAGGCCATCGAAACGTCGCTCGCAGTACCCACACCTGCGTCGACGATCACCGGATAGTCCGGATCTCCCGCCTTCAAGTATTCCAGAATGATCCGAAGATTGTTTGGGTTCAATATGCCTTGTCCGCTACCGATCGGAGAGCCAGCGGGCATCACGCTTGCCGCCCCAGCTGCTTTGAGCCGAACCGCCATGATGGGATCGTCGCTGGTGTAACACAATACCTGAAACCCCTCGGCAACAAGCATCTTACAAGCTTCCAAGGTCGCAATCGGGTCCGGCAAAAGCGTCTTCGAATCGCCTAGCACCTCCAATTTGACCCAATCGGAACCCGGGTTTTCCAACGATTTCAAAATCTCTCGCCCAAGCCTTGCCACTCGGACTGCGTCGGTCGCGTTGTAACAGCCAGCGGTATTGGGCAGCAACGTGTACTTGGACAAATCAATGTAGTCTAGCAAGTTCTTGCCTTCGCGATCGTAAAGCTTCTCGCGACGAACCGCCACGGTCACGCAGTCCGATCCACTTGCCTCCAAGGAGTCTTTCATCAACTGCAAAGAATCATACTTGCCCGTCCCCACGATCAAACGACTATTCAAGACGTGGCTACCAACGCGGAGAGGCCGGCTATCAGGAATCGGCAAACTGACGGGAGACGGTGTTGGTGGTTCTGATGCCATATCAACCACCACCGACCAGAGTCACTACCTCAACTTTGTCGCCCTCGCAAAACGATCGAGTCGCATACTGATCTTTGGGTACGATCTCTAGATTCAATTCAACCGCACAGAATCGGCTTTCGACTTTGGATGAGCGTAACAGGTCTTCAACAGTCGTTTTTTCCTCGACTTGACTCTTCAACCCGTTAAACTCAATCGTGATCATTGGCAACTACTTGCTCAATTCCACATTTACTGCAGCTGGCTGTGAATCCTCGAGAAGGGCTGGATTCATGATCAAATTCTCTCGGTACCCTTGGGCATCCATCATCGTGAATCCCAAAAACAAAGCAACGAAAATCAAGCTGCTGAAAATGATGATCGCATTCAATGGCTTGTCCCACAGCAAGTGCATGAAGAAGGCGATAACCAAGCCTGCTTTGACCGTCGCAATCGCAAGCGACATCCATACTTCGAGATTTCCGAGGCTAAACGTGGATTGATAAACCGTTGCAACCGTCAACAGAAGCAGTGCAAAGAACACGGACAGCAACATCCAAATGGGCATTGGGTGCGAAAACTCACCATCATGGCCGTGGCCGTGATCATGCGAATCGTTAGTGTGATCTGCTGTTGGTGCTGACATGATATTGGAAACTGAGGGTGGAGTTTTGAGCGAAAATTGAATAAAAGAAGCGAATCTCACGCCAAACTACGTGATCAAATACAACAGCGGAAACAAGTAGATCCAAATGAAGTCGACCAAGTGCCAATAGAGTCCGACGTTATCGACCGGACCATAGTACTTGGAATGGAATTCGAATCGAGCCGACTTGACAATCAACCAAGTGATCACGCCCATCCCACCCAAAATGTGGAAGGCGTGAACGCCAGTCATGCAGTAGTAAATGCTGAAGAACAAACCAGCCATTCCTTTTTGATTGACGTTCGAGTCAGGAGTGCTTGTTTCGGCTGGCGAGACAGCCACATCATGCGTGACAACCTCAGGTTCGCCCAATAAATTGACGGGAGGTGCAGACGCTGTTTTCTCATGATCATGACCGTCGTGGTCTGAATGCTCGTGCCCATGGGCGTCAGCACCTGCGGCAGCGTGTGAATCTCCGTGGCTTTCCTCTGCCTCAAGAACTTGCCCAAGCTTAACTCCGCCAAAGAAGCACAAGGCTGCTACAACAAGCGGTCCAGCAACTCGCAAATGGAATTTGCTTGCAGCGACAAAGGCGTACACGTAGTACAACACAAAACCAACCAGCAAAATCAAAGCTGGAATCGACAAGTACCACAGGTACGGAACTGTAGAGTGAGGAGCACCCTCAATTTGCGAAACGTAGTACTTGCCCGGGAACAAACCTAGGCTCCACTTATGGCTATATTCAACGGCCTTGACTCCAAGGAAAATCGCGGCACAGCCTAAAGTCGCTCCAAGCATCCCGATCAGAGTTTTGGTCTGCTTGAGTTGGGACGCACGCACTGCCCATGCCATGGTCAGCGAGCTAAACAAAAGCACCCCAGTGTTGATCGCACCGAGTTTCTCGTTCAAGAAGGTCGAACAAAACTCGAACACCTCCGGATTTCGATTGCGATACAACGCATACGCACAAAACATCCCACTGAAGAAGAGAATTTCCGTTACCAAGAAGATCCACATTCCCAATTTGCCCGCATCAAATTGCTGCTCCGCGTCATCGAAATGGTGCGCAAGCCAAGCTGGATGCTCATGGTGTGCGTCGTGCTCTTGATCGGCTGGTGCTAGTGCTACCGCAGTGGTCATAATTCGTATCGTGTGTAGGTGGTTTTGGTGTGACTGATCTACTTCTTCTTGAAGTAGCTGCCCGTCTTTGGATCAAATTCGATCTTCGAGAAATCGTACGGATCGCCAACTGTTGGTGCAGTACTAAAGTTGTCATGCGGCGGTGGCGACGAGCATTCCCATTCCAAAGTAGCTCCCCCCCATGGATTCTTTGGTGCCTTGCTACCGTAAAATAGCGAGTGCAGAAGTACCAAAAGTGCAACCAACAGTCCTACTCCCAACATGAGAGCCCCAATCGTTGACAATTGGTGCAGTAGTTGGAACTCTGGCTTGTAGGAAGCGTATCTTCTTGGCATCCCTCGGGTTCCAAGAACGAACTGTGGCAAGAAGGTCAAATTGAAGCCGACGAAAATGATCGACGCTGACAAAATACCACCGAAATCGTTAAACATCTTTCCCGTCATCTTCGGCCACCAGTGGAACAAACCACCCAAGAAGGCGATGAGCGTTCCACCCATCATCACGTAGTGGAAGTGTGCGATAACGAAGTAGGTAGCGTGCAAGTGCATATCCGTTGAAAGAGCACCCAAAAACAAACCTGTCAATCCACCAATCGTGAACAAGAATATAAACGCTAGTGCATAAACCATAGGCGTGTTCAATGAAATCGTACCTTGGTACATCGTTCCAATCCAGTTGAACACCTTGATCGCAGACGGAATCGAAACGGTAAATGTCAAGGCGCTGAATACGATCGTTGTCACGTCAGCCATACCGCTCGTGAACATATGGTGCCCCCAAACGAGGAAACCAAACAACGCGATTGCAACCGAGCTGTATGCAATCATTCGATATCCGAAAATTCCCTTGTGACTATGCACACTCATCAACTCGCTGATGATTCCCATCGCGGGCAAAATCATGATGTACACAGCAGGGTGCGAATAAAACCAGAAGAAGTGTTGGAACGCAATCGGGTCACCATTCAACCGGGAATCGAAAATACCAATTCCTAAAAGCTTCTCGGCAGCCAACAACAACATTGTGATTCCAAGAACTGGTGTTGCTAGGACTTGAATGATCGAAGTTGAGTATACCGCCCACAGGAACAATGGCATGCGGAACCAAGTCATCCCGGGTGGTCGCATCGTATTGATCGTGACGATGAAATTGAGACCAGTGAAAATCGAGCTAAAGCCGAGAATGAACACCCCTAGCGTCGCTGCAATAACCGGACCTTGACTCTCGATACTATACGGCGTGTAAAATGTCCAACCTGTATCCAATCCCGTCGCAAAGAGCGAAAACAGGAAGAAAATCGCACCAGCTATCCAAAGGTAGAAACTACCGAGGTTCAGTCTCGGAAACGCAACGTCCTTTGTACCCAACATGATTGGCAGCAGGAAATTTCCAAGCGCCGCAGGAATGCTTGGGATGATGAACAAAAACACCATCACCGCCCCGTGCAGCGTGAAGACTTGGTTGTACGTCTTGTTCAACAGCCAGGCCTGATTTGGTTCGAGATTTGGCGTCCACAGATGAAGGCGAATCATCAATGCAAGAACACCGCCTAGTGCGAATGCCGACATCACGCCAACGAGATACATCATCCCGATTCGTTTGTGGTCGAGCGTCAACGCCCAACTCAAAAAACCAGACGAATGCGTCAGGTAGTTATCTTCCTTGCCCGCCTCTGGGTGTGTGGCTGGCATTGTCACTGGATTAGTAACAACACTCATGGGTCTATTCCTGTCCGTAAAATGGTACTACTTGAATTTTGGTTATGTTTACTTTTTGGCTGGAGGCGTTTCCGACTCAAGCGACTTCATAAAGGCGGCCAGGGCTTCTACTTGTTCGATCTTCAACTGGCCTTTGTAGGACTGCATGTTTCCAGCTCCTTCGTAACCCTTGCGTCGCTGCCTATCTGGATCCATTATGGAGTTCAAAACGTACTCTTCGTCAAACAACGTTTCCTTGCCACTTGCATCCGCACCTTTCACGAGCGGAACAGGTTTGCCCCATGACCCATTGTACGATGGACCAGGTCCTGCCGCTGAACCTTCCTTGCCAGCATAATGGCAAGTTTTGCAACCCTTACGCTCGTAAAGCCACTTTCCTCGCTCCACGATATCCTCAGGCTCCTTGATTGCCTCCGCTAAAAATTTCGCATAAGCCTCTTCGCTTTCGACGAAGACTTTTGCATTCATCGTGCTGTGATTGTCGCCGCAGTATTCACTGCAAAACAAATCATAGGTCCCCTCAAGGGTCGGTGTAAACCAACTGTAGTGGAACCGCCCAGGAATGATGTCTCGCTTGACGCGAAATGCAGGAACATAAAAACCGTGATTGACGTCCTCTGACCGCATGATCATTTTCGACGGGCGTCCAACTGGAACGTGCAGCTCTGGGCTTTCAGCACCATTAGGGTACTTGAAGTTCCAGCTCCATTTCTTGGCAATAACCTTGATATCTTCAGTGCCAGCTGGTGGAGGGCTTTGCATGTCCAAATACCCCAACAGCCCCTGCCAGAAAATCCAACCAGCAATAAATGTTGGGATTACAGACCATAGGACTTCGATTGTTGTGTTGTGCAAGGCTTCAATCGAGCCTTTGTAACCTGGCCGCTCGCGATATTTCACTGTGAAATAAATCATCGCAGCCACGATCGGCACGAAAAAAGCGACACTGATGTAGACGATTGCGTTATACAAGAAATCCACATCAGGTGCAAAATTCGAAGCCTGTTTTGGAAACCAAAACGTCTCGTTAATGTCAGCAAAAAGCGTTGGTATCATTTGAATCAATTGGACGGTGAAGTTGAGTCGATAATCGAAGTTGCAATTTGAACCGGTGGATTGCTTCGAGCACCGTTTTTCAAACGTCTCGTGGAAATCCAAAACGGCAAGGAAGCAATAAGCCCGAATGTGACAAAAAGGCCTGCAGCAATCGACAACAATGTCTTGCCACTGGCGGTATAACGGTTTTCCATAGCGTCGTAGTGGAAGCACTTGAGAACAAACGCATCCATGAACGATCCGATTTTCCCCTCTCCAGCTTCAACCAAAGCCATCTTCAGCGTCTGAGGAGTGAAGCCAATTTCGTACAAGTAACGGGTAATTCTACCCTTGGGCGAAATGAAGATCGCAGCAGCCGCATGGTTGTATCGATCATGCTTCGCATCGAAGGTATAGTTGAAACCAACCGCCTTGGTGATTTTTTGAATGTTCGCTTCTGAACCGACCAAAAAACTCCAACCCTTGGAGCTATGGTTGTCGGCGAGACTGTCACAGTATTTCGCTTTGGTGGAAGCAGCTCGCTCGCGGCTTTCCCGTGGGTTGATGCTAATCGAAACCATTTTAAAATCTTTACCAAGTCCCAATGAGCTGAGTTCGTTTATTCCACGCGACAGTCCATTTAACTGGGCGATACACAATCCAGGGCAGTCACTGTAATTCAAGGTCAAAATAATTGGATTGCCATCTTTGAGCAATTCACCGAGAGAGGTCATTCCCCCTTCCTCATTCATGAATTGAACGTTCAGAGGAACATCTTCTCCGAGCTTTTCATCGACGGAAACGCCGTCAAGGCGAGCAGGTAGCTTGTCGTCCGTCCCGAAAGCGAACGAGCAAGCTAGTATGCACAGAATTGCAGCCAAAGCTCCTTTCGTCGATTTCATGGTAACAAACATCATCTAAACCTTTTCAGACAAAAAAACCGCGGACTAAGCACCTGGGGTCGGACCCAATTCCTTCAAAATCAACTTCTGTGCTTCTTGGATCGGAATTCGAATAACTTTCTTCATCGTGGGCTGCTCACCCTTCTTTGCAATCGGGGCGCTTTCGTCGATGACTTCAACTCTCTTAGCTAACCCGCTAAGCGACTCCAGCTGTTCACTTTTGATCTTGGTCGCGGCGTCAATTATTTTCGTGTCTTTTTTGAGAGACCGTTCGTAATTCAACATCGAATAACAGAGAGCTTGTGTTCCCTGCAGGACAATCACCAAAATGACCACGCTCAACACTGTTGCGTAAGCGATCATTTTTGTATTTAGGTCGTCGTATCGTGCCATGATTTTTGTTGGTATCGAAGATCCAGTGTGAAGTGAACCTAATTACAGGATTGGATTGGTGTAGGACATCGCTTCGGGCAAGCGTGGGTCACGCATGGCCACAAGTGGCACTCCATCGGCACGCCAAATGAACATCGAGGCGAAAATGGACAACATGCCAAATCCACCTAGTAGGTGTCCAAATAGCGGTACCAATTGGGCTGGCCCTGCATTTGGCATCACCAAGAAAGTCATGTCGTACCAGTGAGCAAACAACAACCACACCGCACCGATCGTCAAAGCAGTTCGATTGCGGCGGATGTGCCGACTCATCAAGAAAAGGAACGGAATGATGAAGTGGATCGGGATGATGCAGTAAGAAAAGGTCATCCAACCGTTATCGAGTCGAACTTGGTACCAGAACGTTTCCTCAGGAATATTTGCATACCAAATCAGAACGAGCTGCGAAAAAGCGATGTAGGACCAAAACATCACAAAACCAAACAAGAACTTGCCCATGTCGTGGAAGTGCTCGACTGTCACAAGCTTCTGTATTTTTCCGGCGTTTTGAAGCAACATATTGATGACGATCATCATTGCGAAAAAGCTCATCTGGCTGCCAGCGAAGAGGTACACGCCGAAAATAGTGCTGTACCAGTCGGCATCAATGCTCATCAACCAATCGAATGCGGCGAAACTAGCCGAAAGCGAAAACAACATTATCAAAGGTCCGGCCCATTTTTGTCGCAACAAAGATAGTTCCGCGTCACCGGATTCATCCTGGGCTCGGCTGATTCTAAAAAACCAGTTCGCAGTCAAGATCCAGAACGTAAAGTAAACCACGGTTCGTGCCGTAAAGAACTCTTTCGACAAGTAAAACGAAGCCTTGCTCGCGATGACGCTGTTGTGAATGTTCTTTCCGTTCCATTCGTACAACGCAGAGCTTCCCCAAAAAAGCATCGCTATGATAGGTAGGAATAGAAGGCCGAGGTACGGAATCATCATCATCAATATTTCGGCGACGCGGCGAATGGATGTGCTCCAACCGGCTCTCGTCAGAAACTGAACCAAGATGAAAAATAAAGCCCCAAGAGTGAATGTAAAAACGTACACAAAGTTGGCTAGGTACGAGTGGCACAAGTACCTGAAACCCAGCGAGTTGTCTTCACCATTGGAGTTACCTCCAAACGCGCAAAGGAATCCAAGCATGAGTAGAATTACGCCTGCAGCCAAAAAGAACGGAGCCTTAGCCCGCCATGCCTCAGGTAATTCAATCGATGATTTTTCGTAGTTCAGGTTCATTATTTGACTTCGTCTAGTGTCTTAACCATATCCGCAGGAACTTCGCTCATATCCGCATTTCGCGATTTCTGAAGAGCTCGAACATACAACACAATGGCCCAACGCTCCTTCGGATTCAAGGAAGAAGCGTACGACGCCATCTTGCCCTGCCCCTTCGTGATCGTATGGAAAATCTGTCCGACCGGTTGCGTTCGAACTTTGTCGACGTGCAAAGAGGTCGGAGCTAACCAATACCCTTGAGCCAAGGCATCCGCTCGCTTATGCACCAAACCATCGCCGAAACCGGCATAGCCGTGACACGCGGAGCAGTAGGTTTCAAACTTTTGCTTACCCAAAGCCATGTTTGCTTCACTGACTTCGATTGGGAGCTTGTCAATCCAAGGCAAATTCAAGGCAGCTGCTGGTGCTGCAGGAGTTTGAGCCGAGCCATCCGCTGCGGGTTTCGCTGCTGAACCATCTGCAGTTTTTGAATCTTGAAGCGAAACAAATTTACCCGTCTCCAGAGTATCGATAGCAGTTAGTTTCGCTGGATCGTAACCAAGATAAAACGAGTCCTGCTCTTCAAGCTGACCTCGACCAACGGTTCCTTTGACTTGTGGTCGCATGGATCTACCGTCCGCAAAAATGGTGGTTGTCTGCTGAGCCTTCTTTTTCGGCTGGAAGTCCATGTCAAAGAAGACGTGGAATCTTGGAGCAGTACTATAACCAGCACGGATATTGAGAATGATCATCGCCGGAATCAAGCCAGCAATCACCAACAAAATCGCCCCAAGAATAATTGGCCTTGGCAACGCACTCGGTGTCGTGTCTTCCAAAACTTCATCCAACGAATCAGGATGCGTTCCACCGAGAAGCTCCTTAACAGACTCGCGGTTGTAGTATTTGTCCGCAGCTTCGACGTACAAGAAAAACCGATCGTTCGTCGCCCGATCGAATCGAGGATTTGTGAACACAGGGTTGCTGAACTTTGGCAATTGGTTCAACGCGATCATACCCAAAAACGTGGTGAACGCCGAGAATAGGACCGTCAACTCGAACGCAACTGGGATCGATGCTGGCGTGATACCAAATGGCTTTCCCGAAATGATGTACTTGTAGTCAACACCGTTCATCCACCATTGCATTAGCAAGGCCGTGCTTAAACCAGTTATTCCAGCACACAATACGATGAATGGCAATATCGTAGGCTTGATCCCTAACGCCTCATCGATTCCGTGTACAGGAAACGGAGTGAAAGCGTCGGTTTTGGTATAGCCCGAATCACGCACCTTGCGCGCCGCAGCCAACAGGCTGTTCTCGTCCTGGTATTCAGCCATCCAGCCGAACGCCTTGGGCACTTTCTTTTCTGTTGTCTTGCGTGGCTTATGCTCACTCATGATTAGTATCGGTTAGTGCAGTTAAAATTGGTGATTTGGTATGGTTGCCATCCGGCAACCGTTTAACAAGTTCGACAAAATACTAGTGATCGTGACCGTGAGCTCCTTCGGCGTGCTCAGCATGTGCTGCAGCCGACATAATGCCTTTGACTTCGGACATCGCAATCGTTGGCAAAAATCGGCAGAACAAGAGGAAGAGCGACATGAATACCCCGAAACTACCGAAGAACATTAGTCCGTCAAACAGAGTTGGTTTAAAGTAACCCCACGAACTCGGCAAGAAATCACGACTGAGCGAAGTTACCGTGATCACAAAGCGTTCGAACCACATCCCAATGTTGACAAAAATCGAAACAACGACCATCCAAAACGGCGATGTTCGCAGCTTCTTAAACCAGAACAATTGCGGCGAGATAACGTTGCAGGTTACCATCGTCCAATAAGCCCACCAGTACGGTCCAAAAGCACGATTGAAAAACGTGAACCCTTCGTATTGATTCTGGCTATACCAAGCCATGAAAAACTCGGTCGCATATGCCAAACCAACCAGCGAACCCGTCGCCAGAATGATCTTGTTCATGTTGTCCAAGTGGCGGAGCGTGATTAAGTTCTCGAGTTTGTAAATCGCACGCAAAGGCACGAGCAACGTCACCACCATCGCGAATCCGCTAAAAATAGCTCCCGCCACGAAGTACGGTGGGAAAATGGTCGTGTGCCAGCCTGCGACTTGTGAAACGGCGAAGTCAAAACTAACCACGGTGTGCACGGACAGAACAAGTGGAGCAGCGAAAGCGGCAAGCAATGTATAAGCCTTTTCATACCGCAACCAGTGTCGCGAGGAACCAGTCCAGCCAAGACAAAGAATTCCATAAACCATTCGACGCAACGGCGACTTGCTTCGGTCGCGGTACGTCGCCAAGTCAGGAATCATACCCATGTACCAAAACACGAGCGAAACCGACGCATACGTTCCTACGGCGAAAACGTCCCAAAGCAACGGACTACGGAACTGTGGCCACATCCAGAGATTCAAGCTCGGATAAGGCAACAACCAGAACGCAAGCCATGCTCGTCCGACGTGGATTCCAGGATAAATACCTGCGCAGATAACAGCAAAAATCGTCATCGCTTCCGCAGCGCGATTGATACTGGTTCGCCAATTCTGCCTAAACAAAAACAAGATCGCCGAAATCAGAGTTCCAGCGTGGCCGATACCGACCCAGAACACGAAGTTAACGATCGGCCATGCCCAGAACACCGGGTTCATGTTACCCCAGATCCCGACCCCTTTGTAAATCAAAAAGGCGATCAACGTCAGAAACGATACTGCTGTCAGTGACGAGAACCCAAAGAGTATCCACCAAAGCATCGGCTGTGCATCTTCGGCCACTCGGCAAACAATATCCGTAACCGATCCATACGTCTGATTGCCAGTGATTAACGGCGCACGCCGTCCTGGAATATCGTCGGTATTATCAATTTCTCGCGGATTAAAAGAATTAGCTATGGTCGCCATGGTGACCCGATTCGTTTGAGTGTTCTTCCCCATGCAAGCTGCCGGGTCGTTTTGGTGTAATCTGAACAGATGTCGTCAATCGCTTTGGAATGTTGCGAATACGCGACAGATAAAGTGTCCGAGGTTTGATGTTCAATTCATCCAGAACCGCATAGGCTCGCGGATCCGCTTGAGACTGGAAAACCCGACTTGTCTTGTCATTCAAGTCGCCGAACACAATCGCTTGTGTTGGACAGGCTTCCTGGCATGCCGAACGAATGTCGCCATCGTGAACTCTGCCATCACCAACCGTTCGCGACTTGATCTTGCCGTTCTGAACTCGCTGGATGCAATACGTACACTTTTCCATCACCCCTCGACCACGAACCGTGACTTCAGGATTAAGAACGAGCGACTGCAGTTTCTGCGATGCTTGCTCGCGGTTGTCTTGCCAGCCGTAAAAATAGCCGTATTCGGTGTTGTAGTTGAAGTAATTGAAACGTCGAACTTTGTATGGGCAATTGTTACCGCAATATCGAGTTCCAATACATCGGTTGTAAGCCATTGCATTGATGCCTTCCTCGGTGTGTACCGTGGCAGCGACCGGGCAGACTTCTTCACAAGGAGCGGTCTCGCAGTGAGCACAAGCCATCGGCTGAGTCACAATCGTCGCGTCAATCGGGTCCTTGAACGATTTTCCAGCCGCTTTCATCGCATCTTGATCGCATTCAAAATACCGGTCAATTCGCAACCAGTGCATTTCACGACCGCGAATCACTTGTTCCTTACCTACGATCGGGACGTTGTTCTCTGCTTGACAAGCGACCACGCAGGAGTTGCACCCCGTGCACTTGTTCAAGTCGATGGTCATTCCCCATTTGTAGTTTTCATCGACACGTGGTTCTTTCCAAAGCGAATTGTTATCGAAGTGATGCTCTACTGTGTCGTAGGTAAATCGAGCGTTCTTCTTGTATTCGTCCAGAGTTCCTTCTCGAACCAACTGCGGTGCTCGCTTGGCTTGCTCAGCCATTCCGCCTTCGTCCAAGGCAAAGTGATCCTGGGTTGTCGCCAACGGATACGGTTCGCTCGTTCCGATCGCTTCAATTCCGGTGTAGATCGCCGCTTGCTCCCATCGTCGGAACGAAGCAAGGTTTGTACCGACAGCCCCAGCGATAACACCACCTTTGGTTTTCGAACGACCGTAACCCAAATTGACCGTGAAGGATCCTTCAGCGTGCCCAGGGACAACAAACACAGGCAACTTCACGATCGCTGCACCTTGCTTCAACGCAACCAGTTCACCTTGCTTGAGGCCAAGTTGATTCGCAGTTCCAATGCTGCAAACGGCGGCGTTATCCCAAGTCAACTTAGTAATCGGCTGAGCCAATTCTTGAAGCCAACCGTTATTTCCAAGACGTCCGTCGTAAACAGAATCGCTCGGATGCAAGACCACTTCAATCTTGGACTTGTCCAACTCAAGCCGAATGTCACCATCCGGCAAGGCGTAAGCCTTGGTTGTCAATTCGCCTGCAGTCAGAGTAGCCCCGTCAACTTTGAGCTCGCCCGAAAAAACCTTACCGCCGGTTCCGTCGACGAAACCGATGTGCAAAGCTTCCTTCCAAACACGCTCAGAGAGCATTCCGCCAACTGCCAATCGGGCTGTTTCCATTACGATTTTCTGCCCGTCTGTTTCAGGCAAATCAGCCATGATCGACAAGAACTCAATCGGAGACTTGCTACCAACCAATAGGGGAGCAATCATCGGCTGACCGACACCCAGTACTCCATCTAGAGACTGTACATCGCCCCACGCTTCCAAAGGATGCGTAGCAGGAACTGTCCACGCACAATAATCTGCGGTTTCATCGTCGTAATTTGACAAGTAAACCACGTCGCCAATCGCTTTCATGGCGTCCGCAAGTTTGATATCGCCAGCGACGGTGAAAACAGGGTTCGGAGGCAACACCCAAAGCGACTTGAATTCCTTGGCAGTAGACACAAACTCGTTCAGCTTCAACGCCTTAATGTCAGCCAACTCGTTTGGAATCTCAAACATATTCACAGTCTTGCCGATGTTGCCAAGCTTCGAATTGATTCGAATCGCGGCAACTTGCACCTCAAGTCCGTGATGCGTTCCGACGGCCAACAAACAAGCACCCTTGTTCGCAAGCAAATCGCTTGAAATGGACTCAATAACTCGCTGAACTCGTTCAGCGCCCTTGAGCTTGTCGTAGGTAACTTCTTCGGCCTTATCTTCAACAATTTTCCCAGCATCAATCGCATCTTCGATCTTCTTTAGCAAAATCGCAATCTGCGATGCCTGAAGTGCGAGTCGGAAATCTGCAGCCGAGCCCGTCACCGAGTACTGAGACTCGACACAGTACAACCGATTCATCCACTCACCCGTTGGAGAGCGATGATTTGAAAACTGACGGGAATACTGAACTGAATTGACATCAGCGCCGAGCAAGTCCGCGTCAAGCGAGACAATCACCTTCGCTTTGTCCAGGTCATAAACCATCGATGTTTTCCCAGCGCCAGCCGCGTCGAGCGCCTTGGCGACCTTACCTGAAAAAACGGACTCATACCGAACCAATGTCGCCTTCGGATACTTCTTCAATACTTCAGCAAGCACACGACGGACCGATGGACTTCGGGTTGGCTCATACAAAATCGCCAGCCCACTTCCTTGGGACTCGGCAAGCTTCTCGCGACTCTTGGCCACGTACTCACCAAAAACTTCCCAGCTCTTCAACGAATTCTTGTGATCGTCCGGATCAGCTTTTTTGTCTGCCTTGACAAAACGCTCAGGAGCCGAGCCTGGTGCTAGACGATTCAAGCACCCTGGAATTCGATCTTGATCGTAGAGCGAAAGAATAGAAGCCTGAGTGAACGAATCTGTTCCTTTAGAGCCCTGCTTACGACGCAACTCTTTGTTGCCGCCGAAGTCAGAGGCTTGGCTATTCGCATAGGCAGGATGGTCTACATTTCCGTCCAGCTTAATTGGCCTGCCTTCCAAACACGTCACCAACGTATTGACGGACCGACCAGCCCATTCAAAATTCGTCGCAAAGTACTCAGCAACACCCTGGATTCGACCTTCTGGACGAACGACGAACGCAGCGACTTCCTCGCGATTGTAGCGACAACCAGCCACCCCGCCCAAAGCGAGCGACGCCCCCATCATCTGAAGCCAGCGACGGCGCGACACCCCCTCAGGAAACTCGGAGGCCGCCTGTGGAAATTCTCGCGACAAAAAATGCTCAAACTCAGGAGTTTGTTGCAATTCGTCTAAACTGCGGAAATAACGCTTTTGGTGATCGATACCGGATTGGCTCATCGGTGGCAGACCGCACAATTAGTTTGAGGATTGATGTTTTTCTCTTCTTTCAACTTCTTGCCCAGGGCCAACTGCTCTTCTGGGGAGCCAGCAGACCAAGCAAGGTTCGTAATTTCTTCGACTGGTCGCAAATGCGGCTCTGGGTGCCTATGGCAGTCCACGCACCAAGTCATCGATTGATCTTTGTCTTGATGTACGATGTCCATCTGATCCACTCGGCCGTGGCAGGTCACACAGGAAACCCCACGATTCACGTGAGCTGAGTGATTGAAATACACAAAGTCAGGCAGTCGGTGAATTCGGATCCAATCGACCGACTCCCCTGTTCGCCAACTCTCGTGAATCGGCTTGAGCTTGTTGCTCTCTGGATGAACCGCCGAAAGAGCAGGTGCACCGGCCGCCGTCTTTGGACTGTGGCAATTGATACAGGTTTGAGTGGCTGGGACACTTGAATGGGCGGACTTGTCGACCGTATTGTGGCAATAACGACAGTCCATTTTCAGCTCACCGGCGTGCAAAGCGTGGCTAAAAGGAACGGGCTGCTCTGGTCGGTAACCTGTATTCAAGGTCACGGGGCTAGTTGCACCGAGGAACAAAACCCCAGCATACGCGCCACCGGCAGCACCTAAAACTCCTAGCAAAGCTAGGAATTTGTTCGTCCAGCGAGGGAACAAAAATCGTTGCATGATGGATTAAAGTGTCGCTTCTTTCTGGCAATCTCCACGCCACATGGCGTGCGGACATTAATTTCGCAAAGTTTACTACCTACCTGGACTTGGTGGAAGGTAGCTTCAAAAAAGATACTTTCCAGGAGTCGGGTTCTTTCGTCATTTGCCTAACCGTAATGTTGGCAATTTTGTTGTCACGGAAACAAAGAGACAAATAGTCGCAGCTTGCAAAGCACGCCATTGCTGCAAGCCGCAGAAGCCGATTTTTTAGGCTGAATTGCAAATTGCGCGAAAGCACAAGGGAAAACCCTTAGTTGTCTAGTTCTTGTTTTGGCGCAAAGGACGATCATCATGCCCGCAAGTACTTGGCGGCTGTCTGGCCTTCCCCGTTTTGTTTTTTCACTGGCCCCCGACGAACTCGTCACGTCGGAGCCTGAGGTTCGCGGCTAGAAAGGAATATTCCTGAACGCCCGCATCCCCTTCCCTCCAAGCTCAACGCTTTTGGCGTTGGGCTTGGAGGGAAGGGGATGCGGAAAACGCCTGGTTCGTTGTTTCTAGCCGCGAATCTTAACGTCCGATGGGACAAGCCCATCGGGGCGTTTCCAAAACGACTGGCGTGACCTCAAAAGTAGTGTGTACTCAACTTTTTCGCCACCTATCCATTCTCATTTCGGTTCATCGGAAAAGTCATTTTGTTTTCCCATACTCCACCATCCACTTGTTCTATCAAAGTTACCGAACGAAAAGTCACCGAAAAGGGACTAAGATCGCAACTCATTTCGTCAAAAACTCGGTCCGTACAAGTCCCGTTCCTGGGATGGATCAACGTGATATGCGGGTTGTGTTTCCGAATCGATTTACTTTGCCCAATCAAAACGATCCTGCGAAACGCGTCAAATGACTCGGTTGGACCAACCGACGGTAGAGTCACCAAGTTGCCATCACGCACCGGCTGTCCAAAGCTCAAGGAAATGTCGATTTCTTCAAGCCGTGAAATTTGATCGGCGAAAAGCACCCAGTCCATCACCTCGTCCTCGCGGCACAATGTCACGTGCGCTCGAATCAATTTGAATTGAACTGGATTCAAGCGAGACCGAAGGGATTCGATGGACGCGTCGAATGGTGGCGGTACAAAAAGTGTCGCTTGACGTCGTGTAACCAAAGTTTTCTCTAGATAATGAAAGCCTAACAATCGCAATCAAGCGGCACGGGAAAGTAATATAATGCATAGCTTCCAAATGGGTGCCACCACTTGGTTTGCCCGTTACCAATCCCTTGGGCTTACAAACCAAGCGAACGAGGGCCTCGAGCCCAAGTTCGCAACATGCTTGGTGTGCTAACCGATGCGATTTAGTCCTGAAGGGACGTCATTTAAAAGCCTGGGGTGAAGTTCGCATTGCGAACGAAACACCAGGTTAGAAGCCCCCATCGATTTAGAGCTCTGAAGGAGCGCCACTGGCAGTATGTGATTCGCCCCGCAAAACGCAAGGTTGGCAATTATTTGCCTCACGCCGGAGTGCCGTCGCTTTGCGACTCCCGACACATTTTGTATCACTAACCACGGATTGCATCCGTGGCTATCAAATGTCACTGCTCCGCAGTTCTTCCCCCGGCTGCTCGTGCTCGATTGCAAAAACCGATTCGAGCACTTGCACCATTTCATTGAGCACGAGCACGGTGGAAGTCGATAGGTGTGGGCTCAGTCCATGGCTAGGCCGAATCGTCGCGATAACTTTCATCGAATTGTTGTAGGGAAATTCTGAAGAACTTATGATAAGAAGCGTGTCTGCGACTGCACTGTAGCTGGTTTCGTGAGAAACCAGCGTTCGCAAACAATGATATTACAACTGGTTTGTCACGAAACCAGCTACCGCGTTTTTACGGCTCCAACACTTTTAGGAATCCTCTCGAATGAACGTACCGATGGACATTTCTCGACGCGATTTTTGTGAACGGGCCATTTTGGCCGCAACGACCGCTCTCGCTGCAGGTGCCACTAACAACAGCTTGATCGCAGCCGAGCCTGAGCCAAAACCGCGCGTCGGACCAAACGAGAAACTGCGAGTTGCGACCATCGGGGTAAATGGCCAAGGGGGAGCGCATCTGGATGAATGGCGACGCCTTTCCAATGTGGACGTCGTAGCGATTTGCGATTGTGATCCCGCCGCTTACGCAAAAGTAATCGGCAAATTCAAGGATGCCGCGATTCGGCCTGCTTACGTTCAAGACGTTCGAAAACTGCTCGAGGATAAATCGATCGACGCCGTTTCCATTGCGACTCCGAACCATTGGCATGCTCTCATGTCGGTCTGGGCCATGCAAGCTGGCAAAGATGTCTATATCGAAAAGCCTTGCAGTCATAATGTTCGCGAAGGACGGGTGATGACCCAATGGGCACGCAAGTTAGGCCGCATCTGCCAAATGGGTGTTCAGAGCCGAAGCATGACTGGAATGCGTTCGACGCTGGATTTTGTGCACAGTGGCAAGATCGGCAAAGTGAGTGTGGCGAAGGCCATATGCTTCCGCCGTCGGGGTAGCATCGGAATGGTGGATACACCTGCACCGATTCCCACCGACTTGGACTTTGATCTGTGGTGCGGCCCGGCTCCCAAAGTCGTTCCTATTCGAAAGAAGTTGCATTACGATTGGCATTGGGTCGGTGCAACAGGAAACGGAGACCTAGGCAACCAAAACCCTCACGAATTGGACAAAGCACGATGGGGACTGGGCAAACAAGAGCTACCCAAACGAGTACTCAGTATCGGTGGCCGATTAGGCTACATCGATAACGGCGATGTGGCTAACAGTCAGGTTACTTTTTACGAGTGGGATGACGCACTGCTCATCTCGGACGTTCGCGGCTTGGACATCAAATCGAAAGTGACGTTTGGGCTCAAGGGAGTTACACCCTTCGACGGAGCTTCGAATCTTTGGTACGGAACAGACGGTTATGTTGTGGCCCCGAATTACAGTTCCGGCGTTGCGTTTGACTTGGATGGCAATGTCATCGATAAGTGGAGCGGTGGAGAATACAAAGCGCACTTTGCCAATTTCGTAAAAGCGATTCTCAGTCGCAATCACAAAGATTTGCACTTGGACATCGAAGACGGACATCTATCAAGCGCCCTGGCACACCTTGGAAACGTCTCATGGCGGCTCGGACAAGAAATGACGCCAGGTTCGAGGCCAAAAGGTTGGTCCGACAACATGTACATTGCTGATACCCTGACAAGCTTCGATGAATACACCAAGGAAAACGAAGTCGACTTCAGCAAGACCAAATTGGCGATAGGGCTGGAGCTAACGATCGATCCGAAAACGGAACTTTCCACCAGCGACAAGGCCAACGCCATGTTTACCCGCGAGTATCGCAAGGGTTATGTATTGCCAGAAGTTGGGACTTGATACTGCTTGGCAGACCAGCGAAATTTGCCACAAAAAAACCCATCGGCTCGCCCGATGCACTCGGGCCGAATCGGTTCCCATCTGCCAACCCGGTTTATCCCAACGCTTTCGTGCGTTCGCTTGGGCTCTTTTTTCGTGTCATTCGAGTGATTCGTGGTTCTAGCAATTCGATTCGTATCATGGGATTGGAATCGCTGCCAGTCAACCACGCGATACGGGAAGAACACGAAAAAAGAAATTGGACCGAAGCAAAAGAGTAAAGCGATTGTCTCAATCGCTTGGCGGGCACTTTAGGCTCATGTTAGCCACGCGGCCTTGAAACGAATTGCGGTTTGGAATTAGTTTCGATTGTGGAGTGTTCTCGGTGGTTTGGCTGTGCCGAAACGATTGAGGACAATCGTTTTACAATGAACATTGCCACAGCAAATGTCGGAGCTCAATAGCCAGGGCCAACGGCGCATTTGGCCCGTTCAACATGCCGGACACCAAGAATCATCGTCGATTCTCTCGAGTGGACGGCACACCACATTTAGTTCGCATCGCACTAACGGCATCATGATTTCCGGTAATAGGCCGCCAATCTTCCGTTGGGACGTTTCATTCAAAAGTGGTATGTCCCCATTTGGTTGTGTTGATACCGATTGACGCAGGCGTTAGCATCGCCCATCTTTGCTTCTCAGTTAACTCTGGCAGGACAAGTCCGTTCGACTGCGCGATATGGACGATGGTTGATTCATCAACGGCCAGCAAGTCTGCAATGACACAGGGCTCCTTGTCCTTAAAGCTTTCGTAGAAACGATCGAGGGCTTCTGGTAGTGCCTCAGAGAACGCGACCTGATTCTGGTCGAAACATGCCTGGATTAGTTTCAGTCTGGCGCGCGCGTAGGGGCGTTTGCATTTCGCAATTTTTGTGACCAGTCTGTCCAAACCGTCCATTGGCTGGCTACGGAGGTAAGCTGCGAGCACGACAGTAGTTGCTTCAGTTTCCCAAGACATGCCGGTATACTCGGGTTGTGGATCAGGACCGAACCAGTCACATATCTTAGCTCGCTGGACATGTCGTTCGGTAAGAGTGCTCAGCAACATCAGCCCAGAGAGAGTGTCTCGCCATTGCCGAAGCTTTGATGGATCGGCGAGCATATCGCACTTGAGCGGTTCTCCCCTCATTTCCAGACTATCTTCAGCGAAGCCGCGTAGCTTGCACCACTGGATGACATTTTCCTTGTGCCACCAGTCTCCATAGAAAAACTCGAGGCCGAGTTCAATGGATTCCTCAATCAGTTTAGTAAGAGATTGATCGGTGGTGTCAAACTGGAAGTGTTTGAGAGCACAGAGCTGCAAAACGGCCTGGCACGCCCAGGAACGCGACCAGGAGATCTCGTCCGCACGGGCCTGCCGCAGCATCTTCTCGGCGCCAATGAGCTGTTCCAAACTCGACGACGGAAACGGCCACTTTTTTACCAGTTTGTTGATATAGGTCATCAGAACTTTTCCCATTTATCCCAAAATCCCTGAGTGTTCGTCCAGGCTTGCAATCCGACTTTAAGTTGATCTTTCGGGCGACTGAGGTCAAGGCTAACCATCGCCGTTGCAATTGGCTTAGCAGTTCCAAAATTGTTTTTGGTAGCCCCATGTCCCCAATGATCCCACAGATCTTTTCCATCGGCACTGCTCGCATGTGCTCCGTAACCTTGGTTCTTATTTGCAAGCCAGAAATACCAGTGACGTATCCAATCCCATTGCATTTGGTCGCCATATTTAGCTCCCTTGGACAGCTTACTTGACCCTCCCATTGCTTCAAGCATCGCCCATACTGGTGTTTTGCCTTATTGCTCTTGCCAAGCAGTTTCGATACTTGCTTGAAGACGCGACCAAGTTTTCCACGTTTGGCGACGTCAATGTTCAAATAGATCGCAGGGAGTGCGCCGGCAGCATTTGCAGGTCCGGATGTAAGTTTCGATATTATGTTTGCCGGTGTAACACCATTCTTTTTTAGTTCATTGGTTAAGTCCGTTAGCTCAGATGGGCTAAGGCCAACAATTGCGGCAACTGCCCCTAGTACGCCCCCGGCCATATAACCCTGGAGTGCAGCCACCGCAGTATTGGCAGCCTCGATTATTCTAAGCGCTGTGTTGGCCCAAGCACCCGCAGCCGTCCCAACTAGTCTAAACCGCTCCAAAGATAGAAGTATTCCATCGATTCAATGGCCGTTCTTGAGTTTGTGAGTTATTGAGAAAGTCTTGCCTTTAGGTGGACTGAAGCGCTTGGTTGGTATCTTCGAGTATGTCTTTCCATCGCGGCAGCGTTCAAGGGATCCTCGCAGCGGTGCGATTCGGCGGCATCACATTCACGAGGGGACGTTCGCGGAAGCAATGCGGAAAGCCGTTGCGATGTGCGGTATCGCAAAGCCTGCGATGCCGCACACCTTGCGGCACTCGTTTGCGACCCATATGCTCGACGACCATGCCGACATTCGAACGGTGCAGGAACTTCTTGGCCACAAAGATCTCAACACGACGAAGATCTATACCCACGTCATGAATCGCCCTGGACTGGTTGTTCGAAGTCCGCTGGACCGGCTTTAGGTCCTGAGCAAGAAAGGAAACGATGCCTGGCCAACCAGAGTTAAATCAATTTGCTTGTGCCTAGTCGCTTAACTCAAAGGTGCTGGGAACGAGTTTCGTTCGGCCCCAAGTCAGCAATCAAGTCGTTGCTTCCGGCCCAAAACCAATCATCACCCGCTCCCCCAGAAAGCGTGTCGACCGTTCCGTCGTCCACCAAAGTTGCCGAGTTGAGCTTGACGCTCTTTGCCTTTCCGACACCCTCTGTCAACCGTCTAATCCTTTGTTGGTAACTACGAACGCTGTTCCATTCGGCCATGACCGCATCTATTTGCGACCGACGTAAAACCAAATCATCATTCCAATAACTCCAGAAGGCGTTTCCTATTCCGCCGATCACCAGATCGTCTCCGGAACCGCCATCTAAGTTGTCGGCATCTTCCCCGCCGAGAAGCCAGTCGTTGCCGGTACCACCAATCAACACATCGTCGCCGGAACCGCCAAACAGAACATCGTTGCCAGCCAGCCCAGATAGCATGTCATTGCCCGAAAAGCCGATCAATATATTGTTCATCGAATTGCCAACGATGCGATCGTTGTAGGGAGAACCAAGGACATCTACAAATCCACTAACGCTTTCCGTGAACGAACTTAAGTTGTTGCTCAAATCGACACGTACCTCTAAACTCGATAGGGCGTAATCTAACATGTTGCGGCCAGCGCCGCTGTTGATCACGAAAAGAGTTGGTGGGTCTTGCGCAATGGAGGCAACCTGGTTGAACGTGAAGCGGTCGTCCTGGTTACCCGCATTCATTCTTCTAAATCCGAAAAGAGTTACGTCATTTGCAAGCGATGGTGAACTTACCGTGACCGAGTACCGATAGTCGATGGACCACGTTGAATCTTGGTCAGGCCCAATGACGATGCTGTCCGAGGCCCTAAAAACTTGAAAGATTTCAATCCCACTGAAATGCGAAATCCCAGTCGCGCTAGAATTGGCTAGATTCACGAGGACGGGGTCCGAATCAATGTACTGAACGAGATCGAAACCATCCCCTCCGTTAATCGATGTTTGAGATGCCCCGTTCCGAACGGTGAATAGATCGAACAATGATGTACCAACCAGATTGGAGAACCCGATCAGTGAAATTCGAGACGGCAGAAAGCCGATACTCAAGGAAACATCTTCTGCGTTGACATTCCAGAATACATTTGTCGAAGCATCGTAATTCGCAGCGTAGCTGATTTGATTGTTGAGGCCGCTTTGGCCCTCGATTCGTTCTACACTTCGAAATCCGCCAAGTCGACTCGTTGCCCCAGCTAGGTCGACAAACGAATGGACCAGCGTTTCAACACGGCCTGTCCCTGGACCATAAATGATTCGATCGGCACCTTCAGATCCATCAAAGACACCACTCAAGTATCCGTTCTTTTCTATCTGCAACTGGTCAACCCCGATTCCCCCTCGTAGCGACTGAATGCGGTTGAACGAAACGGAATTCAATGAGCCCGACCCGGCACCGGTCAACGTCCACTGATTATCTTCGCTCAAGGAAACTATCGAATTAGCACCGTCCCCTCCATCGAGTACGGTTTGCAAAGAAGGAATGCCATCCACTGAGAACGTATCGGCTCCGTCACGTCCTTGAATCAATCGGCTTTCGATACTCGCTACCTTGATCGGTCTGGCATTTGCGATAGTCAGATTGCTCCGAATCAAGAATGCGTCGTCGCCAGAACTTCCGATGACTATCAACGTATCTTCACCACCTTTGCCATCCAGAGAGAGCGGAAGCGCGTTCGCGGTAGTACTCGAGTACGCCAAATCGCCATTCAACCATACGGCCCAGCCATTGCCGGAAGAGTTTCCGAGGGAAACGACAAATGTGTCGCGACCTCCCGTTCCAGCTATGTTAGCTGCATTTGCGGCAAGGACACGCACGGCAAACGATCGGCTGGTCGCAAGACCAAACAAATCGACCACGCGAATGGTGAACGTGTAGGTTCCTTCATCGCCAACCCGCGGATTGACGGACAAGCTTCCAACTGTTGCGTCGAACGCAATCCAATCCGGTGCCTTGTCATCATTAACTAAGAGTTCAATGCTCTCGACACCTGAATAAAAACTGTCCTCATCCGACACGAATGGCGACGGCAGCGTCACAAGCAAAGCTTCTCCTTCGCGAACGGACTGATCCTGCAATGACGCTACGACTGGCGCATCATTCATATCAACTACGTAGCAGCCCGTTGAACAAATGAGAATTTTGGAGCAACGCATTTCTTTTCTCGAGACGCGTGCGTTTCGTTGCCAAAGGCCGATTTTATTCTCCGAGATGACTCGAAACCGATTGTAGTGCGTTCTGGTGAGGTTTCGAAGCAAT
>JANPHB010000213.1:0-31734 GCA_031424235.1 Pirellula sp.
AGGCCGATCTCAAACGATATCGAAAGCATGTTCGTGGGCCAACAAAACCCAGGCCAAAACGCAAGTTCAACGGCTCAAGACACGTCGCAACTCAAGCTCTACTCAATGCAAGGTAATGACGGCTTTACAGGATTCGTTGTCCTCAATCGCTTTGAGTAAAGTGTAAAGCGATTGTCTCAATCGCTTCGCGGGCACTTTTCGTTCATTGCTACAAAACGCCATGAAGCGACTTTCGGTTCGAATGCACTTCGATTCTCATTTTCAGTGCCGAAACGATTGAGGACAATCGTTTTACACTCTTTTAAGACAATTGAGTTCATTTACCCTAGAGAATTCGCTTAGGAGGAACAATTGCTGACGATGCGAGAAGACCTCCCACGAGGCACATTGCAACCAACAGCATACCAAAAGCAAAATCAACACCTTGTACTGTCTGCCTATCCTGAAGCGCGGAAAGCGAACGATAACCAAGCGAGCCTGGTACGAGCAAAATAATTCCGGGCGCCAATGGCACCATAGCAGGTCGATCACGCAATCGTGCATACAGATTGCTCCCCGAACCAACCACCAGTGCCCCCAAAAATGAGCCAACCTCGGTGCCGTACCATTCTCCAAAATACTTGGCTGTAAAAAAACCGGTGAGGCTAACAGCGAAGACGATCCACCACCGCGATCTTCGTACGCGAAACAAAACAGCAAAAGCCGCCGGAGATGCCGCAATCGCTAGCCAGTAAAAAAGCGGATGGAGCGGCGTCGTTTCCAATGGCAACGTTCGCCACTGCGCCGCAACTCGCCATGCTATCGCAACTCCGATGAAAAGCGTCAGCAACGTCACGCAAGCGCCTGCCAGCCTCGCAACTCCAGCGGACAAATGCCCGACCGCCAACTCCGTGAGCGCGACCGTTAGTGTTAACCCTGGCAGCAGGATCACCAACGATGCCAAAGTCACCATGCGATCATCGATCGGCACAATCCAATGCGCCACCATCAACGACGAAATCGCAGCGAAAAAGCCGGCCACCGGAAACAACAAGCCTTGCTCCCACCCTAACTTGCTTTGCAGTACTTCGAGACCTGCAATGGCCAAGCCAATAACTCCAGCGGTCAACACCTCCGCCAGACCAGCACCAAACACGATCGCGATGGCCGCACACGCGAGGCCGCAAACAATTGCAGTCAAGCCAGAAGAAAAAGGGGCCGGGGAAATCGCTGCAGACTCCATCCTTTCCCGCGCCTGCGAAACCCCGATCTCGTTGGCCTCAAGTTCTTCGAGAATCTCATCGAATCGAATCAATTTGTCGGCATCGACAGAACCGCTATCGACGCGACGCATGTACATTCGCTCATTGGGTGACTCGCCAATCGATGCGATCAAAGAAGTCGGCGTGTACAAAAAAGTACACGTTATCCCAAGAGTTCTTGCCACTTTGGTCATAACTCGCTCGAGTCGATGGGAGGGCGTGCCATGCTTATGCAGTAGCTCCCCAGTTCGCATCAAGAATTCGTCTGTCTCACGTGTTGATGGAAACGCCGTGTTAGCGAGAGAGGGATTCGTGGGATCGGAGAGCATCAACAGATTGGGGAGGAGAGAGAGTTGAACTAAGGTGAAAGGAAATGTGTTAGGACAGTATAGTCGAACAATCCAAGATTAGCCGTCGGGCGCTAGCCCCGGTTTTCTCTCCTACTGGTTCCCAGGCTCTGCGGCTCTGCCTGGGCTGTACGCCAAATAGCAGTTCGGCAGTTTTGTTTTGATGCGAGTTTTTTTCCCGATGAAAGCTGTCCTGCCCAAAGCCTGAAAGGCTGATACAACCTCTGCCGGTGGTGATAACCACCGGATGTAGCTCCAGCAAAGAACTCGAAAGCCCGAAGGGCTGACACATCAACTCGGTCATACCAAGAATTGGTGTGTCGGCCTTTCGGGCCTTTGCGTTTCAATCGCTATCTGCTACCGGGGCCTTCGACGCCTTCGACTCCGGCAGAGGATTTGCCAGCCCTTCGGGCTTAAGGTTGAGCTCGCTCAATGCCATTCCGTCTTGGCTGGATCAAACACGACATTATCTTTCGTCATGCGTTGAAGCCAATCGTTGTTTAGCCCGAGCGATGACAGCAATTCCAACGCTGAAATCGAGGATAAGTTTTTCGTTAATTCGAGTGTTTCGGCGAGATAGCCAATAATCTTCTCAGGCATGACACCTTGCTCGCGATACATGCTTAACCGTGAGTCGCCATGCCGCTTGGCCAGTCGCCTGCCGTCGGTACCAACCACTAACGGAACATGCAACCATGCAGGAGGGCTCCAGGCCATCGCATCATAAATTGCATTTTGACGGTAAGTGCTAAAAATCAAATCGTTCCCGCGGACGACATGATTGATGCCAAAATCGTGATCGTCGATGACGACCGCCAGCTGATAGGCAGTGACTCCATAGCTGCGACCAACCACGAAATCGCCCAGCAGTTCTTTTGCGTTGAGAGACTGAACGCCAAACAGTCCATCCGTCCATTCGTGAACACCGCTCGGCATTCGAAATCGCCAAGCATACTTCTGACCGCTCCGATCCAGGTCCGCAGCGTCAAACGAGGTGCGGCGCGAGCAAGTGCCCGGATAGATCGTACCGTCGAGGATCGATTCGTGAGGTGCGCTGGCCGCTTGTTCGACTTCGCTCCGCGAGCAAGTGCACGGGTAGACCAAGTTTCTTTCTTTCAGATGCTCAAGAATCTGCGAGTATCTCTCCTCGCGATTCGACTGAACGGTAAAGCTTTGCCTATGATTTGAGGCGTCCCAATCCAGACCCAGCCAACGCAGATCCTCGACCGCCTGTTCTGCAGACCCGAGCTTGGTTCTCGGCGTGTCGAGATCTTCGATGCGCAGTAGCAATCTCCCACCAGCTTGTCGGCATGCAAGCCAAGCCACAAGAAAGGTTCTCGCATTTCCAAGATGCTGGGCGCCCGTCGGTGAAGGAGCAAGTCGTCCGATGTAACTCATAGCCACTCAACTTGAGCGGGGCCATTTGCCCCTATCGTCGTGCTCACCTGCAATCTTGGAAGCTCCGCCTGCAAACGAGATTGGCACCATGTGGCGTGCTCTGCATCTCTTGCAAAGGCGCAGACCGTCGGCCCCCAACTGCTTTGCGTCGCCCCTCGAAGCCCCAGCTTAAGCGCAACGTCGACGCAGTATGCGATTTGAGGACTTCGATATACTCCATCTTGAACAGGTTCAAAGATTCTGCCAGCCCAACGCCCGTAACGCCCTAGTGCGATATCAAACTGTTCCCAATCCTTCGATTCGATTGCGGGGAGGATCTCATGCTCGATCGTTTCAATCATAGAAACGCGATTCGGATTGGATACGAGAGAACATCGTTCAAACATTCTAGCTTCATCGTCTCCGGAATCACCTCGAGATTCATTGTCTTGAAGAATAAGAACGGGCCAATCAGGAAAATCAAATCGCTGTGTCCTCGGCAGTGAGACTTCATTGGAGCCGTTTGCTGGCTGCATTCCCCTATCCACAACGAAGCCCCCTTCAAGAAAACCGCAAAGGCCGATGTTCGATCGTTTGCCACGTTGACTCTGTTTTGAAAGCGACGCGATCGAGAATAACTTAGCGACATTCGAGCTCCCTGGCGTTTCGAGCTGAGTTCGCCGATTCTCTGCCGCTGAAAGCAGCGCCGCCACACTGCATGCCATTTGAGTACCAGAGCCCATACCCTGATGAGGCAATGGAGACTCGATCACGCGGATTGAGTCAACAGGAAGGGCCCCATGCGTGCCCAACCATTTATTCGAGACCGCTTCGATGCGGGGCTGCCAATAGGCATCGGCTTCGACGACACACCGAGAGTGGACTGACTGCCCTATCGTCGCTTCGAGCACCGCCATTGCGCTTTCAACCATCAGCCCAATTCCGCCATAGCAGTTTGGCTCGGATTCCGAAATCTCAAGCAATCCAAAATGAATGCGTCCGTGCGAGCGAACACGCACTCGTTCGCTAAAGCTTGGCAACGTCACAGGATTCGGAACATTCATTCGGTATTAAGGCCTCGAAAAACAATCATCTAGCCAACTTGCAATGTTAGCGGCTGGGCGCGAGCCCTCCGGTTTCGCGGCATTTACGGAGCACTCACCGGACGGCTTGCGCCGTTCCGCTAACGGTGGAGGTGCGCACCCTAAGTTTCAACTTCCGCGGCTGCGATCACCATGGAATCGTCAGCCCCACCAGACCATTGAGGCATATCCATTTTGGTAGCTTGCCAACCGGGATGGCTCAAGGTACCGCTTTTGCTCGATTCCTTGCCAACGATTCGCCATCGGACAGGTGAAGGATTGCTTGGTATCTCGACGGTTTCACCCTCGGGCGACTCTACCAAGTGACGAAGTCCGAACATACGATCGAGCGTTTTACGAGTATCGCGGAGAACATCTCGGGCCGCAGCACCGATTTGGGCGTCGTTGTATTGATCAAGCGACTCGCAGACCAAATCGAGCAAACGAGCTTCGCGTTGCAGTGCGCTCAGCAGCGTCAGTCCCTCGTTTCGGCGTGTCGGCTTGGTTTGCGTCGCGGTTGGAGGTGTTATCGCTGGTTTCGGTTCGACAGGTGCTGGTTTTGACGCTTCAGCATGCCCAAGTTTAGCTGGTCCCTCATCAAGTAGTTCGCGGATTTGCACGGCAGCGTCGCGGCGGAACATGACAGCGAAAAACACTCGAAAAGCGAAAAACAGACGCATAGGGAACGAAGTTTTGAGTGGGATGATTCGGAAACAAGTGAAACGGACGAATGTTTCAGTATATAGGCCTCTGAGCAATTGTTGCAGGTGCGAACCTAGGGCAATCCGTGTTATATTGGTGCGTTGAAGCAGCGAAAACTAGGATTTTTCGTAAGATTTCGGAACGGAGGTAGCAATGACGCATTCACAAGGCAATTCAAACTCGAATAGGAGACGCGTGTCGGACCTCGGCTCCCCCGCTTCGCCGCGCCCGAAACCAGCCCCAGTGAGCAAATCACAGCCCCGCCAAGACCTTCCGGCTGTTGGAAGTGCAATCCCAAAGCCACATCTCAAACTGCCCAACGCGTTGACGGTCCCGCCTGCAGTCACTCCAAGCCGAACGGACTACCAACGGAACTTGGCAGAATTGCTTTACCGACCTCAAACAGCTTGGTCTCATCGCGACGTTTTGCAATCGTCGATCGGAAATCGCGTCCTGTCCTCCTCCAAAGCCATGGAGACTCGCAATTTCCAAAAGATCGCAAAGCAAGACCTTGAAATCATGGCCGAGGCATACGATCAGCAGTTCTTTCAAGGACTATGCTTGCCATTGGCGCGATCCTATGGACTATCGTTTCGACTGAGTTCACGAATGACGCGCGCGGGCGGCAAAACCACTCGAACCATTTTCCGAGGAACGCGAGCCCGGCCAGGTCGGACTCATTACGAGATCGCGCTTTCGACTTCGCTCCTATTCCAGTCCTTCCGAAAACCAGGCGATACAATTCGGGTCTGCGGTCATGAATGCCAGGATCGGCTAACGGCCATGCAGAGAATTGTCGAGCACGAAATGATCCATTTGTGCGAAATGCTGGCGTGGATCCAAAGCGATTGTTCTGCCGGCAGATTTCAATCGATCGCTCGCAACATGTTTGGGCATACCGAACATCGCCACGAGCTGATTACACAACAAGAGCGAGCCGCCAAAGAATTCAACATTCGGGCTGGCTCCCGTGTCGCCTTTCCATTCGAAGGTACCGTCCTGCAGGGAGTTGTGAATCGGATCACGCGACGAGCTACCATCTTGGTGGAAGATCTTCGCGGGGTTCGTTACAGCAACGGCAGACGCTACTTGAAATACTACGTACCGATCCATCAACTCCGGCCAATTGACTGACCCAATGAGACATCTGACCACAATTACAGGAAAATCGAATGCCGAGTCCTTCGTTGCATTCCTTTTGACTCAAAACATCCCAACGCACGTCGAACCAACAGCCGACCAAAACGAATGGGACGTCTGGATCCGAGATGAAGATAAACTCGATCTCGCAAAAAAAGAATACCAGCAATTCATAGCGAGTCCTGACGATGCCAAATATCATCACGCGATCGATCAAGCCAAATCGATCATCAAAGAGAAAAAACAAAAGTCGATTGACTATCAGAAGAACACGTCGTACTCGATTCCCCGCTCGAGAGTTAGGCCGAATATGTTTAGCGGCAGCCTGCCGCCATTGACGTTAACACTCATCATTGTGTGCGTTGTCCTTGGAATCGCCTCAGATTTTACAGACGCGGCCAATGAAACCAGCGTTTACATCGTGAATCAATTGGCGTTTGTTAATCACGATCTGTACAAGGGTACGGGAGACCCAGCAGCTTCGATCAAGCAAGGTGAATTTTGGAGAGTCCTGACTCCAGCTTTCCTGCATGGCTCGCCATTTCACCTATTGTTTAACATGCTCGCGTTGGCATCGTTGGGCCGTCTCATCGAACGACTAGAAGGGATCGGTCGATTTGCGGTTATCGTACTCTTGGTCGCGATGTCGTCTCATTTGTTCCAGGGGCTTATGCCCGGAAAATGGTTTGGCTCCCCAGAGTTTGTCGGTATCTCAGGAGTGGTGTTCGGGCTTCTTGGTTACGTCGCTACAAAAACAAATTTGAGGCCCGATCTGGGGATCTACTTGCCGGCGCAAATCTATTTGATGACCGCATTGATCCTAGTATTAGGCTTCACGATCAAGTCGAAAGGGTTCGCTTTAGCAAATCTCGCACACGTAGGGGGTCTAGTGGCAGGCATTGTGATAGGCTTCGTCATGAGCGATCGCCGCTTCGACGCCCAGACATAAGCACATCGGCGTGTTGTTTCACCGGTCAATTAGACGTTCGGCGTAAGCCAAATGGCTCTTACTTTACTCAAATTGAGCCGCGGGCGCTAGCCGCGACAACCGTGTTTGCCAGGGATACCGTAACGCGGCAAGCGCCCGCCGCTCAGTAGGTTGCCCGAACCAATTGCCAACTTGGCTCAAAGGGGTGGGCGAAGAAGGTTGATGGTCGCTTGGCGAATGTCCGATTGTCGCATGAGCGATTCGCCGACCAACATGGCTTGAATGTTGGCTCGGTGAATCTTCTCAACATCCGCGCCTGTGAAGATCCCGCTTTCGGCAACGACAGTCACGTCCGCTGGAATTTGCTTACGCAATTCGATCACGTGGTCCAATTCGACGGCAAAAGTATGCAAGTCGCGATTGTTGACGCCAACTAATTTTGTACCAGTTGCTAGCACTCGTTCCAAATGATGGGGGTGATAAAGTTCGATAAGGGCCGTCATACCGAGCCCTTGAACCAAATCGTAAAGACGCTTTAGTTCATCTCCCTCGAGACATTCGGCAATCAATAACACTGCGTCCGCGCCAGCCACCCTCGCTTCGTAGACCTGATACTCATCCAGGATAAAATCCTTGCGCAGAACTGGAATGGCGACCGCGTTTCGGACGGAAGTCATGTAGTCGAGCCGACCTTGGAAGAACGGCTCGTCGGTTAAAACGCTGATCGCTGCGGCACCGCCAGCTTCGTATGCCAACGCTATTTCGGTCGGATTGAACTGAGGGCGAATCATGCCCTTGGATGGGCTCGCTCGCTTGACCTCCGCGATCAATCGAACGTAATCGTGTCCTTGCAATGCAAGCAAAAAGTCGCGGACTTCTGGACCGTGAATTACCCCATCGATGAGGGATTGGAGATCGCGACGAGTTTTCGCGAACGCAATCTCCTCACGCTTGTTGGCTACGATTCGGTCTAAGACTGTTGGCATGTTAGGGTACCGTTGTTTCGAAGCGATTAGGACGCAGCCGACAAATGTCAAAGTAGTAGGCACATTCCATGTGCGATTCACCAGGAATCAGAGCAAATGAGCACCTGCGGACGGCACGACGGAGCGTGCCTGCTACTTTTGTCGGCTGTGTCGACTAGACAAGGTCGGAGTCAAATATGCGAACTTGCTTCCAATTTGGCTTTTGCTCTGCGATGAATTCAAGGTGCCTCGGAGCGACCTGATACAAGTCGTGGGATTCTCGGCTATCGAAAACGACGTTGAGCGTAACCTGATAGCCTCGGTCGTTGACGGGTCTTGCAAGCTCTTGATTCAGCGTTCCTACCGAAAAATAGGTTACGCCAGGATGTCCGTCCAAGTATTTTTTGCAAGCATTCAGAAGCTCCGAAATCTTGGCTTCGGAGTCATCCTGGAGGGTGAAGTACACCATGTGGGAGAGTTGTGGCATGTGCAGTGTTTCTAGTTGGGTAGGAGGGAATATTATGGGAGAGCGAGACTAGCGCTCCAAACATGTTTTTTGCGAGTTTACCTAATCAATTCATGCTCGGGTGGGTGAGGCTCCTGCCGAACCATTGCACCGTGGCTCGGCAGCACCGTGGCTCGGCAGGAGCCTCGCCCTCCCGAAGGTTTTCGACTGGACTTGGCATTGCAAAAATGTTTGGAGCAGGGCCTTCACCCTCCCGATGGCTGTAGAAGTTATTGGAGCCGGGCCGTTCTGGCAAGCCAAATGATTGAACCATGGAATGCCAGCAATGCGTTTGGAAGGAATTTTCGTTGTAGACGGAAAAATCCGCAAGTCTTAACACCTCACCGGCCGAAAACACCATTGTTCGACGAATAGTCGTCTCCGACACGAGAAGGGTTTATACGATGTCCTGCAAGCGTTTCAAAAGAATTACGACTCTACTTCTACTTGCTGCGCTTGGCTCGCAGACGGGTTGCATCGGCCTTTCCAACATCGGAATTGGGCCCCTAGGTGTTCCAATTCCGATCAGCCCGATGTTGCAAGACAACGAGGAAATCCAGTTTCATGTGCATGAGCGTTACGCTCGTGTTCCAATCATGGGCCCCTTCACTGCGGGCGGACCTGTTGCTGCAATCGATCCACCGAGCGATGACGAAGTCATCCATGCTCTCGAAAAGGCTCGACCATTACGAGGCGGAATTCCGTTGCTCTACGAAAAGCAACGCAATCGCGTTCGCATCGTCAAGGAAAAGATGGCGGACTACATCGATGACCCACGGTTTATCCCTTTGATTGGCTTTGCTCAACTACACCACGCACACTACAAGTGCACCGTGTACTTCGAGGAAAAGACCATCAACGGTTGGCCTGTTCCTTACACGCTGGAAGACAAGGAAAGCATCGAAGTTATCTACATCGACCATAACCACTTCCACATGGTTGGCGATCCAGAGACCGGTGCATCCAGCCCTTACTAGTGGGATAGGCTTCCAGCCTGTCCAGGGAGTGTGACGCTCCTGACAAACTATTGCGTCACAAGCACGGCAGGAGCTTCGCTCTTGCCGCCTGCCGCAACCCGACGCGAAATAGCCTGTTGATTGCGTAGAAGCCGTTAGCGACACAATCAGCCGATGGGCGTTAGCCCCGGTTTTCTTGAATGCAAGGCATTCGTCTCAAACCGAAAATATCGCTGTCAGGATTTCACCGCGCGGCGTACGGCCAATCTCTTCCCATGACTTGGGCCGTTTTTCTCTCAAGCTTCGAATTCCGACAATCTTTGACGGAGTTTGCGCAACATTCGGGTTTTGGCTTGATAGACGCTGTCAAGCATTTCAGGATGGCTGGGGCTTGACCCCACCGTCCGCAGCTTTGGAGTTCTAAATTCACGTCGCATGCTCGCTTGCTTCTAGATTCGTCGCACCGCCAAGTGCGGTGCAACGAATCTAGAGGTGTCATTTTCATCGAGCGGCCCATTAGACCACCAAAGCGGTGTCCGGTCGGGACGAGCCCGAGCCGGACAAGACGACAAATATCAAACGACATTGTGGGCAAACTTAATCTGGTTGCGAAGGTCCTGAGGTCGTATCCACTGCGACCACGCGGCCGTTCTGCCACTGCAGCTCGATGATTTTATCGGCGTACTGTTCAAACAAATGACGTTCGTGATGGCTGATCATCAACACTTGAAAGCCCAGGGCACGGCTGGCATCGTGGATAATCTTCACTAGTTTCGGTACCAAGTCAGCCCGAAGCCAACAGTCTTGTTCGTCCAAAATCAAAAAGCGACGATGCGTTGCCTCGTCCAGCGTTGTGAGTGCAAAAAGGCGAAGGCAGACACTAACGATGTTGGCGACCGAACCGCCTTGGCCATTGATTAGGTCCTCTGGCTTTCCATTGCGTTCGATCCAGAATTCTACGCTGGCGCTATTTCTGGAAAAACCCGCTTCGGCATGAAACGTGATCGGTTGCTCCAAGATCTCTTGCAGAGCAATCGTAATCTTCTCCTGGACGGTCCCGAGGAGACTTGAGAACAAATCTTGATTCAGTTTTTCCAGAGCGAGAGAGACTTTCTCGGCGGTTTGCAGATACTTGGTCAGCTTTTCGAGCTCTTTCGCATTCGATTCGAATTCGCGGATCGCTTCGAGCCGGGCGAACGACAATTGGTCCAGTTTGCGTCGTATAGCCTGTGGGTCAACTTGGTCGGGGGCCCGTTCCGTTGGGTCTATGAGAGTTTCGTGCATCGTAGAAAAACACCATCCATTGTGAGCTAATCGACCGAACCAAATTGGTATCTTATTATCTCTATTGGCTGTTCCAAGGGAATGGTAGATTCGTCCCAGGCCGAATGGCGTTGAGTAGTGGAATCTCGTAAGAGTTCCTGCACTGCCTCAAACTCCAGGAAGTTTTACAACCTCCGCGACGACCACAGTCTTAATTCAACGCCATTCGGGCGAAGCCCAGAGTAAATCGACTGCCCTCAGCCGTTTCGCCAATACAAAATGCTGTTCGTGGCAGTGCAAGGTCACTCTCGGCAAGAGTGACCCACGGAAATAACCCATCAAATACAAACAACAAATCAGCCCCCAAATGGCCAGCGTCACCCAGAATTTATTCGAAAAACGGCTCGTCAAACCTCCACGTTTTGTACCTGCCAACATGATCTATGAGACCATCATGGGCTCTCAAGCTTATGGCGTTTCAACGGATTCGTCGGACCGGGATATCTACGGCGTCTGCATTCCGCCGAAAGCCGATATCTTTCCGCACTTGGATGGGAAAATCCTGGGCTTTGGCAAACCGCATCAACCCTTCGAAAACTTCCAGCAATCGCACATCCGCGATGGACACGAAAACGATGCGAATGCCATGGAATACGACTTGTCGATCTATGGCATCGTTCGCTACTTTTCGTTGTGCATGGAGGGCAATCCGAACATGCTCGATTCGTTGTTTACGGCCCAGGATTGCGTGCTCCATGTCACCACGGTCGGTACGATGATCCGGGAAAATCGCCAGCACTTCTTGCACAAAGGTTGTTGGCCCAAGTTCAAAGGGTACGCTTACGCGACCATGCACAAAATGAGAACCAAGAACCCGATCGGCAAACGGCGTGAGCTGATCGATGAGTTCGGGTTTGACGTCAAGTATGCGTACCACATTGTGCGACTCCTCAACGAGTGCGAGCAGATTCTCATGCATCGCGACATCGACTTGCGACTCCATCGCGAGCAGCTCAAAGCGATTCGACGCGGCGAAATGACGGAGCCGGAAATTTTTGCATGGGCCAGCGACAAAGAACGCGACTTGGAAACGCTCTACCATCAAAGCACACTACCCAATGGCCCCGACGAAGGGTTCTTGCGAGAACTGCTGCTCCGTTGCCTCGAAGAACATTTCGGAAACCTGGAAAATTGCATCGTTTCCCCCGACGCAGCAACGAATACGATTCATGCGATACAATCAGTCCTGGACCTTTTTCACAAATCAGCCACACAGAAACAATAAAGTCATGTTCAAGCTTTGGGTTATAGCGCATCGCGAGTACGTCGCCATGGTGGGCACCAAAGCGTTTTTGTTCACGTTGGTCATGATGCCGATCTTGATGTTCGGCAGCTTGTTGGTGATGCCAGTTCTTAATCGGGTGACCGGCGGCAAAACGCAGAAAATTGTTGTGGCAGATGGAACGGGACAGCTCTTTGAGACTCTCGAAAACGCGGCCAAAACGCGCAATGTGTTGGTACAAACCAAGCCGGACAAGCCCCTCGACTCAAAGAGTAGCAAGTCTGACGAGGCAAGGGCATTTATGGAGCAGCCATCGGACATTTGGGAACTGGTCGCGGCCCCCAACGAGTTGTCTTACGAAGAGCGGCTGAAATACAGTGACCAAATTCGAAACAGCGACATCTACGCGTTGGTTGAAATCCCCAGTTCCTTTCTGAAACCCACAGCTGTGCCGTCGACGGACGACTCCACAAAAAACGAAACGGATGCACCAACGGCTGTCGCACGGTTTTATAGCCAAGACGCATTGATGAGTGGCGCGCGAGGGTGGCTCAGCGCAATCTTGAGTCAAAGACTACGCGATACGAGAATGGAACAGTTCGGCTTAGACAAAATCGATCCCAAGGTCTTTGCTTTGGTCGATGCAAAAGTTGATTTAACACCGAGCGTACCCATCAAAGCTTCAGACACCGGCAAATCCGACGATCATTCGGTAATGGATTCGCTTGTCAGCATGTTCTTGCCGTTTGGTGTGATGATGCTCATGTTCATGGTGATCCTAATGGCTGCACAGCCAATTCTCGAAAGCGCGATGGAAGAAAAAAGCCTGCGAATCTCAGAGGTGCTGCTCGGATCAGTTACACCGTCGCAGCTCATGGGTGGTAAGCTGCTTGGCAACGTCGCAGGCTCGCTGGTCATCTTCGTTCTCTACGGAGCGGGCGGATTGTTCTTCTTGAACTACCAAGGCCTTGCCGACAAACTACCGCTGAGCTTGTTACCGTGGTTCCTGCTGTTTCAACTGCTTGGAGTATTGTTCTTTAGCTCCATATTCTTAACGATTGGGGCATCGGTCAACGAATTGAAAGAAGCCCAGACTTTGCTGCTGCCCGTCTGGCTGGTGCTGATGGCACCGATGATGGTCTGGTTCATTGCTGTACGTGATCCGAACGGAATCGTCTCCACAACGTTGAGTTTCTTTCCACCTTCCTGTCCGATGATGATGGTCTTGCGTCTCGCGTCAGGCACGACAGTCCCATTCTGGCAACCACCATTAGCTGCGGTGGTCATGATCGTGTCGACTTATGGCATCGTGATCTTAGCAGGGCGAATCTATCGCGCGGGATTGCTACGGAACGAAGGTGTTCGATCCATTCGGCAACTGTTGAATCGGACCTTTGTCAAGAACACTTGAAAAGCGAGTCGGTCTTGTGTGAAAATAAAAATTAGGCGATCGGCGTTAGCCAAATGGCGCTCACTTTGTAAGCGGAACGGGGCGAGCGACTTGTTGATTTAGTCGTTTAACGGTCAGCCGTAGGCGTACCGCGTTCTTTTGGCAGTACGCCTACGGCTGACTGTTAAACGAAGTCCTTTCACGCCGCGAATAGGAGAACACAGCATGCAAAAACACTACTTGCTCATCTACGAAGTCGTCGATGACTACGTTGAGAAACGAACGCCGTTTCGACCTGTGCATCTCGCGCTTGCCGAACAAGCTGCAGCGCGGGGCGAACTTGTATTGGGCGGAGCGTTGGCGGACCCAGTCGACAAAGCCATTCTGCTTTTCCGTAGCAACGGCCCTGAAGTCGCAGAATCGTTTGCGAACAACGACCCGTATGTTCAGAACGGGCTCGTACGGAAATGGTCCGTCCGCGAATGGACAACCGTTGCTGGCTGCGAGTTGAAACCGACCGCGTAAGCCTGGAACACACGTAAAAACCTATAGGAGAGCGAGGCTCCTGCCGAGCTGTCTACGCCAAGGTCTGCGTGCGGTTGAAGTAGTTTGGGACCATTGTCCCGAACTAGTTTAAAGGACGGGACAATGGTCCCATCCTACATCGGCAGGAGCCTCACCCTCCCGAGAAAAAAATTGTTTGGGTGAAACGTCTAAAAGGGTGGATCGCCTTACGGAGCAAGCTGATGCTTGCCGTTTGCGAATGTCTTGTGGCAGTCGTTGCAATGCACCAACATGGACTCGTATGCCTTTCTGGTTTCAGCGAAGTTCTTTTGCTTGGCCGCTTTGAACGCAATTTCGCCAGCTTGCTTGGATGCCAAGCTGCACTCATCCCACTTGGATTGGTCTTTCTCTGGTTTCCGCAACACCAAAATATTGCTCCCCTCCGCCAAAATGAGGATGTCCGAGCGAATGGCTTTCCAGCCGTTGTTATCCTTGGGTTCCGCTGCGATAGCTTCTTTCAAGCGACGGTACGGAGCTTGAAACATTCCCTCCATAAAGTCGTGCATATTGGTGTCGACAGGAACGATTTCAGGTGCCGGATTGCTCGAAGGAATAGCAATCGCATTCGGCTGAAAAAAAGCACCTAATCCAACAGAACCAATCAAGGCTACGAGCACACCAAATCGAAAAGCAGATCTCACTTTGAACTCCATACGGAATAGGGATTAAATCGAGGCTTAAAATAAAGGACGAGCTTACGAAGCAATAAGCCGTTGGGCGCTAGCAAAATGGCACTCGCTTTTGATTGTGTTTCTGTAGCGGCAGGGCGCGAGCCCTCCGGTTTCGCGGCATTTACTGGGCACTCACCGGACGGCTTGCGCCGTTCCGCTAACAAAGTGATTGCCATTGGCCGATAACCGGGGCTATCGCCCAACGGCTACGATGCATGATACTTTGGGTCTTGCCCTAGCACTGCACCCATGTGCTCAAAATACTCTGGGTAAGTCTTCTCGGTGCACTTGGGATCCAAGATCCGAACGCCAGTTACTTTGAGACCGACCAAAGAAAGACTCATGGCCATGCGATGATCGCGATAGGTCTTTAAGTCTTGTCCGACTAGCGGCCTGGGGTGGATTGTCAAGCCATCGTCGTGCTCCTCGACTGCAGCACCTAATCGACGAAGCTCGCAAGCCAAGTCACCAATACGGTCTGTTTCTTTGTGCCTATTGTGTGCGACCCCACGAACGCGAGTTGGGCCATCGGCAAACAAGGCAACCGCAGCAAGCGTTTGGACCGTGTCGCTTATCGCGTTCATGTCGATATCGATCCCGGTTGAAGCCCGCCCTGAGATCTCGATGAAATCGTCACCGCTCGTCACGTGGCATCCCATCTTTCCGAGTACCTTTGCAAACTGAACATCACCTTGCAAAGCGTGAAAGCTAAGGCCATCGACACGCATGCTTCCGCCAGTGATGGCGGCCGCGCCAAAAAAGTAGCTCGCGGCAGAGGCGTCTGGCTCGATGGAGTAGTTGCAACCCGTATAGGACTGCGGTGAGCTCACTTCGTATTGTGGACCATTTGCTCCAATGGTTGCATGCAACTCCACCCCAAAGGACTTCATGACTGCGATGGTCATATCGACATAAGGCTTGGAAACGAGATCGCCGACCACGCGAATCGAAACCCTCGAATCGGCATAAGGCGAAGCCATCATCATGCCGCTCAAAAATTGGCTGGAAACGTCTCCTGCTACGCTTCCCTCGCCACCCCGCAGTCCATTGGCGAGCACACGGACAGGCGGACAGTTGGGATGGGTTGGATTGGTGCTAAAAACGTTTGCTCCAAGCTCTCGCAGGCCATCGATCAAGTCGCCGATGGGCCGCTCACGCATCCTGGGGACGCCATCCAACGTATAATCGCCCCGCGTTGCAGCCAACGCCGCAGTCAGAAAACGAATGGTCGTCCCACTGTTTGCGATGTGCAAATCCCCCTTTGGGATAGGAGGCTGACCATTGCACCCAGTGATCTCGATCGTCTTTGCTGTCCGATCCCAATGAACCGATAATCCAAGAGCAATCCAAGCGTCGATCATCACACAAGTGTCTTCGCTTTCGAGGACACCGGAAAGGACCGACGTACCCCGCGCCATGGCCGCACATATCAAGGCGCGATTGGTAATGCTTTTGGATCCCGGTACAGTTACACGACCAACAATGGGTTGCGAGGCTGGTTGGAACGAGACGGCGTATGCACCCATTTCGGACATGGCTTACTTTTCGGCGATCTTCCAAAGGCTTGAAACACCACGTACGTACATGGCGTTTCCAGAAACGGCTGGCGAACCAAGGACAGCTTCTCCCAGCTCGTTGGTGGCTACGACCTTGCCCTCTTTGTCTCCAAGCTCGACAACGAAACAACGTCCGTCATCGCTGAAGACATACAAGTTATTGCCTGCAACGACTGGCGAGGACCAGATGCTTTTGGCATCTGCCAAGCGAGTCTGCCATTTGGATTCGCCTGTGAAGAGATCTCCGCAGGCAAGAACGGTTCGGCTAATCGTATAAACACTCTTCCCAACAACCAGAGGCGAACAAGCATTCGAGCTGAGTTTGTTGTTATCCCACAGTTTGCTAGGTCCGGTTCCGACGCTGGACAAGTCATAAGCGGTAAGCCCACCTGCCGGTACAAAGAGTTTACCTTCCGCTGCAAAGGACGATGGAATCGTCGAACAACGTAGCTCCTTCTTCCAAAGAACCTTGCCGGATTTGGGTTCAACCGCGAGAAGATCTTCGCTCGATTGCATGACGATGACTTGCTGACCGTCGAGCATTTTCACGATGGTTGGTGAAGACCAATTGGCTTGCTTGGGCCGATCTAGTTTCCAAAGCACCTTTCCATCTTCGGCGTTCAAGCCTGCTGCAAACGAATCCCCTTGGCATTCGATTTGAACCACGCAAACGCCGTCGAGAACGACTGGCGAGCTACTCATTCCGACATCGTTTCCAGCTTTTGGGAAATCGGTCGAAAGCGAGCGATACCAAACCAAGTTGCCTTCGAGGTCAACGCAGGCTATGTCGTTGGAACTATAGAATGCGAAGACATGCTTTCCGTCCGATGCTGGCGTCGGGGCAGCATTGGCGCTGGTGGGGTGACAAAACGGACGGCCACGAGCCACAAACTCTTGCTGCCATCGAATAGCCCCATCCTTCGAGTTGACGCTGATCAAATGCAGGCGACGCTGATCCATGCCGCTACTGCTGGTGGTGATGGCTTGATCGCCAACGACAATAACACCACCAACGCTTCGGCCCGGTAGTTCAGTACGCCAGGCGATATTCTCTTTAGCTTCGCCGCCAAATTTGGTCGGCAGTTTTGAATCGATGCCGACGCTACCTGCGTTCGGTCCTCGAAACATCGGCCAGTCGGCCTTTGCGGTCACCTGTTGCGACAGCGTTGCCACAGTCAAACCAAACGCAAACCAAGATGTCTTGTAGAATTTGTGCATGTTGAGTCTCATCGTCTAACGTCCTTTTGTCAAAATGGCTTTGCCGGTGGAGTCACAAATTCTCACTTGAAACTTGTAGTCTTGCGCCCATTGTTCCTTCTGTTCGTTCTGGCAAACCTTGACCAGGATTTGGTTCTTGCCCGCCTTGAGGCGAATAGGTTCTGCGTATTGATCGATCTGAGCGCCGGTGTGATAGACTTCGTTGGACAAGACGAGCTTGCCGTTGACCCAAATTTTGTTTCCGTTGATACAGCCCAATCGCACTTCTGCGTCTTGATCTTTCTCAGAATCAAATTCAGCCGCAGCATAAATGATGCAGCCTTTTTCTTTGTTGTAGAGCTCGGCCAAGTCGACGACTCCGGCAGGCTCTGCGGTTGTGTGCTGCTTCCAAGTGACAGCCTCTGTCTTGCCCTGGTACTCGTCCTTGACCACTCCCTTGGCCCAATCGGTTTCGACAGGGAAAACTTTGTCAAAGTTTGCCGTCCCAACGTTATCAAACGGGCCGATCAATCGCCACTCAGGCAAGAACCCGAGTTGCTTGGACTGGTCGATCGTAACGCCGAGTTCTTTTAGCTTTTCGATAATCGATACCACTTGGCTCGGGTGGCGAGCTGCATCGAGCAACACCGACAGGTCCTTGCTTTCGAGCTTGACCTTCATGGCTTCGTCGATCGCCAAGAATCGAAGCTCGGGGCTCGAGTCTTGGTTCATCTTGGCGAGCAGTTCTTTTCGAAGAACATCGTTGTTGGTTGTAAGCCATTGGAAAACGAGATAGCGAGCCTCGCCGTCTTGACTTGCGTCCGCCAAAAATTTGGTAAGCTCGGCAGTTTGCGACTTGCCAGACTTTCGATAGAGAGAATTGGCAAGTCCTGAAAGCCAGTTGCGACCGACTGCTGTTGCGCCCTTCATGGCAGTCAAAGACTGGATCAAGGTGACATCGTTGGCTTTGCTAAGTTGCTTGATCGCGTTAGATGCGACAACAGCACTGTCATCACCAGACGTAAGTGTTTGCAAGACCTTGATGGAATCCAGACTGCCGTCGGCCCTGACATCGACGGGATCAAGGACCGTTGCGGAGATGGAGAATCCGACGGCAAAAATCGCCGCTCGTCGAATTGTCCTCGTCTTGAGCCTAACCAGCATGCTTAGTACCCTCATTCGTAATCACTTGTGTAAATTCCTGCTTACAGATTATGCAGGTTATGCCAGTGAAGCGAAAGGGGCGAACGGTTAACTCAGTGATAGTGGATCAGGCTGAAACTACCTGCCAAGGGATTTAATGGGAGAGCGAGGCTCCTGCCGAGCTGGGGACGCCACGGTTCGGCAGGAGCCTCACCCTCCCGAGTAACGAATTGGTTGAGTGAACTCGACGTAAACATGTTTACAGCGGTGGCCTCACCCTCCCGGTATAACCGAGCTGCCGCTCGCCTAGAGATCCAGCGATTCGAGTTTTCGAAGTCGCTCCTTGACCTCGGTTTGTTTTGCCCGATCGCAATCGATCAGAATTTGTTCCGCATAAAATCGAGCGGAATCGATCAAACGGCTTTCTTCCGCCAAGTCCAAGGCTAGTTCCAGTGCTCGCAGCCGAATCTTTGATTCCGGTGGGGGAGCTCGGAACAAGGAGGCTTTGCGAAAGGCAGCCAAAGCATCCAGAGGTCGATTTAGCGTTTGATAACACATCCCCAACTGGAGACTCGCACGAGCTCGCAAATCGGGCTCTTCAGCCGCGCGGACAAGTAGTTCAATGGCTTCGTCAAAGCGAGCCAATTGCCTCAATCCGATCGCCCAATTGATAAGTATTTCTTTTTGTTCGGGATGGCGACCAAATCGATCGCGGCAAACTCGAATGCGCTCATTGGCCAAATTGACTTCGGCTTGCTCAAGTCCATATCGGGTCTCATCGGACGGATCTTGCGCGAGTGCCGTTTTGGCTTGTTGCAACAATTGGCTGGCCTGATGGAGTAACAACTCCTCTCGCATCACGACGAGCGGTTCGTATTCCGGACAAAGCTGCACACCCGACTCTAGGACACGCTTTGCATCGTTCCATCGTTCTTGATTGATGTAGATTTGCCCAAGCTCGACATAGGGAGCGCTGTTTGCCGGACAATTACGAATCTCCTGTTCGAGATATTGAAACCTCTCGAGCGGAATTGAGCCTCGCTTCGGTGGAACAGCCTCTGAAGTTGGGCGAGCGAACAGAGCATCGACATCGGCAAATCGAGAAAGAAGCTTCGAACCCACTTGCGAGGTCGAATCGATTGGCGTCGATTTTGTAGAATCAGGTACGGTATTCATCGTGATTGTATTATACATCACCGACGGACCAAAAAAACGGCCCGTTTGGCAGTTCGCCATCGTGGCGACAGAGAGGCTGCCAAACGGGCCGTTGGACCACCGAACTAAAAAGCTCGTGGTGAACGGAAAATCACGACACTAAATCACGAGCTCAGGATCAATTCCTGGGGTTGGGACCCAGTATTTGCCATTTTCCGGCTGAATTGGTGCTTCGTTGTCAAACGAGCTCATTGCGTCCGTGTTGGCGAGCGAAATCTTGCTGTTTAGACACTGGTCCCATTTGACGACTTTTCCGGTGTACGTCGCCATTCGTCCCATAATCGAGGTCATGGTGCTGTACGCGCCGTTGTCCCCTTCGTTGGGAATCAAGCCCTTTCGGATGTCGGCGAACAGGTCGACGTGCTCTTTCGCATGCCCCAACTCGTTTTTCGGAGCATTCCAAATCACTTGGTTGTTGAGGTCATAAATCTTGCCCGCACCGATATCGCACCAGCCCTTGCTGCCGTGTGCATATTCGCTAACCGATGCCCAACATCCTGGAATGTGGCGGCATTGGCTCAGGAGCTTAACTCCGTTTTTGTAAGTGTATTCGATCATGTGGTGATCAAAGATCTGGCCACTGTCAGGACCGGTTCGAACTTGTCGTCCACCTTGCCCTTGTGCTGTTTCGGGTGGTCCGTCCATCAACCAGTTGATGACGTCCAGGTTGTGAATGTGCTGCTCACAAATATGGTCACCGCTTAGCCAGTTGAAGTAGTACCAGTTGTTCATTTGGTACTCGAGTTCGCTCTGCTCTGGTTTGCGAGGGCGAGTCCAAACGCCATCGCCATTCCAATAGCATCGGGTGAAGTTAATATCGCCGATGGCGCCGTCTTTTAGCTTGGCGATCGTGGCTTGATAGCCGGATTCATGATGTCGTTGCAATCCGACCGCCACAACCAACTTCTTTTCCTTGGCCAGTTTGTTGGCGGCCAAAACACGGCGAACGCCGGGCGCGTCTGTAGCGACTGGTTTTTCCATGAACACGTGCTTGCCAGCTTTAACCGCCGTTTCGAAGTGCAAAGGACGGAAGCCTGGAGGGGAGGTCAGGATAACCATGTCGATATCGGATTCGATCAATCGCTTGAACGAATCGACTCCGACGAATTTGCGGTCGGTTACATCGATGCGATCGGCGTGTTTGCTACCGATGCCCTTGAGCGCTTCGTCGATCCGGTACGAAAAGGGATCTGCGACCGCGGTCAGTTTCACGCGATTTTCTGCGCTGTTAGTATCGAGAGCTTGAGTGGCAGCACCTGTCCCGCGTCCACCGCATCCAACCAATCCAATCTTGATTTCACCGCTATCAAAGGAATGGGCAGCGCGAGCGATTGGCAAAGTGCCAGCCAAAGCACCCGTTGCTAAAACAGCGGAGGTCGTCTTGATGAAATCGCGCCGGTTATCAGCAGGATTAGGTTGGGTTGGGTTTTCGGACATTCGAAGTAGCTCCGGGAAATTGAATGGAATGACTGGTAGTAATTAGGCGAAACAGTTTCTGGGAGGAATAGTAGTGCTTCACGTTAACCCCGCGAGAAATGAGGCAAACTCGCGTTTTGGAGAAGAAGAGTTACTTTGGGCAAGTCAACGTGAAGCACCGGTGGGCTCAGTGGTGTCGATCGGAGGGGATGCCTCCCAAAAACACGCGCTAAGGGGTCGCTTTTTCGCAACCAGCCCCAACTATAACTCTACCGAAGCAACTAATCAATCGGGTCGCAACCACATTCACCAGGACTTTATCTGACACGAACGGACCGCTCTGGCAGGGTTTGACGCTAGCCAGAACTTGGTTTTCCGTTAAAAAAGCAGATTCATTGGGCTCTCCATCGTATCTGAGAGGGCCGTCGATTCTCTCGAAAACTTATTGGATGGCGCACGCGAAATGGCAAAGAAGAGTATTGCGGATGTGGATTGTCAGGGCAAAGTCGTTCTGATGCGGGTGGATTTCAACGTGCCGCAAGACGATTCGGGTGCAATCACCGACGATCGCCGGATTCGAATGGCGTTGCCATCCATTGAATCGGTCGTCAAAAGGGGCGGGAAGCTGATTTTGATGAGCCACCTTGGCCGCCCAAAAGGAAAGGGGCCAGAACCTGAATTTACGCTTCGACCGACTGCGGTTCGGTTGGCGGAGCTTTTGGGGCTCCCTGTTGCTTTTGCCAGTGATACTGTCGGCCCAGATGCCGAGGCCAAAGTCAAGGCACTTCAAAATGGTGGGGTGTTGGTCTTGGAGAACGTTCGTTTCAACCCAGGCGAAAAGGACGGAGAAGCCGTCTACTCGAACAAACTAGCGAGTTGGGCGGATATTTATTGCAACGACGCGTTTGGCACATGCCATCGTTTGGAAGCGTCTATGGTTGCTGTACCGAATGCTATGGGAACCAAGCCAAAGGTGGTTGGCTTCTTGGTGGCCAAAGAAATCCAATACCTAAGCGATACGATCGCCAATCCTCAACGTCCCTTTGTGGCGATCCTCGGCGGAGCGAAGGTCAGCGACAAGATCAACGTGATCCAAAACCTGCTCGGTATCTGCGACCAAGTTTTGATTGGGGGCGCAATGGCCTATACCTTCTCGCTCGCACAGGGTGGAGCGACCGGGAAGAGTTTGGTCGAAAAGGACAAAGTCGATCTTGCGAAAAAGCTGATCGAGATGGGTGGCGACAAATTGGTGCTGCCTGTGGACACCCACTGTGGAGATGACTTCAAGGGAAGCTGCAACAAGCAAGTGGTCAAAGCGGGAGAGATTCCTGATGGATGGGAAGGTCTCGATATTGGACCGGAAACCGCAAAGAAATTTGCCTCAATCGCAGGGAAAGCTAAGACGATTGTGTGGAACGGTCCGATGGGCGTGTTTGAGATGCCTCCATTTGATCATGGCACGATCGCTGTGGCAGAAGCGATCGCTAAGTCGGATGGCATCAGTATTATTGGTGGGGGCGATAGCGCTGCCGCAATCGAACAACTCGGATTTGCGGACTCGGTAACCCACGTTAGCACCGGTGGAGGGGCGAGTCTTTCGATGCTAGAAGGTGAGAAATTTGCAGCGGTCGAATTGTTGGACAACTGCTAGTTTTTGCTGAAGCCCATCGGAGTGGTTGTCTCTCGGGACAAAGGATTTTTGATGTATTGTCGGAAGCAGTCTTTGCAGAGGTCAAACTGCTTTCGCTGATACACTTCGTCATCAAAGACCGAACTACAAAGATCATCGGCCGAATCGAGCATGTCTTGAATGTCATCAAGATGGTCTGGGTCATCTACCAATTCATGATCTGGACCATCCAGCGCCGCTTCGATTTCAATGGTTACCGTGTAGCGAAGGTCCGTCGAACTATCAATCTCTCGTTTGCATCTGTCACACGAATAGTGAATCACGATAGAGAACTCCCTAGGAAATTGGAAAGAATCTTGAAGAGGCATGGGCTACCGTAATCCTACAACGCGAAACTAGTTGACCGCAAGCAAATTGTTTTTTTCGTTGGGAACCTTTGTCGTATTTGCCGACAAACGATACCCCAATCGTAGGGTTAGCAACCATTGTTCTGGCTAGCCAAAATAGCGGCTTTGACGTTTCAGGGAATTGCCTTCAAAAACGTTGGAATAGGTCTCTTGGCAGGCGAAATGTGGTGGTGCTCGCATTATATTACTACACGAAGGAACCCTTTTGTGTGTTAACATATTCCTTCCAGGCCGATCCCCGTTGTTAACCTGTCATGCCCGACTTTGATCTTACGGAACTATCCAAACTTTCTCCAGACCGCCAAATTGATTTGGTTTCGGATGCGTTCTTAAAGAGTTGGCAAGACGGGACACGTCCTTCGGTCAGTGAGTTTGCGTCCTATGTAGCCCCAGCGGTTCGCAATCAAGTGCTGCGTGAGTTGATACTCACCGAACAGCAACTTCAAATCAAACAACGCGCGTCGGATTTGACACCAGTTCCGACGGAAGACTCGACTGTCCGAGGTGAGCACAAGACAACTAGACTTCAATCTGCCATGCCCTCGCAGATCGGGCGCTATCAACCGCAATACGTTTTGGGGCATGGAGCATCGGGTGTCGTCTACGCGGCCAAGGAATTGGCGACAGGCAAGTTGGTTGCGATCAAGTCACCGCACGCGCATTTGATCGCGGGCAAGGAAGACACTCAACGGTTTCTGCGTGAGGCACGCAACGCCGAGCGATTAGATCACCCCAGCATTGTCGAGTTTATTCAGCTAGGTCAGGCCGAAACCGGTCCCTATTTGGTTTACGAGTTCCTCAATGGGATCGATCTGCGTTCGTATCTCCAAGTCGGCGCCACGCTGACCCTTGAGACAAAATTGAGACTGATCGCAGACGTTGCCAAGGGGCTTCAGTATGCGCATGACCAAGGGCTCATCCACCGCGACCTCAAGCCTTCGAACTTGATGGTCATCTTCCCCTCGGACTCCGCTGATCCAGATCAGTCAAAACCGCTCGACATTAAGATTCTCGATTTCGGAATTGCTCGATTGCTTGATGCCGCAACGATCTTGACGAATGATGGCGAAATGTTGGGTACTCCGGCGTACATGAGTCCCGAACAAGCCAGTGGCCAGTCGCAAAGAGCAGACCATCGAGCCGACATCTATTGTCTTGGCGTTATCCTGCACGAACTCCTTACCGGGGAAACGCCATTTAGCGGCACCGCACCCGAGCTCGTCAATCAAATCTGCCGCAAGGAAGTGCCGCTCCTTCGCATTACCCATCCAGAAATACCTGACCCAGTCGCAACGATTTGTCAGCGTTGCTTGAGGCTTAGTCCAGCCTATCGCTATCGCAAGATTTCTGAAGTCGCAGACGACATCGAACGATTTTTGCGAGGAGAGCCAATTCTGGCCAAGCCAGTTGGTTTGATCGAGAACGCTTGGTCCAAGTGGAATCAAAAGAAATTGACTCGAGTGGCAGCGACCGCACTAGTGGCCATTGTTGCGACCGCGCTTTTGGTCTCCTTTCTCTTGATGCGCCCCACGGAATTGTCGCCCATACAAACATGGGTCGCTGCATTGCCAGGCTCAATGCGAAATACAACCGCTTTGGCGACATACTTGCCGACGGCCTCCGTTGAGGACGTCAGCAAATTGCTTGAATTGCCTCCAGAAAGGCAACAGGAAATCGTCGAATCATTGGACAGGCAATTGGGTGTTGATGGGCTTGAGCCAAAGGAAATTGAAGCGATCCAAGGGCTGCAGTGCTTGTTTGATCTGAGCCGTACAAAAAAGCCACGATTGGCCAACGCATTGACCAATTGGATTTGCAGCCGATTCACGGATGCTGAAGAGCAAAAATGGAGTGCCGTATTGAGCCCATACTCGAGTTCCATCGCTCCAGCCTTTGAAAAATCGTTGGGCAATGAAAAGAAGCCGACGAAACGCTTGGCGATGGCCAAGCTTCTAGCTACTTTTCATCGCGGCAAACCAGAATTGCTTATTCCGTTTTTGGACGTTGCCAATCCGAACGAAATCCATATCTGGGCAAAATCGATTGGTTGTGACAAGCTCGAAAGCCTCCAGGTACTCTGGACTCCCTTTGAAACGTGTATAGACCGTCCCGGGGTCAGTGAATCAGACTGCATCCAGCAATCGAATCGTGTTTTCGCTCGTTATCTATTAGGAGATGAGGCCTGTTTGCCGAAAGCTCTTGAGGACCGCGCCGATCCTCGGCTCAGAACTTACTGCGTGCATCGCTTCAAGGAGACCGCAATCGAGATTGCTCCGCTGATCGAAAAAAACTTGATGGCGGGCACTAGGTCAGACGTGCTTTACGGATTATTAATGATTGTGGCCACACTAGAAACGAAATCGGTGACACCTCATACGATGGCTGCCGTTGAGGAGTGGGTGCTTCGGCAATACGTCGAGCATCCGGACGCAGGTGTGCACGGCATGTGCCGTTTCTTTATCGCGAAGTGGGGAATGAACGAACAAGCAACGGCGTTAGATGAGAGGCTGGCCCAAGAAGGGATCGTTCGAGATAGAGAGTGGTTCGTAAACCCGCTTGGGATTCACATGGCGATCATCAAAGGGAAAAAACAATTCTGGATGGGGATACCAAAAAAGAAAAAAAAGGAACTTGGTGATGACTACAACCACAGCATTGGCCACGAAGCCACCATCGAGGGAGCTTATGCAATTGCCATGGATGAATTGAATACAAGACAATTTCTTCGCTTTCTGCCTGAGTATGACAAAGAGGCGTTGGCCGATGCGCCAGCGAAGGGGCTGCGTTGGTTGGATGGATTCGATTATTGCCAATGGCTAAACTCTCGTGAAGAATTTAGGCCATGGAATGTGACAATGCAGCTTGAACCGGAACAGCTTGAAGTAAACCTTGGGGTTTTAGAATCGGTCAAACAGTACCGCCTTCCAACAAGCGAAGAGTGGGAGTTCGCAAGTCGCGGGAAGACGGTTACCTCGCGATTCCACGGAGAGCGAGAGACCCCTGCCTCTGACGGTACATTTATTGACTCGCTAGGCAAGACATTCGCGTTGCCAAATCGATTTGGCTTAACGAATGTTATCGGCTCACTTGCCGAATGGACAATGACGGATTCGCATGGATCTCGTAAAGACGTGTCTAGAATCCCTGCGAGAATGGTGCTTCGAGGCTCTTTCTCTGGGCTGCTTCCAAGGGCTCAGGACTGTTTTTGCTTTAGTTCTGACGACGTAAACAAATCTGTTCGCGTAGCTGGGTTGAGGATTCTGCTTAGGATGCCTGAGTTTGACTGATGCTATACTCTACTTTTAGAATAGGAAATGTTTTTTTTGATTTCGCCGATTGCTATGCCCGATTTAGATCCGACTGAAATATCCGAACTCTCGCTAGACAGCCAAATCGATCTAGTTGCGGATGCGTATCTAAAAAGTTGGCAAAATGGGGACCGGCCCTTGGTCAGTGAGTACGCGAGTTTAGTCGATGGCTCCATTCGCTACCGAGCTCTTCGAGAGTTGATCATTACCGATCAGCAGCTTCAAATGAAACTTCATGCGTCGGAAGCTGTTCCCATCACTGACGAAAACACAACGTTGCGTGGTGAACATAAAACGGCAAGGCAGCAATCCGCTATGCCGGCCCTGATTGGGTCCTATCAGCCGCAATATATTCTGGGACATGGTGCATCAGGAGTCGTCTACGCTGCCCTTGAACTGGAGACAGGAAGAACGGTCGCCATCAAATCTCCGCACGCCCATTTAATGGCAGGCAAAGAAGATACAAAGCGGTTTATGCGGGAAGCTCGCTATGCGGAGCAACTAAAACACCCGGGCATCGTCGAATTTTTGCATCTCGGTCAGACGCAAGAGGGGCCTTATCTGGTTTACGAATTCCTAAATGGTGTCGATCTGCGTTCGTATCTTAGAGTCAACGTCCCGTTGCCGCTTGAGGCGAAACTGCAATTGATTGCGGACGTTGCTAGGGCCCTGCAATACGCGCATAACAACATGCTCGTCCACCGCGATCTCAAGCCGTCGAACCTGATGGTCGTGTTTCCAAAGGACGATGCCAATTCGGAGGCTTTGAGGTCAATTGAAATCAAGATCCTCGATTTTGGAATTGCTCGCTTGCTCGATGCCGCCACCATCTTGACGAACGACGGCGAAATGTTGGGCACGCCAGCTTACATGAGTCCTGAACAAGCCAGCGGCCAATCTCAAAAAGCGGACCACCGAGCCGATATTTATTCCCTTGGAGTCATCCTCTACGAACTTCTCACCGGCGGAACTCCGTTTCGAGGAACCGCAACCGAACTTGTAGACCAAATTTGCCGCCAAGAAGTGCCGATGCTTCGCTCAACGCATCCATCGATACCGGTCCCTGTCGCTACGATTTGCCAACGTTGCTTACGGCTCAATCCAGCATACCGGTATCAGGAGATGTCTCAAGTTGCGGAGGATCTCGAACGGTTTATCAGAGGCGAGCCCATTCTGGCTAAGCCAGTTGGCTTGATCGAGAGAGCTCGGTCCAAATGGAAGCAATTGCAGCTAGCCCAGGTTGCGACGACGGCTTTGGTCGCCATTTTAGGGACGGCTCTTTTCGTTGCTTTTTTGCTGACGCGTCCTCCAGTTCCGTCGCCGGTTAAGTCATGGATCGCTTCCATGCCGGGATCGCTTCAAAATGGTTCAGCTCTGTCAACTGCCTTGCCGACTGCGTCTCTCGAGGACATTTCCAAGTTTCTCGAATTGCCTCCCGTGACGCAAAAGGAAGTTATCAAGTCGCTGGATAGCCCATTGAAAGACGACGGCCTTGGGAAAAAGGAGGAGGAATCGATCCGTCGACTGCAATGCTTGCTTGAGCCTGAGCTCGCAAAAACGCCAGAACAAAGCGAGTCACTGGTGGATTGGGTTTGCGATTTATTCACGAACGCCGATGAAGCACAAAGAAGCTCTTTCGCGACAAAGTTGCCTCGGCAATGGCTCGAAGCTTTTGAGAAATCGTATCGGTCAGAATTGGTGCCAGCCAAGCGTATTGTGCTTGCAGAGCTACTCTCTTCCCTTCATAAAAACAATCTAGAAAAGTGCATCGAGTTGCTCGGAGACGCCAATCCCGGAGAAATCCACGTTTGGTCGAAAACGCTCGGGCAAGCCAATTTGGAACGCTTGAACATTGATTGGGAATCCTTTGAATTCGGAACTGACTTCAGCGAATTTGGTGAAGCATTCTGTATTCAACAAGCCAATCGTGTTTTTGCTCGATACGGCCTGGGCGATATGGATTGCTTGCTGAAAGCAATGGAGGATCGCGGCGATCCGAGGCTTAGAACATACTGTGTCCATCGTTTTCAAGAGAGTGGGATGGCCATCGCCCCTTTGGTTTCGCACATCCTGTCAGATAATAACAGGGCCGATGTAGTTTATGGATTATTAATGATTGTGGCAGTAACGGATTCAAATATCATTAACCCAAATACTCTAGCTTTGCTAGAGAACTGGGTGCTTCGGCAATACGAGAATCATCCCGATAGCGGTGTTCACGGTATGTGTCGGTTCTTGGTCTCAAAATGGCAACTTCAAGATCAATTAGAAGATGTAGACAAGCGGTTAAAGCAGGCTGAAATAATGCGAGACAAGCAGTGGTTTGTGAATTCACTCGGAATGCATATGTCGCTCATTCAAGGAAATGTCCGATTTTGGTCTGGGCCCCAAAAAGGTGAGAAGATAACGACCCTAAGGTCAAAACAAGGCCATGAAGCGTGGATTGAAGGAGCATATGCAATTGGGATGAACGAGGTCACCGCAGAGCAACTCGCGAGATTCGATCGCGAGTTTGGAAAGGAAACGACGACACATTCCGCAGCTGGTGGACTAAGTTGGATTAAGTGTTACGATTTCTGCAATTGGTTGAACCAAGAAGAAAATCTCGCAACGATTGAGGCCACGATCGATCGCGGTAAGTACGCAACACATCATTCGTTGGGGCCGCTAAAATCAGTAAAACAATATCGCCTGCCGACAACCGAGGAATGGGAGTATGCCAGTCGGGGAAAGACTGCCACCCCACGCTTTCATGGATCAATAAATACTCCGTTTTCGGATGGTGTTCTATCAGAGGGTAAGCCTGATCAAGTTCTACCGAATCGTTGGGGATTGAAGGATACTCACGCTTTGCAAGCCGAGTGGACTATGTCTCTTTACAGATTTAGAGCATCAACTGAGCCAATTGCTCCCGACGAAGCCACCTATTTTTCCATGCGAGACAAAGCCGAGGAGCAGATACCCCAAAGCCGAAGCAATTCAGCGGTTGATTTCGCCTCGCCCAATGAGGAGTCGGTAGAGTTTGGGATGAGACTTGTTTTGAGGCTACCCGAGCTCGATTGACCGTTTCATTCGTTTGTTTTCATTTCATCTTAAGATCGAGCAGGCATAATATATAATATGTTGACCCATTGCCGATTGGTGCGGTTTGGTAATAACCCGAAGCGTGAGAGTGTAGCGGGGGATCTGCATGGTAACCCGAAGCGTGAGCGAGGAATGTATTGTATTTCCTCGATTACGACAGCTATGTCCATCGCGAGACGGAGCCCACCGCCCTAAACATGTTATCGACGAGCTTGCCCAACCAATACATTACTCGGGCGGGTGAGGCTCCTGCCGAACCGTGGCGTCGACGGATCGGCAGGAGCCTCGCGTTCACGAAGATTTTAGCTGAACTTGACAGCTAAAGGAAAGTTAGTGGCTCCACCGTCTGGTGACGGTGGCTACTACTTGTCGATGCAAAGATGTTTAGAGCGATGGGCGGAGCCTCCAAAGCAGTGCGTTCCAAGGCAGAGCCTTGGAACGAGGATGAACCACTCTATTTAGAGGTTCAGAAACTGCTTACAGAAGGCTCTTCAACGCAGCGATAGCGGGGGCATAATTTGGTTCTTGAGTCACTTCAGGAACGATTTCTCCGTAAACGACTTTGCCACTCGCGTCTAAAACATAGACCGCTCGTGTCAATAGCTTCAGTTCATCGATCATCAATCCAAAGCTCATTCCAAAGCCACCGTTCTGATAGTCGCTGCCAACCTTCATCGACTTGATGTCTTCAGCACCGCAAAAACGATTCATAGCAAACGGTAGATCGCGGCTAACTGTCAACGCATTGATCTTGTCACCCATTGCGCCTAGCTCAACGTTGAACTTCTTGGTCTGAATGGCACAGACCCCCGTATCGAGTGACGGCACAACACTGATGATGGTCGGTTTGCCCTTCAAATCAGCCAAAGTAATCGTCTTAAGACCACCCTCGAAAAAGTGAACAGTGAAATCGGGTGCAGGGCTGCCAACGGTCAGCTCAGTGCCTAGCAGAGTCATCGGAGTACCCTTGAACGTAATTGCTCCAGCGCGCGCCATCGTTTATCCTCGTTGTTATTATGTGTAAGCGGTCAAACAAGCACGAAAATTAAGGTTTTTCCGACCATTCGTCAATGCTTGAACCGAAGTTCACATGGCCTGCATCCGATGTCCATTGAACCCCTCAGAATACCGAAGCGGTTGCTTCACTGCAAAATTGCGGTTTTCAGCACTGGATGACGCGATACTTGTGGTCGGGTGATTTTTTGATTTCAAACATCGAAAGATCAATTACCAACCAAAACTCGCTCGCGATCCATCCAATCATGAAAATCACCTGGTGCCCGGTTCGTCTCATCTCAGACGATCCTGAACTGCTAGACGTTGTCCCAAACCTCTGCCGGGAGCTTCAAATTGTGGACTTCCAGTCGTTCGCCGAGCTGGAACAGGCCCAAGTTCAGAAAATGGCTCTAGCGCAAATCTTGCTTTTCGATCTCAGCAAAAGCAGCGTGGACGCCGAATACGACGAGGAAATGTTCTTTGCGTTAAAGCGGAACCCCCGAGACATTGTGCTCGGCATCGGAGCTGGATTTCCAGGGAGCGTCATTGCCCAGTTGGCGCGACGAGGCATGTTTGGCCTTATCGACAGACCCGTTAGAAACGCTCCTTTTTCAAAAGCCATGCTCGAGGCAAATGAGCAATGCGTAAAGCTCCGAATCGAGCAAAGCGAACTTCGTATGCTGAGCATGCAGCGCCACTCCTTCACCAAAGGAGAGGAAGCAGTTCTGGAATTCGTCGTACAAGGTGTCCCGAACAAGTGCATTGCGACGAAGCTCGACGTGAGCCAAAGAACCATCGAATCTCGAAGGCAAAAAATCTACCAGAAGATGAAAGCCAAGCGTCTCACCGACCTAATCCGTGCTCTCGATAAACTCGAGTTTTTGTCGCGAACACTAAACCAGTTTGCATAGCTTCTTGAGTTGGAACAAAGGCCCAGCCCTCGACGTGATTCTCGACACGGATGTCGAGAGTCAAGTTCGAGCCGGATTGACGGACTTTAGGCGAGCAGCGAGGCACAGAATACGTCGCACGACGCGCAAGTTTTGAAGTTGCGTTATTTGTTCTGAGGGCCGAAGGCTCGACACACCCGTTCATGTATCGCCCCTTCGGGCAACGCTGTGAAGCATTTCAGGACGCCTGGGGCTTGACCCGAATGGCGTTGAATTAGCGGAACGGCGCGAGCCGTCCGGTGATAATCCATTGGGAAATCGCAGGCATTTGACAACTCACCGGAGTGCTTGCGCACTTCCGCTAACACTAATTCAACGCCATTCGGGCTTGATCCCACCGTCCGCAGCTTTGGAGTTCTAGATTCACGTCACATGATCGTACAACTCTGGATTCGTCGCACCGCCCTTGGCGGTGCGAC
>JANPHB010000214.1:0-3959 GCA_031424235.1 Pirellula sp.
CTGTCGCGATATCGTCGTCTAAGACAGTCGATTGCTTTAATCGATGCGAGATGTCGAAGCGTGGCGGTCCAACTGAGGACCTTTTGCTTTCGGGAAAGTTCCAAGGCGGCCGAGAATACTTCCTGAAAACAGTCCGACGCATCATCGCGATTGCCAATCAACCGACCAATCGTGGACCAAACCAATGGCCCATGATTGTCGATTAGTTCTGACCAATCAGGCATGTAATCTCCTTCGTTTAAGGGGACGAATTGTGTTAAGGAGTTAAGTCGGGCGAGTCGCGTTTTACTTACAAAAAATCCTAACATCTAGGCGAAATACCACTTTGACGAGGTGAATAGACTTAAATGACTGTCGATATCGCTGCCCAGGCCGAGTCGTTTTCCCAATTACGCATGCAAAGCACTTTGTTGAGACGGATTTCCCAATCCATGCCTTGATTATGGCGATGACACACTCGAAACAGAGATGATACGCTTAGTAAAACCGTTGCGCTCACCGCAAACAACTCAGGCCGAGGCATTGCCGCCTCGGCCTGGATGTTTGAACCGATCGAGATCAATTGAGCTAGCGAATAGCTAATTCCTAGGCAGGTCAGCTTCCGCGATCGTCGCAACTGTAAAATCGCTGTAGACGGCTCGAAGCTGCTTTTCCGGTTTTCGGTACCAGAAAACGATCGATCGCTTTCCAGCGACTACCTTGCCAGCCCCCATGTAGTCGTAATCATCATGCGACATACCTGTTAAATAGGGAAGCAATGTTCCAAGGCGACCAGAGAGAGTCAACATCTTCTCCTTAGCGATACCTTTCTCGGCCATGAGTATTGCCCATTCGCCCCAGTCTGAGATGCTTTTGGGGAACTTACCATCACTCAACTCGGTATAGCCTTTGAGCGCTTCGACTAAGCTTTCTTCGAACGGCAGCAACTCCGGCAACTTCGCGGCGGTTGACGATTGATAGCCTTGAGGAACATCAAAGCTAAACAACATCGGATCGAGTGTAACGTTGAACTCAAAATCCTTCATTACTGACTTGGTAACAGATGAACCTTTAGGCATCACCTTAAATTCGACTTGAACCAAATCGCTTGTTTTTGCATCGACCCAAACCGCGTAGACTGCAGATGGAACAGGTTTTACTTCGAATCCTAGACAGTCACGACCATCGATCTTCATCGAACCAAGTTCCTTGTCGGGCTTCTTTCCACAGGATTTTAGCCGTTCCAACCACTTGATCTGCCGCTCTGGCTCAACAGCTATCTCTTCCATTGGTACATGTACTGTTGCAGACTTTGCTGCTTCATTCCATGACAATCGAAGTTGACCAGTAGAATCATGAATCGAGACCATGCCAAGCATGGATTTCCGCTCACGACCATTGTCTGCAACCACTACTTGGATTTCGACCGGTTTCTCCTGCGTTGTCAGATAGACCAATTCCTTGTATCGAAACGCCCCGGCATTCTTCAGTTTTTCAATCGCTTGCGCAAATGCACTGGACGACGAGGGGAACATCATCGTTGCCCCGAGAAGCAACAAAATACAAGCGGCCAATGAAGCAACTTGCATCCATGGACGACTCCACGATATATTGCGAGTTGAAAGTCGAATTTTCGGACCTGGTTTTTCTTCTAGTGCCAGAGCCTGCGATTTGACACGTGCGATTGCGTCGGCTGGAAGTGGTTCGCTGAGTACAGCCCAGACTGCTGATTCAAGCTGAGGTTCCAGGTCATCGCGGTTTGCGGTGAAGGTTGAGTTTTTGTCGTTCATGTTATCGGACTCCGTTGAAGGATTTGAGTTGTTCTTGCAGTCGCCCGCGTGCCTTGTAGAGAGCTGTTGAAACCGCTTCGACTGAGATAGTTAAGATTGCGGCTACTTCGTTTCTATCGAGTTGTTCGAAGTGACTCAACGAAAAGACGGCAGCTTGCTGTTCAGGCAACCGCGCCGCAGCGTTACGCAACCACGCGGCAAGTTCGGCGCCAACCACGTGATGATGTGGTTCCAGGTTCGAGACGTATTGAGTCTCGTCAAGCTCAATACTCTTGCGTCGTCGACGCAGCAAATCAATGGCTCGGGTCGTAGCCAAACGTGCAAAGAGCCCTGACCAACTTTGGATCGGCCCCGCTTCCTGAACGTTCTTGGCCTCGATAAAGACCAACTGCGAAACATCTTCGGCGTCATGAACTGAGCCGAGAATACGGTAAGCGATGCGAAAAACACTTTCCGCATGACGCTCCACAATCTTAGGCCAATCAGGTGGATGTTCTTCGGCCATGGCAACTCCTTGCTGAGTGGTTGAGTGTTGGACTATAGAGAAGTCGCACCAGAATGCCCGCCATGACCGCGTATTTCGCTTTTTATCAAAAAAGGGGGGATATTGAGGGTTTCAACGATTCATCGATTGCGTATCGACTGCCGGATTAGCGATTGGGCGAGCAGGGTATATCGCGATACCAGCTCAAAAGTCCGGCAAACGTGATTGTTTATCGTACGCGAATATCCGAAAGATGACCCGCCCAGATTTGCCAGTTTGATCGCAACTTCTTCGATTATGTAAACCCGCATCCCAGAAGTATCCGCGAGGCATTCGGGCCTAGTCGCAACAGTAGTCTGGGAAGATTCAAATAGGACGTATATGTAGATGCGAACTGTTGGTTTTGATCAGCGCTGCTGACTTCGGCGGTTCGGCAAGGAGACTGCTCGGGAGCCGGCTTAATCTGGATTTGAATCTGAGGAAAGATCGCGAGCAGGTTCGCGATCGTGTCAGAATGCAGACAATTGGATACTTGCCAAACGGCAGGTGGATTTTCCCCGAATCGCTTCACGAGTGAGTATGCCTTCGCATCCCATGGATATGGCTATTCTGGCGGATCGGTCCTTTGCCATCGGCACAGATCTCGGTCCTGAACCACATGATCATCCCGATACTTGGTCAGAATTTCTGAGACGCCACGCTGAAACACTGTGGCAATGCGATTTCGCAAGCAAACGAAAGTGGACGATTACAGGAATGATCGACGTCTACTTCCTGGTCGTTATCCACCTTGGCTCTCGATGCATTTGGATTTCGTTAAGTACCGACAATCCATCCGGCGACTGGACGAGCCAGCAAGCTCGCAACTTCCAAATGCACATCGACGACAATGCTTCGAAATGCAAATATCTCTGCAGGGACAACGACACCAAGTATGTGAAAGACTTCGACGCGATCTTCACAAGCTCCAATTGCAAGATAACGTGGATCGTACCCAGGTCACCCAACTTGCAAGCTCACGTGGAGCGAGTCATCCAGACGCTCAAGCACGAAGTCCTAAACGGCTTCTGTATCGTTGGAAATCGGCACATCGACCTAATTCTTCGAACTGCAATGGATTGGTATAACCGGCGACGCGGCCATTCGGCTGGTGATAACCTTCCGCCGGTTCAAGACAGTGATCCTCCGTTATTGACTGCTTTTCCTGCAGGAGAGATCGTTTGTGATTCTGAACTTGGTGGTCATTTGAAGTCTTATCGACGAGTTGCGTAGGTAACTACTATTCGGTGACTAGCGTTTGCTGCTGCTACTGTGCAGTACACGACTTTCAACACAGTAAACCGGGATTAGAAAGGCAACAGAATTAACCGCGATGAAGCGGTGTCAAGACAGTTTGATGAATCGGGACCAGCCCAAAAATAGCAAGCGAAACCTGTGGCGGAGCCTTTGTACCGCGCGATGATGGTGAAGGAGTTTCTGTCAGGGTGTATTCGGCAGCCTATCATATCTATCAAACGCACGATCCGATACACTCATCGCAATTGTTCAATCCACGCCAATTCAAACAGCATAGCGCAGAAAATGCAGCCATGAAGAAAAATTTGCATTCCAGTTCAGTAACCGAAGTAGGGCCAGTAAATTTTGACCGCGATTCAACAGACGATTGCACAAACCTAAACGTGGATGCGCCATTTCCGATTGTTGGT
>JANPHB010000215.1:0-12685 GCA_031424235.1 Pirellula sp.
CGGCCTAATTCGTAAAAAAAGCACCCGAAAGATTTCGGGTGCTTTTGATGGTTGCTGGTAACCCGCCGCCAAACGGCGTGTTGGTTAGTCGTTTAACAGTCAGCCGAAGGCGTACTGCGTTCCATTGACAGTACGCCTACGGCTGACTGTTAAACGAAGCGCGTCTGGCTACCTTAGACTACCAATTCTCTTGTTGGAAGAGTTCGTCTACCGAATCCAAGTAGGCACGTGCTCTTGAGGCAATTTCAATTGGTGGTGCAGCCAGCGAAACTCGCTGCCAGACCAAGTCCGAACTGCGAGCAACAACTCGTACTAACTGTCCGGCGTTTGCCGCCTGAACAACCACGAATTGTCTTCTATCCAAAGTCGCCGTAAACACTTCGTGCGATGGGCCGCGAACTGCGGTGACAAACGCAGTACGTGAATCACTGCTAAGGACGACCTCTTGGAAAGTATCGGATTGGTAGCCTTCGAGAGCCACGGTCCATTCTGATCGTCCATCTACCCCAATAGCCGCGTACATCCCTTGGTTTCGCGAAGTTATGCCGTTGACGGTGAAGTAGCTGGATGCCAAGTTATCAAGCACGCTAGCATAACCTGGCGTCATGCCAACTACACTGAAATTGAACTCAGCATCAATATTACCCGGTGCAACAATCGTCTGCGTAAACAAATTGGGGCTTGGTGAATCGACCGTCAACGCTGGAACGGCGTAGGTAACCGTGTAGGTGCCTGGCGGTAGTAAATCGAACGAATAGGTACCGTCTGCATGCGTTTGCTTGGTCAACGACCGGCCTGGCGAAGTTGCAGTCGCAGGAATAAACAGTGAGACTTCGACACCACTCATTCGCAGTTCATTGGCTTCCATAGCGCCGGAACGGTTGTCATCAACGTATACCGTTCCATGAATCTTGCTTGGAATAAACGGCGAGATATCTACGTTAAACGTGCCGATCGAAGTCTTCGCATCCGCAACTCCGTTGGTTGTTCCGTTGTCGATGATCTCATATCGGAACGTATCTCGCCCGCTGGCTCCGAGTGGTGCCGTATAGGTGATCGTACCGTTTGCGTTCAAGACAATTGTACCGGTTGTGGTCGCGTCACGAATGATGCTGCTGACTCGCAGAGTTTGACCGCTTTCGTTGGCTGGCCCCTTCGGCATCGTCGCCAAGTCCGCGGACAAATCGAAGACAGTTGGAACGCTCGCGAAAACGCTTCGCGTTAAAGTCGCAGCTGTTGGTGCATCATTCACTTCGGTAACGTTGACGGCCAAGGTCGCTGTCGCAGTGGACAGAGTCGCTTGACCATCGCTAATTTGATAAGTAAAGCTGTCCGCACCATTGAAGGATGTGGCTGGGGTGTAGACCAAGTTCGTTCCAACGAGAGCTACCGTTCCACCCTTGGCTGTGGCCACGGTGCCAGAAAACGGAACAAACGAAACCGTCTGCGAACTTTCGTTGGCTGGCCCTGGTTGGTCATTATTGGTAAGCGTCGAAGTCGAGATGGTTACGGCTTGGTTTTCCGGAGTCGAAACCGCGGCGTCTGCGACCGGAATCGGAGGATCATTGACCGCCGAAACGGTAATCGTCAACGTGGCCGTCGCACTGAGCGGTGCGGGCGTCGTATTGTTGACACCATTGTCCGTCACTGTGTAGAGCACCAAGACGGTCCCGTTGAAATTGGGAGCTGGCGTGTAAACAATGTCGCCACTCACAATCGCGACTGTACCGCTACCAGGAGTCTGGTTAACAGCGTTGGTCACCGTTAGCGTTTGAGCATCCTCACCAGGACCTTTGCTCAATCCTGCCGTGATGGTTGCTCCTGGAACACCGAGGATTTCGTCTTCGTTTGTTACAGCTGTTCGATCCGTTGCGGACGGCGCGTCATTCACAGGAGTTACCGTAATGGTGACGGTTCCCGTCGATACTTTACTTCCAACCGCATTGTCGTTCATATCGTAGGTGAACACAGCATCGCCAAAGAAGTTGGCTGGTGGCGTGTAAACCAATCGGTCGTCCGTAAGATCCGTTGGTGTAGCACGGTTATCCAACGTCACAGAGCCTGTCCCGGTCGCAGGTTGGCCAAACGTCAACAGTTCCTTGAACGCACCAGCATTTGCGAAGTCGTTCGCAATCACATCGATCGTGAATGCAGTCGAATCTTCTGCAATGCTAGCGGTGTCTGTCAATGCGAATGGCAGAACTGGCGGAATAATCAAGACTTCGACGTTAGCTGTCGACGTCAATCCACCTGAGTCACGAATGGTATAGGAGAAGGTCGAAGTCGTATTAAAGCTGCCAGTTGGCGGCGTGAACAAGACAGCTGTACCCGCGGCGTTTACCGTTGCCGTTCCAATGGTTGGCGTTGTTACTGATACAACGTTTATCGTGTCGCTGGTCTCAAACTGACCAGCACTATCGTTTCGCATAACTGCGAGTGAATTCGCGACATTGATGCCAAGCACAACAAATCGAGCTGATTCGCCCGTGTCGTTTACTGCTGTTGGTGCGTCATTTACGCCAGTGACGTTAATCGTTACGGTTCCGACAGCAGTTAACTCGGTCGGAGTCGCGTTATCCGAAATCGTGTATGTGAATGTGTCGGTTCCGAAGAAATTCACAGCCGGCTTGTAAGTGGTGATGCCACCAACCGTGGCGATCGTTCCGGCCTGTGCTGTTGGGCTCTGGATCGAAACGAGTCGGACCGTTTGGGTTGACGCTTCGTTTGGTCCCGGATTCGAGCTTTTGAGGATATCGGTAACCGCACCCGCACCAATCAAGACGAGCGAGCCATCTTCAGCGACAGTCAACGTGCCATTGAATGGGACTGGAGCGTCATTGACTGGGGTCACGTTTACGGTGATTGTCGCAACGGTGGACAAGGTTGGAGTGCCGTTGTCTGTGCCGGTCACGGTGAAGATCGCGTTACCGAAGAAGTTCGCAGCCGGTGTGAAGTTGATGCTGTTGCCAACAATCGTTACCGTGCCATTTGGAGTAGTACCAGGCGCGGACAAAGTTATTGTCTCGCTGCTTTCGTTAGCTGGGCCAGGAGTAAAAATCTGGGCCGCGGTAATTACGAGCGGAGTTGTCGCATCCTCTGCGACGGAAAACGCAGTGGCGACAACCTTCGGGGCATCGTTGACTGCGGTAACGTTGATCGACACGGTTCCGGTTGAAGTATCAGGCGGCGTTGCGCCGTTTCGAATCGTGTACGTAAAAGTCACTGGACCAAAATAATCCGCGGCCGGTGTGAACGCGATGTTTGTCGTCCCATTTACAGTCACACTTCCGCCAACGGCAGGTTGCGTGACACCGGTGACGACAATTGCGGATTGAGCGCCAACAGAGTTCACGTCGTTTGTCACAACATTGACAATCGTTTGGCCAGAATCTTCCGCAACCGACGTCGTATCTGTGTTTGCGGTCAGCTTGTCATTGATGTTGATTTTGCCCGTCCCCAACAGAACCACATTGGAGGTCAAATACTGGGCAAGTCCACCGTACAACGCGATCCCCAGATTGTTCCCTGTTGAACCTGAAGCGGGTGGCGGAGAAGTACTTGCTTTCAGATTGATTGTGCCAACCGAAGTTCCTTTGAAAAGAGTATCGACAACATTGACGTACTCGACGGCTTCCGCGAGTAGAAGGCTATTCTTGTTCGAGAACCCTCCCATCAACGTAACAGTACGAGTCGCTGAGCCAGACACCGCTGGCAAAAGTCGACCGTCCAAACCATTGATGTACTGGAGCCCCGTGACTGTTCCAAACGTATTCGTCAAAGCGTTGTTTCGGGCAACGGATGCAACGATATCCAAGCTTGGATCCGCCGAGTTTTGACCGATTGTCAAAGTCACAGGGACTGCTGGAACCTGGCCATCGACAAGGTTGTTCACTCCAACCTCAAGAATATCAGGCACATCGGTGTGCGCTAGGCTTCCCACAAAGTTAACACCAAACCTGGATGTGCTGGCATTGGTGAGTGTCCGAACCGTCACATTTCCAGTGCCGATGGACGACAAGGCTAGCAGGGCGTTGCGAATATTAATGGCAGTACCAGCCGCATCATAAATCCTTGATCCTCCACCGCCGGTGATAAAGGCCGGGCTAATCGCAGCGGTTGTCTGAGCTCCGTACTTGATTGTGAATGTACCGCCGCGAACACTGCTACCGATGTCGATTTGATTGTATTCGCCCCACTGGAATTGCAGTTTTTCCGCCGTTGAGCCGTCTGCATTGGTAAAAGACAGGTCGTGGTAAGCACTAAACACACCCTGTGGGTTGCCAGGATCGGATCGCAAATCGATCATTTGCGTGCGAACGATGATTCGCTCACCAGTTCCAATGGTCGCTTCTGGCACACCATCGCTTGGATTCGGATCAGGAAGCTCTGTTCCTGCTGTCCCGTCAGCGTTCACCGAGAAGAATTTGTAACGGACCTCTGCTTTTTCGCCGACACCTTCGCCATTGTTGATCGCGTTGATCACAACGAGTGCGTCGAGCGGAGACAAACTATTGTCGTTGTCCGTGTCCACAAAGGAGTTGATATCTGTTGGCGTCTGGCCAGCCAACGAACCGCTCCCCTGGGTGTTCAAACGGTTGATGACGACTAGAGCATCCAATGGAGAAATCGAAAAGTCTCCGTTCACGTCTGCAGCCACAATCGAATTGTGAAATGGCATGAGATCCCCAGCCATCAATTGCCGTTGCTCAAGTGATTCGAGACGAAGCATTCGCTTCATCCATCCCTGTTTGGCAGACTTTTGGCTGCGATTTCGCGTTGATGATTTGCGAGCCTGACGTATTGGCGAAACGGACATCGATTCTTCCACCGTAAAGATCAAGAAAGGTAAAGCTTGGAATGGAAATTCCGAAGACGAAAAGTCGTCCCAAAAATCCCCGTACTGTGAGGGTACTTGGCAATCGGCTGGTTTTCAATCCACTTCTTGCCCAGACGGCCTAAATTACCCATTCATCCAGCTCCTGGTTTGAATTTGCCGTCCCTAACAGTATTTCCGTAAATGTGCATTTTTAGAGCTGGAATTGCTCAAGAAGTTCCATTCAATCAAAAATTCTGAAAAATGGAGCGCATCAGAAAAATCCTCAAGATTTTTTTGTCGCAATTGCTTAGCAACTATCCCAAACTGCCGCGCCAAGGAGAATTTACCCCACTTGGCTACCCGATTTCTATTTACGCGGTTCAGCCAGTTCCTCTATCATTGCTCAGTCATTGCAATCAGAGCAACCATTGTAATTGGATGATCACCCATCGGAGCGTCGCCACAGAAGGCTGAAGAATGAACGGACAACTAATCCTGGTGCTTCTCTCGATGCTCCTGCAAAACCCTGGCGGTGAAGTATTGCCCAGCTCCAGTTCGAATCTGCCTTCGGGATTTCCCGGCGGACCACAACCCCCGATGCCGCTTGTTCCAAACCAACGAACGATCCCGCAAAACATCGGATGGGGAACCGATCGAGACAATAAGTTCTGCATGATCATTCAGATTCCTCCCGACAAAATCATTGAGTTTGCCCAGGGTTCGCATGGCCAGGAATTGAGTGCCGACTTTCCCGAGGAACTTCGAAGTCGCGTTCAGAGGGTAGTGGTTCGAGTGGGCAACGAGCCCGTTGAGCGAATTCCTGCCAACCCACAGACGCTTGCAGAGAATCGAACCCCAACCAATCCCAAAACGATGTATCTAGACGGCTCGACATCCTCATCAAGCGTTGGCTCTTTGACCACAATCGATCAGCCACGCCCAACAATTTTAGCCGCCACCCAAGGTGGCTCAGGCTACTCCAACACTGGAAACTTCCCGCCACCCAGCAATAACCAGAACGTTCTCCCGAATTCTCCATACAATGGAAGCGACGGCTTCGACCGACCAAGGCCCCCAGGAACGGGCAGCAATTTCAGTGGTGCTCCTAATTCCGACCGCTTTGTGGCTAGCACCGCACAACAGGATTTGCTGCCAGATACCAACAACGCGCTGCGTCGAGATGGTGCCAATTCACCAACAAAACTACCTGGTTTCTTGCAGCCGAATACGAACAACGGTACGGCTCAAGTACCGAATGGTCCCTACGCGTCAAACACTCCCTATTTGCCACAAGCAAACAATAATTCAGCACTAGGCACCTACAACAATCAAATCAATCAAAACGGCCTCGGCTCCCCAACTCGCCCTTACGTTGCCGCGAATAATACGCCAAATTCTGGTTATGATTCCAATCCCTACCCAACAAATCAACCCTCGCCATCTTCAGTCCAGAATCAGCAATACGGAATACCTGCGACACAACAAACATATCCTAACACCAATCAATACCAGAACCCGCCATTCAGTCCATTAGCCCAAGCACAGCTTGGGCCCGTTCTTCTGCCAAAACAGCCGCCCCAACAAACTCAACACGTCGACGGGACGAATGAGGAACAAGCAAAAGACAAATTTCTTCCATTTCTCCTACTCGTTTCCATTGTTGGGAATGTCTACCTTGGACTTTGGATGAACCACTTGCGGACTCGGTATCGACTCCTACTCAGCAACATGCGAGGCGTTCCTATTTCGGACCTCGCTTGAACATCCGAACATCGCTCCCGCAATGACAAAACCGAAACAATCGTTTTGGCTCATGAAAACTGAGCCCGAACTATTCTCCATAGACGACCTCGCAGCCGCACCCAACCAAACCAGCTATTGGCACGGTGTCCGCAACTATCAAGCGAGAAACTTCATGCGGGACCAGATGCAGCTGGCCGATCGCGTCTTGGTTTACCACAGCAATGCCACTCCCTCGTGCGTGGTTGGAACAGCCACCATCGCTCGGACCTCCTACCCGGACCACACCGCTTGGGACCCTAAAGACCCATACTTTGATCCAAAAAGCGATCCAGAAAACCCACGATGGTTTATGGTCGATATCCAGTTAGAGTCCAAGTTTTTGACACCGCAGTCCCTGGAAATGTTGAGGGCTTTTCCGAAACTCTCGGATATGGTCCTCCTTCGCAAAGGCACCCGACTAAGCATTCAGCCAGTCACCAAACAAGAGTTCGACATCATCGTAAAGCTGGGCCGCTAAGCAAATGCAATTTGCACCACTTCGTAGCTGAATTCGTGAGAATTCAGCTGGTTCCGAATTCTCACGAATTCCGCTACGACCTCACAGGAAAACGCCGAATGGTCGTCGATAGTTGAGCGCTTCGGTTTGCATGTTACGAGAGCGAAATAAAAAAAGCGGGCCTTTCGGTCCGCTTTTTTGAATTGCGTTGACAGATATGAAAATAAGATTCGCCGAAGTTGGTCCCAGCCATCGAGGGCGGAACCAAAGGCTACTACTTCTTCTTTTTCTTCTTGTCGTCTGCTTCGTCCTCTTTCTTGACCTTCTTCTTTTTCTTCAAGGAGATCTTTGGGACGCGAACTTTGGCCATACCGAGGACGACGCTGCTATCCGACCACTTATCGAGATCTTGCAAACGTTTAATCCGTTCAGCGCGGGTCATTACGTTCCGGCTCTTGATCGCCCCAGCGCGGACTTTCAAGCTCTTATCGAGAGTCATAAAAACGAATACTCCTAAGGACAACCAATGTTACTTCTTGTGAAGGTGGCAGATTTTAGCGACCCTTCGCACCCTCCACAAGGCAAAAACAGGCTGTTTGCCCTCAAAGTTCGCTAAAGTACGAAATTGCTCCTGATTTCGCTGGATATCCTTGGAATTCATTGGCGGGACACCATGCAAACTCCTTCAAACAGGTTTTCATGGACCTTTCGCGGACAAATTGCTCCTCAAGAGGGTGAGGCCACCGCTCCAAACATGTTTCCAACGAGTTTACCTAAGCAATTCATTGCTCGGGAGGGTGAGGCTCCTGCCGAACCATTGCGCCGCTGGCTCGGCAGGAGCCTCGCCCTCCCGAAGGTTTTGACTGGACTTGGCTGTGCCAGATGTGTTTTGGACCATTGTCCCGAACTAGTTTAAATGGACGGGACAATGGTCCAATCCTACATCGGCAGGAGCCTCGCTCTCCCGAAAGTCTTTTGCGGGCACTGGCATTGCAAAGCATCGCCAAGATAAGTTGCGAGACTCTCTTTCATGGCGAATTCCCCGCGAAGCTTTGGCTCGCTGGTTCAATTTGAAGTTTCGATTCGGTATCATTTTTGGACGGCGTTGAATAACAGTCGTTGCATGAATCTTGTTTTTAGGAGTTGGAATCTTGGCACGCGATATTTTGTTTATGCTCAAAGAGGATTTCCCAGATGGCGGCGGTCTGCCTTACTTTTGCCCCGACTGCGCGACCGTAACTGGCGTTCTCAGCTACTTCCCAAAACTGCGGCATATGCTTGATATCCGCTACGTTGACTTCCCTGCTCCTCGCACGGAGATCGTCAGCTTGATTGGCAAGGACCATCAGAACTGCCCAGTGTTGATTTTGGACAAGGCGCCTCCGATGGACGCCCTCGGATTTTTATCGGGACAATCAGAGGGCAAGTGCTTTATTTCCGGTGCCAAAGCCATCGCCAAGTTTTGGTCGCACGTTTATGGTGTCTCTCGCCCGCATTAAAGCATTAAAGCGTCGACAGCTGAACACGCTCATCGCCCAAGCACAATCCACACGCCACACTCGAGTTTTCGATGACCAAGCCCGACGAACCTTTGCAAACGGAATTTTTGTTCGATCTTTCACCCTCGATCGACGGATCCGAGGACGCAGGCAATAGCGAGAGTGAACCGGCTGACTACGTTCCAGATGACGATGGCGGCGATTGGGTTCCGCCGATTCGCTCTGTGCCAGCGGCGGATCGGGAGTCGTTTATTCGACTTGCGCTCGTCAATGGCGTGGGGCCTCGATTATTGGCTGGACTGATCGATCATTTTGGAACGGCCTCCAACGTATTGAGTGCAACGCTTTCGCAATTGGGACAAGTCCCGAGGATCGGCCCGAAGCTTTCGACGCTGATTCGAGATTCGGCCCAAAGCGACTTGCCCGACCGCGTGTTCAAACACTGCGATGAAAATGGTGTCGAAATCATGATTGCTGGCGATGCAGGCTTTCCGCGTTTGCTATCCGAGTTGTCCGATCCGCCCGTGATGCTCTTTGTACGAGGGGCATTTCACAAAAACGACCAGCTGTCGATCGCGATGGTCGGAACGCGGCACTGTACTAGCTACGGTCGCACTATGGCCGAAAGGATCTCCAAAGCCCTGTCACGATACGGGCTCACCATCGTCAGCGGCTTGGCACGCGGCATCGACGCGATTTGCCATCGTGGTGCCTTGGAGACGGACGGGCGAACCATTGCGGTGCTTGGAAGCAGTGTCACGGACATCTATCCACCCGAGCACAAGGGGCTGGCGGACGAAATTGCGGAGCGAGGAGTACTCGTGAGCGAAACGCATCCCTTTTCGAAACCAAAGGCAGGAGTGTTTCCGCAACGCAATAGGATCATTAGCGGCTTGAGCTTGGGTACCATCGTCGTCGAGGCGGCCGATCGGTCTGGTTCGCTCATTACGGCTCGGCATGCCGGAGAGCAAGGACGGGATTTGTTTGCTGTGCCTGGTCAAGCGACTTCGAGGATGTCTCGAGGTTGCAATCAACTGATTCGGGACGGAGCTATTTTGATCCAGGACGCTGAGGATGTGATCGAACATTTGGGGCCACTTGTCGAAAAGGCTTCGCTGGGGGAAGGCTACGTCGTGCATCATCCGGCAGAGTTGCAACTGAACGAAATCGAAAATGCTGTATTGCAAGCGATCGAGAGTTCACCGACGGATATCGATCAAGTGATCTCGACATCGAAGCTTCCAGTGCCGCGGGTCCTGAGTACACTGAGCGTCTTGGAAATGCGTGGGCTTATCCGACGGCCGTCCGGCAGAACGGTCGTTCGACGGCAGAACATTTTTGCTTCGGCACATGGAATGTGCCTGCTACTTTGGCGACGAACAAGACATGACGAAATTTGCGATAGTAGGAACTGGCGCGTTGGGTGGATTCTATGGCGGGCTACTAGCTCGAGCTGGGAGTGATGTCCATTTCCTGATGCGGTCCGATGCTGAGTTTGTCAAGACGAATGGGCTTCGGGTTGACAGCAAGCTAGGCGACTTCCATTTGCCGAGCGTGAATGTCTACGCATCCGTTCAAGACATGCCGAAATGCGATTGCGTTATTTTGGCGCTCAAGAGCACACAGAATCATTTACTGAGCGATTTGCTACCGCCTCTGCTGCATGATGATTCGATGGTTCTCGTGCTGCAAAATGGATTGCATGTCGAACAAGCGACTCGCGAAGTCGTCGGTCCGGGCCGCGTTGCAGGTGGCTGTTGTTTTCTGTGTTCCAACAAAGTCGGCCCAGGTCACATTCGGCATCTTGACTACGGAAAGATCTTGATGGGCCCCTATCGCGGGCTGGACGATACCGAAACAGGGCCATCGATGGAGCGGTTGGCCAAAATTCAAGCTGAGATGGTGGCGGCTGGCATCGATTGCCATACAACGGAATCGCTCACTTGGGCGCGTTGGCGCAAGCTGATGTGGAATATTCCGTTCAATGGCCTTTCGGTCATTTTGGATTCAAGCACGAACCGAATCATGGAGTTTCCGGATTCGAGAGCCTTGGCGGAGTCCATCATTCGTGAAGTGCGTCAGACTGCCTGCGACTGCGGGCATTTCATTGAGCCCGAATTTGTGCAATACATGATGACTCATACCGATGAAATGGTGCCCTACGATAGCAGCATGCGCCTCGATTTTCTGGCCGGGCGCCCGATCGAGGTCGAAGCAATATATGGAAATGCGTTGCGAGCAGCCGACAGGGCAAATGTATCTTCTCCGATCATGCGAGTGATGTACCAGCAGCTAAAATTCTTAGCTCATCAGAGACACGTTAGTTAAGCGAGAAACGAAACATGGACTTAATCCCGAATTCCTAGCCTGCGCCTGGCGACGGCCTACCTCATCAAAAACAAGATTCGAATGGCGTCTCAAAACCCATCATCCGAGCATCGCCTAAGACTTAGGATTCGTCATCTTTTCTATGCGTTAACCTTGGTTGCTGGCTGCTTGGCTTTTCCCTTTGAGGCGTTTTGGGGATTGCATGTTGTATCGTTTTGCCTTTTCGCAGCCAATGTCATTGCATTTCTATGGTTAGTACTGGATGGCGGCCGCCCCTTACCACGGCCCGTGCATCTGGCTGTTACCATGGCTTATTACGTTGGCCCAATTGCAGTCGTATGTTGGGCCATCTCTGTGGGCTGGAAGCTTCAGTATGACAGTCCGTCGAGAGGTACCATTGTTTTGAGCGAACATGCGATTGGCAAACTTTACGCTAGTCCAGCGCCACAAAGATCTGGCTGGACGATTTCACGTTCAAAATCGAACATGATTCGTGTGTCCCCTTCAGGAGGTGGGGGGAAAGCGTTTCAAGGGGATTGGGAAACGCATCAGTTCTTTCCGTTCATTCTCCCGGTCGCTCTTTCGGGTTTGCTTTTGTTGTTCAACCACTCGTTGATCATTCAGCGAACGCTTGGTTGTATCGGTAGGAAGTTATGATCACTCAACCATGTATGTCGATGGTCTCAAGCAGCCATGTTGCATCGGCATGAATCGGATGGTCTGAATTTCGAGAAACGAAACGAATCAAGTTTTCTAGCATTGGATCAAAAAGGTACGACCTGGGGAATTCACCACAATCTTCAGCAAGCTTTCGGAATGCCGAAAGCATTGCAGCCAGACCGTCATCCGATTTCAACGCGCAAGTTCGGAAAGTATCCACTGCTCGTCGTCCATTTCGAACGTCGTAGCCATCTTCACCGCTGATCGAAGCCCAAAACCGCTGAGCGAGTTCTAAGTTGTCCGGAGCCATGTTATGTTCGTATTGAAGCTTCGTGACAAAAGCAAACCATTCCTTGCGGGATTTTTTTTGGCAAGTCAGTATTTCAAAAAACGGAAGGATTGGGCGACACCATTTCAAAGTGGCTCGAAGGATAGGCCTTCATTGTACAAGAAACGACGATGCCAAATTCGCGTTCAAAACCGAGTTACGCTGCCATTGAGCTCTGTTATGATGTTTCAGCAAGGAATCCGCAACAATCACTGTAAATCCCGAGAAAACTCTAGTCGGTATCGCTGGAAAGACCACCCCATAGTATAGGAAAAGCCTTGTGACAACACGTCTTAAAGCCGTTGGCTACTGGATTGGCTCCGTAAAGAGCTTGGCGGATTTGTATCCTGATCCAGCGCTATTGGTTGATCCAAATTGGTGCACGAAAGAACGTGATTCCATCCTGAAATACCTGCGGAAAGGAAAGGTACTTGCTCATTGGCGTGGGCTTTCCTATTGCCGTTTTCAATGCGGCGTGTCCAACTCGGAAATGGGAAGCCGCTGCCTTACGGACGGTACTTGGTCATGGCCTCAGGGGCTTCCTCATTACATCAAACAGCACGACGTACGCCTTCCTGACGTATTTGTGGAGCACATGCGACAGCAAAACTGGAGAGTCTCTCTGGGTACATCCACCTTCGACCGAAACGACATCGATTTTGAGGAATGGATCGAGTGGGGCGTCAACAATCGTAGCGAGGACGCCGTATGCGAAGGAATCTGATTACTGAGGGGTCGAATCACCTTTACGCTCTAACATGCGGAAGCTTGTACGCAATCGTCGCGGAGCGAAGGGCGACATTGTCGCTCGTCGC
>JANPHB010000216.1:0-2223 GCA_031424235.1 Pirellula sp.
CGCCCCTCTTTCTTGGTTTGTTCGATCAAGGCAATGAGTCGCTCGCGTTCTTCAGCGGTCACTTGATCTTTCCGCGAGTGAAGATGTGCGGCCAGCGCTTCTTCCAGCGATCCGCCAAAGAAAGTCTCTAGGACGTTCTCCAAGGCGCTGCGGCCAGCCTTGCCCTTCGATTCTCGAGGCGCATAGATGACTTCTCGACCGCACGGCTTTCGTCGAAGATATCCCTTCTCCTCCAGAATGTGCATCAACCTCCGAACCGACATCGCGGTCGGTGGCGACGGAATGGCCTGCACGACCTCATTGACGGTAGCTTCCCCCAACGCGAAGACCGCATCCATGATCTGTCGCTCGCGTCGACTGAGTTCTGACGATTCAGGCATAGCAGCTCCTCCGGCAAGTGAGTTATGGTACCGCACCTAATATTTATAACCGACGGCTAGGTGAGCGCTAATATATTAACGCGCCTGAGTGCGGTAGCAAGACCAATTCGTTAATTTTTTAACGCGACCAGGATTTCCTCGGGTTGAGCTGACTCGAACTCTCCACGAACGGGAGGGAATTTGTGTGTCCAATAGCTCATATGACCGCTCCTTGGGCGTGTGGCGAAATCGCAGAACCTACCTAACCAACGAACAAGACGTAACTTTGTCAGCTCTGGTTCCAAAAAAACCAGGTTGCTTCATTGTGTTCTCCAGCCGCAACCTCGTTTGCAGATAAAATGAGCCCTTCGCTCGAACGTCCGAAAGCAAGTGCTTTCTTCAATCGTGCGAAATTGCCCGCCGAGAAAACGTTTGCTGCAGCTTCACCACCATCGAGCAAACGACGGCGCCGGTGCCGCATGCAAACACACCTAGACGATCTCAAATCCTCGTTTTTTGTTTGCCGCATAGATTCGTTTCAATGCCGGGATGTCCGCAATACAAGGTTTGCAGTGAGTTCCCCAGAACTCGATCAGCACGACTTTGCGGTGAAGCGATTCAAGATCAAAAGCTTGGTCAACTCTCGAACTTCGATCGCAGCATTCATCGCAGTGGTATCCGTGGCTGAAATCATTTCTTCGCTCCAGTCATGAACTCGCGCAAAGCATTCTCGAATGCGGTGCGAACGGCGTCGGGTGGCAAACCAGCCTTGACTCCGTGTCGAATCACGGCGAGCAATTGGTTGCTCAAGCGTTCTTCTGCGGCATTCATATGGTTGCGATTAGCCGTGCGGTCGAGAAGTCATTTATGCGCGCCAAGGCCATTCGAGGCACTGACGGCAGAGTCCCCCGAGCAGTTCGTTCAACCAGTCTGCTTGATCTGCTCCGGCTTTGAGAATCGAAATCTTCAGGCTTGACTCCATGGGCTCGACCCCTTGGCGTTTCGACGGGCCGATCGACTAGCACCGCCCCAATCGGATCACTGGCTCCGGTTGCACTATCGGGGTACGAGAATACTTTTCCCAGACGTTTGCGTTCGGCTACCTGCGCCAATTCGATTAGATCTAGACTCGATTGAAAGGAGGTCCCGGCGACAAACGCCATTCCACGCGGTGACAGATTGGGAAGCTGGAGGATTACCGTCAGCAACCGCCAACTCTTTCGTCAATTGAGTAGGCAATTTTTAATCTCGGAATAGCAACGGTCAGACCTCACTCCAATTCACGCTGAACCAATACACTTCGTCTTCTCATCGCCCTGCATTCCTTCGAAGTCATCGTAAGAGCAATGCTACTGACCAACTGTGAAACTGCTTTTGAGTAACTTGAGCTTCAACAATGCGATAGGGCACGATCCCGAGCAGTTCCAAGAGGCGGCGCAACCTATTCGCTGCAGGGGCTTTTTCTAAATCCCAGGAATAGAGCTATTCGTCAGTGAAGTGGGTATGATTGCTGACTTAAAGCGAGGCTTATGAACGTTTCCAAGCTTGTTATGGATTCGCCGAAGCTGGGCAATGGACCGATGCAAGGAAGGCTGGGGCTAGTTTCGTTCAACTGGGATTCGCTAAAAGAAGTGATAGATAAACGCTCAGATTGATCGAACACCAGCCTGTTGGTGTAATCCCTCCGAGATGGTTTCACTTTTATAATGGGCAATTTCGAACCACACCTTGCCCATGGGTGCGGCAAAAAGGATATTCAAGTACAGGTAGTGGTTGCGAAATCGTTTATTGCAGATTGACTTGCAAACCAACCTCTGACGCGACTGTTTCGGACACATCCAAAACTTGTAGTCGATACAATAGT
>JANPHB010000217.1:0-25757 GCA_031424235.1 Pirellula sp.
CGTGCTGATCCCCCCCCCCCCCCGGTCTTTGTGATTATACAATCCCCCCCCCCCAACAACCCTCTGCGGTTCCCGCCCCCCGCCGGGGGGGGGCCCCACGAATCCAGAGTTGTCATTTCATCACGCGGCCCCATTAGAACACCAGAGCGGTGTCCGGTCGGGGCAAGCCCGAACCGGACAAAAAGACAAATATCAAAAGTCACTTTCGGCAGAATTGACTTGCCAAAGTCGCACCTGCCGGATGCGACTTGTGAGGCTTAGCCTTTTTTTCGTTGTCAGAAATGCTTCACAGCGTTGCTGCTGAGGTGCTAGCTGCGTTATTGCTTCTCATAGCGTCTGCGGTGGTAGAGTTTTAGGCCTGCGATCGCATGGTAGGCGCCGCCGCATTCGAGATCGATTCCCTCGCCGGCTTTCAGCATGGCGCACAATCGCTCTGCGGCCCTTTCCATCCAAGGCTGTGCAAGTTCGCGGTCGTCTAAGGCATAAGCCAGAAACTCAAACGTGTGTCCGGTCGCGCTGATGCTCACGCTCAGGTCGCTTGTGTTGCCTGGTCGAGCGGAATAATTGGTCGAAAATGAGCCGTCCGTGTTTTGGAATTTGCGAGCGCTATCGACCGATGCATCGACTACTTTTTTGGCCATCCCCCAGCCTTCATCGAAGAGCCCGTTTTGCTTCTTGCGATAGCGAACCGCATGCGCCAGTCCCATCAGTCTGTGCATGCCACCGCAGGGGCTGTCCGACAAGTCTTGTTGTGCTTCAAATCGAACCAGCGGCTCGAGCGTCCAAGTCTTCCCATCGCTCGCTTGCCACTCGGTATCGTTCGGAAAGAAATTGGTGAGTGCAATAAGAGTCCATGAATACTCCTTGAATGGATTCTTGGGGACATCCCACTGCGCTTGCCTTGCCCAATCCTCCAGTGCAAGCGTTTGTTCATTGATCGTTATCTTGCGATCGAGCGAGAGCGGGATTTGAGAAAAATAACCAAGCCATTGATCTGGGTGTCCTTGGCCGATGTAGCTTCCGGCTTCCACGCGAGCGAGAATACCTGGACGTTTCGTCGTGGGCAAAACGGGCCCGGCTTGGATTTCCCATCCATTCATGGTCCCACCGGACAACAGGAACTCAACGGCCTTAACTTGTTTTCCGTCGACCACCATCGTCAGCTCATCGCCGTAGGCGACGGCACCATGGATAACTTGCCAAGCACCGTTGCGCTCTGCCGAAAGCTCTCGCTTTTCCAAATTGTTTCGCAGTGTCGCTTCGATTGTCTCGCGCAGCGGTGTTGGCTCAACGCTTGTCGTCGAGGTTTGTTTTTCGATTGCGATTACGACCCGATCAAGGCCCTGGGCGAGCGTGTCTGGCGATTTAGTGTTTCGCGAGCAGCTCGCGAAAGTCACGATGCCGCTAATGAGCAGGAGTATGAGATGTGTGGAGAAACGCGACAACGGATGTGTCCTTTTTGTTTTGAATCGAAAATAGTGCACAGCAACTCGCTCACGCATAGTCGTTTAACGGTCAGCCGCAGGCGTACCGTCAAGGGAACCGAGTACGCCTACGGCTGACTGTTAAACGAAACGCACTACTGCCGGCGATCTTCCGATTGTACGACTGCAAGTGTGGTCTCGAATAGTTCTGCTGAGATTTTGAATTGAGGGGTTTCCGAGCGGTAGCGTTTGCAATGCTCCGTAATAAGTCGATACAGGAACCGAAACAGGTTCCGCGGTGTATGGAGCGATTGCAAGGCGGTGATAAATCGTGTCTCGGTCAGTTCGGATTCGAACAACTCTTTGGGGCTAGGTTTGGCCCCGGCGTTCGCGCAAGCGCGCATGCGAGAGGCCAGCAAGTCATAGAGTGCTTCTCCGGTCCAATCAAACGATTGAACGACGTTTTGTTTGTCGAGTCTAGCGCGTTCGTGGAATTCGCGAGACTCGCGATCAACGAAGTATTGAAGCTCGCTCGGCAGCAGAAGCTTGATTCCAAAGTCGTTGTGCTTGAGTAGTTTATTGTCGAGCAATGGCCACACCAGTTGCTTCATGCGTTCCGCGTGACCATTGACCAAGTCCGGTTCGTCCACTCGATCCACGATGACAATCATGCCGGGAAAACCGAGAGAACGGAGGAGCAGTTGGAGTTTTTCTAAAAGGGCATAGCGATCGTCGGAACGTTGCGAATGCGGTAGTGGCTGTTCGTCCAGTTCTTTATCGGAAAATTGCATTAGCAGTTTGCGAAGTTGACCGCGATCGCGTTGGATCACCCGCAGATTTTTGCAGACTCGCAGCGACATCCATTGGTGTCGAATCCAGCGATAGGCGTACATACCCCACGCGGACACGAACAAGAGTGGGAACAACCATAGAAGTGTTTTGGTGGTAACGGCTTCGGTGCTGTAGAGAAAATAGCTAAGCCAAATCGCGACGATGCTGAGTACGATTCCAACCGACAATGGCAGCCAAGTGGAAGGGGAATAGAATCTCAAGCGTTTTCGGATCGACGCGAAGCGGTCGTGTAGGGTTCCGGATATGGAGCGATCGTAGGCAGCTGTCAGCAGGAGAAGATCGCGTCGTTGACCTCGGTCCAAGCGATCGATCGCATCCTGGCGAACGTTGATGGCTGGCTGGTTGTTGGTGGCGGAGGTTTGAAGGATCCGGTCGACCAGTTGCGTTACACCTTGGCTGAGCATTGCATCCATGTGATCCCAGAGGCGAAGGGACTGCAAAACGCGATCTGGATTCGTCTGTTGACGGTGGGGAAGATGTTCTTGAAAGGGGCCGAGGTAGCTATTGAAATCGTCGAATTCGATCAAAAAAACCCGATTTTCGGGGTGCTGTTGGTTGTGTTCGGTAAAGTGCCGTACCAGCTGTAGGCGCATCGCGGTTTTCCCGGAGCCTTTTGGACCAAAAACCACCGCCGTAGCGGGTTGTTTTGCGTCGCCAACGACCTTGCTCCAGGACGGGTGGAATGTGCCGGAAATGCAGAATTCGCGGAAAACAGAGTCGGTTTGCGCGTCCTCGTCCGAAAAAGGATTGCGAGTCAGCTGGTGGTGAGCGAGGAATTCTTGTTCAGTCATGATTCCAATAGCATTGTCAAACAATAGCGAAAAACAAGGTCACACGAGGCGGCCGCCCCGGTTTTGTTGCAAGGGAATCGACTAAAATGGTAGGAATCGGATAGAAATGAAAGCCATTGAGTACAATAATGAGGCGAACCACCCTTACCTCATAAGTTTGATGGGTTTCCCCATACTCACCTCCCACTGAGTTTCCCGATTATGGCACGGATTATTCAAAACACATGGTTCCAACCTGAGTCCGCGCAGGCACGTTTTGGGGGCATGACGCGTGAGCGAGGAACATGTCGGATTTTCTCTCCCACGGTTCGAGTTACCAGCATGGTTCGCGCTAGTGCCCTTTTCTTAAGGATTGTGGTCGTTGCTTTTTTCTTTTTTGCCGCGAACGTCACGATTGCTGCCGACGACAAACCGGTAGCAAAAAAAGACTCGAAACGAGCGACACTGCCTGTTCAGGTGGCAAAAATCGATGCCTCGATGCAATCGTCTTGGGAAGACAACAAAATCAAGCCATCACCGATGGAAGACGAGGTGAAATGGTGCCGTCGCTTATTTCTTGATTTGATCGGCCGGATTCCGAGCTACGAGGAGTTTGCCGATTTTGCAAAGGACAAATCGCCAGACAAGAAGCTCAATCTAGTCAACCGACTGCTCAACGATGATCGCTATACCGAAGAATATGCTAATCACTGGTCGTCGGTTTGGACCAACATTCTGATCGGGCGAAATGGCGGGATGGAAAACCGCAGTCTGACCAACCGTGAAGGCATGCAAAAATACCTTCGGGACAGTTTTGCTCAGAACAAGCCATACAACGAAATGGTCATTGAGCTTGTGACCGCCACTGGAACCACCAAGCCAGGAACCGAGGGTTTTAATGGTGCGACCAATTTTCTAGCGATGAAGGTTAATGAGGAAAATGGGACTCAAGCCACGGCTGCTGTTTCTCGGATTTTTCTCGGACTGCAAGTTCAATGCACTCAATGTCACAATCATCCATTCAATCAATGGAAGCAACAGAAGTTTTGGGAGTTCAATGCGTTCTTCCGCCAATCCCGCGCGCTTCGAAGATTTGTTTCAGGTTCCGTGAATCGTGACATCGATCACGCGGAAATCGTGAACGAAGACTTTGCGGGCGAAGGCCGCCGGCCTGAACAAGCCGAGATCTACTATCAGCTAAGAAACGGTTTGACCAAAGTCGCTTACCCGGCTTTCGTGGATGGAACCGAGATTGGCAAGAGTGGTTACGTTAGCCAAGTCAATCGCCGCAATGAGTTGGGCAAGTTGATGATGGAGAGTCCGTTCCTGGACAAGTCGATTGTGAATCGGATGTGGGCACACTTCCTCGGTTATGGTTTTACGAAGCCGATCGACGATCTTGGTCCGCACAATCCAACGACACAGCCTGAGCTATTCGATGAGCTTTCGTCGGACTTCCGAGCTGCTAGCTACGACCTTAAGCAACTGATTGTCTGGATCACCATGTCTAAGCCTTATCAATTGTCATCAAAAATCACAAAAGACAACGCTTCGGATGAGCCATCGCTGGGTGAGTCTCCCAAATTCTCCCACTTTTACACACGCCAGATGAATGCAGAGCAGCTTTTCCAGTCGTTGGCGGTTGCAACGCAAGCCAATCGCAAAGGGAACTTGGAAGAGCAGCAGAAGAAGAGAGAAGACTGGATGCGGCAGTTTGTGGTTGCATTTGGAACAGACGAGGGAGATGAAACCACGACTTTCAATGGTTCGATCCCGCAGAGTTTGATGTTGTTTAATGGCGATTTGATTCGCGAAGCGATCTCGACAGAGTCAGGTAGTTGGCTGCATGCGATGACGCAGAACAAAGGGCCAATTGCCGACAAGGTCCAGTACTTGTATATCGCTGGGCTTGGTCGGCGGGCGAGACCAGAGGAAGTGAATGTCGCACAGCAATTGCTAGCGGCTCGTAAAAATGATGTCGGCGGTATGTTGCAAGATATGTGGTGGGCCATCTTGAATAGCAATGAGTTTATCTTCAATCATTGATGTTCAATTTGTTTCCGAGTCAAGATAATTCAAAACGGGTTTGATTTAACTGTAGTAAAAAAGGTAGATGAATATGTGGTCTAGATTTGCACCTCCAGTAGGAATGGACCGTCGGCACTTTTTGAGCCACATGGCTGGCGCGAGTGCACTACTTGGCTCGTCGATGTCGTTGGGGCATTCGCTCCGCGTCCATGCCGACACGCTCAAGAAGAATCACAAGTCCTGCATTTTGCTTTGGATGGGTGGTGGCCCCTCAAGCATGGATATTTGGGATTTGAAACCTGGCACAGACAATGGTGGTCCATTCAAAGCCATCTCCACCTCGGGCGACATGCAGATTTGCGAACACATGCCTTTGATGGCCAAGCAAATGCATCACATGAGCATCGTTCGATCGATGAGCACACGCGAGGCAGATCACAACCGCGGTCGATATTACATGCATACAGGCTATGTTCCAGACGCAAACGTGGACTATCCAAGTTACGGAGCGGTCATGGCTCACGAGTTGGCTTCGCAGCGACCTGAACTTCAGATTCCACCGTTTGTATCGATTGGTGGGGCCAGCGAAGGACCTGGATTCTTGGGAATGTCATGGGCACCGCTTGGAGTTTCAAGCAATGGTCGAATTCGCAACTTGGAAATGAAGCTTGAGAATGATCGACTCACTCAACGACGAATCGCTTTGGAGCTCATCGAGAATTCCTTTATCGCTCAAAATCGAGGTGCGGTACTTGAGGACCATCGCAAAGTTCAAGGCAAAACGTTCGATCTGATGACGAGCACTCAGATGAAGGCGTTCGATGTCGAAAAAGAGCCTGAAGAAGCCAAAGAGCGTTACGGCAAGAACAACTTCGGCCAAGGTTGCCTACTCGCTCGCCGATTGGTCGAGGCAGGCGTACCGTTTGCGGAAGTGGACCTTGGCGGCTGGGACAATCACCAGGGTATTTTCCGAATCTTGGAAAACGATCGGCTGCCCGTTTTGGACAAAGCCATGAGCGCGTTGGTCGAAGACTTATCGCAGCGAGGCCTGTTGGAGGATACGTGTATCGTTTGGATGGGTGAGTTCGCTCGAACGCCGCGAATCAACGCGGACGCAGGACGGGATCACTGGGCCAAAGCTTGGAGTGTCGTCGTCGGTGGCGGCAAATTCAAAGGAGGCAAAGCGGTTGGCGCCACGAATGAGGACGGTACGGAAGTCGTAGGCGAGCCTTACTCTTCTGAGGATTTGATGGCCTCGGTTTGCCATGCTTTGGGGATTTCATTGGAAACCACTTTTACCAGTCGGAATGGTCGGCCGATGAAAATAGCCAATAGCGGAAAAGTCATTAAGGATCTTTTCGGATAATTCGGATAATCCGTTTGAGCACGCAGCCTCTCCATTCACCTAATGCAGACAAATCCCTTGGTGCATCGGAACTCATAACCGAACATCAAGCTGGAGTATGGCGATATTTGCGCGCAATTGGATGCGATCAATCGCTTGCAGATGATTTAACTCAAGAGACCTTTTTTGCAGTTTTGCGTCGTCCTTTTACGCAGGTCAATGAGAACGCAACGTCAAGTTACTTGAGGCGAGTTGCCTATCATTTGTTGGTTTCCTATCGACGCCGGCAGAAAAAAATGATGGTAACGAGCGAGCTAGACCAACTGGACACACAGTGGCTCAGATGGGCTGGAGCGGACACTCATGGCAATGAACTCGCAGATCGACTAGCAGAATGCTTTGGTCGACTGACCGCCCGAGCGCAATTGTCCTTGAAATTAAGATTCACCGAGGGGGCATCTCGGGAATCTATTGCAAAGGAGTTGGGCATCACGGAACATGGTGCAAAAAATTTAATGCAACGCGCTAAAGCACAACTAAAACTATGTTTGGATGAAAAGTTGAATCGTGAATAGACCACAAGAGGACGAGTTTCAGGATAGGCCGGAATTCCCGAACCCCAGCGACACCATTTTAAAGGTATTGCTGGAGAGCTTTTTCGAAAAAGAAGAAGCTCCGGATTTGCGTTCGCGAATTCACACCTCCCTAAGCAAGTCATCCGTTGCCAATTCTCGATGCACAACGGAGGAATATGACGAAGCAGTTCAATTGGCAGCCACGGACATGTCCAACGGTTATGGGTCGATTATTCCGCCTCCCGTCGAACGTTTTGAGGTCATTTCAGACGTGGATCCGAACGAATTTACGCCATGGCTTCGTCGTGGTTTTTATCTCGTTGCCGCGTTGGCTGCGGCGGTGATTGCTGCTGTCTTTCTTCCGGATTCGGTTAAGTTCTGGGTGCAGCCAGAGAAGACGAAGGTGACAGCGCCAGAACTGGCGTCTGGAACGTCTACATCGGGTGCCCCCGCGTCTGAGAGCGGAGAAAGTTTGGTAGCCGCATTACCGGCGGACCAAAACCTAGAAAATACGGTTGCTCCTTCTACGCGGGAACCTAAAGAATCGATCGCAGCGCAGTTTGAAACAGCCGAAAGCTCGATCGCATCACCTAGCTCGTCATCGATGTCTATCGCCAGTGCTGACCCTGAGTCGATGGACAACAAAGAAATCGTTGGGGTGATTGATAGTCAATTGAACTTCCTTTGGGACCGGGTTGGACTGACTACGACTCAAAATATTCAAGTTGATATTTGGCTGGATCGAGCTGCGAATGCGATTATTGGGCGACCGGCTACGAACGCCGAAAAACAAGTTTTTTACGCTAACAAAAACGAGAATCGAATTGCAACGTATGTGGATAGCCTGATTTCAAGCAATGAATTTTCTCGATTCTGGTCGCTACGACTTGCGGAACATTACTTGGGGCGAAAACTACCACCGACGCGCGATCTTTCTGGAGCAGAATATGCGTTCCTTGAATGGCTTCAGGAGTCGCTTACACAAAAAACGTTCATTGGTGATATCGAGCAACAGTTGATCGATGGTGCGTCGGTAACAGATGACCGATCGGTGCGATCTGACCCGGCTTCGCTGTGGCTTATCGAAGTGATGGAGAAAACCTACAATAATCATCGTGACACCTTCGACCAGCTGGTTCCGCCTCTGAAACGTCGTCAACCTCGTGACGAATCCTTGATCGGAGCCTCTCGGCAGTTGATGCGCATCGCTGGAAATCCAGCTATGGTGTGTTCGCAATGTCACGTGGACGAAGCGGCGAGCTCGGATATGAGAAACTATCTTTCCATGCCCAGCCAACAGTTTTCTGCTGGAGCCAGTGCGTTTTGGTCGGTACCCGCGAATTTTTCGGGCCTGACCATTGTTCATCAAACATTCGAACGAACGCTCAAGACGGAACCTCCGGTAGAATACTACTACGAAGACGGAGAAGGGCGAATGAAACTGGCTGTTGGCGGTCCTCCAACTCTTCGAAAGAGTGATTTGGCCAACAAAAGCTTGGGTGAATGGTTTCGTACATCTTCCGAGCCTCGGCGTGCCATCATTGAATTGGCATGGGGGCAAATCTTCAAACAACCTTTGGTTCCGGCCATTGGTCTTTCCGAAGCCGAGGGTTTGACCGAAAGAGATGATCTTCGAGTGTTGCTCGCAAATCAAATGCAATTGCGGAAAGCGGACCTGGGGACGTTAGTGCGTTGGATTGTCTTCGCAAAGTCCTTTCGGTTAGAGGGAATGAAAACGGATGCACCTTGGTACATTAAATCCACAGAGCCCCAGATTGCTGAGTCGCAACGAAGAATGCGACTGTTCGGAGGATTTTCAGGATATCAGTCAGCGATTGCTGAGTCAGGTAAGCTTTCGCCAAGCAAGGTTGCGACCTGGTTGGATCAGAAGCGCGCTTTCCAAAAAGCAGAATCAGCAACCCTGGCCCAAGCAGGAACAGACCAGAAACCAAAAGTCACACCGAAATCGAGCAAGAACGAATACAGTGAGGATCAAGTACGATTCTTTATCTCTGTAGAGCAACCATACAGCCACCTTAAGGCGTTATCGCAGCGTTGGGCAAACAGCTCGATGTCTTGGCAGATGTTGTTAGAGCATGCTTATCTGGCAACGGATGCACGATTTCCGACGAAGGTTGAGCGTGACGAAGCGAACAAGCTGTTCGAATCTTCAGGCAAGGATCGCGCCAAAGCGTTAGTGGTTATCGTTAACGGTCGACTGGGTAGTTGGTAGTTGCTAGTTGCTAGTTGGCAGCCAACGTCCGTGGCTCACCTTGTCGCCGCTCATCAATGTGACCGATTGTGGTATGCTGAAGTTCTTGTCTGCAGCATTCCTGTATCTATCATGGGTCGAAACATCGAAGAGGCTCTTTATGTCGCGGGCTTTTTCACTGGCAATGATTCTGACGAGTCTTGCGTCCGCCATGTTTTCATCAGATTTGTCGGCGCAGGATTGGCCGATGAGAGGACGTTCCTCCAGTCGTGCTTCCTACGTGGCAAATAAGGACGGACCGCGATCTTGGGATCCCAAAAAAGTCTTCAACAAGGCTAAGCCAGTTGGCGAGAAGAATCCCCAGGACGCTCGCGTTGGCGTGGTGAAATGGATGGGAGGCGACTTTTGGGATGCAATGTGTGATCCTGTCGTTGCAAACGGGCTATTGTGGATCGGTACGGCAAATGCGATGGGAAGGAAAGCGGAGGACGCAAGTGTCCTAGCATGTTTTGATGCTAAGACCGGCGCTTTGCTTTACCAGCACGTCAGTCAAAAACTCGGAGTTGCGAGGCAAGATTGGCCTGGTACCGGAAACACTTCCACGCCATTTATCGAAAGCAATCGATTGTGGTTTTGTACGAACCGGTTGGAAGTACCGGTGAGACCGTCTGGACAGACAATTCACCAGGAGCGGATATTGTTCGCAACCAACATTGCAATCCAGTGATCTTTCCGCAGAACGGCCAGAATTACGTCGCGATCGGTCAAGGGGACGGATTCGTTCGGGCCTTTGAATGTGAAACCGGTAAAGTGAAGTGGCAATTCGATTTGAACACCTTGGCCGAGAGGCGAGCAAAGAACGCTTTCATGAAGCTGCGATTGCTGACGGAGTCACCGGTGTTCGATGGCGAGAGACTCTATTTCGTCATAGGGGCTGATCGAGAGGGAGGTGTTGAGTGTGGCGGCATTTACTGCATTGATCCCTTCGGAAGCGGTGATTTTAGCCCCGAAATCATCGTCGACAATTCCTCGCTTAAAAACAGAAACTCAAAGTTAATTTGGCAGCATTCCGAGTTCGAGGGCAAGCCAGTGCATATCAGCACGGCTGGACTTTGTGTGACCCCGTCGTTTCTTTTTTCGGCAGATCTCGATGGAATCGTCAAGTGTTTCGACAAACGCTCGGGCAAATTGCATTGGAAGCATGATATGCAGGCACCGGTGATCGTGACTCCACTCGTTGTCGGCGATACGCTCTATGTGGCAGACGAAGATGGCGATATCGAAGTGCTAAAAGCTAGTGCCGAGTATGAATTTATCTCCGGTATGTTTCATTTCCAACCGATCGAATCGTCCCCGATCTATGCGGACGAAACGCTTTTCATCGTTACACGAAATAAGGTTTTCGCAATTGAAGAGTAGAGCCGACTCTTTCGTCGAATCCAAAGCAGCAAAACTACATTTCGCATGTCTAAGCGAGTGGGTGGACAACCAACCCGGAAACGAGCTTCGGGTAAAAGTAGGTGCTTTTGGCTGGCATGCGTTCCTGATGAAGTGAAACGGATCGAATGTGTTCGATCGTTGCTGGCATCACCATAGCTGCGAGCGGATAGTCCAATTGCCCCTCGAGTTTTCCGTTCAGTCCATCGATGACCTCTTGGACGAGATGAACGTAAGTTGGCTTCGGCATATCCGAAAGTCCAAGGAGATCTTCGAATACCAGGCGATGAAGAACTGCGACCCCGAGCTCTTGCCAGTCTTCCGAATGTTCCGAGGCGATAGCAGCCATTCGATCAGCCGCTTCTTGCTTGGCTGAGATTCGCGTCCATTCGTTGGAGGCTTTCGAGTAGATTGCCATAATCAGTTGTTCATCCAGTCGATCCATTTCAGCCCAAACAGAGCCGGTGCTTTCCGGGCCCGTTCCGACAATTTCGCAATCAAAGCAGCCGGAAAGTTTTTCGTGCAACTGGCTTGTGGTAAGCTCAGGCACTCCGTTGAGCAGTCTGTGCGTCGGCAGAACGATGAGGCCGGGATCGTTCATGCTCACCAGCATGGTCAGAACAAAGTTGGCGGGGTGCGCACTGGGCAATGGAGACTGCGCATTCAATTCGTCCCGGTAGTTGCAAGCGGTTTCATAGCGATGGTGGCCATCTGCAACGAACATGTCCTTGTCGCTAACCATTGCCATGACCTGTTGGATGACTTTGACATCACTCACGGGCCACATGCGATGCAGGACGCCTAAGTGATCTGTCGCTTCGATTCCATGAACACCAGCGATCTTTTGTTCCAATAGTTCTTGGATCTCATTTTCGGGATCTGGGTACAGTCCAAAAATTTGGGATAAATTCGCTTGGGTAGCGCGCGTCAGACGCAATCGGTCGTCTTTGGCTTTGGCATGAGTTTGCTCGTGAGGGTAGATGTTCCCTTCACCAAACCGTTGGAGACGAACGCGTGCCATAAATCCTCGGCGTGTCCATCTCTTTCCTGCATAATCGAATTCTTGATGGTAGACGTAAATCGCCGGGTCGGGCTCAGTTTGCAGAATTCCTTCGCTTCGCCAAGAACGATAAATTCTTGCAGCTCGCTGATAAATCGCATTTTCGTCCTGGTCTTGATCCTCGCGCCGATTCAGCTCGAGGCGCAGGAAGTTGAATGGCGAAAGGCCATACAGATGGTTTTGCAACTCGGAGTCGACCACGTCGTAGGGCGGAGCGATGCAGCTGGAAAGTGAACCAACCTGTGCCAAATTGTAGCGAAGACCGCGAAAAGCCTGGATTTCTGGCATGATATGTTCAAGGATGGCAATGAAAAAAGCCCGGCTAGTGCCGGGCTGGAATTGTTTGAAGCTACCCCGCTAGGACTCGAACCTAGAATAAAGGAACCAAAATCCCTTGTGTTGCCAATTACACCACGGAGCAATCATTTTTGATCGAATTGGGCAAATATCCGAACCCGATAAGTCGAAGTGTATACGCTCTTTCTAAGCTTGACAACAGGAGTTTTTTTGAGGGTTATTTGCTATTAGGTTCGCCCTCGTTCCAGGGCTCTGCCTTGGAACGCACTGCTTTCGAGGCTCCGCCACGCGTTAGAGGTGGATTTGCCAACTCAGGAGGCAGGAGCCTCCGCTGCATTGCGTCCCCAGGCGGAGCCAGGGGACGAGGCACAAAGTGGTAGTCGATTGGCCAGCGGCAGCCTGCGTTATCCCAACCCGACGCGTGAGCGAGGGGCACAGAGCAGGTCCCTCACTCACGTTTCGGGTTATGATTGGTAGTTTTCACTTTGCCGCTGGCGTAATCTCGATATCCAGCCAGACCAAATGGTGATCCGACGCATCCGCAAGTTTTGGATCACTGCCCTTGAGTTTCTCGCCTGTGGGCCAGAAAACGCCACCGTTGATGACCTTGCAATTGGATGAGGGCAACTCAAAGTCGATCCGAAGGTTCCCCGGTTCGTTATCGTTGAAATCGCCCGTGTCATTGGCGGGGTTCCCTTTGTGCTTGGCATTGGCCTTTCCCTGGGCTTGGGCCGCTTCCACAGCGCCCTGGCTCCCCGGCACGAAATCGGCAAGGACTCGCTTTGAACTCAGCAAATCGATGATTCCCTGTGAGATGCCGCTGCCATCCTTGGGGTCGGAATTCAAATCCCCCAAAATGACAAACCTAGCGTCCGTGGCTAGCGACCCGGATTTACCTTTGTCGTCTACCAGATAGCTACCGTCGCTAGTGCCGCTAACGTAGTCCTTGATGAGTCGGATTTCGTCATGGTTGCGACATCCGTTGCGGTCCTCGGGGCCATCGAAAACGGGTGGTGTTGGGTGAGATGCAATCACATGCAGCGTTGTGCCATTGATCTCAATCGGAACATCCCAATGCGATTTGGAACTCAATCGAAGCTTATTCCAAACCTCATCCGTGTGAAAAAACTTTTCTTCGCCAGTTGCTTTATCAACGAGCTTTGGTCGTTTGGCGCCGGGCATTTGGCTCCATCGGAACATCTGAAAGCTTCTCACTTCTTTCTCGGAGATTGGGAATCGGCTAAAAACCGCCATACCGTATTGTCCGGGAAAGGCTCCGTACCCCCAACTGTCGTCACTGTCCGCTGTCCGACCATTCAAATTGAGGTCCAAACCGGAAGGCATCCCTGTGTTGACCGGGGCCGTAAAGAGATGGACCATTGAACTCGGTTCAGTCTTCCATGCGTTCGCCTGAGGCTTGAGAAAGTACTTGTCTCGCAACAACTTCGCCGCTTCGCCATCGGAGTAATCCACTTCGTTGGCCAGTAAAACGTCTGGAGCGACCAATTGAACGATCGTCGCGATTCGTTTGGCTTGCTCGTCTCCAGCATTGAGCTCCCGAACCAATTGCCCTTGCTCTTTGCGATTCAGAGCGACATTGAATGTGGCAATTCGGATACAACCTTTGGCCGGCGGGGGAGGCGCAATATCTGGCTTTTCGTCGGCACTAAGGTTCGGGGATGACGAGCAAGAGGCGATGAGAGCAAGTGCCCAAGTGGCTGGCTTGCCCGTGAATCGAGGAGGCTGTTTCATTGGAAGATCGCGGTTGAAGTGGCATAGAAGGAAAGTTAAGTGCGCATTGTATCCCGCTTCAAGCCAATTTTGCCATCATTTCATCGCCAAAAAATCGATTCATACTCAACCAGCCGCGCACATGCAAGCAAAGACAAAGCGAGTGCCGTTTGACCTTTCCCATCATGAGCTTTATGCGAGGGCTATTTTTGCTAGACGTCAGGATTTACAAGCAGTGCTTCGATTCTTGCTACAACTTCTGATAATTCAGAGACGGAAACGCAATGAATCAATTCAATGTTTCGAGCCCGCCAATCGACGCTTCGCAAATGGTCGGCAAGGATCACACTTGTTGTTCCGTCATTGTTTGTGATCGATCCGAAATCGATCTCACGATGCAATTGGGAGGGTTTGCAATTCTTTATAGCTCCAAATCGAATCCTCGTAATATAGTTTGCGAAAATCTAGAAATGTTGCGAATCAGTTGCTACAACAAAGGCTCTTTAAACTCTGGAACGACAGACATCGACGGAATTGAACAATGAGTACTGAAAAAGAATGGCTGACGTTACTCGATAAAGCGACCAGTTATGGAGATCTGCAGAGTGCTTTTAATCGCATGAGCGTCGAGTCTCAGACTGCAGACAATGGGGATTCAATGGCCGCGAGCATTGACGAAGCCATTCGACGTATCGAACAGGAGCGAGCACGTGATCAAGCGGAACTGGATGGATTCGCCTCCCAATACGCGGCCTTCAAGCAAGAGCAGTCCGGCGTCATTGGCTGGTTCAAACGCAAATTGCCGTTTACGGAAACTCGCAAGCAAGAACTCGGGCATCGCGATACAGTCAACGATCAAGAAGCCGAGATTCTAGCCGACAACTTTGTGATCGCTCGCGCTCAGATGCTCAAGGAACGAGTTGTTTCAACAACGTTGCGGAGAATGGGACAGCAACCATCGTACTGGAGAAGCCAACTTCTGAGCAACGATTCATTAGGCACTATTAGGGAGTATGGGGACGTCGTGCACGCGCTGGGCCAGGAACTGCTGGTAGCCAAGCTATTCGTCGACTCCGTCTCAAGCGACATCGACGCTTTTTCCAGTGCGAAATTTGTCAACAAGGAAGACCAACAGCGTCGCAACGAGGATCTGATCGCAGCGCGTGGCGAGCTGAAGGCGTTGGTCGACGAGTCACAAGACAAAGCAAACTTGCGAACCTCTGGTTTGGGAACTCTTAAGCGTCTATTGATAAACGAACTATCAGAGAAGGACATCGATTTCAGAAACACCATTCAACGTCTTGCGTTGATTCGGAGTCTCCAAGAGAAACATCCGAAGGTAGCAAAACTGATAGAGGAACGCTTGGCGACGGTGAAGACGATTGTTGCGAAATGGGTGGAGATCGAATCGCTCCCCGCACGGCGTGAAAAGGCTGAGAAAGAACTTGCTATCCTCAAACGAGACTTGGAAGCTGCAGAAGAAAGGCGATCGCGTGCGGCCAGTGAGTTGGAGGGGCCAAGCCAGCTTTATCAAGCTGCGTTTAGTGAGTCGCAGCAAGCCAGATCGGCCTTGAACGCCTCGAAGCCACTTTATGATGCCTATATTGCCGAGCAAAACCGGGCTTCGTCAAACGCTGCCGAAGTCACCTCGGAAAGTGATTTTGATATTTTGCCTTCCAATTCGAATGTGGTTTCGGAGTACAGAAAATTGGAGGAGGTTGCGATCAAGTCCTCTCAGACACTGAGTCAGAGGACGCCGGTTTTTGAGCAAGCCAAACGCGCTCACGACAATGCGGTTAGAGAAGCCAAAGCGGTTCGCGACAAGTCCGAGGCTCAAATCGTGGAACGAAAAAAGATTGCGGACCAAGAATCGGAACTTCAACAGCAAGTGCTCAAATCGACGCAAAGCATCGAGTCCACGTTTCCGGAATTTCGAGCAGCCACTGCATCCTTTTTGGACGATGCAAACAAGATCACTTGGTCCAATTCTCTGCGGGTCTCGGTCCGATCCATTCAAGAACTTTTCCAAGACACCTCCCGCCATGAAATCTTGCCTTCGTCGTTTTCTATTGGCGGCCTCTTTACGAATACCGGTTTATCAAAAGGCCTCGCAGATTGGAAACGCCATTCGGAACGACTTGCAAACGTCATTCAGGCATTGGAGACAGACCGAAAAGCTTGCCTCAACGAAGCGGCGACTTTATCTAAATTAAGAAAAGAGGCACTTCAACAAAGGGGCCAAATGCTTTTGGACCGCGGCGTTTGCTCCGAGCTCGATTTCGACTAGTGCCGAATGGCGTTGAGTTAGCAAGTAGTGGAATCTCGTAAGAGTTCCTGAAGTGCCTCGAACTCCAGGAAGTTTTACAACTTCCTCTACGAGCACAGGCTTTTTCAACTCCATTGCCCTCGTTCCAAGGCTCTGCCTGGGAAAGCACTGTCTTCGAGGCTCCGCCTCGCGTTAGCCATGCATTTACAACTCAGGAGGCAGGAGCCTCCGATGCATTGCGTCCCCAGGCGGAGCCAGGGAACGAGTGCTTCAACTACTTCATCAACCGCAGTGGGCCAATGCCGATGATTGGCAGCCCCGTGACTCGTTTCGCGTACTCTCGGTAGTCTTCACCCACGAAGCGGATCATTCGTTTATCCTTGAAGTAACTACCGGCGTAGATGTACGCTGTCCAAATGATCGTTAATACGGCGTGGTCTAACTTCATCGTTGGCGTAAACCAAATCAAGCCTAAGAAGCTCATATAAATCGGGTGACGCATCCACCGATAAGCTCCGGTCTCCACAAACTCACGTTTAGGCGGCTTCTGCTGAATCAACCAGTACCACCATTGCGTCAGCCCCGTCTGATAAAACATGCCTGTGATGTAGAGGCTGTAAAACAACGCAAACCAAGAACCGTAAAAGCCACACAAAATCGCAAACTCGCCAAGCCCCGTCGCATGCCACAAAGCTGTCGAACATGTGCCCCAATAGTGAAACATGAAAAGCAAAGTCAAACAAGTCACGGTGCAATGCAAGCAGCCCAGAAGCCCGGCAGGCATCCAGACTTTGATCCGCTTCTGAATGGGGGGCGCTAATAGCAGACTGTGCGGAATCGCAAACCCAAAGGAAAGCAAAACGTCGATCCCAAACCAATGCGAACTCGAATGCGTACCACCGTACCTTAAAAATGCAAATAGTTGCACGACGGTCCATAGGAACAGCAATTGAGTTGAAACGCCGAAGGCGATTCCGCAAAGGCGTCCTGCTGTCTTAGTGAATGTTCGTTCCGTCCCTAACACCACTAACCCAAGACTAGCAGCCACCGTTGACGTCTTGCTTGGAAAACTTGTACTCGAGTGCATCAGTCCTTTTTCTCCGCAATGAAATATCCATATTCCATGGCGCCGGAATCGTAGGCGTTTAAGATGGCGTCAAAATGGTCTAAAAACAAAACGTGATTGCTGCCAAGAATTTTAGCTAGATATCGCACACCAGTCTTTTCAACCCGTTTGCGACATATCTCCCACGTCTTTTTCACTTGGTCCGTCCAAATCCCCTTGGCTGTCACGGTTAGTCCCGCTTCTTCGAACCAGCGCACGTAGTCCGACTGGCTTCCGAGTGATGGACAAAACATGCCTTCGCATACTCGCAGGGCTTGTTGCGAGTGAGCATCGCTCATGGGCAACTCGCCAGAGAGCCATGCCAACAATGCAAATCGCCCACCTGGCTTGATCCACGATGCGGCCTTCTTGAAGAACGCGGGTTTGTCAAAGAGATGTTCAGTGCATTCGATGCTCCAGACAACGTCCGCTGAGCTTTCGGGAAACTGAGTAGCCTCTGCGTCTTCGCATCGAAACTGCGGTCGAGGTTGCAGTCCCTTGATCGCTGCACTTGCGGTGGCCCATTGCCGCTGGACTGGACTGAGCGTTACCCCTGTAACTTGGCATTGCAGATTCTTCGCGAGCCAAATGCTTGAGCCACCCATCCCGCAACCGATGTCGTACACAACCGATTTGGGCTGAATTTTAGCTAGCCCGGCCAACGTAGACGTCAATTGAATTTGCGCTGCAGCCGGTGATTCGTCCGCCAACCAATAGCCATGGTGGATGTGCGGCCCCCAAAGCAATCGATAGAAAAGTGTACTCACGTCATAGTGATTCTTGATGACGGACTTCTTGATGTCAGGACACTCGATCATTACTCCGGTACCACCCAAATATCGCCATAGATAACTAGTTCGTCGGCGACCCCAACGGCGCCTAGCATTTTCGAATATGGTTTGATTCCGTAATTGGATTGCAAAATCTTGAACGAGCCCCGGTAGTGGTGCCATCCATCCTTGACTTCGAGATCACAAGGAATCTCGATTCGGCGCGTCTTTTCTTGAAGCGTAAAGTCGCCGACAAGTAGATATTCAGGAAGCTGACGTTTGCTTGTCGTATTCTTGGCTCGAATGGTAACGTGTTCGAACTTGGCGGTAGTGTACTTTTTTACGTTTAGAATTTCAGCACCCAGCATGTTCTCATTTACTTTTTTGCGGGTTGCCTCATCCACGGCGTTTTCGAGTGCCAAATACTTTTTCGCTTGTGGAGTATCCGCATTAAAAGATTGCATATCGAAAGTGAGTCTGCCCTCGCGGCCCTCTTTCTGAAACAACTCGCCGTTTGCTAGTTTCCCCTCGACCGCATGTTGATGACCGACGACGCCAGATTTGTCAACGAAAATGTAGACTCGGCTGAAGTCGGTATTCACCTTGCCGGACGGCGGTCGCTCTTGAGCTCCGCAAACGCTTGCTATCGCGATAAAGCAAGCAAAGATTTGGACCGTTAGCCGAACCAGTGAAAACTGATCAACCTTTCGCATCGTCGCAACTCCGTTTCCCGTGTACAATCCATCCATAGTTTCAATGGCAACGCGAACATCGTAACACGTACCATGACCTTAGGACTAGTCGAGCTCTCCAATTTCGAATCTCAGAGAACTAATTACATGCGAGATCGGTGCAGTTCGATGACAATTGTGACAGGCGAAACCCACGATTAAAAACCTGCAAGATATCTCAATTGGTAGGTGTGTTTTGACCGCAATACACTCAAGTGGTGCATTGTTCCCGGTGTGTTTTGCGGAGATATCATGAATTCAAGAGTCCTTGTTCCTGAACTCATGGACGATCCTGCAATTGATCCTGTCGAACATCGACGGGCACTCAACGGACTTCGCCGCATCAACAAGCTGTGTCAAACTGGCTCGCAATTAGCCAAAGAAATCCTCGCGATTGCCAAAAAGTACCAGCGTACTGAGATCAATATTTTGGACATCGGTTGCGGAAGTGGAGACATTGCGTTCGACATCGCCCGAAGACTTGCCAACCACATACAATGTAAAGTCACGGGATGGGATATCAGTCAAACTGCTGTGGACTGCGCCTCAGCCGATTGGACAAACCAAAAGAATCGCATGCCTGCGGAGAAGCGATCCAACATCGAAATTCACTTCCAGCAAGCCGACGTCTTTCAGCCTAGCGAAGCCAAGTTCGATATCGTGTATTGCTGCCTCTTTTTGCATCACTTCACTGAGCAACAGGCTGTCCAAGTATTGACGCAAATGAGGGAGATCGCTTCTCTTGCCGTTTTGGTCGACGACTTGATTCGATCTCGAACAGGTTACGCGTTGGCTCAGATCGGATGTCAGTTGCTGTCTCGTTCGCCCGTGGTTCATTTTGACGGACCACAATCTGTCCGTGCTGCCTTTACGGAAACCGAGGCCAAGAAATTGGCTGCAGAGGCCGGTATGAAGTCTTGCACGACTCGAAAACATTGGCCTGAGCGATACCTGTTGAGATGGGACGCTTAGAATGATCGCAGTCAAACCATCACGCTCGTTGTCCTTGATGGACATGCAAGCCATCGATTGGGATGTCGTCATTCTCGGCGCAGGGGTCGCCGGTTCCGCCGCTGCGATTCTGGCTAGCCAGCACGGGCTGCAAACGCTGTTGGTGGAGTCGAAGAGCTTTCCTCGCGAGAAAGTATGTGGTGGTTGCCTAAATCTTCGATCGCAAGCTTCGCTCGACCGTCTTGGCGTCTCAAGTGAAATCAAGTCGGCCGGTGCCGTTCCAATTCAATCGATGCGATTGCAGATCCTGAAGACCAAGGCGCAATGGAAAGTGCCTACCATGGTGAGCGTTCGACGTTCGACGTTGGATACAATCCTGGTCGACCGCGCAATTGCAACCGGATCGCATTTCATCGATCGCACCACAGGTCATGTCTTGGCGACTTCTCACGAATCCAACAACGAAAGAGGAACCGTAAGGCTACAACAGGATGGCAACACGGTCCTCGTTTCCTCAAAGTGCACTCTCGTCGCAAGCGGATTGACCCGATCTTCGATTCGACCAGATGATCAATGGCCTGCCAAAATAGAAAGCGACTCCAGGATCGGCGTTCAGTGCTTGATCCCGGAGCACCAGGCTGAATGTTTTGCGGATGGGCAGTTGCATATGCTGGTAGGAAAACGAGGGTACGTCGGCATCTGCAAGACCGACGGCGACTTGCTGGACATCGCCGCAGCCATCGATCCGGCCTGCATTCAGTCCTTGGGTGGCATCCCGGAAGTGATCCGAATGATTCTATCCGAGTGCGGCCACACTGATATCGAACTTCCCAGCAAAGAGCATTGGATGGCTACTCCTAGCTTAACTCGCTGCTCCACGCGAGTCAGCGATCGAAACACGTTTTTGATTGGCGATGCAATAGGTTACGTGGAGCCATTTACCGGCGAAGGAATGTCATGGGCCTTGGCCAGCGCCGAAGCAGTGATGCCGATGGTTCTCGAAATCGCATCGAGCGGTTGGACGGAGGGCATGGGAGATCGCTGGAACGATTGGGCTCTGCGCGAGAGAATACACAAACAACGAACATGCCGATGGATTGCGGGCCAGATCAGATGGCCACGCGGTGCGGCTTGGGTTTTACGGGCTTGCAATTGGCTTCCGCCTTTACGCGCCTCAATCATACGAAGGACAAGTCAATGAGTTTATTAAGCCTTGAAACACCGATGGTCCTCAAAGCGACCGATGCCAAAATTCTTGGTTTGGGAACTGCAACACCAGAACATTCGATCGCGCAAGCAGACGCGGCCACCGTGGCCCAGCAGTTGAATCTGTCGGAGCGATGGAACAACGCTCTCCCGGCATTGTATCGCAAGTCGGGTGTGCAGCGCCGCGGAAGCGTTTTGTTGGGGCCAGAAGGTCTTCCCGGCATCGAACGTCAGACATTTTACAAACCCGCTTCGGAAGCCCAACCGTACGGTCCTACGACATCGGACCGCATGAAAGTGTTTTCGGAACATGCGGGCCCAATGCTTCAGCGAGCCTGTTCCACAGCAATTGAAAATTCCGGTCTCGCAACGAGCAGTATCACGCACCTGGTCAGCGTTTCCTGCACGGGCTTCTTTGCGCCGGGCGTCGATGTCGCATTGATTGAAGCATTGGGACTGGACTCCAATATTCAGCGTACCCACGTCGGCTTCATGGGATGCCACGGAGCCCTCAATGGCATTCGTGTCGCCAAAGCGATCGTCGACGCAACTCCTACGGCAGTGGTTCTGCTTGGTGCGGTCGAATTGTGTAGTCTCCATCAGCAGTACACGGACGATGCCCAGCAATTGGTTGCTAACTCGTTGTTTGCCGACGGAGCGGCGGGGCTTGTCGTCGGCGCCAATAACCAAAACGGAAACGGCCAAAACGCTAGTTACCAAACGAACGACTCAGCATCGAAGTCGCTTTCGCAGTGGACGGTGGTTTCCACGCTTTCGAAATGGATCCCAAAAACGACTGGCTTGATGAGTTGGACCATTGGCGATTATGGTTTTCGGATGACATTGGATCCACAGGTCCCTAGCATTATCGAAGCAAACCTGGAGAGCGAGCTCAAGAGTTGGCTGGAAGGCCAATCGCTCAACATTGCGGATATCGACGCATGGGCAATCCATCCCGGCGGACCACGAATCATTCAGGCGGCGGGCACCGCCCTGGGCTTGCCCGCAAAAGCTCTTGAGGGTTCGCAGTCGGTCCTGTCCAGTTATGGAAACATGTCTTCTCCGACGGTTTTGTTTATCTTGGAAGAATTGCCGCGTCAGCAACCGGACGCAAATTACTGCGTTTTGTTGGCTTTCGGACCTGGATTGTGCATCGAAGCGGTCTTGCTGAAGTCAACTGGCGTAATGTAGAACAGCTGTCCTCAACTGTTCATGGAGCTTGCAAAAACTTGGCTACTCAATTCACCTGCGATTACCAGCCTTAACTGCGGAGCAGTGGCATTTGAAAGCCACGGATAAAATCCTCATCTTTACCCACATCACCCGCATCTTTTTGTCTTCCATCGTACGTTTGTCTGCGTTTGACCCGGGACGGGTCGCATATCATCCCTCCAGGATGAAACGCATGCCGCTCCTTCAGAGCTCCGGATCAATCGGGTCGTAATACCTGGGGTTTCGTTCGCGGTGCGAACTTCACCCCAGGCTAAAAAATCCCATCGCATTCGCGATTCAATCGCAGAAGATTAGTACGGTTTAGTTGTGAGGATATGCTTAGAAGTAAATAAAGGAACCAGTGCATTCTATTCGACTGTTTGGCAGAGGAAAGCGAAAAACTCGCGGTTTTTTCTGTGTTTACTGGATTGCGGGCCCGAGTTACGCCACAAGCGATCGCTAGGAAATCGTCAGCACAGCCACTGGCACGTAGCGAGGGCTATTTCTCGAAGTAGAATAGGCATCGTCCTCCCTACCCAGTAAACATGTTTTCTTTGACTTTGCCCAACCGCTTCATTGCTTGGGAGGGTGAGGCTCCTGCCGAACCATCGCGTCGCCAGCTCGGCAGGAGCCTCGCTCTCCCAGGTTTCGTAGACTAGGCGATGCAAAGTTTGACACGGCAAAGTGCGATACTGGAGTGGCAAAGTCCTCTCGCTTACAACTTCCCCCGCTCTTGAATGAATTTGGATCGCTGTACAATGCTTCCGCGAATAGCAATTGGTCTTGGAGTCTTGGTTTGGATCGTTGGAATGGAATTCTCGAGTGGAGCGTTAGCAGTGGCGGCTGAAAAAGAACTTTCGACGGTGCAATACCGACTCTCGTTTCGACAAGCCGAAACACATCGCGTCGATATCGAAGTCTCAGTACCCTCCGATGGCAAAGCAGAGATTGAGTTCATGATGCCGGTTTGGACTCCCGGCAGCTATCTCGTTCGGGAATACGCACGCCAAGTTGAAAACGTTGCGGCAGTGAATGGCAAGACCAATGCCTCGCTCGTATTGAAGAAGAAAGACAAAAACCATTGGCTGGTCGAAACGGCGGGCGCTGACGAAGTTTCCGTGCGATATACATTGTACTGCCACGAGATGAGCGTTCGCACCAATTGGGTCGAACGCGACTTCGCCTTCTTAACGGGTGCTGCGACGTTTCTAACCCGGTCGGACATGCTCCATCACCCCCATGTTGTCCGCATCGATGCTTTGCCGAATTGGCCGAAGGTTGCGACCAGTCTTGCCATGAGTGACGATCGCGATTTGTGGACCCGACGAGCCGCCAACTACGATGAGTTGGTAGACAGTCCGATATTGATGGGAGCCATCGATATTCAAACCTTTGAAGTCGGCGGAGCCAAACACCATTTGGCCACGCTCGGCGGCGAGTCGTTTTGGGATACAGCCACGGCAGCCAAAGATGTTGCCAAAATCGTTGAGGTGGAGCAAGCGTTCTGGCAAGAAACTCCCTACAAAGAGTATTGGTTCTTGAACTTGGCCACAGAAACAGGTGGTGGACTTGAACACGACAACAGTTGCGTGCTCATGACGGGACGTTGGGCTCAACGTCAACGCACCAAATATGCGGATTGGCTTGGCCTAGTTTCCCATGAGTTCTTTCATGCATGGAACGTACGACGCTTGCGTCCGAAAGTCTTAAAGCAGTACGACTACAATAACGAACAGTATTTCCGTGAGCTTTGGGTCGCCGAAGGCATCACGAGTTACTACGACGAGTTGTTTGTCGCCAGAAGTGGCCTCTCGAAACCCAAAGAGTATTTGGACAAGCTTGGAAAGAACATCGCAGCGGTTCAAAACGCGCCAGGCCGTTTAACTCAAAGCCTAGCCGACAGCAGCTTCGACGCATGGATCAAATTTTATCGTCCTGACGAAAACGCCAACAACAGCCGAATCAGTTACTACCTCAAGGGAGCTTTGATCGGAGCGTTGCTCGATGTGGAAATACGATCGGCGACGGATGGAGCCAAGTCATTGGACGACGTCATGCGTCAGTTGTGGCAATCGCATCGCGATACGGGTTACACCAACGAGGACTTCAGCAAGATCGTAACTGAAATCACGGGTACATCGTATGATGATTGGTTGAGGGAGAGCTTGGAGACAACTGAAGAGATGGATTTTTCCAAGATGCTCGACTGGTACGGACTGGAATGGAAAAAGCGTGAGCCAGACAAAGATGCACCTGCGGACAAGCCAGTGTTCGGCAACATTTTCGTCGGATTGGATCTGCAGGCAGTGCAGGGCAAAGCGATGGTGGAAAAAGTCACTCGCGAATCGCCAGCCAGCTTGGCGGGCTTCAATGCGGGCGACGAGTTCGTCAGCTTTGACGGCTACCGCATCGCAGCGGAAACATGGACCGAGCGGCTTAATTCGTATCGGCCGAATGATGTCTGCCAGTGCCTGGTCGCCCGACGAGGAAAGATCGTCGAACTGTCGCTGAAGTTAGCTGCCGAGCCAGAAACGAGTTGGAAGATCGTGCGACTGGCCAAGCCATCGGAAGCTCAAGAAAAGCGATGGAGAAGCTGGCTAAACTTGCCAGAACCCGAACCCAAACCCGATGCGGAGAAAGCTTCGGAGGCAGCGAAGGCGAGTGACGAAACGGCCAAGTAATCTGGCTTGCGTTTGTTCGCCAACCGCTGGCCGATTTGCTGTTGCGACACTTGGGTACAAAGTGTACTAATTCTAAGCCTTATGACAGACGAAAAAACCACCACCGCCCCCCAGGCCATGAGCCATGTCATCATCTACACCGATGGCGCTGCGGAACCCAACCCAGGGCCAGGTGGATATGGCGTCGTGTTGTTAGCTGGCAAGCACCGCAAGGAACTATCGGGTGGCTTTCATCGCACCACCAACAATCGTATGGAGTTGATGGGGGTCATCGTTGGCTTAGAGGCGTTAACGAAACCATGCCTTGTCACGCTGTATAGCGATTCGAAGTACGTGGTCGAATCGGTGGAACGGGGTTCGGTTCAAAAGTGGAGCAAAAACAATTGGTACCGGACCAAGTCCGAAAAGGCCAAGAACGCAGACCTGTGGGAACGATTCCTCGCGATCTACTCGAAGCATAAAGTGCGATTCAAGTGGGTGAAGGGGCATGCTGGCGTTCCGGAAAATGAGCGCTGTGATGTGCTCGCTGTGGCTGCTGCGCAATCGTATGACACGTTGCCCGACGAAGGGTACATTCGGGAGATCCAAGCCAGTGGAGGGACCATTCCCACCTTGGCAGCACCGCTCGTGCATAAAGACGCTGCCAGCGCGGCGGCAGCCAGCAGCATAACGCACAAAGAGGCCGGTGAGCCTTGTCGCAAATGCGGAACGTCGATCATCAAGAAGCCGACGAAACCCAAAGCGCACAAACCGGGGCAGACGTACTATTATGAATGGTATCTAAGCTGCCCAGGCTGTAACACAATGTACATGGTCGACGAAGCCAAACGCAAAGTGTAAGAAGCGCTCGTTACTTGTCATTACGCACTTCTTTTTGACTTTGCTCCCTCGCCTCCCGCCCCCCTCTCCCGGAGACGGCAACTCTGTGAAGCATTTCAGGACGGCTGGGGCTTGCCCCTCCGTCCGCAGCTTTGGTGTTCTAAATTTACGCCGCCCGACCGCGAGCCTCCGGATTCGTGGGCGCCCCCTTATGGGGGGGGCGCAAGCCCGGGGGGGGTTATAATAAACCCGCCCCATAGAACGACAAAGTGGGGTGGCGGGGGG
>JANPHB010000218.1:0-11928 GCA_031424235.1 Pirellula sp.
TGCTCAATCGAGCACGCACGGCCCTCAAGCAACACTTGCATTCGTATGCACCAGCGACAACAAACAAATCAGAAACAGGAGCTCATTTCCATGCAAAACGTAAATAACTATGACGAGTTGCTCGATCGAGCAAGTCAAGCGCTACTCGACGACGCACCTGGCGATTTACCCCCCAACGAATTGGTTTTGGTCACAAAAACGTTGATGGAGCAGTCTCAGCAAGTTGAGAACTTCACCGTTGCTCCCGAGCGTCAACGCAAAGTCGGGCGTTGGAGCATCGCCGCTTTAGCCGTCGCCGCTTCGCTGTTAGCCATCGTTGTGCCGTTCTTCTCGTCGTCAGGTGCATTTGCGCAAGTGGTAAGTAACATTCGGAAGCTCGCCACGGCCAAGTTTACAATTGAGAACATTGGTCCGAGCAACCTGAATGCTGTTGCCAGCGTAAAAGCCCCCGACCGTTTTCGACTTGATTTCCAGGCTCCAGGACAACCTGTCAATATTACTAATGGAGCGGCAAGTGAGCTGATTGCGTTCGACTCTAATTCAAACCGGGTCTCGGTAAACGAGTTACCCAAGGCGAACTCGAATTTTGATATTCTGCAGCTTCTTCAAAAGCCAGACCTGAACGCTGTGCTGAGCAAGGATGAAAATACGATTACTGGCACGCAGCTCTTCGACATTCTCGACGGTCAAGGAAAAGTTTGGGTCGACGTTGAAACACAACTTCCTAAACGGATTGAAATGACTCCACCATCAGGAATGGGAACAACGCCAGTTGTTTGCCGTGACTTCGAGTGGGATGTTCCACTGGATGATGGCTTTTTCACCATTCCGGTCGGCAAAGAAGTTGTACGCAGTTCCTTGCTTGCCAGCCCGAAGGAAGCAGAGCTGGTTGCTGCGTTTGCAATTCGTCAGGCATTCTCTCAAGAGCCCTATGAAGCCTCGTTCCTGGACCATTCGACAAAGCCGGGTTTAAAGCTGGGGCAGTTGGCCTACGATTTGAGCAAGGATCAAGGAGACAACTATCAGATACAATCTGCAAAGCTTCAGGGTGCCTGGACTGTCATTGGAATCAGTCCATCGGATGCAAGTGATCCTTCCCTAGTACAAAAGCGGATTGATTTCTTGTGTATGAAAATCGATCAATGGGCCGGTGATATCGCACGCAAGGGAGGCTGGATTGGCACTGGTGTTCGGCCCGGTGAAGCCAAGCCATTATGTTGGTGGAAAGACGGCAGCCGGATACGAGTCCTTCGTGGGGATTTGACAATCGTTGATGCCGATCAACCACCTGCAAACAACTAGTTGCAGCCAGAAAAGTCGTCGACAAATCAGGCCGAAGCGGCGTCGCTTCGGCCTGAGTCGTTTGAGATTCGCCGTTCAAACTAAGATTTTCATCGACAAAATCGGGGCTAATCGGAGTCAGTCAACGGAGTCTGGCTTGGCGAGCATAGTAGGTTTATCGTCACTTCGTACCGTTTGATTTGTCATTGAGCGCGGGATTGGGCGCTCAGTGACATCTCGCTTCGATTACTTTCTCCACCGATTTGATCGAGATAAATCACGCAGGCTTTACGACAATGATTCGAGTCACCTTGGCGAACCCAAGACGACATTACCGGTAAGCGGCGAACTTGAGTCATACCGTTCGGTGCTCTCGCCGACATCGGGTGCCGTGAAATTAGCCGGCAGCCGAACGATTCTCGCAATACTGAAATCGGCAATCTTCACATGATCGCCCTTGTCCAACAGCAGGTTCTCAGGCTTGATGTCTCGATGCACGATCCCTCGGTTGTGGGCAAACGTCAGCGCTTCGCAGACTGGTGGCACAATCGATTTGAGCTGGCGACATCCGCCCAGCATCCTTCGCTTTCCGAAGATTTACTCCATCGACGTATTCCATGAGTAGGAAGTAGAAGCCTCCGGCTTGGCCGAAGTCATGAATCGAGACAACGTCGGGATGATTCAATTCCGCAATCGCCTTGGCTTGGCGTGTGAAGCGAGCTTCAAAGTCGAGTTGTCCTACCGACTTTCGGGTCAGCAGTTTGATGGCGACGAAGCGATCGAGCGATTTTTGCCGGGCCTTGTACACCGCCCCCATTCCGCCTTGACCGATCAACTCGATGACTTCCAGTTGCGGAAAGGCTGCTTGAACCGCTTCAATGCTAGGCGGCAAGGGTCGCGATGGTGAATCGTCTCCGTCGCCCGTATCCCATGCTGCTTGGAAAAGCAGGCAACGTGGGCACATGCCTCCGAGCGATTCAGTAGGTAGCGTCGAGCCACATTGTGGACATCGTGGCGAACGCTTGTGCTGGTCCTGATACCCCTTCCGAAGGCAAGTAGATCGTGCCGTTATTGAAATCGACGGCAAACGCAATAACGCCAGGCACGAAGAAGAACAGCAGTCCCACCGAATCCAGCGCGACGACGCCACAATCTAATTGACCTGCCGGTTACCCTCTGCGCGGTAGTTGGATTTGTCTCATTGGCAGAACTGAAGGGTGATACTGAGCTTCTCAAAGTTCCTGTGGGGGCCGGAGAGGTGATGATCGCGTCGCTTGTTTCACAAAGCGATTTGATCGTGTCTTGGTCCATCGATTGGCAAGACCGCATTAGGCCAAAGCGATTGATCACTGTGCACCACGGCAGCCCTATTTGCGTTTGGGATACTAATCATGCCTTGGGGGCGATTCAATTGTTGCTGTGAGCGAGGAAACAGCCACGATGTTACGCGGGCTTACCGACAGACAGGTTCGCCACATACCAAACGCAGCGGATCCTTCTCGGCTTCGGCCTCGCGAAGCAAAGAACAAAAATGGCAAAAAGATCTGTCTTTGGTCGCATCGATGGTCGGCCGACAAACGCCCCGAACTCGCCATGAAGATTGCGGAGTACTTGCCCTTCGACTGGCATATGGTGTTAACGGGTTACCGCGGTGAACCAATCTCGCCAATCGATGCACAGAGCGACCGAGTAACAATCCTTCCACCCCAACATCCAGGCGACTGGTTGGCAGTCGCGAACTGCTTCTTGTCGACATCGATAACTGAGGCGTACGGCTTGTCGGTTGCGGAAGCGATAGCAGCAGGTGTGCCAGTCGTCTCGACTCCAGTTGGAATAGCCAACCAGATTGGTGCTGCGATCACAGTTCCAATCGATGCAAGCCCAAGCGAGTGGGCAAAAGCAATTGTGTCGGCACCGAGTCATCAACTGCCGAACTTGGAATTGTTTTCACTCGATGCTCACATTGCTGCTTGGAGGGAAGTCGTTTGGGCCTAGGCCCCCAATCTCGTTTCGTCCAAGTCCGCCCCGAGCTTTGCGAAATAGCTATCGAATAAGCCGACCCAGGTTTACTCGACGGGTTGTTTATTTTCCGTGATGGTTACCTATCGCCGTTTACCCGTAATCATCGCAAAGATACTGAATGGGAACTCTGGTCGTTACTGTTCCGTTTGAAAACTACAAGGTAGGGAGATCTGCATCGACCGGCTTTTACCATTGCGCCCCTGCGACGGAATTATGTGAATTATTCCTATCGCCGACACTGCCACTCAGATTCGTGGTGCAAACGCCGGCGGAAGGATGAAATCTGCCGACCGGTGTGTCGAAAATACGTTCATCGTTTTAAACACTAAGAAACCTTGGCGATTCTACGCATCACCCAACAACTACTGGTACGACACAAATATGGCTTGCGAATGTAGAAGCGATAAACGTTTCATCCTGATTAAAACGGCAGATCACCGTTCTGATTTTCAGGACTTCCAAGAACTTGCTGGGTTACGGAACTGGTCAAGTGTCGCGTCCGGAAGTGAGTTGATGGTCGAAGTTGGTGGGACTTCTCAGTATGTTACCGCCCGCGACGTCGTAAACTTCCTGCGAACAGTCGTGACTGTGGAGCTATTTCAAGCTTTAACGGCGAGTTGGTTACCTACGGCCCAAGCGACCTCTGGATGCGGATGTAATTTCACTGAGAAAACATCTGCATGTCAATCGGTATTCCTGCCACTGGATGTTTTTGCACCGCTGGATGCCACACCGCTTGTAAGGATTCTGCAATCCGGGCGTATTCAATCATTCTTCCAACCCGTGTTTCAGATCGATTGCGAGACAGTTTGGGGCTACGAATGCCTAATGCGCGGCCTCGCAGACGACGGGTCTTTGTTGATGCCAAAGCAGATATTAGCATGGGCATCGCAAGAGCGACTCATATTTATGCTGGACCGTATTTGCCGAGAAACTCATATTCGGAATGCTGCGTCAGTGCTACCTGATAACGTCGCAATTCTGATCAACTTCCTGCCCACAGCAATTTACGAACCGACATTCTGCCTCAGGACAACGATTGCTGCTGCAAAATTGGCTGGCATCGAGCCCAAGCGGGTCATCTTCGAGGTAGTGGAGACGGAAAACGTCCGAGACACGAATCATCTTGCTTCAATCCTCAACGAATATCGAAAGTCAGGTTTCCGCGTCGCGCTCGATGACGTAGGGTCTGGCTTCGCCGGGCTAACGATGCTCGCAGATTTAAATCCTGACTTAATCAAGATCGATCGCGAACTGGTTCAGGGCGCTGCGAAGTCCGAAATGCACCGAATCATAGTCCGTGCACTGGTGCAGATTGCTCGAGCAAGCGGTAGTCTGGTTTTGGCTGAGGGGGTGGAAACGGAAGAGGAATTAGCGCTAATGAAATCATTTGGCATCGATCTCTTTCAAGGCTTCCTGCTGGGGCGGCCCTCTTCCATGCCCGTAACTGACTCAGGGATAAAGGATGAAAAGACAATAGTAAAAAATGGAAAGACGCGGAGTGTAGGCATTGCAAACCAGCCAATCCCGCTGCAGGTCTAAATAGGACCAAGAATACGATGTCAGCGGAAACCAATGTTCCGAAATTAGTGAGTTGCTTCTCAAGAACAGGAAGAACCCCTCCGACTTTCCACCGACTCAAACCACAATGTATTCGCTAAAGTTATTAGCTCTCTTCTTGTACCAAAAACCGGAAACAATCGATTGAAATGCTTGCTTTTCGCCGGAACTGGTTCAAGGAACTCTGAAGAAGCCAGTTCGACAATGCCTTGTATCGACGGAACTGCGATTGGCTTTCATGGCTGCGAGACGTACAATAGACTCCCTGGTTGAAGATTAAATGAATGGCAATCCGGTTCACACTGGTAGGCCCGTCAGTGAATAAGCCGACTTAGCAATACTCCCTAGAAGAGGATTGGCGTCGGCTTTTTTCGTTTGATGCAAATGGTTTCTGCATCGCCCAATCAATCAGTGGAGGCGGAAACAAACAGGACAGTAAGAACAGAATGCCAGAACCGAGACCCGAAGTTGCCTTGCTTTCCCGATCGGAGTGGAGTCGTGCCACCCTCGCTAGCATTGGCGACGCTGTAATTATCACGGATGCCGAAGGACGGGTAACTTTCCTGAACTCGGTTGCTCAATCTTTGACTGGCTGGACGCAGGAGGAGGCAATAGGCGTATCAGTTGAGGCGGTGTTCCAAATCGTTCACCCTGAGACTCGAACGACAGTCGAGAGTCCGACCGTTCGAGCCTTGAAAGAGGGAGTGAATGTCGGACTGTCGAATCGTACACTCCTTATTGCTAAGAACGGCAATGAACTGCCGATTGGACCGATTGACGACAGTGCTACTCCCATTCGGAATGACAAAGGTGAGCTAGCCGGTGTCGTTCTAATGTTTCGAGACGTTACTGAACTCTTCCGCCAAGAACGCGCAATGCAGGTCGCCCTCAAATACGCCGACAACATCATTGCGACTTTGCGAGAGCCTTTCGTCGTTCTCGACAAGAACCTTCGAGTCAAGACTGCGAACCCAACCTTTTACTCCGTATTTCACGTCGAAAGGGAAGAGACGGAAGGTCGCTTCATCTTCGACCTGGGTAATGGCCAGTGGAACATTCCCCGGTTGCGGACGCTGCTGGATGAAGTACTGTCCAATCATCATCCCGTGCATGACTTTGACATGGAACACGACTTCCCGGTGATTGGCAAGAGAATTATGCTCCTCAATGCCCGCCGCTTTGAATCGGTGGAGGGCCACTCCGACCTAATCCTGCTTGCCATTGAGGACTTCACCGAACGCAAGCAGGCGGAAGTCGCCCTTGAGAAAAAGAATGAGCGATTGCATTTGCTTTGGGAAACAGCAAGTCTGCTGCTGTCCGCCTCCGGCCCCGATGTCATGCTGCATGGCCTGCTCGCCAAAATTGGCCCGCAACTGGGCGTGGACTCTTATTTTTACTTCTTGGTGGACGACAGCGGAATCGCCCTACGACTGGAATCCTGCGAAGGCATCCCTGAAGAAATGGTCCAATCCATAGAGCAGTTGGAGTTTGGCCAAGCGATCTCCGGCACGGTCGCGTTGCTTCGCCAACCCATCGTGTCAACGCACATTCAGCAGTCCAACGAATCAAAAGCCGAGTTAGTAAAGTCATTTGGAATTCGCGCCTATATCAGCAACCCGCTAGAGTCCGATAACATCTTGTTGGGTTCGCTCTCTTTCGGAAGTAAGTCGAAAGATGAATTCGCCACCGACGAGCTAGCCTTTCTTCAAACCATTTCCCACTACGTCGCTGTGGCGTGTGCGAAACTTCGGACACAAGCAACAGTAAGTAAAAGCGAGCAGCGGTTTCGGTTCATACTGGACTCAATACCTCAAAAACTCGTCACCACCAAGCCAGACGGCAGCGTGGACTACTTCAACCCACAGTGGATGAAGTACACCGGACTGGCGTTTGAGCAAATCAGAGATTTCGGCTGGAAGCAATTCATCCATCCTGACGACGTTGATGAACATGTTCGAGGTTGGCTGCATTCCACCATCACGGGTGAAGTGTACGAACACGAGAGTCGTTTTCAACGTGCCGATGGTGAATATCGTTGGCATGTCAGCCGTGGCGTGCCTATGCGGAACGAAGCAGGTGAAGTTGTGATGTGGATTGGAGCCAATACAGACATTCATGACATTAAGCTGATTGAATTGGCATTGAAGGATTCTGAGATTCGTTATCGGAGGCTGTTCGAGACTGCCAAGGACGGCATTCTGATTCTCGAAACCGACAGCGGGCGAATAACGGATGCCAATCCGTTCATGAGCGAATTGCTCGGGTATTCGCACGAGCATTTTTTGGGTAAGGAGATGTGGGAGATTGGTCTGTTCAGCGACAAAGCGGCGAACGAAGCTGCAGTACGAAAACTCCAAGACACGGGATACATTCGTTACGAACACCTTCCACTCGAGACCAGCCAAGGGCTTCTGGTCGAGGTCGAAGTTGTCGCTAACGCATATTCAGAAGACCATCACAAAGTCATTCAATGTAACATTCGCAACATCACCGATAGAAGCCTGTTGGAAAAGCAGATGCAGGAGCAATCCGTGGCACTTAAAGACCTGCACCGCCGCAAGGATGAGTTCTTAGCGATGCTCAGTCACGAACTCCGTAACCCTCTTGCGCCAATTATCAATGCAGTTGAACTCTTGAGATTACAGCCGAACGAGGGCGAGGTTCAGAAAAAGGCCCGAACCCTCATCGAACGGCAGGTGGGGCAATTAACTCGACTGGTGGACGATCTGCTCGAAGTCTCCCGTATCACCACTGGAAGAATTCATCTTCAAAAGGAGCGGTTCGGCTTAAATGGGATCGTAGAACGTGCAGTAGAGACAACCAGACCGTTGATGGATCAGCACAAGCACAACCTCACCGTGACGTTATCGCCACAGCCAATCTGGCTGGAAGCTGACTGCACTCGAATGGAACAAGTGATCGTCAACTTGCTCACAAATGCCGCAAAATACACGCCAGACAATGGACTAATCTCGCTGACGGTTCAACAGGAAAGCAATAAGGCGGTCTTACGAATCAGCGATAAGGGGGTCGGCATCGCTCCGGAACTCCTGCCACATGTCTTTGAACTCTTCACGCAGTCGGAACGGTCGATCGACCGTTCTCAGGGAGGCTTGGGCATTGGCCTCACTTTAGTTCAACGGCTGGTGGAGATGCACGGAGGTAATGTAGAAGCGTCTAGCGTGTTGGGGCAGGGCAGCGAATTTGTTGTGCGTCTGCCAATGATGGCGACTCCAAAATCGCAGCCTCAGTCACCAAATGACAGCGTCGCCAAGCAGACCGGTCCACTCTTGCGTGTGTTGGTGGTAGATGACAATTTGGATGCGGCCGATTCGTTGGGGCTACTGCTCAACGCTTCGGGGCACGATGTTCGAACAGCATACGATGGTTCAACCGCACTTGAGGTTGCCGCTGAGTTCAGACCGAACATCGTCCTATTGGACATCGGCCTGCCCGGACTCGACGGATACGAAGTCGCGAAGCGGCTAAGGAACGAGCCGGATTTCAGCAACGTCGTTTTGGTCGCCCTCACGGGATACGGTACCGAAACAGACAAACTACTTTCAAAGGAAGCCGGATTCAATCACCATCTCGTAAAACCCGCCAGCTTCAGCATGGTAAAGGAGATCCTGTCCAAGGTCTCACTGAAATTGACTTGATCGTGGCTAAGTTGCCAACCACTTCCAACGCAACCTTTCGAAAAAATGCCGAACCAACCAAATACTGGAAACACAATTGAATCTAGCAAACCTTAATGCCTTGGCACTTCTAATCGATCGCGATCGGGAGTTTCTTCTTATGAAATGGCGGGAGCAAGTCCGACAAATTCCATCTGCCGAGCAACTCGAGATTCCGAGGCTCAACGATCATGTCCCAAAATTCCTGGACGAACTATGCGTCGCTTTGCGCTCAGGCAACAAAGTCTCTATCCCTGAGTCGATTGGAGGCGCCAGTCCTGCCGCACATGGAATGCAGCGTCTGTCCGATGGATTTGATATCGAAGAAATCGTCTCAGAATACAACATACTAAGAGGCTGCATACACGATCTTGCAGATCGCAATGCGATCAATTTACAGGGCGAGGTTTTCCATGTTGTAAATCGCCTTTTCAACGGAGCGATTGGAATCGCAGTTCAGTCATACGCGGTTTGCCAAGCGATGGAAACACAACTACGCCGTCAAGAATACCTGGCGTTCGTCATCCACGATTTACGAACGCCCATCAATGCGATTTCCCTGTCTGCAAACGTTTTGCAAATGATCCTGCCTCCACAGAGTGAGGAGGATGATTCCGCAATTCTGTTCAAAGCGTTGCAAAGAAATGTCGAGAAGCTTGACGGACTAGTCAAAAAAATCATCGAGGAAAACACGCACCTCCAATCGGAAATTGGTCTTAAATTGCAGTGTCGAGTGTTGGATTTATGGCCGCTAGTCGAATCTTTGATTCGCGATCTACAGCCAGTTTCAGTTGCTTCGCAAACCAAATTGATCAACAAAGTACCGTACGACCTTGTCATCTACGGAGATGCCAGTTTGGTGAGCCGCATTTTCCAGAATTTAATTGCGAATGCCATCAAGTACACTCATGGCGGAAATGTCGAGATTGGGGCACGTGAAGACGGAAATGACGGAACCATAGAGTGTTCGGTTTGCGACGATGGACAGGGGATCCCGTTATCAATGCTCGACACGGTCTTCGACAAAGGTGAGACGGACTCGCAAAACGAAGGTGGAATGGGTTTAGGACTCGCGATCGTTAAGACATTCACCGAAGCGCACGGTGGGAACGTTTCCGTGGAGAGCTGTTATGGGGCAGGATCCAAGTTCAGATTCTCACTCCCAGGACCTCCTAAAAGTGAATTGCCCGATAACGAGAGGTAAAAAGCGATCCAGATCAATGACTATTTGGAACCGCAAAACAATGAGTAACGTCGCATGTCAGGTGGCTTTTTTCGAATGCAAGCCGATCTTGACAAAAACTGTCTTAACAAGCTTCGTGTCGATTCTAAATTGAAAGTTAAATAGGGTTGAAGCCATGAAATGGATTGGAACAAAAAACATGGGGATGCTGCTGCTCGCTATATGGCTAATCGCAACTGGAGCAACCGCCTTCGTTCACATCAACATTGCTCAAACGCATCTCATTTTGGCTGCATTAGCAATCGCCGCCGGTGTTCTACTGTTGTTGGGACGCTAATCGTCGTCGGGCTAGGCAGTGCTACCTTTTTCTGTAGGTTAAAAGTACCTGTAAAATCAAGGAATGCGGCAAGGGCGCGGCCTTGCATTTCACTCGTATGTACTCACACAATGCTAAGGCTTCCCTGGGATGGCACAGCACCTCATGAATCGATTGGCCTTTGCACATCGTTTCGAGGCATGATACCGCAAGCTGGCGGAAGTCCGCAACTCCCATCGTGCATCCACCATCAGCAAGGAGTGTCGAAAGTTTGACTTTGGATGGCGTGCCAATGAGCTTCTGAGGACACTCCTTCCGCCGACGAATATTCATGAGTGTTCCCAAGATAAGGGCGTCATGAAGATTGGCATTTGGGAATTGTTCGCGAACGCATTCACAGAATCGTGTCGCGACGGCCGGTGATCGGAGTACTAGATCGATTGTGGACGTTGGGAAATCCGAACGCAACGATTCAAGCAGCAAGTCTCGAAACTCCTCGGGGGTGCCTTCAAATCCGCAAGCCTTCAAATTTTCGGATAGTTTCATTTCCATTCCCGTTTGTGAAAATGGTTCCCCTACTCATTCCGTGTTTAGATCGGAATTGTCGGCGACTACGAATTGTCATCAATACTTTGCAACCGGCCCAGCCAAGCGCTCCCTGCGCAACACACGCAAAACGACCTGCCTCGCAAGTTGCGTCATGGCATGGACCGTCCGCTGAAAGACACACACCGCACAACCGTGGAGTTGTGCAGTGGGGTCCCTTTGACAAAATAGATGTCGCCGTAAAGAACTAGCGAACCGCCTCTAGGAATCGATAGTCGTAAAGTGCTTCTTCACCGGGAAGTTCACTTAGGATCGCGATTCGCCCGGTGGTCGTAAAGGCGAGCTTAAAAATTTCCCACTGATCATCGCTAATATCCCCCTGTTGAGAAGTGGCGCCGCCCCCTTCCCAAGCTATGGATACGCTTCTCCCGCCAGCAACTGAGTAGCTGCCAAGACTGGTTATTCGACCGAAATGCCATTCGAAGTTATTTCCAGCTTTTTTTGCTTGAGCTGCTTCAAGTGCCTCTCCGCCGGACTCGTGAATCTGGCGTTTGACTGTCTCAGAACTCTTTTTTGCCATCGCTGTCTCCTTCGTAGATGTCATTGGAAATTACCTCAACTCTCGACCACAGCTTCGTTTGTCTGACTGCTCGGTCGAAATCTTGAAAAACGAGCAATGTCGTATACGAACTGATCGATCGAGAATCATCGGGGGAAATCTTAATTTGGGGTAATTTGATTTCAAGGGGATCTGCCGGAAAAATTCGAGGTGTTTTTCCATTGTTCCTACCGAACTTGCGGTGCCCATAACCAAGTTCGAGCTTGTCAAGCAAGGCATAACGAGGCAAATTGTTTTCGACACTTACACTGATACACAAACAAGTTGAGTGAAGCGACTAGCTTTCCGAATAAGTTGGCAGGATGCGTACAGTCCTCGCGGTACATACCCTCCGCAAAATTTTTCGACTACGATTTCCTAGTCCGCTTCAAAGTCATTAAGCCAACTTGACGCTTCTTTTCGATTTGGTCAGCTTCCTCTGCCTCGCAAAATCCGGGTAACCTGAGTCGAAAGTAGTGTTCATTGTGGCGGTGAACAATTGTTGCAACAAGGAAGGCACTTACGTCATACGGCGATAAGAATTCAAATGCCTGCCAAGCTCAGAATCAAAAACAATTTCGGCTGACGGAAATGCAGCCACTAGCACTAGCCCTTAAACAAGCGAACGCTTGTTTGTCGGAGCCCCATTTTTGCAGCGCAGCGGTGACCGAGCCAGCGGGGCTGGTTTGATTTTTCTATTTTAGGCTGCTTCATCTTTTTTCGGTTTCTAACTTGGTTTGGCGTT
>JANPHB010000219.1:0-17225 GCA_031424235.1 Pirellula sp.
TGGCGGTGCGACGAATCCGGTGGCGTCATTTTAATCGCGTGGCACATTAGAACACCAAAGCGGAGTCCGGTCGGGACGAGCCCGAGCCGGACAAGGCTAGAGCTCAACGGCTAATTGCCCGGAAAGACATGCGACGATGTGCTCGCAATCCATTACCTGGAAGCCTACTTCTGCTTTCCGGCGGGATTGGCGTTTGGCTGTTGAGCCTTTCTTGCGTTCGGCTGCGGAACTGCCGGTGCAGGTTTAATGGCTTGTTTCGCAGGTTGTTGCGGAGCGGGATTCGCGATTTGCTGAGCTGGCTTCGCTAGCAGGTCATCCAGCGCAGTCTCCATGATCTTGCTGAAGTGCGATGTTCGCTTGACAACTTTGCCATCACCATCGATCAAGATTGTCACAGGCACGCTGAGCACTCCTAGTCCAACAGCGAGATCGCTTTCAAAGCCGCCTTGCTCCTGAATGTGTGGCCATGGGAAAGCCCTTCCACCGTCGATGGCATCCTTGGCTACACGCGGATCGGTATCCAAATTGACCCCGATGATTTGCAAGTTTTGTCGGGCATACTTGGCTTGGACTTTTCGTAGTTCAGCCATGTCTTCTTTGCAAGGACCGCACCACGAAGCCCAATAGTGGACCAAGATTGGGCTTTTCCCCATTTGCTTTGTGTCGACTTGCTTTCCTTCTAGCGTCTTACCGGCCAGTCGGAACTGTCGTCCCTCTAAACTTAACCGGTTCGTCGCTCCCGTTGCCTTCTTGCCCTGGATGGACTCTGGGAATTTTGTGGAGACGCGTCGATACCATTTTTCGGCCTCCCCTTCGTCACCCGCGAGCTCATGGTTCAAGCCGATTTGGATCATTGCATCTGCGGCGTCGGTGCTATCTGGATATTCAACGGCGAACTCTTCGAGCTTTTCCATGTACTCAGATTGGAGTTTGGCAAAGTCCACTTTCTCCCCCATACTCTTGAGAGTGTATTCGGCTCCTAGCAGCCGATAGGCAACGTAGGGAACGAGATCTTTGCCCTTGGGAAGATTGGCCAATTGCCCAACCATTTGCCGTAGTTTGGCAACGCCATCTTCATATTCACCAGCCTGGGCTGCCGAACTAACCGAGTCCGCAAACTGGCGAACCCAAAGCTCCATCTCTTCGGTTCCCTTGGTAGCGACGACCAACTTCTGAAGTACTTTAGCTTTGTCATCATGCAATTTGGAACGGTCACCATTCTCGTCCTTTAGAGCGGCTTCGAGTCGCTCCAGATCCGTCAACAGGCGCTGGACGTCTTGCGACAAGTTACCCTCGGTCTGCGAGGTCCCTGAGCGATTGCTGGCCGCAGCAGGGAAGAATAAACCGCTGTCAGCCAATACCGAGTCGGCGCTGATGGTGCGAGGAAGATCTGCCAGTCGCCACGCATTTCCGATTTGAACGAGCGTTCCAATCATAAGCTGTTGACTGGTGCCGTCATTATCAACAATGGCAATGACATTTTCGTAGGCAACAATGTCCTGCGAAGCGCCTTCGGTACCGGCTGGAACAATGCCAGGTTTGTCGGCAGCAAAGTGAGCCCATTTCGTGCTGACCGTAATGAGCTTTTGTGTCTTCGCGAATTCCAAGAATCCCTTTCGAGCATTCTCGAGTCGCGTTGCAAGCTGGCTCCCCTTGTCTTCGCCCAGTCCGAGCATCTTCATCTCGGCATCCGAGACGAGCAATTTCTTGAATCGCTCATCGTCGCGAAGCTTTACCGCTTCGACGATTTCCATGGTGACTTCTTCGGCGGAAATGGATTTCCACTGTTCGATTTTTCCATCTTCGTTCTTGTCGATACCCCAGCGTGTTCCGGAGGTACCTAACCAACGGTACTGGTCTGCAGCACCGTTGAAATCGCTATCGATGTCTCGGTAGATCTCGATGCCGTCCTTGAAGTAGCACCATTGGTCAACTTGCTTGTCGCCGTTCGCATCGGCGAAGCGCCGGAGCGGCTGGCCATCCGCGTTGTAGATCACAAGGCCTTCAAAACCATTGCGGGTTTCGTACTTGCTGGTGCACGAATCGATATCTTTTTCGGCAACTTTATCATAAGGGACGTTGCTTTGGCGTGGCGAGAAGCTCAGCGCTTTGACCACTTGCGGATCGTTGTCGGCGGCGAAACTTGCGGAGACGCAAATGGCACCAACCATGCTTGTTGAGGAAACCCATCGAACGCTTGTGGCAATCCATCGTGCAAACTGCGCCTTGCTAACTTGTCTCATTCAACTTGCTCCTTGGTTCGTTCGATCTTGCATTGCCAACTAAGTGACTGTTCTCGCGCACTGCGCTAAACGGCTTGCATATCTGTATCGTCCAATCAATCGTTACACTTTGCGCAAGTCTAACAAAAGGACTCGTCATTTTTCTAGATAGTTTCGCGCCCCAGTTCACGGGGGTTAACCAGTCCCCGCAGACTCCACAGTTTGGCATCGTGCCAGTCTTCCGGCCAATCATTGCCTGCCGCCTTGGAAGCCAGAACTGCAATAGCGCCAGTAGGCATCGCTATCGAGGTATCGCTAAGATTGCTGGCTAAGATTTCCATTCCGGGGTTATGTCCTAAGACCATCAATGTAGAGTGGGGCTCGGGGTTCTCTTTTGCGCTGTTACGGGCAAACGACAAAATGTGGGAATCCGAAGCCAGGTACAATTTGTCTTCGATAATCGTCCTCGGTAAAAAAAGCGTTGGATTAGTGAGTTGTAAGCTCTCCCATTGCTCGATCATCAGCATGAGAGTTTGTAATGTACGAACGGCACTGCTGCATAAGATTAAGTCGGGCAGTAGCCCGTGCTCGAAGAGCCAAGCTGCCATTGTCGGAGCCGTTGATTTGCCACGGGCGTTAAGCGGTCTATCTTTGTCGCCAAGGCCAGGGACATTCCAATCGCTCTTGGCGTGACGCATGAGAAGTAGGTTTCGGGTCAATTTAGCCTCGGCGTTGAAGTGGTATGGCTTGCGCAGGTGATGGTGGTCCAGGCTATAAGCTATAGGTGAGAATCGCTAGGCCGCAAGTCATACGAACGAGAAATGAACGTTCATTATCCGTGATTGGGAGAGCAAGGCCACCGCTCCAAAGATCTTTGCAATGCCAAAACCAGTGAATAGCTTTGGGGAGGGCGAGGCTCCTGCCGAGCCATGGTTGCAAAGGTTCGGCAGGAGCCTCACCCTCCCAGTAACAAATTCATTGTGCAAACTCGTTGGAACCATGTTTACAGGGCCCGGGCAATGAACTGCGGGCAATGTATTGCGGACGGCACATGGAATGTGCCTGCTACTTTTGATTTGGTTGCGACTCGTCTTGACGTAGATAGTGGATTTTGGCTATCGAAGGGGTGGCCGTGGAGGGCCATACTGACCCATTCTCAATTTTGAAACGGAATTCAAACCATGAAAAAATCGCTATGGCTACCGCTTGCTGCGGGTGCTTTGCTCGTTACCGGATGCGGAACGAAACCCGAAGTTGCAAACACAGGGGCTGCTGATTCGGGGGCCAAGACGACGGTCGCGGCAACGGGCAAGACTCCAGTTGCACCGAGCGATCCGAAGGAAGTCGTTCGGCTCTTTTTGGATAGCATGCGCCAAGGCAATGGAAACCAACTCTCCATGTTGTTGTCATCGTTGGCAAGAGAAGAAATCAAAAACAAACAGCTTGAAATCGCGCCGCTAGGTTCCCCTGAGGCAACTTTCAAGATTTTAGAAGCAGCCCAAGATGGTGAGGCCATGTTCGTAGAAAGCTCGTGGACAGAACCCGCGCAAGCCGGTCAGCCTGGAACCGAGCTCGAAGTGGTTTGGGAACTCCGAAAGGAACCAGCAGGATGGCGCATTTGTGGAATGGCCGTGGACCCTAAAAATGGTGAAGAAATCCAGGTCGTGGATTTCGAAAAACTCGAACCAGAGCAACCAGCCGCTCAGGATCCACAGCGTGTTGCCTCGCTACCGAATGCACCTGCCGCGTTCCCTGCAAATACAAATGCTCCCGCTGGACAGAACAACCAGCCTGCTTTCAACGCTCAGCAGCCAGCAGGCAGCTTCCCGCCAGCCGGCAACTACCAGCCTGCCGGCAACAATCTTCCAGGTGGCAACGTGCAGCCCGCTGGTAACTATGTTCCTGCTGCTACTGGATTTCCATCAAATCAACCAACAAACCAGCCAGCAGGTGGATTACCACAGCCGGCCGGGAGTTTTGGGGCATCCAATCAGTTGCCACCCATCGTTTCCGGTAACTCGCCGTTACCACCAGCGAATCCCCAACCTGGTTCGAGCCAGTTGCGACGGTAGTTTCAACTCAAGAATTTAGAATTGGCCGAATTGTTTTCTTCGCAGTTCCGGTCTGATTTGAGGCAGATTCATAGCTCCAGCCCAAATAATCGATGAAATTTGCTATTTCAACGAATTATTTGGGCTTCTAAGTCCCAAGGTATGCCCTTCATGGCTTGACCGGTTTTGCTAGAATCCTCTATCTTTGGCACCCCGCCAAATATGTTTTGGCGACTGACTACTTTTCCACCACATTTTGATTTGAATTTGCTGAGGGGGCACCCTGTTATGGCTTCTATTGAGGAACGAGTAATCGACATCGTTGCAGAACAACTGGGCGTCGAGAAAGACAAGATTGGTCGCGAGACACACTTCGTCAACGACCTGGGAGCGGACTCGCTCGACACAGTTGAACTCGTCATGGAACTCGAAGAAGAGTTCGACATTAGCATCCCTGAAGAAGCTGCGGAAAAAATCCAACGCGTGGGCGAAGCCGTCGATTACATCGAAAAGCAACAAGCTTAGTCGAAGTTCTACGAATTTAGTCGTCCCCTACTTAGGATCGTTTTCGGGCATAGTATGAAACGTCGTGTCGTCGTGACGGGGCTTGGTTGCGTTACGCCCCTGGCTTGTGAAGTCGATTTGCTGTGGCAGTCCATTTTGGAAGGCAAAAGCGGTATTCATCCGTTAACGGTCATCGATACCACACGTCACAAAGTGCGATTCGGCGGCGATGTCGCGAACTTCGATCCAGGTTCGACGGTAGAAGCAAAGGATGTGAAACGGCTTGATCGTTTCACACTCTTTGCAATGTATGCAGGCTTCCATGCGGTTAAAGATTCTGGCTTGGATTTCAGCAAAGAAGATCCGTACCGTTGCGGTGCAATCTTGGGCTCTGGCATAGGCGGTCTCAACGAGATCGAAGAGCAGATGTTCAAAATGTTCAGCAAAGGACCGGATCGAGTAAGTCCTTTCACCATCCCTAAGATGATGCTGAACGCTGCCGGTGGAAATCTTGCAATCCAATATGGCCTCAAAGGCCCGAATTTTGCCGTCGCTACGGCTTGCGCAAGCAGCAATAACGCGATGGGCGATGCTCTCAAGGCAATCCAATATGATGAAGCGGATGTGATGCTGACCGGTGGCACCGAAGCTGCCATCACGGCCATGGGTGTCGCAGGTTTCGCCAACATGAAGGCTCTATCCACGCGCAACGACGCACCAGAAAAAGCCAGTCGTCCGTTCGACAGCGATCGCGATGGATTTGTGCTGAGCGAAGGATGCGGAGTCCTGATCTTTGAGGAATACGAGCACGCCAAAAAACGCGGGGCACGCATTTACGGTGAGATTCTTGGCTATGGCGGGTCATGCGATGCCGGACATATCACCGCCCCTGACGAACAAGGTCGGGGTGCCAGCCGAGCTATGCTCAACGCCCTTCGCGACGCAAGTCTGGCGCCGGGCGAAATCGATTACATCAACGCCCACGGCACGAGCACGCCGCTTGGCGATAAAGCTGAAACCGTTGCTGTCAAAACCATTTTTGGCGAAGCGGCACGGACCGTGGCCCTCTCGAGCACAAAAGGCCATTTAGGGCATGCTCTCGGTGCCAGCGGCAGCATTGAGATGATTTTGACAGTCCTCAGCTGTTATCACAGCGTCATTCCACCGACCATCAATCTCGAGACGCCCGATCCGAATTGCGATCTGGACTACACGCCGAACCATCCACGACAGATGGACGTGAAAATCGCCATGAACAACAGCTTCGGCTTCGGCGGACACAACGCAACCGTAATCTGCGGCAAAGTAAAGTAAAGCCAAAGTAGCAGGCACATTTCGTGTGCCGTTCGCCATTTGTTTGCTGCAGTGCGCAAGCACTCCGGTGATTTCGTCCAGGCTATTTGCCATCTCGTTCCCAGGCGGAGCCTGGGAACGAGTTTGTGTTAGTACAAACGAAAACTCAATCGCCTACGCACCGAACTTCCCAAGTCTTCCTGCGTTGGCCATCGCCAAGGTCATCAAGTACTGGGCTTCAAAATGTCCGAGTCCACCGGTGATACAAGTTGTCTCATTAAAGGCCGTATGCGGATCGGGTCGGCAGCAATCGGACACCAACAAAGTTGGGACTGGATGCCAAGAATGCCCTTTGAGATAACTCGGTGTGCTATGGTCACCAGTCACGATAGTCACAGTTGGATTCAGCTTGGCAATTCGAGGAAGTATCGCATCGAGCTCTTCAATTCGCTTGACCTTCTCCGCAAAATTCCCGTCCTCACCAGTGCTGTCGGTGTACTTGAAGTGAATGAAAAAGAAGTCGTACTTAGCCCACGCTTCCTCCAGGGTATCGATTTGTTCGGAAAGCGTTTGCGCTTTGCCAACGATATCCATACCAACCAGCCGAGCCAATCCTTTGTACATAGGATAAACAGCAATCGCTGCGGCCTTGAGGCCGTAGACTTCGCTATACGAAGGCAAAGCAGGCTTGTTCGCAAATCCACGCATCGTATGGAAATTCGCGTTCGGATGCGAAGCCAGAATCACTTTTGCTTGTGCCAGAAATTCCTTGGCAACCTGGGCTGTACGTTCGCTTGCGGGATCGTTGGCACGCGGATCGAGAGGTGGCACACCGGTCATCTGCGGATCGGTGTCGGCTACATTTCCACCGAGACCTGGCCCGCGAAAGACAACTACGAATCGATGTTCCTTGACTGGTTCAACGAAAATTTCGATGCCAGGAATTTTGACTTGTCGAAGCGATATCGCCAGCGGTGCGCTTTCTTCACTGCTCATGCGCCCTGCTCGTCGGTCCGAGATATTGCCGTTTTTATCAAGCGTGCAAAAATTGCATCGGATGGCAACGTCATCTTCTTTCAGTTCGAAGCCGATTCCGGTCGCCTCTAAAGCACCTCGACCAATCTGATAATGCAGCGGATCGTATCCAAAAAGACCGAGGTGACCGGGGCCGCTGCCGGGGGCAATGCCTGGTTTGACAGGAATACTCGCACCTTGGACGCCCAATTTGGCCAATGCACAAAGGTTTGGCGTTTGAGCGGATTCCAGTTCCGTTTTTCCACCTGGAGTCATCGGAAGTCCACCCAACCCGTCAGCTACGAGCATGACAATCTTGCTGTCGTTGCCGAGTTGCAGTTCACGGGTCAAAGTATGCATGTCCATCGAATTCTCCACGGGGTTAAGTTTCAAAAAAAGAGTGCAAATGGTTTAGCAGATCTAGAAAAGATCGCAAGATCATTCACTGTTAGCGGAACGGCGCAAGCCGTCCGGTGAGTGACCAGAAAATACCGCGAAACCGGGTCGCGTGACGCTACTAATACACAATCGAAAGTGATTGCCCTTCGGCTATTAGTTTGTTTCATTCCAGGACTTATTTCTATGTGCTTAGTTTCCTTGATTGGGCCCGTTTTCGCCCTCCATTTTTTCTCGCAAAGACGCTAATGCTCGCAGCCAAAGCATCGTGAAATCGTCGAGTCGACGCGCTAGTCCGAAATCCGTAAGCCAAATGCGTCCTTCTTAATCGAGCAGTAGATTCGATGGCTTGACATCCCGGTGAATGACATTGCGTTCGTGAGCATGAGTCAGGCTTGCAATCTCCACTGCATCTTCGCTCGCTGGACATTATCATTACGTGAATGTTAACCAAATCTGATTGTCGATTGATTGCAATTTTCGTTGCTTGGTCACTGTTCATTTTCAGTACTTCGTGCACTGTTATTCGGCCTGAAGAGTTTTTTGAGTTAGTCCAACGCTTCGCAGGGCTCAGCGAGCAGTCACTGTTGCAGTTTCGCGACTTCTGGGCAGTTACTTGGTTCGCTGTTGTGAAGGGATGGCATTTCACCGAGTTTCTCATCCTGACTTTTTTAAGCGCGAGAGTTCTAAAATGGTGGTACGGCGCTCAATCGCAAAACACGATAACATTAGCCATGCTCTTTTGCATCGCCTTCGCAGCGACCGATGAATGGCACCAGACGTTTGTGCCTGACAGGTTTGGCACATTCCAGGACGTCCTGATTGATGGCCTCGGGGTTTCGGCGGCAGGACTGACGATGTTCTCGCGCATGAAAAAAGAAGTAATTGGCACGCAAGACTGTGATTTTGATCAAAGAACTCGCGCGTGATGGGAAACTCGCATGTTTTTGTTCCTCGTTTACGCGTCGGGTTACCAATACACGTCACTCATTTGCAAAAAACTTCGATGGCCGCTTCTGCGTCTTTGGCACGCATTCGAAAGGCGTGGCGAGTGCTAGGTTGGACACAGTACCGTTTTAAGACTGCGCCGCTCATGCTTGCTAGCCCTCGGAATCGATTCTTGACCGCGCTCGGATCGACCTCTCGTTGTACCTTAGCCAATCGGTCAATCGCTTCTTCGTCGGATGCAGCACAGACCAGCTCGTTCATCGCCGGCGCCGTAATTTCAAAGAGAGGAGGATGGACCATGTAAATTCGCCCGGACTCCAAAAGAGGCCGCATCCAACGATAAAAGTACATGAGTACCAGCATGCTGCAATGGATTCCGTCCGCGTCGGGGGCGAACAGAAGAACGATGTTCTTGTACCGCATGTTCTCCATTCGGAACGAATCACCCCAACCAGCACCGATGGCTTGATCTAAAGCATGGAAGAACTCGTTTCTGGCCACCTTATCTTTCGTCGCTTTCCAAGCGTTCAAGGGTTTGCCTTGCATCGGCATTACGGCTTGAAATGCCGAATCACGCACGGCCCCAACGGCATTCGACGCCGAATCTCCCTCAACGATGAGTAGCTCAGTCTCGTGTTGGTCATGGTGGAACTGGCAATCCAATAGTTTCGTTGGCAATAGGCGAAACATGCGACTCTTCTAGGCAAATCGCCTTATATTTTACAGGTTAATTGGCCGGTAGGCGTTAGCGGTCGTTATCCAAATGGCACTCACTTAGTTAGCGGAACGGCGCAAGCCGTCAGGTGAGTGACCAGAAATGCCGCGAAACCGGAGGGCTCGCGCCCTGCCGCTACAGAAACAATCGAAAGTGAGAATCGGCTACTCAGGAACTTCGGGCGAGCGCAATTTGATCATGACTACTTCGTTGCCGGCTTCGTTGAAATGAACTTCGTTCATTAGTTCCCGCATGAGCATGACGCCACGTCCTCTCGGTTTATCGACCAATTCTTCGGTTGTCGGGTCGGCGACGTTTCGATGATCGAAACCGGCTCCTTCGTCGGAGATCGTCATGACAGCTTTTTCTGGCGTAACGTCAAACACCAACCGGATCTTCTTGTCCGGTGACTTTTTGTTGCCATGCTCGATCGCGTTGACAACGGCCTCTTCGATTGCCATCTGGATTCGGAAAAGATCCATTCCCTCCCAGCCAGCTGCTCCCAACGCAGTCATGAGTTCTTCGATCGCCGCATGACCGACTTCTAAGTCGCTTGGCAGAAATTTATCGTAGGACCAATGCATTTGTACAGCCGTCATGCTTGCACCAAGTGTCTTGCCTAGAGCTTAAACGCAGCAACCGCGTCCGCTTCTGTTTTTCGCAAATCAAAAACACGATCCAATCGAGTTATCGTGAATACCTCTTTGATTTCCGCCCGCAAACCGCAAAGCTTGAGTCTTCCAGCTGCGGCCTTGACCTTGGTGTTAAGCGAAATCAATTTGTTTAGCGCGGCGCTCGACATAAATTCGACACCATCGAAATTGAGAAGAATCATATTCCGCTTATCGACTGTGACCAGAGAATTCATCTCTTCACCAAGCTGCTCAATACTGCCCGAATCGACAATCTTTTTGTCGACAAAGCGAACAATACTTACACCGCCGTCATCAACTACCGTAATTCGCCTATGCGTCGACATTTCGATCTCTACCTCAAACCCTGTGTGAAAAAAGGACGCGGTCACAGCCAACCGCGGATGAAAACCAGCCGCCTGTGACCCTATTAGATTAAACCAACCCGCGAGAACGAGCAATGAACCTAAGCCTTTGTGCGTCAAACGAATTCAAGTTTTTTCGAATTCGGACAATTACTTTGGCTTGGATGGTGCTGTAGTGGGTTTTACTGGCGCGTTTGGTTGGAGGTTGTTTAGCTGAGGGTTCTTTAATAGCGGGTTGGTCAGCTTCGGGTTCACCGTCGGGTACTCTGACTTGCTGCCACCGCTCGACATTGGCTCAGACATTTGTACTCCAGCAACCATCGCTAACATAAACGTCGCTGCAAAATACATCGAATAATGGAGTAACGCTTGGCCGAAATCCAAGTCCATTGATACCAGCGATCCAAGAGAACCAAGGACGAACATAACGGCCAGAAATACGGCGAATTGGACCGCATCGACATCCGCCAGGGTCTTGTTTCCCATGTAATACGCCAAAAACCAATAAAGCCCCCACGTCACGGCAAAGATTAGCGCGCAGATTCCCACGCGCGTCGATCGTTCCTTTCCAGAATACTCCTGGAGTTCATCATCATGGAAGAATGAATAACCAACCCAAGCTAAAGGGAAAGCGAGCGAAATTACGCCAAACGCAGACAACAACCATGGCGGCTCCGCAAATCCGGTCCTCGCAAAAATCGCCAGCCCAAGCGAAACCACAGCCAATACGGATCCGACAATGATCTCAAACTTCGAAAGCTTAAATTCCGCCCTTTTCAGCGGTTTTAAGATCGAGACTCCCTTCGAGTCCTTGGGGCCAACTTCAGGCGCGTGGATAACCACTTCCTGAGATTTGTCAGGAACAATCAGGTCCTTCTTGCATTTTGGGCAAGGACCTTTTTTACCTGCGTACTTGTCGCTAACAGTGAATCGCGACAAGCATCCGGGACACGTGACGGAGATTGGCATATCTACGGTTTTTCTGGTGAAAGCGCAGGTTGTTTGGCAGCCGCAGCAGCCGTTGGGGTCGCATCTGCTTGCAGGTCTCCCAAGGCATATTGGATTCCGTCCAGTATGTGTTTAACGATGGCTGGTTTGCTGAAGGTCTCTTCGTTGTGTCCGAAATTGGTGTAAAACACGCGTCCTTCGCCCGCCTTGCGAAGCCAAGAAACAGGAACTTCACGCGGACCATCCTGAATCAATTCCGATACGGCTTTTTGTTTCATGTCCAAGCTAACCAGCACATGCAGAGCTTTGGTACCTTCGTATGTCTCGGGCTTGTACTGATAGATCTCATCTTTATGCCAAAAGCCTTTGCCGCCAAACGCTTTGTTGAGGACGTGTTCTGGATCGTCTAACTTAAACGCCCAGGTGCCGCCAGCATTCCAGGGATGGCCACCAAATTCGCCCCCAACGATTGCGCGGCACTCCGGATGCCGTCCAAAATTATCGCTGGCAGCATGAATTCCTGCCAACCCTTTTCCAGACATGATGAAATCGAGAAACGCGTTCTGCTGTTCGGGCTTGGTAAATTGCATCCCAGTCGTGTTGTTCAGTAAGATGCAATCGTACTTTTTTAGGTTCTCCGCGTTGAAGACATCATAGGTGTCGGCCAATTCGGCTGTAAATGCACCTGTTTTTTTACCCATCATTTCGATGGCTGTATTTGCAAACGGAATCGATTTGTGAATGAAGCCTTCGCAACGGTAGAAAACCAACACGCGCCTAGCCTTGATGGGAGTCGCGGCCGAAGCTGATGGCGATGCGGTTTCGATTGCGGTTTTTTGTGGTTCCGTGAGAGGCTTGAAGTTCTCAGCCTTTTTCTTGATCCATGGGTCAGAAGCCTCCTGCGCTGCAGCATTCTGAAAAGTGGCTAAAGCCGCGAGCATCACAAGGGAGTATCTCATTGATTTTTCCGTTCAGGGAGCATTGAGGAAAGAATGTCTCGTTGGGACTCACGCATCGCGACCCAAGCAGACCGTTTTACCAAATTGAGGAGCACGGCGAAAGAGACCGTCCCAATCCGGATCTACTTGGAAATCGTTCGGCTCAAGCGCCCGTAAACGCCCGCAATGACAAGGGCAAGAGCGATTAGGCCAAAGCCGTACCAAACCGTCGCTGGTACGTCCCAAAAAGTGATCGACGCAAACCAAGCATTCGCGAACGCACAAAGCAAGATGAAGCCGAAGTAGATAAAAGAGAAAATAGCCAAAAGGACAAGCCCAACTCGCTCGCGACTCGCAACGTCAATATGAGATTCTTCTTCGACTTGGTTTTCTGAATGGAGCATAATTTTCCTGGTCCTCTAAACTTGCTCCAAACGTCGACAAAATTGATTGATTCGGGCTATCGACCAAGTCGATAGCACCCCTTTTGTGGGGAAGCAAACAACTAATCTACTCAGTTTTGTGCGCAATGGCTACAGCTGGAATCTCGATCGAAAAGCTGGAAATCGACTTTGCGTGCTTAATCAAGTCGACCTCGCGTGCGATTGATGGGAATCTATCCCAGAGCTCAGCCACCGAAATTTTTGATAAAAACATGTAGCCTGGCTCGGCACGCCCTCTTGAAAAGTACAATGTGTCCGTAACTAAATCGTATTGGTACGCGGCTGAGTTTGACCCGACCAACCTGGCGCTCGTTTCACTAGGCGGAAGTGGCGTCGGTTCCAGTTCGATGACCTCGCCCTCTATGCTGCATCCCTCCAATATCTCCGGACAATAATATCCTGGAGGAGCAACACCATCATAAAGCACCAAAAAGCCACCTTCGCAATGGTAAATACATGTTTTTGGAAGTCTTTTGTCGAGGTTTGCCATGGTGATGATCGCCTAACTATTTGAGATGAGATTGAGGGAGGGTAACGGACAAGCGGATTCCAAAGGGATATTTTCGATCGTAACAGTGCAAAAGTGTTTCACCAAGCGGCAAAAACGTGTTGGCAATCGATAGGCATCCACCTTTGACAAGGACCAGGTCATGCATTCGCAATAAGTCGTGATCCGTTTTATTTTCGTAGAGCTGATAGGTCGTCGATGTCCATTCGTGCTCGCGCGTTTCGATTGAGCCTTGAAACGCAGCGAACAACTCAGGTTCCGACTCTCCGAATCGAAAACGCGTTCTTGTTCCGGCTCGAAAAGAGCACTCCCATTCCCAAGTACTAGGCAAACGATAGCCAGTCTCGGACGCTGTGAATCGCTGATAGGTTTCGTCCACCGTAACGAGAGATTCAACGTTTGAAGATCCTTCCTTCCGATTCATCCAATCACAAAAGCGAACAGCCTCAAGCCAAGTGGTGCCTAAAGCTTTCGCGTTTGAAGGCTGCGGAAACTTGGCTGGATCAAACTCGGCGTATTCTTTTTCTGTAATCAATTGATCCGCGATAGCAAACGAGCGGTCAATTAGATGCATTTTTCCTGGTCGTTTTCCGTTTGAGGACATCCCATACCAAAACTCCACCGGCCCGCGAACGATGTTCATTTGCATGCCGCTGGAATTGAGATACCAATTTCGGTCAATTCGGATTTGCTTGAATTCGACTTGACTATCTGCCGACTGAATGAGGTCACTCTGACCCCATGCCGTTAACAACTTCCTCGCGGCGTTGTGAACGCCAACGGTGGGGTGTCTTTGGTACGCATCGGAAAGTAGTTCGACGCATTCCGAACGCAGGCTCTCGGACACAATTTGATTGTGAACGCTGGAAATGCATTCAATGGCGGCGGTTCCGAGCCATTCGTCTTTGGACTCCTTAAAGCGGCGAACAACCGGTTCGATCGATAACTCGCATTGCTTAAACCAATAGATGAAGTAGCTGCGGGATCTGGGATCCGTCGCACGCGAAAGAACACGATCGACTCTCTCCCAATCCGCAAGGCCATAAGCGACTAGCCCAAGCTTCGCCCGCCATCGAGCGGACTCGTCCGTGCCAAGACCTGCGTCGGGACTCGGCTCTGCATTATCCAATTCGGTCAAAAGCGATTCGCGAAAAAGAGAATCTGAACTCTCGGCCGCATGAAGCACGGCCGCATGAAGCACGGCCGGAACAATCAGGCTTAGTTCCTCGGTTTGCGCTGCATCTAACAACCTCATTAAACCTTCAGTATCTCCTGACACCTCCCATTTGCTTTTTAACATGCCAAAAAGCACTCGCCTCTTCCTTGAGTCCCAATCGTGTCTAAGCATCGACTCAAGTTCCCGAACAAACTGATCCGACATTCGGTTCAGCAATTGAAGCCAAACTGCTTCTTGACCAGACTGAGGCCCCATCAGTTCCATCGCAAAACGCTTTGCATCCGACGAGTCGCAATCTGTCCCTCTGGACAAACACAATTCCGCAATTCGCATTCGATGGTCCTGGACTTCCGTGAGGCCCAAACGATTTGCTTCATCAAGCTCCAAAGCATTCGTCGCAAAGTCGACATCAAAGTGGTTGGTCCAGTCCGAAAGAGATCGCGGATCACCTGTTTCGATCCAGTCCTCAAGGTGCCGCATGCGCTCATTTCGATTGGTACCGGGAGAAACTGAAATAAACTTGGCCGCAAGCTCACCTCGCGATTTAGTGCCCACAAAAGATTCGCTTGGGGTTTTCAAGCCGATAGCACCAACGGCGGCCAGCAAAATAAGTAGTACGGCAGAAACTGTAAATCGCTGGAGCTGCAATCGACGAAAACTCAATCTCTTGCCTGCGATCCAATTTCGAAGGTCTTCTTCCAACTCGGCTGCAGATTGATACCGATGAGAAGGTTTGCGTTCCAAACACTTGTGGACAATCTTCTCCAAGCCTGCAGGCAGGTCATCTCGATACGAACGAATCGAGGGAACTTTCAAATCGCGAATCCCAGTTACAACGGTGAGCTCAGGGCCATCAAAAGGTAGTTTGCCTGATAACAGCTCATACAGAACTACGCCGAGCGAGAAAATGTCCGACCGACTGTCCACTTTTGCAGAGTCACCGGACGCTTGCTCAGGACTCATGTAATGTGGAGTCCCTACAATATCACCATGGGATGTTCGACGGGTCGTACGATCGACCATTTTGGCAATTCCAAAGTCGAGAATGCGAACGTGGAAGGTGTCGGGTGAAAACGGAATCGCTGTTTTTATTTCATCAGACACCATGGTGCCAATAAACTCGATCATGATGTTCGAGGGCTTAATGTCACGATGAATCACTCCAAACTGATGAGCCGAATCGACCCCAGCTGCGATATCAGCGACAATGTTGGCGCAATCGACATCATTCAACTTTTGAGACTTTGCGAAATCAGCAAGATTTTCTCCCTCGATTAACTCAGAGACCATGAAGTGAGTTCCTCGAAACTCGCCGACGTCCAAAACACGAACGATGCTTGGATGATTCACTCGGCTAGCATTTGCCGCCTCGCAGGCAAAGGCCCTGTTACCACTTGAATCGCCTCCTGCCTTATGTGCAATCTTGATAGCGACTCGACGACGTATCTGCAAATCTTCGGCCTCGTAAACAACCCCGTGGCTACCCTTCCCCAGCAGCTTCGTGATAGCAAACCTATCGAAGTGCGACGGCAAATCACAAGAGTCTGAACCTATGCCCAAATTACCATTGGGAACGGTCACTGCTTTGTTCCGATTCGTTTCCGATGCAGTGAGAGCTAATGGTGGATCACCGAAGAAATCAAAACACTCCCGCTCTATCAAGATCAATTCACGCAGCAGCCGCTTTTGGTGTCGAGGCTCAACCAGGTTTGCGTATTCCCGCACACTTGGTGACTTTCCAAGCTTCCAGCTTTCCTCGAATGCATCCGAAACGATATCAAGCTGGCGATCAAAATCAAATGACGCAAGTTCCTCTTGTTCAATTGTTAACGAAACCATGATCGCGATCTACTTTCAAAAAAATCAGTCGGGCTTGAGTTTATTAGGCGAGACATTGATTGCAAGCAAACCGCAACCAGAAACCAAAAGAAAAAACCTATCCAAATAGTTCCAGAAAAAATCAACGATTTTTGTCGCAGGGAGGGCGCTTCTGACGTTTCGCAGCTTTGTTAAGACCAAAATCTATCTAGCCCCCAAAATTTATCTGTTGTGCATTAGGCTTGCGATTGAGATTGCGTCCATCTAAACTTCAAGAACTTCGTTTCCAAAAACTCGATGAACACGAAAAACTCATGTCGGATGCAGAATTGACCAAAGGTTCCGTTTCTGGCTGGATAGCCAAAATGCGTCAAGGAGACTCTGCAGCTATTGGGCATCTGGTAGCTCGGTATTTTCAAAAGATCGCGCAGTTTGCTGAAGGTAAGCTTCGTCGTGGTATTCGTGTCACTGACGATGGCGAGGATATCGCAATTTCTGTTCTTCACACGATAACTCGCAATTCTGCCAAAGGCAGATTTCCCGATCTTCAAGACCGAGATGATCTTTGGTTCTTGATGATAGTGATTGCCCAACATGCAGTGATCGACAAAAAACGGACTGAGTTACGACGGGAACGTCAGGCCGCTCCGGTACACACCATGACGGATTTGTTGGAGTTGTATAACGTCGACTTAGAGGATTTTTTGGGTAATGACAATTCTGCATCCAAGCTTTTAGAAATCATCGACTGCTGGGATGAATTACTTAAGAAATTGCCTGACGATCGAAATCGCGAGGTCGCAAAGCTAAAGATGCAAGGCTATTCGAATCGAGAGATTGCAGACATTTTGGGTATGGTCCCGCGAACGGTTGACCGCAAGATTCGTTTGATCGCGCAGCGCTGGCAAAGCTATCTAATTGAAAGATGACCTGTCGAGAATAATAAAGCCCACTCTTTGGTAGGTGGGTTCACCTGAGCCAAGAGAGTGGGCTTTAGGACAAGCAATGCTGGGGGCATGATTACCAATCCGACAACCCAACCATCGACATTTGTTGCGACATCATTCTACGTGGATTCCCAAATTTGCGATCGTTTCTGTCTACGGGGAAATACCACGGCAATCGCACGTTAATTTCCGAATGGTCCAATGATTGCAGTAGGAGGCTGGGCGGGTACCCCACGTTCGGGTAGCCGTTTCAGGAGTCTTTTTTGCATCGGATGTGCGGTATGGCCAATGCGTTTGTTACCCAAA
>JANPHB010000220.1:0-6377 GCA_031424235.1 Pirellula sp.
GCGGGCGCTTGTTTTGCGAACTGCCCTACGATTTTTGCTATCATTGCCAGTCTCCTCGTGCGATGGAAAGGTTACCCTTTTCATCATACGCACCGATGGAATGACGGCTTTACAGGATTCATTGAGGACAATCGCTCTACACTTTTGCGGTTTCTCTCAGAAACGCAGCCACTGCCGTGAAGCCGTGGGTTAGGTTGCGATTGGCTAGCGGTGCGAATTCGCCAGCAGCAAAAATTCCTGCGAGAGGGAGCCCTGGGAAATACTTGTCGATCGCAAGCGCATCGTGATTGGGTTGCGAAAACATGCGATGACCTCGGCCATTGCAGCTGAATAGCAAGCCGGCTTGGTTGTCGACACCTCCCCGGCTAACTCGACTCAAGAGGTTCATCAAATCCGCATCTGCACCTTGAGCGTCCCGAACATGAAACCGAACCGTCTGCCCTACTTGAAAGCGATCGGTCACGATGACTCCATTTAATTCCGAATCGATCCCCTGAACGTTTCTAATCAAAAAATCGCCGTGCGAAAAGGTGTCGCTGTACTCGGTGATTGCTCTGCCAATCAGCAACGCATCGATTGCCATGTCGCGTTCATGACTCGCCAGTTTGTGAAACATTTCGCGAAGCATGGTCAGAGCCGGTTTGCCACCCAAACCAAGGATTGTGTTTCCGTCCAGCGCCGTGATGATCATCGGATCGCCGATGGGACTGCAACCTTGACTGACGATCGTTTGCCAGTGCAATTCGGGAGGCAAGACCATCCCAACCGCACCGCGATTCATGACTTGATCGTTGCAGAACAAGAGGTTGGCGCTCTCCCAATTTTGACTACTGCAATAGCCGCCCAAGATTGGAACAACATCAGCGCCACGTTCCGGTTCTAATGCCTCGATCAGCATGTCGACGGAAAAGCTGAGCGGACAACCTGCGACCAACATTCCATTGCTCGCGCGAGCTCGTTCGATGATCTCGTCCGTGAACCCGACCACCGTAGGACCATCTGGCGTTTTCAAACACTCGAGTGGAAAAATGGTGGGGGGTTGCGATAGCTCGCCGATCAAGAGAACAGTTGCCGCCGTCTGCCCCTCGATCTCTCGGCCTCGACCAACGACGCTCTCCGCTGAACATCCGAAGACTGGAATGCCAGGAGCAAGTTCGTTCAATACCGAGTGAATGGCTGTTGAGTGGCTATCTAAGTTTTCGCCGCTCACAAAAAGAAAGAGGCAAGAAACGGGGCTTCGCAAATGATCGGAAGCGTTGCGAAATGCATTGCGAACAGCCATGTGCACCGAAGCGTGTTCGGCAATTCCAGAACTAGCGATCATCGGGGTCAAGCCCCTTGAATGATTGCTGCAAGATCTCGATCCATCTGGCCTCGTGTCATCACTGCATCCGCGCCAGCCTCTTGCGCCAAGTCCAAGCGTTCGACATCGACATGTGGCCCGTATGCAATCACCTTGCAATTCGAAAACGACTGATGAAGGAGCGGAATTTCGATTCCGAGGTCGACCGTTCTCAGCGTCAAGTCGACCAACACCAGCTTGACCATGTCTGGTTCCGCCACCCGCTCCACCAACTTGGCAACCGATCGATCCACGACGCAGGGTTTGCCTGCTTCGCGTGCGGTCGAACTGATCCTAGACTGAAACATCAAGTCGCTAGACAATAAAAGTATCACTAAACAGCTCCCGGTCCTCTTTGGCCATCATCGATTGTGATGGCCTCTAGTGTTGGCAAAACAAAAATTTTTCCGTCCCCAACGCATCCTTCGGTTCCCGTTCGAGCGATTGCGGTGATGGTATCGATGGTGCGTTCCAGGAAATCGTCGTTGACACAGATTTCCAACGTCACTTTACGAAGCAAGTTCACTCGGTACTCGACGCCTCGATAGGTTGACGACTGACCTTTCTGACGGCCATACCCCTGACCTTCGATAACGGTTAATCGCTGAACTCCAGCATGATTGAGGGCTTCGCGCACCGCTTGAAGCTTGCTCGGTTGTATTACCGCAAACAGCATCTTCAAGATGTCACTTCGCTTCCGCAGCATCGTAGCTGGAAACAACCAGTTTGTCATGCTCATCAATTGCAGCTTCAGCAAACGACTCATCGGTTTCCCAGATTCGGACGCGGTTGGCGATTCCACCGGTCCCGTCGAGAAGCGTTGGACAAACCTCTTCGAGCAGGTACTTGGCCATGTTTTCCGCAGTTGGGTTGTACGGCATGACGAACAATCGACACGGCTTGACCATCTTCAACGCGGTAATGGCATTCTCGTCTTGATCGCAGACCAAGAAGCTATGATCCCAGTTTTCATCGAGCCAGCCTTTGCATTTGGCCTTGAGATCGGCGAAGTCCATAACTCGCCCTACGGAGTCCTGAGCTTCCCCAGTCACGAAAAAGTCAGCGACATAATTATGCCCGTGAAAGTGCTCGCATTTGCCGCCATGTTTGAACAATCGGTGGCCGGCGCAGAATTTGATTCGGCGCATAATGGTAAGACTCATGAATTTGGCTTTCGGAGTTAATTAGGGTTGGAGTTTCGGGTTGTCGCGATGTCGCGTGGCGTCCCGCGTTGTCTTTTTAAGTAAGTTGTCGTGGATTGCCTGAGTCAAATCGACCCCTGTTTGATTGGCTAAGCAGACCAAAACGAAAAGAACGTCCGCCATTTCGTCCGGTAGACTATAGGCAGCATCCGATTTTTTAAAGCTTTGATCACCATAAGTTCTTGCCAAAATTCTAGAAAGCTCCCCAACTTCCTCCACGAGCACGGCAAGGTTCGTCAGCTCGGAAAAGTATCGGACGCCAACCTCTTTTATCCAACTGTCTACCTTGCCCTGCAATTCTCGGATTGTCAGTTCGTTGGTATTTTCAGGAGACGGTTCGGAATCTTTCATTGTTGATTTGTCTGCTTTTTTCTGCGAAAAGGTCCGAAAAAGGATTGGAATCGAAAATTCTAGCAAATCACGTTCCAATATCGTAAATTATTCACAAGTCAAGTCTGCACTTACGGCGGTTCAGGTGATACAGTAAAGGAAGAAGTGTTCGTTTCAATCAACTGTTTTAATGGATTTAATCATTATGCGTCTGTCGTTCGGACTCGAAGCACGTCAGATTCAGACCCAAAAGCTGGCTCCCAGGATGATCCAGTCGATGGAGATTCTGCAACTGCCAATTTTGGCGCTTCAGGAGCGCATTGAGCAGGAAATGAATGAAAATCCCATGCTCGAGGTCGAGGAACGGGATGAAACGCTGCCCGACGAAGAGCCGTCGGACGAGGAAAGCCCAACCGCTTCGCGAACCGAAGACGAAAAAGAGCTGATCGTCAAAGACAACCAGTCCAATGCCGAGGACTTCGAACGACTGGCCAACATGGACAACGACATGCCCGATACGTTCGATGATTTTCGACGTTCGAGCAGCCGCATTCAAGAAGATGGCGACCGAGCCCATGATTTGATGGCCAACGCGGCTGAAAGACCGGAATCGCTTAACGATTACTTGCTCCATCAACTCGCGGAAATGGATATCGATGACGATATCGAACGCATCGCCGAACGCATTATTTCTTGCTTAGACGCCCGGGACGGCGGTTACTTAAAGACATCACTTTCCGACATTCTTCCACCCGACCACAAAGTAACCGATTTAGCTCTGGCCGAAAAAGCCCTTGCGATTGTTCAGTCGCTTGAGCCTGCAGGTGTGGGGGCCCGCAACCTTCGCGAGTGCTTGCTGAATCAGCTACGACCTGAAATGCGATTGGTGGATGAGATGCGAACGTTGATTTCGCAACACCTCGACGACTTGGCCGAAAATCGCTTGCCCGTGATTCAGAAGAAAACGGGCTACTCCATTGAACTGATCAAGGAGATTCGCGAACAGATGCATCAGTTCAACCCGAAACCGGGTGCTGCCTTCATGGAGGTGCACGTGCCATTGGTGACGCCTGACGTTATCGTTGAGTCAAACGAAAATGGCGTTTATACGGTTCGATTGGTAGACGATTCGTTGCCTCCCTTGCGAATCAGCGAATACTACCGCCGACGATTGGGAGACCCCAAAGCCAGCGAAGAAGAAAAGGAATTCATTAAGCGCAAGATCGGCAGTGCGCAATGGCTGATCGAATCAATTCAGCAACGCCGAAGAACATTGACCCGCGTTTCACAAGCCATCGTGGATTACCAAACCAAATTCCTCGACGAAGGACCAGAGTCGATCGAACCCTTGAAAATGCAGCAGATCGCTGATCAAGTTGGGGTTCACGTCACCACCGTCTCGAGAGCCGTCGACGACAAGTGGATTCAAACCCCGCGAGGCATTTTGCCTCTCCGTCGATTCTTTGTCTTCGGTACTCAAAGCGCCGATGGCGAAGATGTCGCGTACGAAACGATCCGTATCAAGCTTCAAGAGATCATTGGCAAAGAAGACAAGACCAACCCGCTCAGCGATGACGATTTGGTGGAAGAGCTCAAAAAGCAAGGTCTTGGCGTAGCTCGCCGAACCATCACTAAGTACCGCAAGAAAATGGCCATCCCGAGCAGCCGTCAGCGACGAGATTGGTCCAAAGTTTGATCGGAAGTACATTAGCACGACGCGCAAGCTAGTGATTTTGCTATCGAATTCACTAGCTTGCGCGTCGTGCTAGGTATAGAGGCCCCGCCGCTCGCTTAGAAGCATAAGCTTGAGACGCTAACCGGCGTTGATCGTCCACTACTCCAGTTCATAGCAATCGAATGGCCAATCGCGACCCATATTGGATGAGCCTCGCACTGCAACTTGCAACGCGAGGTCGTGGATTTGTTGAACCCAACCCGATGGTGGGCTGTGTCGTTGTTGAGAATGAAGAGCTGTTATCTTCAGGATACCACCATTACTTTGGTGGTCCGCATGCCGAGGTGGACGCGATTTCAAAATGCGATCCGAATCGACTGGCTAATTCAACTGTCTATGTCACCCTAGAGCCGTGTAGTCATTTCGGCAAAACGCCCCCTTGCGTTGATCTGTTGTTGCGGCATCGCCCCAAGCGAGTTGTTGTCGCCATGCAGGATCCCTTCGCGGAGGTTTCAGGCCGGGGGATCCAGGCGCTTCGTGACCATGCCATTCCGGTAGAAGTCGGTATTTTGAAAGCACAAGCGCAGGAGCTCAACGCACCCTATCTCAAGCTACTTGCGAAAGGCATACCTTGGGTTGTTGCCAAATGGGCCATGACTCTTGATGGTGCAATCGCGACACGCGACAAGGATTCCAAGTGGATTAGCAACGAGTTGTCTCGCGGTGTTGTGCATCAGCTGCGAAGCGGAATGGACGCTGTTGTCGTTGGAATCGGAACAGCCGTCGCAGACGATCCGCTACTCACAACGCGATTGCCCGGTGGGGCACGCCCCGCTCGCATTGCAACGAGGGTGGTCTTCGATCGGGAATGTAGACTTTCGCCAACTTCGATGCTCGTGTCGAGTATTGCAGAAGGGCCAGTTTTGGTCGCTTGTTCCGAACGTGCCGAACCGCAACGGGTTCGCAACTTAAAATCATCTGGTTGCGAGGTCTTAACGATTCCAGAGACAGAACTGGGGAGTTCGCTCGAGTTCACTTTGAGAGAACTTGGGAGGCGCCGATACACCAATGTACTCTTGGAAGGTGGCGGTACGTTACTCGGCCACGCCTTCGATCGTAACTTGATCGACAAGGTGCATTGCTTTGTTGCTGCAAAGATCGCAGGTGGCGAGGGTGCAACGCGGCCGCTGGCCGGGGTCGGGAAATCGCTAATGAGTGAAGCTGCTGAGCTTTACAACACGACGATCGAAACATTGGGTGACAACGTCCACATTCAGGGGTTTGTCCGACCTGTGGCTGCTAGTGGCGACTGACTATTGTTTTTGTTCTTCGGTAATCAGAGCTTCCAGACGATTAAGCTCTTCGTTCATCTCGATGGAGAGTTTGTTCAATCTAACTTGCTCTCGCTTTCTAGCTCGTCTGACCGGTGGGAATGTTTCGCTCGAGGAGTTTTGGAGTCGCTGAACAACCAATTGCTCTAGCTGCCCCAAGTAGGATTCTTCTTCTTTGCGATTGACCCACGCGTTCATTTTCCGTTGCTCCAGGTGGAATAAGCCCGCCTATGTCCCAAGCTGACCAAGCAGCCAGGAATGTTTATGATGCCACCGAAAGATTAGGTCACGTTCCACGGACGGCTTTCGAAATCTAGCAAAACAATCCGAGTTTCAAGAAAAGGAAAAAGCTTCATCGATACGGCTGGAACATGCGCATCGATCGGAAAATTACAGAAAAATTGACACTTCTCACTGAACACCACCGGTTCTGTCGCTTTGCCTAAAAAATCCCACAGGTATACCCTTTGGAAGTTTCGGTTTTCAGCTACTAAACC
>JANPHB010000221.1:0-169009 GCA_031424235.1 Pirellula sp.
AATTGTCGTTCAGTTACCTGAATCTTCGCTGCCTTCCCTGGCATGTTGTCGCTCCCAAGCAAAAGTGAGTCTGGCTAATTGGCGAAGAATACTGTCAAAGGCGATTCCCAATCAAGGTTGATTCGGGATCACGGCACTAGCCCATTTCCAATTTCGGATCTCGGGCATATCCTGCCCTTCCTTTTCTATATACCGTTTGTGCTCAGCAAGTTTCTCAATCAATTTCTGCTTGAGTACTGCACCTTTTGCTCCCGTCTGAGGAACTCGGTCGATGGTGTCCATAACTAAGTGGAATCGATCGAGATCGTTGAGGACGGTCATGTCAAATGTTGTCGTGATCGTCCCTTCCTCTTTGTAGCCTCGAACGTGCATGTTGCCGTGGTTGGTGCGGCGATAGGTCAATTGGTGAACCAACGAAGGGTAACCATGGAACGCGAAGATGATCGGTTTGTCGCGTGTGAATAGTGCGTCAAAAGCGTCGGTGCTCAGTCCGTGCGGGTGCTCGGAAGCTGATTGCAGCTTCATCAAGTCCACCACATTCACGACCCTTACTTTGAGCTCGGGCAATTGCTCACGCAGGATGGAGACAGCCGCCAGCGTTTCCAAAGTTGGCACGTCACCGCAACAGGCCATCACGACATCCGGCTCGCCATCGCCGTCACTACTGGCCCAGTGCCATTTGCCGATGCCTGTGGCGCAGTGCTTTTCTGCCGCCTCCATGGACAGCCATTGCGGTGATTTGTATTTGCCTGCGATGACCACATTTACGTAATGCCTACTGCGCAGACAATGGTCCCAAACATTGAGCAAACAATTTGCATCGGGAGGCAAGTAGACGCGAACGATTGACGCTTTTTTGTTGACCACATGGTCGATGAAGCCTGGGTCTTGGTGGGTGAAGCCATTGTGTGCTTGCTGCCACACGTGTGAAGCGAGCAGATAATTGAGGGACGCGATCTTTTTCCGCCAAGGAATGTTGGCTGTTATTTTAAGCCATTTGGCATGCTGGTTAAACATCGAATCAACTATGTGAATAAACGCTTCGTAGCTGTTGAAAAGCCCATGCCTTCCCGTGAGCAGATAGCCCTCAAGCCAGCCTTCGCACTGGTGCTCGCTGAGCATTTCCATAACCTGTCCATCGCTTGCAAGGAACTCGTCGTTTTCTCCCGTTTCAGCGACCCACTGGCGATCGGTTACTTCGAATACGGCGTTGAGTCGATTGGAAAGGGTCTCGTCTGGACCGAAAATACGGAAGTTGTTATGTTCGCGGTTCAGTTTGGCCACGTCACGCAAAAACTCGCCAAGCACATGGGTGTCAGCTGCTTCCGCGTCGCCTGGGTCGGAAACCGCGACCGCGTAATTCCGGAAGTCGGGCATCACCAGGTCCTTGAGCAGGGCTCCGCCATTGGCATGTGGGTTGGCTCCCATGCGTCGATTGCCGCGAGGTGCTAGCTCGGCCAACTCGGCGATAAGTTTCCCTTGCTCGTCAAACAGTTCTTCAGGGCGATAGCTCCTCAGCCAACTTTCGAGCTGTTCGAGATGCTTGGGATGGGCTGCGTCGATCGACAGTGGCACTTGGTGGGCACGAAAGGTTCCTTCGTTTGGCACACCGTCGACTGTTTTCGGGCCGGTCCAACCCTTTGGCGATTTTAGGATGATCACGGGCCATTGCGGACGCGTTGAATCCTTGCTCTCACGCGCGCTGGACTGAATTTGTCGAATCTCCTCGATGGCCTTGGTCATCGTTCTGGCCATCCGTTTGTGCATGGTCTTCGGGTCGTCGCCCTCGACGAAATAGGGCTTCCATCCGCAGCCAAGGAAGAAATGCTTTAACTCCTTGTGCGTGATGCGTGCGAAGACGGTTGGGTTGGCAATTTTGTATCCATTCAAATGCAGAATCGGTAGGACTGCGCCGTCGCTGATCGGATTGAGAAATTTGTTCGAATGCCAAGCCGTAGCGAGCGGCCCTGTTTCGGCTTCGCCATCGCCTACCACGCAGGCTGCGATCAAGTCGGGATTGTCGAAGACAGCTCCAAAAGCATGACTTAGCGAGTATCCGAGTTCACCACCTTCGTGGATGGAACCTGGACACTCAGGCGAGACGTGGCTCGGGATACCACCCGGAAAGGAGAACTGCTTGAATAGTTTTCTGAGGCCAGCTTCGTCCTGTGTTATTTCTGGATAAAATTCGGTGTAGGTACCCTCAAGGTAGGTGTTGCCAACGATGGCAGGTCCACCGTGACCAGGCCCTGAGATGTAGATCATGTTCAAGTCGAACTCTTGAATTACGCGATTTAGATGCACGTAAATAAAGTTCTGCCCTGGGGTCGTTCCCCAATGGCCGAGCAATACAGGCTTAACATGGGATGGTTGGAGCGGCTGCTTAAGGAGCGGGTTATCGAACAGATAGATTTGGCACACGGACAAGTAATTGGCGGCTCGCCAGTAGGCGTCCATGCGTCGGAGAGTGCCTTTTGTGAGCTTACCTGTGCTGATTTGGCTCATCTTGCTCATCTTTGGTCCGATTTAATTTGGGGATTGGGTATTACTGTGCCAGATGGATGGCAAACAAATGCTCACGCCACAATGTGGTTAACTTAGCTTGGAAGGCACATGTCGCAAATCCTATTCCAAAGTCACGTAGCAGAGGACCAATCGGTGCTCAACATTCATCAGCTAATAAACCTGATTCACCAAGCGAAACAAGGAGGCCGTCTCGCTTTGTTGAGGAAGTATGTTTAGCCGTGTAACGCTATCGCGGCTAAGAAACCAAACGCTCGTCGACTACCAGAAACTCGCAAGGTCCGTTAGCCGCAGTTCTCGACGAATGTCGAGCACCTAGGAAACCGGGGCTATCGCCCAACGGCACTCACTTTGCAATTGGTTCAAGCAACTTACTTAGCCGCGTTACGATTTCCCTGGCAAATACGGTTGTCACGGCTAGCGCCCTCGGCTCAACTTGAACAAAGTGAGTGCTATTTGGCTAACGGCCGATAACCCTGTTATACACAGGACGAAGTGCACTATGTGGGTGCGGCCTTACTTGAGCAACTCCATGACCGAGTTTGCGATGACAATTTCTTCGTCGGTTCGTACGACTCGCACAGTCACTCGACTTTCGTCGGTAGAAATGATACTCGAGCCGTTTTCATTGCGATTGTTGTCGATTTCGATTCCGAAACAGCTTAGACCGTTGCAAATGCGTGAACGGATGATCGGAGTGTTTTCGCCGATGCCACCAGCAAAGACCAGTGTGTTCAGGCCACCCAGGGCGGCAACAAACGAGCCGAGCCATTTCTTGACTTGGTAGCAAAACAGTTCGACAGCTTCCGCGGCGCGAGTATCGACGGACTCCAGGGCCAGCAAGTCCCTCATATCGGAACTGGTCTCAGAAATGCCAAGTAAGCCCGATTGATGGTTGACCATCTGATCAAATTGCTCAGCCGTCAGATTTTCGGTGCGCGAAAGATAGCCAAACAATCCTGGATCCAAGTCCCCTGAACGTGTGCTCATCGGAAAGCCGGCAGTGGGCGTGAAACCCATACTGGTATCAATGCTTTTGCCATCGCGAACCGCGGTCACGCTGGCCCCGTTCCCGAGATGCGCAAGGATTACCTGTCCATTCGTTGCCGCTGGATCCCCAAGCCTCACCAGTTCCTGCATGAGAAAGGTGTAGGAAAGACCATGAAAGCCATATCGCTGCACTCCTTTTTGATCAAATCGCCGCGGAATCGCGATCAGTTTCGCAACTCTAGGCATTGTGCGATGAAATCCGGTATCAAAGCAAGCGAACTGCGGAAGTGATGGCACTCGCGAACGAAAAGCCTCAATGAGTTCAATTTCCCCGGGTAGGTGCTGTGGGTCACAATCGACGATCGCGCGCAAATCCTCGATAAGCTGTTTGGATACCCTTTCGGGAGCGGTATGCTGCATTCCATGAACCACGCGGTGGCCGACTGCGTCAAGCGTATTCAGTCCGATACGCTGCTCAAGCCAATCGAGCAAAAACGCAATCGTTGAATCGGAAGAAGCGGAATCGATAGGCTGGCGCGCACGTTCTCCTGTGACAAAGTCATGGAAATCCAAAGTTGTATTTGCAAGCCCTACCCGATCAATTTTTCCGCTGAGCGAGCGTTGGAGAGTCTCGTTGGAACGAAACAGCGCAAACTTAATGCTCGACGATCCACCATTGATGGTCAGGATACGTGAACTTGACGTCAAACTTGCTTGTAAACTCGATGGAGCTGGATTCTTCACACCTTTACTTCTTCTTTGTCTTCTAGTGCCACAATAGATCCGTTTTACTTTGCTACGCCAATCTGATGTGTTTTACTGGTCAATTGGCAGTGGGGCGTTAGCCCAATGGTACTCGCTTTCGATTGGTGCAGGCAAATTACCGAGTCGCGGGCGCTAGCCGCGTTACGGTTTCACTAGTAATCACGGTTGTCGCGGCTAGCGCCCGCGGCTCAATTTAAGCAACGTGAATGCCATTTGGCTGACGCCGTTCGGCTGAAACCGTATTGATGTAGTGGACAGAAGCACCATGAATTACGCAAGACGAATCTTACGGATGCGACGCGATCAAGGACCAACGCCTTCGAACTTGACGACCGAGGAACCGTACAAAATCCACTTTCCGAAAACCACATGCGATACATAATAGGCAATCGCAGCATGCACTGAAGTAATGTTGTTTTTTAATGAACGGACGGGAGACATACGATGGATTTGATTCAAATCAGGTATTTCCTTGCTATCGCACAGCATGGAGGCTTTACCCGTGCCGCCAATGAGCTCAGTGTTTCTCAGCCAGCAATCAGTCGGTCAATTGGAAGACTCGAAGAGGAAATCGGTCAACCGCTCTTTGAGCGGGACTCGCGGCCTCTCAAGTTGACCGAAGCCGGTGAAACATTTCGGAAACGCTGTATTCAGATCACAGAACTTGTCGATCAGACGGTCGCGGAAATTACGGATGACGACATGTCAGGCCGAATTCGAATCGGGGCTATTCCAACGATTGCTCCCTATTGGCTCCCGCAGGCAGTTTCTCACTTCGTCAAAATCAGGCCAAACGCGCAGTTGTTGATTTACGAAGAGGTAACAGCCAAACTCTTGGAACGCATTCGCAACGGCGAATTGGATGTGGCAATTATGGCTTTACCATTTGATCAACAGTATTTGGAAGTCCACAGATTATTTGACGAAGAGCTCTACTTAATGCGCAGCCAGAGCCACCCGTTGGCCAACAGGAAACGGGTGACCATCGATGACATTCAGTCTTATCCTTTGCTCTTGTTGGACCAGTCTCACTGTTTGTCTGATCAGATTTCTGCGTTCTGCAGACAACGCTCAGTGCATCCAGTTACGTTAGAGCGTGTCGCACAATTAAGCACAGTTCAACAATTGGTAGCTGTGGGGCACGGCATATCATTTATTCCGGCGATGGCTTGCGAAAACGTCAAGACGGGCAAGGAACTGTACCAGTCGATAGACGGCGCGAAACCCAAACGTACCATCGCCCTCGTGCTCAACCCATATCGATTCCAAAGCCGCCTTGCAAAAACGTTCTGCCGCGAAGTTCGAACAAAACGTGAGTGACGCCGAATGGCGTTGAACTAGCAGGTAGTGGAATCTCGTAAGAGTTCCAGAAGGGCCTCGAACTCCAGGAAGTTTTACAACTTCCACTACGGGGACAGGCATAAACCGGTACACCAACATTCCTTAAGGCTGAAGCCAGATCTTTCGCCCATGGAACGCTTCGGCAAATCCGCTTGCCGACTTGGCTTCGATGCCGCGAAGTCTCATGATCGCCTGAAACGTTTCGCTGCTATACCATGGCTTGGTTTGCTGAGTTGGGAAGAGATTCATCAGCATCTCGGCTTTCTTCAATGCGATTTCATCCGTCAGGGAGACGAATACATTGGGGTTGCCCAAATCCCCTTCGTACTTCGCAATTTCATATTCCAAGATCAAGTGGCCTCGAAACGTATTCCATGTGACTTCGGCGAGCGTTCGATGATCCTGATGAAAGTCTTCGCGGCGATGCGTAAAAATGATATCTGGCTGAATCGATTCAGACAGTTTGTGCATGGCCCGTTTGATGTCGACGATTTGAGACGGGAAAAGAGTATCTTCGAAATCAAAGAGGTGCGGGACGCAATTGGCACGTCGGTTGGTCCAAGCTTCAAAGGCTGCTTGCGCTTCCACTTTTCGAAGTTCGTTGCAGCCTAGGACGACCCAATCCAATTTTAGATCGGGATTGCTTTCGAGAAGAGCCAACACGGTTCCGCCGCAGCCGATCTCGATATCATCAGGGTGAGCCCCAATGCAGAGCACCGATTTGGCCTGGGATAGGTCGAAGAACAAAATGAAGAACTCCTAGGGCAGGACGAATCGTCGATCAAGCACTTACTTTGATGGATGGCTCGGGAGTCGAACTTCTCCAAACTTCCCATGGTGTCTCGCCGCGAGCATGGTAATCGTCAAACATTTGCTTCTCTTTGAACGTATCCATACATCCAAAAAAACCATCGTGTTGCATGGAGTACAATTGCTTTCTCTCGATCAAACGACCGAATGGTTTGGGAATGATCTCTTCGCCCGGCTGGATCACATCAAAAATTTCCTTCTCGAAGACAAAGAACCCAGCGTTCACACGCAGTTTCGCTTCGCCGACAGCGGTGATATCGTGAACTGATCCGTCTGGGTTCGTGTTGACACAATGAAAGGACTGGGGCGGGCGAACAGTCATGAAAGTCGCGACCGCTTTGTTCTTTCGATGGCAGTCGATCAAATCGGGTAGGTGAACATTGCTAAGCCCGTCGGTGTAGTTTGCCAAAAACGTTTGTTCGCCCTTCAAGTGAGGCTCGACCGCTTTAAGCCGCTGGCCGATATTCGACATCAAGCCGGTGTCGACGAAGGTAATTTTCCATTGATGCATATCGCTCGAAAGGAGCTTTACCGAATCGTCTGCGCCATTCATCACGAAGTCATTTGACAAACACTCGTTGTAATTGAGAAAGTACTCTTTGATCGTTTCGGCTTTACAGCCAAGGCAAAGGATGAAGTCAGAGTGCCCATAGTGGGCGTAGTACTTCATGATGTGCCAAAGGATCGGCCGATTTCCGACGTTGACCAACGGCTTAGGAATGGAATCCGAGAATTCTCTCAGTCTCATTCCAAATCCGCCGCAAAAAAGAACAACTTTCATTAACGTCTCTCCGTTGATTTCCAAAATAAGTGGCATTCATTATACTCAGGGCTTGGAAAATAGAAGCGATAAACCCTTTCGAGTCCGCTACTCCCTAAATCACGTTCATTTTTTTATGATTATCCCAAATGTATCGATTAGGACTTTTGTGCAATGATTGAGGGTTTGTCTGGGAAACGAGTGTTGATCTCTGGCGCAAGCGGTTTCATTGGGGGAACGCTTTGTACTAGGCTCGTAGACATCGGAGCCCATGTAACGGGCCTTTCCCGTACTCCGCCGAGTGACGACCATATCCATTGGATCACGTGCGACGTCACGGATGAAAAATCGGTACGAAATGCGGTAAACCAGGCAAAGCCGGATGTCATCTACCATTTGGCCAGCGAGGTTACAGGTGCTCGGAGCATGGAATGGATTGCGCCGTGCTTCCATTCGAATCTAGCCAGTACTGTTTACATGATGACAGCCGCGGCCGACGCCGGAGTTGGACGTTTTGTCCAAATGGGGTCACAGGAAGAGCCCGACAGTGCAAAGGGGGATGTGATCCCAACGTCTCCTTATGCGGCAGCCAAATGGGCTGCTTCAGCATATGCCCGGATGTTTCACGAGCTCTATGGGTTTGGGGTTGTGAATCTCAGGGTCTTTATGGTTTATGGTCCCGGGCAAAAAGACCTTAAGAAGCTGGTACCTTATTCCATTTTGGAGTGCTTGGCTGGTAGACCGCCTAAAATTGGAATAGGAACTCGCAAGGTCGACTGGGTCTACGTCGATGACGTTGTACGAGGGCTGCTTCTTGCCGGTATCGTTCCGGGCGTTGAGGGGAAGACTTTTGAGATTGGGACAAGCAAACTCACGAGTCTTCGTGAGGTTGTCGAAATGGTTGTCAGAACTGCCAACCCGGCATTGACGGCTGAGTTTTCGACAGAAGGTCGGGCAATGGAAATCGAATATTCGGCGGACTATTCACTGTCAGAAAGCGTCTTAGGATGGAGCCCCTCCGTCGAAGTTGCGGAAGGAATTCAACGGACAGTTGACTGGTACTCGGCCAACTCCGTTCGACTACTTCCGAAACCGCTGGCAAGTGCGTAGTGGCGAGTCATTGCCTCGATGGTTTTCGCAACGCTCGTGATCAAACCACATCTGTGGGTTGTAGTTCCTCTTGCTTTTTCAGCGTTTCGCGTGTACTGCCACCAATTCCCGTGTTACCTAATATTTGAGGCAAAACCGATCGCCACTTACGGAACTGAAGCAAGTAGGCACCCAAACTAGCGAGGCAAATCGCACGCGACCAAAAGCCAATTGGGGCCTCGAAAACATTTCGAATGTGCCCTTTCAAAAGTTGGAAACGAATCATACCGTTCAAATTCGACTTGGACTCGCCAGGATTCGACCATGCCGATTCCTCCTCAAGCGTTTCCTTTGCAGAACATGCTTCTTCATGGATTCGAAAGTAGAAAAGCTCCTCAGGGATTTCCGCGCATTTTCCTCGGAGGGATAGACCGCTAAGCAGTACTTTCTCCCAACCGAAGCATGGCTTCCAAAGTGACATCTCTCGTAGAACTTCGCTGCGAATCAGTCCATAAATGTCAAAGCAACTGGTATTGCCAAGCAGCACACTTCGGAAGCGCTGATGAGCAAAGCGCATAGCGTAGTTATCCGCCAGTTTTGGATGATGACCATCTTCCAAAATCAGCGTTTCTGCTGCGCCGCTCAAGTCACATCCAGACGTATCCACTGGTTGGCCAAGTCTGTCGATGACACCAACTCGCGATTGGCACCAGACGATTGCTGGATTGAAATCCAAGACTTCTACGCAACGAGCTAGAAAGGTACGTGAGCAAAGGTCGTCATGCGCGGCCCACCTAAAATAGCTTCCTCGGGCGAGTTCAAAAACGCGATTGTAGTTCCAAGGAGCACCTTGATTTTTCGTTTGACGCTCGTATCGCACTCTAGGATCGCGTGCCATGTAACTGCGGCAGATCTCTTCAGTGGAATCCGTGGAGGCGTTGTCGGAAATCACCACCTCGAAATCCTCGTAGGATTGCGCGAGGAGGCAATCGATGGTTTCCGAAAGAAAGTTCGCGCCGTTGTAGACAGGGATCCCGACGCTAACTTTGGGGTTAAGATCTCCGATCAAATCACTTCTCCCGACCAATTCGCGCCTGAGTGTAAGCCATCTCGGTAAAGGATTGCCAATTCGCCCGCGTTGAATCTTCTGCAAGGTAAGAGAATGACGTCTGCAATAAAATCTCGTGACATTTGTCAAGATGTATCGGTTTTTTGAAGTATACTCCCAGCAATGCTTTCGTCAATTCTTCACTCCCCGTCTTTCCGCTGATTTGCTGCGGAGACCCATTTTTGGCCAATTCTCGGAGGGACTTGAATCGTCAATTTGGTCGAACGGCATTTTGGTGATTTATGCTGAGTCAATTTTTCAAAGACAAATCGGTTTTGGTGACCGGTCATACCGGTTTTAAGGGGTCATGGCTGTGCCTTTGGCTTCATCGGATGGGCGCAAAAGTGACCGGATTTTCGTTGGAGCCACCCACGACACCCAACCATTTCTCGGAAGCCAACATCGTCAACTTGTTGGACTCCCATATCCTTGCGGACATTCGCGACGAAAAAGCGGTTGGAAGAGCGATCGAGGAATCCCAGCCTGATTTAATTCTCCATCTCGCCGCGCAAACTATTGTTCGACGTGGCTACCGCGAACCGCTCGAAACCTTTTCAACCAATGTAATGGGCACAGCGTGTGTGCTCGAAGCCATTCGTCTTGCAAAACGACCCTGCAGTGTCGTGGTCGTAACCAGCGATAAATGCTACGACAATCGAGAGCAAGTTTGGGGTTATCGCGAAACCGATCCGATGGGAGAGAAAGATCCGTACGGCAGCAGCAAGGGCGCTGCAGAACTGGTCGTACGATCCTATCGTGATTCGTATTTTCCGGCTTCTAAAATCGCTCAACACGGAATCAAAGTGGCCAGCGCCCGAGCTGGAAACGTCATCGGCGGCGGTGACTGGACCGAAGATGCCTTGATCGTTGACGTCATCAAAGCCCTCACCATCCATGAACCTGTGCTCGTTCGAAATCCCAACGCCTTTCGACCTTGGAACCACGTGCTCCAGGCACTCAGCGGATACTTGACGCTGTCAGCCAGATTGATGACTTCTAACGATCCGGCTTATTGTAGCGGTTGGAACATCGGCCCCATACCTGGCAATGAGATCCCTGTTCGAGAAGTGGTCGAACTGCTCCTAGAGGAATGGGGCGAGGGAAGCTGGATTGATGGCAGCGACCCCACTGCTCCACGCGAAGCCGGCATCTTGCGTTTGTCGATTGACAAGGCCCTTTGGGAACTGAACTGGAAGCCGTGCTGGGACGTGCGTGAATCGATTCGACAGACGGCCAAATGGTATCGTAATCGACAAGGCAACGAAGGTTCAATGCAGGACTTCAGTTTGAGTCAGATCGTGGAATACGAAGACGCAATGCGTCTGAACATTGCCGGGCAATTTGCTCTACCAAACTCATCCGTTCCGTCATAAGTAACCCAAAATGGATTTTAAACGTTCCAAGGAACTGAGAGCCAAAGCTCACGATTTGATTCCGGGCGGTTGCCACAGTTATGCGAAGGGTGATGACCAATACCCAGAATTATCTCCAGGATTTATCGTTCGAGGAGAGGGGTGTCATGTATGGGACGTCGACGGAAACGAGTTCATTGAATTCGGAACAGGAAACCGCAGCGTCGGCCTTGGGCACGCTTTCCCCGAAGTGATTCAAGCCGTTCAAGCTGCACTCGCCCAAGGAGTCAATTTTTCTCGGCCGGCCGCAATCGAAATTGAAGCTGCCGAAACTTTCCTGAGTATGGTACCTAATGCGGATATGGTCAAATTCTGCAAAGATGGGTCGGATGCGACGACAGCTGCATTGCGATTGGCGCGAGCGTACACCGGCCGAGATATGGTCGCATGTTGTCGGGACCAACCGTTCTTCGCAACCAACGATTGGTTCATCGGTACGACTCCGCTCGATGCCGGAGTCCCAGACTCGGTCAAAGCACTGACGTTGACCTTTGGCTTTAACGATCTGGAGGGTGTCAAGCGTTTGTTTGCTGAACACCCTAATAGGATCGCGGCCATCATTATGGAGGCAGCAAAATATGCCGATCCAGCCCCAGGCTTCCTCCAAGCGGTCAAAGAGCAATGCCATTCCAATGGCGCGCTTTTCATACTCGACGAAATGATCACGGGCTTCCGCTGGCACAACAATGGCGCTCAAGCGTACTATGACATCGATCCCGATCTGTCCTGCTGGGGAAAAGCACTTAGCAACGGCTTCTCCGTTTCTGCTCTGGCTGGGAAACGCAAGTACATGGAACGTGGCGGAATAGAACATTCTTCAGAGCGAGTATTCCTGCTGTCGACCACTCATGGTGCGGAAACGCATGCACTAGCAGCAGCCATGGCTAACATGCAAATCTATCGACGGGAGCCAGTCATTGAAACCTTATACCTACGTGGTCAAAGGCTAAAAGCGGAAGGGACACAAATCATTGACCGGCATGGACTCAGCAAGCATATCCAAATCCAAGGAAAGCCGTGCTGCATGGTCTACACCACTTTCGATCAAAGCGGCCAACCTTCCCGAGCAATGCGATCTCTCTTTCTCCAAGAAACCATTCGTCGAGGAGTATTAATTGGCTCCATGGTTGTCAGCTACTCGCATTCCGACGAAGATATCGATCGCAGCTTGGAAGCGTTGGACGGCGCGCTGGCGGTCTATCGCCAAGCCTTAGAGAACGGCGTTGAAAATTATTTGGTGGGCAGGCCATCCCTTCCCGTCTACCGCAGATACAATTCCAAGTGCGATAAAAGCTAATCAACTATTAAAATGCAACAACCGAACCTTCCCGCGTCTGCTTCTGGAAAACGTACTATCTGTCGTCATTGCTCGGCACCGCTCGTGCACAGCGTTGTCGATCTTGGCGTACAACCCCCCTGCGAAGGCTTCGTACCCGCCGAACACTTCAATGCACCGGAGCTATTCTATCCACTGCACGCCATGGTTTGCGAAGGGTGCTTGCTAGTCCAACTGGAGACAGACGTTTCGCCGGAGTCGATCTATACCGAGTATGCTTACTTTTCGTCTTTCTCGGATAGTTGGCTTGAACACTGCCGACTCTTTGCAGACGAGATTTCGAACAAGCTGGGGCTGAACTCTAGGAGCCAAGTGGTCGAGCTAGCCAGCAACGATGGTTATTTGCTCAAGAATTTTGTCGGAAAGGGAATTCCTGCCTACGGAGTTGAGCCAGCCGCCAACATTGCCAAAGTGGCGGAGGCAAAAGGCATTCCAACGGTCGTTGCTTTCTTTGGTGCCGCCACAGCCAGATCGTTGGCAGCCAATGGGCGTTCGGCGGATTTGATTATGGCTAACAATGTCTTTGGTCACGTTCCAGATATCAATGATTTCGTCGCGGGAATCAATCTGCTTCTGAAGCCTGGTGGGACCGTTTCTATCGAAATACCGCACTTCATGAGGCTTATGGAAAACAATCAGTTCGATACGATCTACCACGAGCACTACTGTTACCACACGCTTCTGGCTGATAAACGCCTATTTGAGGCGAATGGACTTAGGCTGTTTGATGTAACCGAACTTTCGACTCACGGCGGATCCATACGGATGCTAGTTTGTCACCAAGATGACCCACGCGAAACCACCACCGCGGTCCAGGCCTTGATCGCCCTGGAGCGAGCCCGCGGGTTGGATCGGATCGAGACTTACACTGCCTTTGGTGAACAAGTGCGAGAAACCAAACGCAAGCTGCTCAGCTTTCTTATCGAGGCCAAACGTTTGGGCAAGACCATAGCGGGTTATGGAGCGCCAGGGAAAGGCAACACATTGCTCAATTACTGTGGCATCCGAACGGATTTCATCGATTTTGTTGTTGATCGCAACCCCTATAAGCATGGCAAGTTTCTGCCGGGGTCTCGAATACCAATATTTCCGCCAGGGAAAATCGACGAGATGAAGCCTGATTATGTGCTCATCTTGCCCTGGAACATCAAGGAAGAGATCATGACGCAAATGGCGCACATTCGAAGTTGGGGAGGCCAATTTGTTGTGCCGATCCCTGAGGTTCAGGTGCTGGCGTGATCTTTACAGAAACAGCCCTCAAAGGTGCCTATATCGTCGACATCGAACGACGAGTTGATGAGCGAGGCTTTTTTGCTCGATCCTATTGCCAGCGAGAGTTTGAATCGCACGGTTTGGTTCAAACCACGGCTCAGTGCAATATCGCTCACAATTGCAAGGCAGGTACGCTTCGCGGGATGCACTGGCGTTCGCTTCCGTCACCAGAAGCCAAACTGGTTCGCGTGGTGCGTGGTGCAATCTTTGATGTGATTATCGATCTACGCCCCGACTCAACTACGTACCTTCAGCATGTCGCCGTTGAGCTCAGCGAAAGCAACCATCGCGCACTCTATGTTCCGGAATTGTTCGCTCACGGATTTCAAACGCTGGTGGAAGATACGCAACTGTTTTACCAAATGAGCGAATTTTACGATCCGAAGTTCGACTGCGCTGCGAGATGGAACGATCCAGCCTTCGGCATTGCGTGGCCACTCGCCAACCCAATTTTGAACGATCGCGACCGTTCCTATCCGGATTTCTCAGCATGAACATGGCCAAGGAAAGCGACATCGGACAAACGATGCATGAGCGGCTCACGTCGCTCTATCCGATTTGCAGGAGCATTACAGGCAACGGCGTCCGCGAAACGCTATCGCAACTAAAGAGTTTGCTACCGCTTCAGATCTTCGAAGTTCCCAGTGGCACCCAAGTTTTCGATTGGGTCGTACCCAACGAATGGAACATAAGAGATGCGTGGATCAAGAATGCAAATGGAGTTCGCGTGCTGGATTTCCAACAGCATAGCTTGCATGTCATGAGCTATAGCCTCCCCATTCACCAGACGATGCCATTAGAGCAGCTCAGAAAACATATAACCAGTTTGCCAGATCAGCCCGATGTCATTCCGTACAAGACGTCGTACTACAAAGAAGACTGGGGCTTTTGCATGCGGCATCGCGACTTGCGGGAGCTGGAAGATGGCGACTACGAGGTATGCATCGACTCGAGTTTGGCACCTGGAAGTTTGACCTACGGAGAGTTCTACTTGCCTGGGCAGACTACCGATGAAATTTTGTTTTCCGCCCACATCTGCCACCCATCGCTTGCCAACGACAACTTGTCGGGCGTTGTTGTTGGCGCCACGCTGGCGTCCATCCTTGCTGCGAAGTCGCAGTTGCGATATTCGTATCGCTTCGTGTTTATTCCTGGAACCATCGGCGCGATTACGTGGTTGGCTCGCAACGAAGAGCGAACGCCGAACATTCGGCATGGGCTTGTCTTGAGCGGGCTCGGCGACGCCGGTTCGATTACTTACAAGCAGAGCCGACAAGGGGATGCGTTGATTGACCGAGCGGTCTCGCATGTGTTATTAAGCAGTGGCGAGCCATTTGCGATCCAACGCTTCTCGCCTTATGGATATGACGAGCGGCAGTATTGCTCACCAGGTTTCAATCTTCCGGTTGGATGCTTTTCCCGCTCGCCTTACGGAACGTATCCAGAGTATCACACTTCAAATGACAATCCTGCCTTTGTCCGGCCCGAGTCCTTGGCAGGCTCGTTGAAAACGATTCTGGAAATTGTTGACGTTCTCGAGGGGGATTGTGTCTATCTCAATACGCAACCCAAATGCGAACCGCAGCTTGGTCGTCGCGGTTTGTATCGTGAATTGGGCAGCACCGGGGAGACCATGGCGATGCTTTGGATTCTAAATTTGGCCGACGGGAAGGCTACGCTGCTAGAAATGGCCGAGCGGTCTTCGATTCCATTTGCTAAACTGAGCGGAGTTGCACGCACCCTGGAGTCCCATGGGTTAATGCGCAAGGTAACCTAACTTCATTTCTCGTTCGTTTAACAGTCAGCCGTAGGCGTACTTCCACTGACTAGAGTAAAGCGATTGTCCTCAATCGCTTGGCAGGCACTTTAGGTCAGTCTTGATAAAACAGATGGGAAGCGAATCGGCCGTAATGTACTTGGGATTTCGGTCATTCAGCGCAGCAAAAATTGAGGACAATTGTGCGACACTAGTGCCAAGTACGCCTACGGCTGACTGTTAAACGAACATTTGAATGGTGCTTACTCCTAATCATGCTAGATCGGCTAGAACTTTGGACCTAGAAAAACTTCGTGAGGCAGCCTCGCAACTCAAAATTGGAAACTATGCACGGCATGTCTTCTTGTGCATCGGGGAATCGTGTTGTTCCAAGGAAGCAGGTGAGTTGGCCTGGAAAGCCCTCAAAGACCAGCTCAAAGATCGTGGACTTTCTCTCTCGTCTGGACCTGCTGCTTGTTATCGAACCAAGGTAAACTGCTTGAGAGTGTGCATGGGAGGACCAATCCTTGTGGTCTACCCAGAGGGAAATTGGTACGGGGGAATGACTGCAGAAAGGATCCCTGAGTTTATTGAGAGACAACTGGTCCAAGGAGAGGCGATCGAGGAATGGATTTTTGCCAAGAACCCATTGTGAGGTAATCCGCGGTAGAATCGTGCATTGTAGAATCGTGCATTAAGGTGGGTCACTCTTGCCGAGAGTGACGTTATGCTGGAATGAAACGTCGAACTAAAGCAGGTTAACAAATCATGAGCGTTGCCAAACTTAGAATTTCCCCCGTGATTGCATTGACAGCGTTGCTGACGACGTCATTTGCTTCCCTCCATGCACAGGATATTCAGCGAGACATCCCGTACGTGACTCCAGCCCACGCACGTCAGACGCTCGATATCGTTTCGCCCAAGGGAGCCAAAAACCTGCCGGTGATTTTTTGGATTCATGGAGGCGGATGGCAGCAAGGGGACAAGGCAAACGTTCAGCTAAAGCCGCAATGGTTCGTTGAGAATGGATACGTATTTGTCTCCACCAACTATCGCTTGCTTCCTGAAGTTGACATGGAGACCATTGTTCGAGATGTCGCGAAATCCGTTGGTTGGGTCAGTGGTCATATTGCTGAGTTCGGAGGGGATGCAAAACGAATTTTTGTCATGGGTCATTCGGCAGGTGCTCAGCTTGCTGCTTTGATTTGTACCGACGAACACTATTTGAAGGCGGAAGGAGTTTCGTTCAGCCAGCTTGTCGGTTGCGTGCCGGTTGATGGAGATACCTTTGACATTCCAGCCATCATTTGGACCGCGGAGATGCGTCAGCTTGCTCATTCCATGCCGCAAGCGAAGTTTGGGCATCGAGAAAAGTTCGGAAACGATCCAGAAAAGCACCGCAATTTTTCGGCGGTAAACCATGTCGCCAAAGACAAACAAATTCCGCCGTTTTTGATCCTTCACGTTTCGGGGCACCCGGACACTTCAATTCAAGCCAATCGCTTCGGATCAGTCCTGACCAATTCAGGGGTCGCCACCAAAGTATTTGGGGCCAAGGAAACGACGCACAGCAAGATTAACGATGATCTCGGCGTGGCTGGTGATCCGACTTCGAAAGTGCTGCTGGAGTTCATGACGCAATCGCTCAAACGGTAATCCGTCCATCTACGACAAGAATTAATTTTTTGGATTTCTGCAGTACAGTATTAGCTGTCCTGAACTTATTTCTTTTCTTCTGAGCAAGCCCAATTAACATTGGATGCTTTTTAAGGTGGATTAGGCAACATTGTTTGGTTTTGGCCGTTTCGCATGCCAGCTCTTTCATTGCCTGAATTGCTAGCGATTGGAAAAGTAGTCTCGTTGCTCCTTGACTCCCTCAACTTGAAAGGGTATCTTTCGAATCGACAATGTTAATACAGGAGCATTACGATTAACAAAAGTAATAATAGGGCTGCGAGCTCCCACGGAGCGGTGCACATTAGATCCCTCAAGGTCTTCTATGATGTTGTTCGTCGGCGAAGTTTTTCGCAGGCAGCTAGCGATCATGGGATGACTCAGAGTGCGGCTAGCCAAAGCGTCCAGCATTTGGAAGACTTTCTATCGGTCCAATTGATCGATCGAACCAAGCGACCGTTTGTTTTGACCGCTGAGGGACAAAAATTCTACGATGGTCTGGCTGGCGTTTTGCGTCAGTTCGATTCGTTGGTGGATGAAGTGCGTTTGGGTGGTACGAGTACTGGCGAAGAAGTGACTGGGCACGTCGTGGTTGCATCGATTTATTCGATCGGCTTGAGCTACATGCCGACGCTCGAAGAGAAATTTCAAAAGAATTGCCCATCGGCCAGTTTCGCTTATCAGCTCGCTCACCCTCACGAAGTGTACCGAATGGTAGAGCAGGGAACGGTTGATTTTGGGATGGTGAGCTACCCTGATCAAAACCATCCTTCCTTGCTGACCACGCTGTGGCGACATGAGCCTATGATCTTGGTGGCATCGCCTCGACATCGGCTTTCAACGCTAGGACGCATCTCCCCCGAAGCGCTTTCTCAAGTTGGATTGGTTGCCTTCGCCAGCAACCTGCGGATCCGACAAGAAATCGACAAGGAGCTCCGTAACTTGGGGGTAACGATGCGTGTCGTCGTCGAGCTGGACAACATCGACTCGGTCAAGCACGCTGCCATCGTGAACAGTGGTGTTGCATTCCTCCCAATGTTAACAGTTCAGAGTGAGTTGGCGTCGGGCTCGCTCAAGCGGATCGAATGCGATCGGCTTGAATTGACCCGACCGCTAGGAATCATTCAACGCAAAGAAGTGACGTTGAGTCGTGCCGCCCGAAGCTTCATGGACATCGTGATGAAGAATCGCGTTTGGGACCAAGAGAACGCAAAGCCGCCAGAAGACGGCAAATCGATGGAAGTTGACGCCGCGCAGCCCGAGTTGTCCACGCCTGAAAAATCTTCTTGATTCGCAACGCCACACACGTTGCACTCTCAAATCTACCGAACACTGAAAAAGATAATTGGAACAGGACTCTACTAGCATGAATGCACCATTTGGATTCCCAGAAAAACAAGGCCTCTACGATCCCGACCTCGAAAAAGATTCATGCGGAGTAGGATTCGTTGCCAACGTCAAGGGTGTCCCGAGCCACCAAATTGTTTGCGATGCCGAGACAATACTCAAAGCCATGTCCCACCGAGGTGCATGTGGTTGCGAAACCAACACCGGAGACGGGGCTGGTATTCTTGTCGGGATGCCGGACAAGTTTTTGCGTCGACTCGCGCTGACCGAGCTTGGTGTTGATTTACCCAAAAAAGGTCTCTATTCGGTCGGCAATATTTTCTTGCCAAAAGATGTTGCGGAACGAGACTTTTGCAAACAAGCTTTCAATCGACTGATCGCAAGCGAGGGGCAACGACTCTTGGGCTGGAGAGCCGTCCCGCAATTTCCCGACAAAGCCGACATCGGGCCGAGCGCTAGAAAAGCCGAACCTGTGATCGAACAGGTCTTCGTGGCGGCCAAAGAAGGCCTAAACAACGAAGAATTCGAACGCAAGCTGTACTTGATTCGCAAGCAAGCTAGCCATCTCCTTCGCAATGACAAGAGCCTTAAACAAGCCACTTTGTTCTACGTTTGCAGCCTGTCCACCAAAACCCTTATTTACAAGGGGATGTTGACGCCAGCCCAGGTCGTTGACTACTACGCGGACTTGTCCGACCCGGATTTCGAAACCCACTTGGCCATGGTCCACTCGCGATTCTCGACCAATACTTTTCCAAGTTGGGATCGTGCGCAACCGCTTCGTTTTATGAGCCACAACGGCGAAATTAACACGGTCCGCGGCAACATCAATTGGATGAAAGCTCGCGAGGGGATGGCTCAGAGTTCTGTCTTTGGCGACGACCTCAAGAAACTGTTTCCTGTCGTCGAACCTCTTTGCAGCGACTCGGGTACCTTTGACAACGTCCTTGAATTCCTCTTAATGAACGGCCGCACCCTTCAAGAAGCCGTCATGATGATGGTGCCAGAAGCGTGGCAAAAGCATGAAACGATGTCGCCGGGTAAGCGAGCGTTTTACGAGTTCTTTAGCTGCATGATGGAACCTTGGGATGGCCCCGCCTCGATCGTTTTTACCGACGGTCACTTCATCGGTGCAACGCTCGACCGAAACGGACTGCGACCAAGCCGATATTACATCACGACTGACGACCGGGTGATCATGGCCAGCGAAGTCGGCGTGCTCCCAGTCGATCCGGCTATTGTCAAATCCAAAGGTCGGCTTCAACCCGGCCGAATGTTCCTTATCGACTTCGAAGAAGGGCGCTTGATACCTGACGAAGAACTCAAGGAAACGTTCGCCGCTATTCGACCTTACCAGGAATGGCTCAAAGCCGAACGCATCACTTTGGACCAACTCTCGACCGACCAAGAATCGCACGGGTTCTATCCAGATACGCTGCTGCCTCGGATGCAAGCCTTTGGTTATACGCTAGAGACCATGAACTTCATGCTCTTGCCGATGATCCAAACGCAAGTTGACCCGATTGGCTCGATGGGAAATGACTCGGCTCTCGCCTGTTTGAGCGACCAGCCTCGTCTGGTCTACGATTATTTCAAGCAGCTGTTTGCACAGGTCACCAATCCGGCCATCGATTCCATTCGAGAGGACGTAATCATGTCGCTTGAATGCTACGTGGGTCCTGAACAGAACTTGCTGGACGCAACACCCGCCCACTGTCATCGTTTGATGATTCCGCATCCGATTCTCACCAACGAAGAACTGGCTGCTATCCAACACATGACCAATCGCGGTTGGAAAACCAAAACGATTGACATCACGTTTGATCGGAAACTCGGCAAGCCTGGCGTGGCAGCAACGCTCGACCGTATCTGCATCGAAGCCGAACAGGCGATCGATGAAAAGTACACGATGATCGTCTTGTCGGATAGAAACATCGGTCAGGATCGAGTTGCTACCAGCAGTCTGCTCGCCTGCGGCGCTGTCCACCACCATTTGGTCAAAAACGAAAAACGGACTCAAATCGGAATTGTTTTAGAGACGGGTGAAGCCCGTGAAGTACACCATCACTGCTTGTTGGTCGGATATGGTGCAGACGCGATCAATCCGTACTTGGCATTTGAATCCCTGTGGCAAGCGAGCCGAGACGGTTTGCTCGAAGGCATGGACGACAACAAGATTGTGTCCGGCTATCGCAAAGCGGTCGCCAAGGGCATGATGAAAGTCATGGCCAAGATGGGCATCAGCACTTTGGCAAGTTACAAAGGCGCCCAAATTTTCGAAGCCCTCGGCTTGAAGGACGAAGTCATTGCACGTTGCTTCGTGGGTACGAATAGCCGAATCCAGGGCTGTAGTTTCGATATTTTGGCCGAAGAAACTTTCCGTCGACACGCACTCGGCTATCCAACCACGAAGACCAATGCGTTGCCGATGTTAGCCAATCTTGGCGAATTCCACTGGCGAGCCGAAGGCGAACGACACGGATGGGATCCGGCCGCCATTGCGGACATTCAAGTCGCTGCCCGAGCTGGTGACAAGAACGCGTACAAGCGGTTTGCCGACCACATCAACAATGACGCGAAGATGCGTTATGCATTGCGTGGGCTTCTCGAATTCAAGCCAGGGGCTGCCGGACCAGCGATTAGCCTCGATGAGGTGGAATCTGCCAAAGAAATCGTGAAACGTTTTTGCACGGGTGCCATGAGCTTGGGCTCGATCAGTGCCGAAGCCCACGAGACGGTTGCTATCGCCATGAATCGACTGGGTGGCAAGAGCAATACCGGTGAAGGAGGCGAAGACCCGGTACGGTTCAAGCCGATGGCCAATGGGGACAGCAAGCGTTCCGCCATTAAGCAGGTCGCTTCGGGCCGATTCGGCGTGACCATTGAGTATTTGGCCAACGCAGACGAATTGCAGATCAAGATTTCGCAGGGTGCAAAGCCGGGCGAAGGTGGCGAGTTGCCAGGCAAGAAAGTCGATAAGTACATTGCTAAAATTCGGTATAGCACGCCAGGTGTGGGGCTAATCAGTCCGCCACCGCATCACGATATCTATTCGATCGAAGACCTTGCGCAGCTTATTCACGACTTGAAGAACAGCAACCCGAGCGCACGCGTTAGCGTCAAGCTGGTAAGTGAAGTTGGCGTAGGCGTGGTCGCATCGGGAGTTGCCAAGGCTCACGCGGACCATATTCTCATCAGTGGCGACACGGGTGGAACGGGTGCTTCTCCGTTGACCAGTATCAAGCATGCTGGTTTGCCATGGGAACTCGGCATTGCCGAAGCGCATCAGACGCTCGTATTGAATAACCTGCGAAGCCGAGTCACATTGCAAACCGACGGTGGTCTCAAGACCGGGCGGGACGTAGTCATCGCTGCTTTGTTGGGGGCCGAAGAATTTGGCTTTGCAACCGCTCCTCTAATAACGCTTGGTTGCATCATGATGCGCAAGTGTCATCTGAATACATGCCCGGTCGGAATCGCGACCCAGGATCCTGAGCTGAGGGCCAAGTTCTCAGGCAAACCTGAACACGTGGTCAACTATTTGTTCATGGTCGCAGAAGACGCGAGGCAAATCATGGCCGAGCTCGGCTTCAAATCGATTGACGACATGATTGGTCGCACTGATTGTTTGGCTGCTGATTCAGCGATTTCTCACTGGAAAGCGGATGGATTGGACCTGTCACCGATCCTTCGTCCTGCCAAAAAAACCAGCCCGGATGTCGGGGTTCGTTGCCTGCAAAAGCAAGATCACGGCTTAGAGAAGTCGTTGGACATGACCGAAATCGTTCCTCGTTGCAAGCAGACTTTGGAGTCGGGGAAACCGGTCAAGTTCGAATTGCCGATTATCAATATCAATCGAACCGTGGGCACCATTCTGAGCCACGAGATTGCCAAGCGATACGGTCAGGCTGGTTTACCGACCGACACGGTGCATATCAAGTTCATGGGTTCTGCAGGCCAAAGCTTTGGCGCTTTCCTAGCGCACGGCGTTTCGCTTGAGCTCGAGGGAGACGCGAACGATTACGTTGGCAAGGGACTTTCGGGTGGCAGGATCGTGGTTTATCCAGACAAGCGTTCGACCTTCCCACCGGAGGACAACATAATTGTCGGCAACGTCTGTTTATACGGAGCGACAACTGGCGAGCTCTACATTCGCGGTCGGGCAGCCGAACGATTTGCTGTTCGCAATTCGGGTTGCTCGGCAGTCATCGAAGGGGTCGGCGACCATGGTTGCGAATACATGACGGGAGGTTGCGTTGTGATCTTAGGGCCGACTGGGCGCAATTTTGGTGCGGGCATGAGCGGCGGGGTTGCCTACGTGCTTGCGGATGTCGACAAGTTCCGAATCCGATGCAACCTTGGAACGGTCGAGCTTGAAACGGTCGAAGACGAAGAGGACGTGGCAGAGCTGTTCAAACTCGTATCAAAACACGCCGAGCTGACTCAGTCTGGGGTAGCCAAAAAACTGCTAGAAGATTGGCCAAACAGCATCGGTCGATTCGTCAAAGTCATGCCCACCGACTACAAACGCGTTCTGCTTGAAATGAAGCAAGAAAAGAAACTGCAAATGGTTTAGCGAGTCGTAGTTTGGGACCATTGTCCCGAACTAATTAACGGACGGGACGATGGTCCCATCCTACGGTAGATTTAGGTGTGCTGATCGCCTAAGGACAACTGACAACTAAAAACTGATAACTGAAAACTGAAAACTGATAACTAAAAAGAATAAACATGGGAAAGCCAACTGGATTCAAAGAATTTGAACGCAAGAAAGTGGAGTGGAGGCTGCCCATCGTTCGCGTCAACGATTACGGTGAGATCTATACCGAGCCAGCCGAAGAGCAATTGCGAACGCAAGGCGCCCGATGCATGGACTGCGGTGTTCCGTTTTGTCAGTCAGGAACAGGTTGTCCTATCGACAACTTAATCCCTGAATGGAACGACTTGGTCTACAACGGACGATGGCGAGAAGCGGTCGATCGATTGCACAAGACAAACAACTTCCCAGAGTTCACTGGTCGAGTGTGTCCGGCTCCTTGCGAAGGTGCTTGTGTTTTAGGCATCACCAATCCACCCGTGACGATCAAGAATATTGAAAACGCAATTATCGATCGGGCTTTCGAAGAGGGTTGGGTCACGGCTTCAGCACCCACAACTCGAACGGGAAAGAGCGTTGCGATTATTGGTAGTGGGCCTGCTGGTTTAGCGGCCGCCGATCAGCTCAACAAGGCGGGGCACTCGGTTACCGTCTACGAGCGAGCAGATCGTATTGGTGGCCTGCTCACGTACGGTATCCCTAACATGAAATTGGACAAAGGGGTTGTGCAACGTCGGTTGGATTTGATGGCTGCGGAGGGAGTTAAGTTTGTGACTGGCGCGAACGTCGGCGGAAACGTCGATCCGAAGCAATTGATGGCAGAGAATCATGCCGTTTTGCTTTCGACAGGGGCAACCAAGGCTCGCGATTTGCCGATTCCAGGTCGGGAACTCAAAGGTGTTTACTTCGCCATGGAGTTTTTGACTACAAATACTTCTAGCCTACTCGATAGCAATCATGCCGACGGCAAATTCATTTCAGCCAAAGGCAAGCGAGTGGTTGTGGTTGGCGGTGGAGATACGGGCTGCGATTGTATCGGCACTAGCTTGCGACACGGTTGTACTCAGTTGGTCAATTTCGAATTGATGGACAAACCACCACAAGATCGCGCGACCGATAACCCTTGGCCACAATGGCCAAGAACTTTCCGAGTGGATTATGGTCACGAAGAGGCCGAAGAAAAATTCGGTCGTGACCCTCGCGAATATTGCATTCTGAGCAAAGAGTTCATCGATGACGGGCATGGTAACGTAACCGGAATCAAGACAGTGCGAGTGCAATGGGTCAAAAAAGACGGTCGGATGACGATGGAAGAAGTCGCAGGAAGCGAAGAAGTCATCGGTGCCGATTTGGTTCTGCTCGCAATGGGCTTCTTGGGGCCAGAAAGCACTGTCGCAGGGACGCTCGGTGTTGAGCTTGATCCACGCAGCAATTACAAAGCCGAGCATGGCAAGTTTGAGACCAACGTCAAAGGTGTCTTTGCAGCAGGCGACTGCCGGCGCGGCCAATCGCTGGTTGTATGGGCTATCAACGAGGGGCGAGGCGCTGCAAGAGCGATCGATATCTATTTGCAAGGGAGCAGCACGCTTCCTGCGCCTGGGGTAACGATGGGCTCTGCATTATTGAGCGCTAGTTGAACCCGGCCGTTGCTAACCTTGAAGGCCGTCAAACTTTTGGGCCTTGCGATTTTCTGTTACGTGACAATCGCTTTGTTCCTTAGCCGCGATAGCGGCGACAGTTTATAGCCGTGGGGCTTGCCCCACGGTTTTTAGGCATGATGAATACAAGGGCCGTGAAACGGCGCCACGGTGACGCCGTTTCACGGCTCTTGTATTCTATTTCTGAATATTACTGCGGGGCGAGCCCCGCAGCTACGCACTATCGCCGTTACACGGCTAAACATATTCCTCAACCGATTGAGACGGCCTCTTTGCGTCACGGTTGAATCAGGTTCTTTTACTTCCCAATGCAATAGAGTCGATCGCCAGTTCGCATAATGATTTTACCGTCTACGATGGCATAGCCATATTGTGTGGGACCGGAAAACATGGCTGCTGAGTTTCGACGCTCTTCGGTTGTTTCTTTCGCTGCCGCGGCTGGGACTGGAGCGACTGCGTTCGGATCCCACAGCTCATTTTCGGAGATCACACGAAAGTCTTTGCCTGCGGCGATAATGGTGGTTAGACCATCTTTGCCAAAGAAATAAACTTGATTTCCGACACCGTATGGGGTCGCCCAGCATGACTGCTTGGTTCGTTCCTTGTAGTTCAGCTTGCCTGTCTCAAGGTCAAAACAGTAGATGAGGCCAGTTCTATTCACCCAATAGACACACCCTTGATGCGCCATCGGCGAAGCCCACGATGGGGTGGCTTCTTCGGCTTTCCAAAGTACGTTGGCCTTCCAGCCGTCGGATTCTTTTTGCACTTGCATCAACGCATTCGATTTCCGAGCTAACTCAACGTTGCCACCATCTCGTCCTCCAGAGGCCGCGATCAAAAACTTGCCTGAGCCGAGCGAGACCGGAGTGCAACCGGTATTGCCACCGACGTCGGCAAACGTCCACAAGAGCTTACCGGTCGAGCATTCGTAGCCGTCAACGGAACCAGCAGAGCTTACAACCACTTGTTCTGTGCCATCAATGGTATGTATGCCAGGGGAAGACCAACTGCTGCGTGGTGTGCGATCCTGCTTCCAAACTTCTTTTCCTGTCTTTTTTTCCATCGCGACCAAATAGCTTGGCCCCTCATCGTCAACCAGGACAAAGAAGTGCTCCTGATTTTGAACCGGCGAGCCACTCAATCCAAACTTGTTTTTGAACTTGCCGTACTTGTCCGTGAGGTTCAATTTCCAAAGTTCTTTTCCGAGATGATCGAGAGCGACGATATCGCCGCTCTCGAAGAAAGTAACAACGCAGTTTTTGTCGACAACGGGAGTCGTAGCCGCACGGCTGACATAGACACTGTTTTCGACGGGGTCTGAATTCTTGAGCTTGTAATCCCAAAGCAACACTCCTGCGCTGGCTGAGTAGCACTGTACATGATAATCATCCTTCTTCGGTCCGACGGTGCTCGTCAAGAACACTTTGTCGCCCCACGAGACCGGGCTCGATTGGCCGTGGCCTGGGGTTGCAACACTCCACAACACTCCATCCTTGGGGGACCACTTTGTTGGCAGTTTGTCGGGATTCGTAACAACGGCTCCTTGGCCGAGGAAGGCTGGCCATGAGGAATCGCCATCAGGAATTGCTGCGCAATTGGCAAGTAATGCAACGAAAACAAATGGAAGAACTGCCATTGGGATTCCTATCTGAACTTTGAAAAGCGAAACAAAACTTTGGTTGGAGCATTCTAACCTTGGGATGGAGTTGGGAATATGCTAGGGAGGGTGAGGCTCCTGCCGAACCTAAGCGTCGCAAGCTCGGCAGGAGCCTCGCTCTCCCTGGTGACTTTAACGGACCCGGCATTGCAAAGCTGGTTAGATCTGTAGGCTCCTGCCTCCAGAGTTCTATAAGCGTTGTTAACGCGAGGCGGAGCCTCGAAGGCATTGCGTTCCAAGGCTGAGCCTTGGAACGAGAGTGAAAACCGGGACCAGCGCGGAGCCACGCCCCCCTTAAAGAAGTTGGACGAAATCGAGTTTTTTCTGTTAGATTGTCCGAGCACCCTGTGTTTTTAGGGGTGAGAGACAAAACACTGCAAATACGCGTGAGATCAACCCATGCCAGATTTTCCTGAAACACGACTGAGCCTGCTCCAGCGGCTAAAGAACGGTCAGGACGAAACCGCTTGGGCCGAGTTTCACGAGATTTATCGGCCGGTTTTGACTCGTATGGTCGTTTCGGAAGGCCTACCTGCTAGCGACCAACAAGATGTCGTTCAAGAAATTTGGATTGCCATTTATCGCGGGATGGATCGCTACGAACCTCGTGGTCATGCCTTCGCGTTCCGTGGCTGGCTCGCCAAAATAGCGAGAAACACCGCGATCAATTACCTGACTCGCAAATCCAATCCACAGCGGCTAGAGTCGATTCGCGACGCAGCCACCATCACCGATCGGAACTCCACTCGGCAATTGCTCCAAGAGCAATGGGATCGCGAGTACCAACGGCAGGTTCTACATTGGGCCGCAATGCGTGTTGCTTCGCGAGTCTCAGAACTAACATTCAGCGCATTCTGGCGCACCGTGGTGGATGGCGAAAGTGTCGAGCTCGTAGCCAAGGAATTGGGTATGACCGCGGGAGCCTTGTACGTCTCTCGTGGCCGAATCATGGCAACCCTAAAGCGAGAAGTTGAGTCTTGCGAATTTGCAGAGGAATAAACGCTATGGTCGCAAGCATATGCTCGAAAGAACGAAGCAACTGGGATCGCTTGGTTGAAAATGATCTGCCCGATGGCGAAGCGAACGAGCTTACCTCGCATCTCGAGGTATGCACAAGTTGCCGTGAGAAATTTGAATCGCTCTGCGCGGAGGCTTCGTGGTGGAAGGGTTCGTCTACGACGTTGCGATTGATTGAAACGGAATCAGGCGTCTTCCGAAAAAACAAAACCGAGAGCAGCGACTTCTCGCTCGCAAAATCATCCGAGTCCGAAACCGCATCGCGGGCAAAAGGCTCGCCTTTGGTTGTGATTTCAGGCCTCAAGCCCTCTGTAGAGCCTGGTGCCCTAGGTGAACTCGGTGAATACACGATCCGTGAAGTGATCGGTTACGGAGGGATGGGAACGGTTCTTAAAGCATGGGACAAACGGCTTTCTCGAGTGGTTGCGATCAAGGTATTGCATCCTCACTTGGCTATGAACGGAGCCGCGAGAGTTCGATTTGCAAGAGAAGCTCAAACGGTGGCAAGCATCTCGCATCCCAATGTTGTTCCAATACATGATGTCGCAGATGACAACTCACAGCCGTACATTGTAATGGGCTTTGTTTCCGGCGGTTCGCTTCAAGACAAACTGGATCGGGATGGCCCGCTGACCTTGGAAGAGTCCCTCCGAATAGGATTGCAGATTGCGGAGGGGTTGGAAGCAGCTCACTCACATGGCCTGGTACATCGCGACATCAAGCCGGCAAACATCTTGCTTGAGGCACGCTGGCAGCGCGTTTTGATCACCGACTTCGGATTGGCCCGGGCTCTCGATGATGCCAGTATCACGGCAAGCGGTCATCTGACCGGCACCCCGCAGTACATGTCGCCGGAGCAATCGAGAGGCGACAAAGTCGATCACCGAAGCGATTTGTTTAGCCTTGGCAGTGTTTTGTATGCCATGCTCAGCGGCCGTCCACCGTTTCGTGCGGATAACGCAGTCGCGGTCATGCAAAAGGTCTACAAGGATCGGGCGAGGCCGATTCACGAGATTCAAGATCGGCTCCCGTTCTGGGCGAATCAGCTGATCGAACGCTTTCATTCCAAGGCTCCCAACGACCGGATCTCAACTGCCGTAGAGGCTTCGGATTTGCTTCGAAGTTGTTTGCAGCATGTTCAAAATCCATCAATTGGCCAGTTGCCTCGCAGTTTCAAGGTCACGAAAACGGATCGGTCTAGAGCTGCTTTTACTGTCGCAACCATTTTGATTGGAGTCGTCTTGATCTGCTTGGCTGCAATGAGCTGGATGAGCTATTCCAACTCTCTACGACCGCAAACGGTTCTGGAAGAAGTAATGCAGGACGGTACCAGTCCAGATGCATCGCAGATTGCCCCTCTTTCGCCAGAAGAGATGGAATGGAACGGTTCCATCGATGATGAATTGGATACGTTGATGTTCGAGCTATCGGAGCTTGGACGTGAGTTTGGACGATGATCATGACCTCTATGGGAGAAGCACGATGAAATGGAATCTATTTGAACGCGGCATCACTTGCCTTCTATTGAGCGCGGCCACGATTGCAGTCGCAAGTGGAGTGAAGCTAGCCGACCCACCTGAGGATGATGAAATCGCGATGGTCGCCGAGGAGGAAGCAGAAGAGGAGATTGCGGAGAGTGTCGCTGAGGACGTAGCGGAAGAGTCGGCCGAGGTCAGTATCGAGGATGGCGAGAGCGAAGAGAGTTTGAGTGCACTGGTAGAAGAAGCGCAAAGCGCTTCCGAAGGTGAAAAAGGAGCCAAACGGGAAACGCTAAAGAATGCACTTACTGAAGTATTCCGAAAGCGAACCGAGGCTCAACGCACTCGAATTGCGCTGATGCGGGAAAAGTTGGAGGCCATCGAAGCGCAACTGGAGCGCCGGTCGACCGCAGAGGACCAAATAGTTCAGCGTCGTATGAGTGAGTTGTTAGGGGACAAGGATGAATTGAGCTGGGACCACGAGCCAGAAGTGAATTTGTCGAATCAGAAGAGAGCACAGCAAGAAGCTGCAACCTTAGATTTCATTGCGTTCCCTACTGAGTACCCAATGGAAATTGAAATAGCGAGTGGGAGGGAGTTAAGGGAACAGTCGGCGGCGGGGATTGCGAGTGAGAAAAGGCTTGATGCGATCGGGCACTCGATTAGGGAAGTCATTGCGACAGTCAATGCGGACCGAGCGAAAGCAGTTCAGGCTAGAGAGCAGGCAACAAGTCGAGCGAGTTTAGCGGAACGAAATGCTCGATTGAAAGACCTTAACCGAGTGAATAGAAACGGCAACCACTCGCATGGTGATCGAGAGCAACAGGTTGAGCAGCTTCGACAAGAATTGGAATCCATGCGGTCACAGTCCAAAGCGCTCGAAAAGCAGCTTCAAGAGATCTCGAAAGCGAAGTAGCCTGCCGCTCGCCTTAACTGCGAAGCAGTGGCATTTGATAGCCACGGATGAAATCCGTGGCCGGCCATGAACGGATCTTCTAAGAGTCGCGGAGCGACGGCATTCCCGCTGAATCTAATTTGCCTGAAGTTCGGCATTGCACTTGATTCACCGCCGATTGCGCTCCTTCAGAGCTCCGAATCTATTGGGACGTTATACCTGGGGTTTCGTTCGCAAAGCGAACTTCACCCCAGGCTTTCAAATCCCATCGCATTCGCGATTCAATCGCAGAACCTGCTTAATATCAATAGATAATAGGAAGTACACGGTTAAGCGAACCTGACTGACGCCCCATCAGATCGAGCGTCACAAACTGGAAACCAAGCGATCGCATCTGATCATGGATGGCTGTCCGAACGCTCGGCTCGCAGGCCAAAGCAATATCTTCGACACTCAACTCCAGTCGCACTAAGTTATCTGCGTGGAGTCGAACTCGAACATCTCGAAATCCGAGCGAGGCTAAATACAATTCGGCCTTTTCAATTTTCCCCAATCGCTCCGGTGTCACCGACTGTCCATAGGCAATGCGACTTGCTAGGCATGGAGAAGCGGGTTTGTCTGCAACAGGCAGGCCAAAGTGGGCCGCCAATTCACGCACCTGTTGTTTCTTAATACCGAGATTCACAAGAGGCGCCACGACCGAGTACTCCGCGGCCGCTTGCAAGCCTGGTCGATAATCTCCTAGGTCGTCTTGATTCGTACCTGACATAACGCATTGATAGTCGTTGGTATCCGCCCAAGCTCTCAGAGTTCCGTAGAGAGTCGATTTGCAAAAGTAGCATCGTCGAGCATCATTGCGAACATAGTCTTCATTGTGGATTTCGTTCGTCGGGACTTCCAGGTGCTGGATGCCAATTGCAGCGGCTACAGTGCGTGCCGAATGAAGATCAGACTCAGGCACAGCTTGACCGACACCCGTGATGGCGATGGAGCGATTGGGGAGTGCGAGGAAGGCAGCAGCGGCCACAACGGAACTATCGACCCCGCCCGAGAAAGCAACCACCACCGACGCCTGTTTGGCAATTTCACGAATTAGGCCGGCTGCCAAATCTTCCGTTAGGCTCATTCGTCTACGACTCGAAGGACCATCGACATCTCCTACGTTTTCTTTTTGCGCCGCTCATCCGCGGTCGGTAGGGGCATGGGGCCAGCGTATGCGTCGAATATGGCGAGCAAGTTTAGCAAGCCAGCGACTGCCGTGTACAACGAACCAAGCTCAAAACCCGCGGAGGAAGATAAGTGCCATTCCGATAGCTCATCTCGGCTTGCCGGTGCAGCCATGAATCGGCTCCAACTCCACTTGGCTTCTGGAACAGGTACGAACCCGTTCTTTCCGTCATTGCGATGAATCCAACCTTGTATAGCAGCAGGAAAAGCAGGAATTCCAACGCACAATTGGGCAGGAAATTGCAGGCGATATTCGTCCGGATTCCAAGCGGCATAAACCACTCGGCCCTGTCCGACAAAGAGTCCAAGGAAGAACAAACTGAGGATGCAGACGGCATACAAATAAGCTTTGTTTCTTCGGCCTTGGTAGTAGTGGCCAGCGCCAGGAACGAGAAACGCCAACACAGCGGCAAAATAGCGATTTTTGAGATGGATTTCGCAGTCATCTGCAAAGACAACGTGACCGTCGTCGGCGGATTCACTCATTTCCGGGTCAATTCTTTAACGTTGGTTTTGGTTTCAATAGGTACTGCTTTGGCTGCTAAGACTTCTAATCATAACACACACCGCGGCATTGCGGCTACTTCAACTCGGCGCAAACAGCCATCCACAACAGCCTCGCGGAACTAGGTTAGACCGTCAACGCGCTTGTTCGCGTTTTCGGGTATGTATCACCATTATTTGGGAAAATCGCAGCACTTTGTGCTAATATGTCCGCACCTTCCTAGTGTAACCGCAGTTCCTCCTACCCATATTGGACTCCCATGCTTCAAAGAATTTCGACTCTCGGACTTTTGCTTGCTGTTTCGCTTATCCTCCTCCAGACCGCTGCATTCGGCCAGCAAACGGGAAAGCCTCGCTCGCTTTTCGCAGCCGACTACGAGAAGAAGATCGCTGCTGTGGTCAAACCGGACAACTCGCTCGGTCTGCATTTACCCATTCAAGCGATTCACGACGCACAACCATTGGCGAACGGAAATTGGCTCCTTCAAACGACCTTTACGGAAGTTGTCGAGGTTGATAGCAAGGGCAAGGAAGTCTGGAAGTACAAGCCCGCCCCCGAAAGTGGCAAAGCTGAAATTCACGCTTTTCGTCGGCTTGAGAGTGGCCTGACCATGGTCGCCGAAAGCGGAACAACTCGAATCATCGAAGTCAACAAAGACGGAAAAATTGTGCATGCGACACCGCTTAAGGTAAGCGTACCGAACCCGCACCGCGATACGCGATTGGTTCGAATCACACCAGCCGGAACCTACTTGGTTGCCCACGAGGGTGAAAAATGCGTCCGGGAATATGATCGAGACGGGAAAATCGTTTGGGAGTACGAGGTCGGTTCGCAACTTTATAGCGCCATTCGATTGACGAACGGAAACACGCTCATTGGTACCGGCGACGGCCATCGAGTGATTGAAGTCAATAAGGCAAAAGAGATTGTTTGGGAACTCAAAGAGAACGAGCTAGCCGGCGTTAAGCTTGCTTGGGTCACGATGGTAGACCGGTTGCCGAACGGCAATACCTGGATTGTGAATTGTCATGCAGGCCCAAACAATCCGCAAATCTTAGAAGTGACGCCTGAGAAAAAAGTCGTTTGGTCATTCAAGGATTTCGAAAGATTCGGCAACGCACTACCCGTAGCGATCGCGCTTGATTGAGAGCCACAGGGCGAGCGCTAGCATAAAAACTACCTCAGCACGACGCGCAAGTTTTGAAGTTGCACTATTTTGATTTAGGGGCAAAGCCCCGGTCGTTTACATAGCCTAGCCTGAAGGGCTGGGTCAAATCAAGCAAAGGAATTCATAGGGCCAACGGCCCGGCAGCTTGCTTCCGTTGGAGACGTTAGCCAACAAACGGTCGGACCTTTGGCCCTTAAGATCATTTGCATCGAATACCCAGCCCGTTGGGCTGGGCTATGTAAATTGCTGGGCCGTTGGCCCGGAAGCACAGAAAACATGCAACTTCAAAACGCGCAAGCGAGTGAAGCGAATAGTAGATTCACTAGCTTGCGCGTCGTGCTAGGTATATTGGAACTCCCCGCTCACTCAATCGAAGCAGCGCAGGCAGAACGGCAAGATTGCATAGCAACCCACCGACCATGCTAATCGACGCAGTCGTTCCAAATACGACTGTTGGCAGAAAATTACTCACCGCCAATGAGCCGAAACCAAGAACCAGCGCTAACGTCGATAGCAGCATAGCCATTCCAATCTCAGACTGAGCCGCGATTAATGCTTCGTCGAAACTCCGACCCTCATTTCGTTCGCGCCGAAAGCGAATCAAGTAGTGCAACGAAGAGTCGACGCTCAAGCCCATCGAGACAGCCGCAATCATGGCTGCACCAAGATTGACCCGAGTTCCTGTCCACCCCATCCAACCGAGAATGCACAAGCTCGGCAATGCGTTCGGCAAAATCGTTAAGAATGCCAACCAAGAGCTTCGCAAAGCAATCGCCATCGCAATCCAAATCCCAAAAGTCGCGACTGCGAAGCAGCGCCATTGGTCTTCCACGATGCTCGATACTAACTGTGACAACAACAAATAGTATCCGGAGACCATCCCGTTAGCCTGGCTTTGATCCATCGCAGTTTGCCAGGCCTCAGTTTGGACCGTCTCTTCGACTTGCCGCCGGACTGCCGCGATAAGCTGTTCCTTTTGCGTCGACTCCGCTTGTTCCCTGGATCGCAACATAATTCGAAGGTAGCGTTGACCACTGCTTGGTTTGGTAACGAGTGTGTCAACAAAGCTTCCCATGACTTGCCTCATTCCCAGCAGCCTAGCCTCGATCGATAGTTTGCCGAGGATTGGGGATGATCGGGACGCTTGGTCCGCATCCGCAAAACTCATTACCTTGGTCAATCGCAATGGCTCCTCCCCTGGAATGACAAGGGTCAGCAGACGCAGCTCTAAGGCGGTTACTTGGTCCAAGTACTTCTGGGATAAAATCTTCGGAGCTGGCAAGACGACGTCCCAAACACCAGCTCCTCCTAGTTCGCTTTCAACGGCCCGATACGCTAACACCAACGGCGCATCTTGCCGAAAATTCTTGATAAAGTCCGTCTCGACCTTCAGCCGAAGCGAACCCCACACCGCAAGAAGACAAATCCCGATGGAAACACTAGACACCGTCCAGGGAAACTTGCTCACGCAACGCAAAATCCAGAGCAAGAAGTCTCGTAGCTTTTCATCACCTGGGATCTGAAACAAGTCGTACGAAAGCCCCAACCGCTTGGCGTATTGCTGAGGTGCTAGAGGTACCAATGCAAGCGTAGGGATCAAAACAAAAATACCGAGTAGGACTACCACGGATGCGAGCGCCATCATGCACCCGTAATCTTGGATCGGCCCCACCTTGGCAAAGGCCAACGATGCAAAGCCAATCGCATCGGTGATGCAGGCCCACATGATCGGCCGCCATAGGTTTTTCATCGACGTTCGCAACGCGGCTTCAGGGGCAGACCCGTCCGGCGACGACTGCTCTCGCATCTCCTGTTGGTAACCAAGCATCCAGTGCATCGTGGTCGCAACGCCAATAACAGTCACAATCGACGCAAGCATCGACGAGACCATCGTCAAATCCCAAGCCAACCACGCTAGCAGTCCTCGTGTCACGATTAAGGACCACTGAACTACTACGATGGAAATCAAGGCCCATCGCAACGATCGAAAGCCAATCCAAATCAACAACGCCAAGCATACGGTCGAAACGACACTCAATCGCCTACCATCTAATTCGATCTCATCGAACCCCTCTTCGACCATAACTGGTTGTCCAACCAACATGCCTTTGGAGAGCCCCTCTGTTGCGAGCGAGTCTGCAATCTTCCGAAGGTCCGCAAGAGTCTCTTTGGTCGTTCCCGAACTTTCGCTCGTGGGCTTTAGTAAACAGGCGATTGCGACCAATTTTCCGTCGCGGCTATGCGTCTGCCCCTCAAAGATGGTTTTGAATTCTTGTGCGAGTGCATTCGAGTCGTCTAGCAATGCATGCGGGTTCGCTTTTTTTTGGAACTGCGAAAAAATGGCGAGGCCTTGATTTAATTGGCCCAACACCTGATCCACTTTGGAAAGGTCCATCGCGATCGCTACCCCGGACACGGCTTCGATCCTTTCTCGGATTCCCTTGAGCCGTTCAAGCCCCGTACCGTCGGCTGACCAAAGGAATTCGTCCCGGTAGGCGAAGACCACAAGATCGGAGACTCCAAATTTGGATTGGAGAAACTCGAAGTCCGTTCGGACCTGTGCTTCGGGTGCGAACATGCGGTGCAGTGTTCGATCGAAACTAAGCCGTTGCGAAGCTGGCCATGCGGCGAGCAGGAGCAAAACGCTCAGAGAAAACCAAATCCACCGCCAGCGAATCATTGGATGTTCAGGTTCGAATGGGAATGCGCCGAGGAGTGAAAAAAGACCGAACATCGACACAGTTCATGCCTGCCCGCCTAGCGGCCTCAACGCCAAGGTCCGCGTCTTCGAAGACCAAGCAATCTCTGGCCGAAACGCCGAGTCGACGAGCAGCTTCTAAGAACACGTCTGGCTCCGGCTTGTGCTTGGCCGTGTCCTCGGCCGTCACAATCGCGTCGAACCAATCAAGCATCGCGATTTGCGTTAGTTGCCGTTGGATGATCGGCATGGAACCACCGCTGGCGACGGCAATGGGTTTGATGCCGCGATTTTCATGTGCGATTCCGACCACGGCTGCGATCGGAACAAGCAATTCAATTCGTTCAAGAAACGCTTGCTCCTTTTCGTGAGCAACCGCCACAACATCCAAGGAAACACCCTGTTCGCTCGACAACATGGCAATAATCCGATCGCTGGGCATGCCCCCCAACGAATAGAAACGATCCTCAGGAAAAGAAATTCCATATCGCTGCATCGTCTCGTGCCAGGCTACAAAGTGCACTGGCATCGAGTCCACAAGCGTTCCATCGCAATCAAAGATTATCGCTTTGCTAGTCCGAACCAGATCCAAGTCTCTAGGATTCAATCTGCTCACTTTTTACAATATGCTTCCAAAGGTCTTGCGGTGCGAGTGGACGTTCCAACCACCCATCGATTCGATAGGTGTTGGACAATTCAAGTTGCTCCATCGCGTTGACGGAATCGCTAGTCATAAAAATCTTGGTGTCATCCAATCTTCGGTCCGCCCTCATTGTCCTCACCAAATCCAATCCGTCAAACGCCATTGCACTTGCATTGCAAACCACATAATCCAGTCGGTCATTGGAGCAGGCAGCTTGAAACGCTAGCTTGAGGTCATTCACAGTACAAACCTGGCAACCGTGGAAGGTCCCAAAGGGCAAGAAAAACCCCTTGGCATCGGATTCTTCGTTCACGACGAGCACGTGTATGCGATCTTTAGAGGCGGTGGTTTGATAATCTGTCAAGGATTCGGAGACAAACTCTGGCCTTGCATGTGGTAGCTGACAAGATGCATCGGTCGTCTCCTTTAGCCAATCCGAGTCCAGGACCGCGATGTCATTTAGCAAAGCCTCGAGAACTCGGTCGGCTCCTGCCTCGTCTCCATCCGCGCGGCGTTGCTGAAATAGATGCAGACTTGCCTTGATCTCGGCGAGACGCTGCGATAACTGAAGCACTGGCGGCTCTGCCTCCGGTGCAACTGTTTGCTCGTAGTGAACAGGTATCGGTTGGATAGTGACTTGGCCAGATTGCGAGGCGAGCGCTAGTTCACCGCGCATGATTTCAACACTGCGCGGCGCCTCGATGCCAATCTTGGCAACGCGGCCATTCACGTCAAGAATTCGAACGGTAATTCCACAATTAGGAAAGACGATAGATTGATTGTTTCGGCGACCTAAGATCAACAAGATTGAGACTCCATTCTTGTGCAGATAGATGTATGTTGTCAAAAAACTCGTTAAACAGTTTAGCAGCTTCGGCATCCGTCGTGTTGCAGCAACCCAGGAAAGAATTTGCACAAGAACCCGCGAAGATTGCTAGCAAAGGCGAGTGTATGAGTCCCCTGGCTTCAGCGGGAAAAGTCAAAGTAGTAGGCACATTCCATGTGCCGTTCACCAGGAATCTCACCAGGAATCTCACAAGGAATCTCACAAGGAATAATTGTCAATTCACTCCAGCGGACGGCACGACGGAGCGTGCCTGCTACTTTTGTTGTACCGACTTTGGCCGACTAAAGTCGGTACACCATCCGAATCAGTCAGCCCACCATTCGACGACTCGACCTGGATCCTCGCATAGCAACGTCCAGGCGAAGGCGCCGAGAGCAATGTACAAAACGACAAGCAGGCCGCGAAACGCATAACGCTTGCTCAAAGGTTTCCAAACAGGACAATAGAAAGATGCAGCCAATCCAAGCGGAACCATCGCCGTCATGACCAAAATCAGTAAGCCAGAGACTGGGTACGCAATATCTATCAAGCCTCCAATTGATTTTGGGTCATCGAGGTTCGGACGGGGGAAATGTCCAAGTTGCATCCAAGCGATTAGCCAAGTCACGTAGAAAGAGGCCACCAACCATACTTGGTTTAGGTAGGCAAATAACCAAAGGGCAATTTTGAAGCGTGTGGTAGATACGGAATGATCAACCGCGAAAACGGACGTCGTGAATTCCGGTCGATAAGGGTTTTCGTTGACTGTCATATTTTCATTCCCAGAATAGACGAAAAGCCGAAGTTACGATTTTCTTATTGGATTGCGGCATTGATACCAGTCGTACATGTCAAAGAGAGACTCTCTTAGATTTTGTTGGTGCCTGTCGCGAGAGAGAGCCCAAGCCTCAGACGCCAAAAGGTCGGTCGCCATTTCTGGCCGTGCTGTTTGTTGCAAGAGTCGCTGCACGACCCAACGCGAGGAAGTTTCCGTAACCGACGTTTCCCAAACCGTTTGAAATCCTCGAATATCTTGGTGTGCGGTTGCCAACAGGGCAATGGCTTGCGTCGTTGCTTTTCGGTTTATCTGCAAGCGAGACCAAAAACCCAATTGTTCATAGCCATCCAGAATCACGATCGAGTCCGCGGTCCAAGCTGACATCGATTCATACAGCGCTACTCTTGGTGATCGCTCCGTCGAGAATCGCAAGGCGTGTATTTGCGTATTGGGACGCAACGACTGAAACTCGGAAACGAGGTTGGCAAGCAAGGTCGATTTTCCAGACCCATGCGGTCCAATGATGCTCGCTCGTTTCGATGGCAGCTCCAAGAATTGTTGAGCGAGTTCACTGACCGTGCCGCCATCAAAGCGTTGGTAATCGATTGCACCTGGTTGGATGAATCGAGTTGAAAACGGGTTGGCATGCATAGGTAAGTGAATTTACGCAGAACGGATCATTTAGGAGGGCATCGATTTGTTCGGAGTGAATTGTAACCTGCGAAGGTAACTGGAGCAAAATGGCAAAGTCAAAATCCCGAGAGGTGTATCCTCATGTGCATGGATATGTTTTTCTCCAGTGAATTAGCCGTTGGGCGTTAGCCCGTGGCGTTAGCCCGTGGCGTTAAAAGTTCGGGGGTGACATGATGTTTTGAGCATCCATTTCACTCTGTAATTCCTCCGTTTTTATCCCGCAAGGGATTGCAGAAAATAGCCGTGGGGCGTCGCGAAGCGGCGTCCCCCCGGAGAAAAAAGGACACTCGATTGACGCTGGAGGTGTCACAGATTCTTCGATCCCTTCAAGGCTGTGAATTTTTTCATAGGACGGCCTTTTCAGGCCGTCGTTACTGCAAAAAACGGCCAATTTCGACGCCCTAAAAAGGGCGTCCTACATTTTTTCACAGCCTCTTCAGGATCGGAATGCACTGCATAAATCTTTTTCCGGTGGTGTCGCTCCGCTCGACCACCGGCTACTGTCTGACATCCTTTCGGATGTGCGGCTAATCATCCGCGATCACGGTGTGATCTCCGAATTGGAAATCCCGCCGGTTCCAGGCATCAACCAGTTATTAGAAAATCTGAGATTCCGAGGGGCGTTTGGCTCTCCCTCAATTACGACAGCATAGCGATACTTGGCAGCACCTCGGTAATGCAGCATATTTCCCTGAATGAGGACATCTGTCAGTGGAGGATCGTCGGATTCTTGTCCATGATCGAATTTGAAAGGTGAACGCTCCGTACCCCATATCCAAGCCGCGTCCCCTCCGCCGAAGTCGGAGATGATGTTGTTGGAAATGATGGAACCTCCATCCGTATTCGAAGCGTGCGAAGCAGCACCGGGCATCATGCCGATTGCCCACAGTGAGTTCTTCGAAAATTGATTGCTGGTAACAACGATATTTCGAGAACCATGCATGGCCTTCATCCCCATAAAGCAATTGACGACCACATTTCCAGAAACGATCGCGTGGTCGCAGTGCAAATCGATACCTTGTGCTCCGCTTTCAATGTGATTCCCCATAATCCTCGTCATGTCGCTCTTCTCAGGCGCCGTTACCAGAATCCCAGAGCCCTGCTGCCAATTCTCGGAATAAGCACGGTCCCAAGTCTGCTGGTTCATCAATTTGCCTTTCTCTGGATTCTTCTTGACCCAATCCCCAAGTTTGTATTTTGATTTGATCTCCTTGGTCGGTTTGTACGTGCTTTCGATAATGCGATTGGACTCGATGAGCGTGCCGGTACAAGCGTTAACGCCAATTCCTGTTCCGTCAGTACAGTTGAATGCATATCCCCAATTGAGATCGGCGGTCCTATCATCGACGGTAACTCGCATGTAGTTTTGGATTGTGCAACGACTTATGCGAGCCCCTTGACTTTCCCTAACGACGACCGCAGCGGATCGAGTTCGATTATTGAGGATCCGCAGATTGTCGAGCACGAGGTCTCGGGTATCGGCGGCCAATACCGCTTCAAAGCGCGTCTCTTCCGCTTGTTTTGCTCGAGTCAACGTGAGATCCCGCAATTGAACACCCGAGGCGTGTTCTACTTCGATGATGGGCTCGTCTGCGTTTTCTTGGATAATTCGCCCTGGGCCAAAAAGCCCCGAGTCATCTTTGTCCAGGCGAATCCGTTTGGATATTGCGTAATCTCCAGCCGGAACAAAGAGCATCTTCCCCGGACTTGAATCAATCGCAGCTTGAATCGAATGATAATCCGCGATCGACAGTGAGCTCTTCTGGGGTGCCTGCATTGGAAGCAGGAAAGCGACCACGCCCACCAACGCAGTTGCAATTGGGCCGATACATTGTGCCATATTCATCGCTATTCTACCGTTCGCTTGAGTTTTCAAATCAACTATGAAATCCAAAATCCTGAGCTGCAGATAATTCATTTACCAGCTTTTCGTCGAGCAACATAGTTATGCCCCTTCTCACTGTCGCCAGTGGTGATTTTCTTGGCAAATACTGTGGCCGCGGCTAGCGCCGGCGGCTCATATCCAACGCCGTGATTAATCAAGGATAGTCGTCAAGGAAACATAGTCGTCAAGGAAACATAGTCGTCAAAGAAGCGTTGTAGTGGCAGGCCCGAACAATGTCTATGGCTCAGTCAAAAGTGGCGCCCACAGTGTCGGACTCACTTCTGGTGTTTTGCCGGAAGCAGGGAATGTGGCTTTTGCTACTTCTCGTAACTGCGCCGAAAGCTCTTCGATCGTTTTCGCATGCTCCGGTTGATTGGCCAGATTCGTTAGCTCAAACTCGTCTGCGTCATGGTCATACAATTCTCGACCTTGAGAACCTTCGTCCCACTCGGTGTAACGCCATCGAGGCGTTCGCAAGCTATATCCAAAAAAGCTCTTCTTCGCATTCGGCCGCTGAGCAGCAACCGGCGTTGCGGGACCGCGAGTGACTTGCGTTAGCGCCCAGCCTCGTCCCACGACATTCGGGTCCTTGAGCATCGGAACCAAGCTCTGCCCTTGTACGTTCGATGGTGCTTTGACTCCACAGAGCTCGGTCAGAGTCGGGAAAAGGTCGATATGCGAAACAGGTGCTTTGGCAACGCCACCCTTCGCAGAAACGCCTGGAGCCACTATCAACATAGGAACTCGTGCGCTTTCCTCAAACAGACTCATCTTTTGCCAAAGTCCATGCTCGCCAGTGTGATAACCATGGTCGCTCGTGAACACAATAATCGTATTGTCCGATAGTCCAAGCTTGTCCAACGAGTCAATCACCTTGCCAACTTGTGCGTCCATGAAACTAATACTCGCATAGTAAGCTTGCAGAGCCTCACGACGCAAATCGTCGGTAAGCTTGTCCTGTTCTTTTTTGTAGCTCTCAAGTCCCGCTGGCGGAATGTCCTTTTGGTCCTGCTCAATGTTCGGAACAACTCGCATCTCTTTTTCTGGATACCAACCAAAATACGGATCCTTGGGAGCAACGTAAGGCGTGTGGGGACGGAAGAAACCAACCGCCAGAAAAAACGGCCGGTCCTTTCGATTAGCACATCGCTCCAAAACCCATTGCGCATCCTCGGCCATCAACGCGTCCGTATGGTACTGATCGCTCTTCGGCGAAGCGTACCAGCTGAGTGTACCTCCGAACTGGTTTGGCGTCAGCGTCTTGATCTGAGGATGATGCTCAAGCCGGTCGACGCCCGCGGGATTCAATTCCAACTCCCATGAGGCAGGATCGTCGTGCCCATTGGTACCAATCGAATTGGGGACGTTGTAGTGATAGAGTTTGCCAATTCGGCCAGCGAAGTAGCCAGACAATCGAAACGCTTGCGACAAACTGTGCTGCGCCGGGATCGTTTGCCGAAAGATCAAGGAGTTGGCCAAAATGCCAGTGCTGTTTGGATAGAGACCAGTCAAAATCGAATTGCGACTTGGACCACAAAGCGGAAACGTGCAATAAGACCGTTCGAATCGAACTCCGCGAGCAGCAAGCCGATCGATATTCGGTGTTTTGGCTTTCGGATCGCCATAACAACCCAGCATGTTGTTTAAGTCGTCCGAAATAAGGAATAGTACGTTGGGCGGTTTGTCGGCGCCGTGGACGTATTGAGAGATGGAGCTGAGGAGGACCAATAGGTAGAGGATGATGAGTTTATGCATGATTTGACGATTGGAGGGGAGGGATTTGAGGTCGGGTAGTTGGTGTACCGGCTGTTACCAACTAGGCGTCCAGTCGAAGGATTCGGTTCGGGCAGTTCTTAGGTAGTCGGATATCTTTGCAGCTATCTCTGGATACTGGTCAGCAACGTTCTTTGATTCGGCAATATCCGTCGACTGATCGTAAAGAATAATCGGTGCGTCGACACCTCCCTTGCGAATTCCTTTCCAACGCCCTTGATAGAGGGCCGCCTGCTTGAAGCCCCCTTCGTGGAACTCCCAATAAAGAAAATCATGCCGCGTTTGGGACGCTGGCTTACCCAATAGCGTTGGTACCATGCTGATCGAATCAAGTCCTGATAGAGCTGTCGCCCCCGAAAGCTCGGTCGCGGTTGCCATCCAATCGCCGAAGTATGCGACGTGATCCGTTTGTGTATTTGGCTCGATTCGATTCGGCCACCAAGCGATCATCGGCACACGAATGCCGCCATCGGTCAAACTCCGCTTGATACCCGTGAATGGACCTGACGGATTGAACCGCTTAAGATTGTGGTTGCTTTCATTGTGTGGTCCGTTATCGCTCGTAAACAGAACCAGTGTGTTTTCGGCCAAACCTTGTTCTCGTAGTGTCTTGAGCATACGCCCGACATATCCATCGAGACGCGAGATCATCGCCGCCTGTCCTTTGTCCTGCTCTGGCCAGTCCATGTTCGCATATGGACCAAAGTCCGGCACTTGAGCGCCATTCTTTAACTCCCGGGTGCGTTCGTTGTTGGCGTGAGGGATTACCATACTCCAATACAAATAGAACGGTCGGGATTTGTTTTCCTTTACAAATCGAATCGCTTCATCGGCAAACAAATCATCCGCAAAAACTTTGGCCTCGGTCGCATAACCTGCACCGGCATCTCCAACCGGCGTCACAATGTTTGGCAACGAGACCCTGTTTTCGTTTCGCCATAGGAAAGCGGGGAAGTGGTTGTGAGCGTGACTCTGATTGAGGTAGCCAAAGAACTCATCGAATCCCTGTTTCCGTGGTAGACCAGTATCTGCGTCACCCACGTCGCCAAGCCCCCATTTGCCGACCAAAGCGGTGCGATAGCCAGCTCCCTGTAACACTTTTGCAACAGTGACATCCTCAAGCCTCAATGCCTGTGCCTTTGGATTTTGCTTGCCAGCATTGCCACGTACTCGCGTATGACCATGGTGCAGCCCCGTCATCAATACACTGCGAGACGGTGCGCATACAGTCGCGCCGGCATAGAAATGGGTAAATCGAAGGCCCTCGCGGGCCATCTGATCTAAGTTCGGAGTGGTAATGACTTTCTGTCCAAAGCAGCCTAGGTCACCATACCCCAAATCGTCCGCCATGATCCAAATCAAATTCGGCTTTGTCGCCGGATCGGTGGCTTGCAAGCTGCCAGCCAGAGCCATTACCAACAAAAGCGAGACAGCTTGGTACCACAAACCAATGGGCTCGCTCCCGGCCGCTAACTTTTGGCTTCGGTCGATTGTTATTCCGCGAAGCCCTAGTCTATTACAAAATCGATTCATGGGTAGTGGTTTATTAAGAGGAGGGGGCAGGATGAAAACGACCAATCATAACCGGAAATGTGAGGGCTTGTTGATCTAGTGGTTTAACAGTCAGCCGTAGGCGTACTAAGCATGTCATCATAACTAAACCGTACTAACCTTCTGCGATTGAATCGCGAATGCGATGGGATTTTCCAGCCTGGGGTGGAGTTCGCATCGCGAACGAAACCCCAGGTATTACGCTGCGATTGATCCGGAGCTCTGAAGGAGCGGCATGGGATGCCCACTAAAGCCCAACGGCTAATTAACCGGTAAAATACATGGCGATGTGCTTAACCTTCTTTGACAGTACGCCTACGACTGACTGGTAAAAAAAACGCAACTCCAAATGTTCTAAACCAAGAGTTCCAGCGTCATGCGATCTGAATTTGACCAAAGGAACTTTCTCATCGCAACCAAAATTGCCACCAACCTCGCAAGAATTCTGCACAATTGATCAGCGGTCTACACGATATCGGATGTCTTTGTTAGACTCACGTGCATGAGACCCAGAACCTTTGTTTTCGCCGTTGCCATCGAGGATTATCAGGACGCCTCTTTCCCCGCTCCCCTCTACGCCGAACAAGATGCGCAGGGGTTTGTTGACGCTTGGAAGGGCCTAGGGGCGGCACCTGACGACTGCGAGATCCTGCTGACCGATCAAGCCACGCTTGAGGCAATTCAAACGATTTTACGTAAAACAATAAATGCCATGCAGCCCGACGATCGTCTGATCGTTTACTATGCTGGACACAGCGCTGATGTTGCGGGGCATGGCATCTTGACTGCGTATGATACGCAAGCAAATGCAGTTGAGAACACAACCCTCCCGATGAGCGCGTTCCTGGACGAAATTCGACAAAGCCAGAGCGATAATGTCATTCTCTTTTTCGATATGCGTTTTAGTGACGAGCCTATTTTCACCGACGCCAGCGTTTCTGATACTGGGGTTTCAAGCGAGGAACTGAAATTCTTTTGCAAAGAGTCGGCTCAGCGGTTTGCGTTCGTCTCCTGCAAGCCGAAAGAACTCTCGCATCCTAGTCGGACACTCGATCACGGAATTTGGAACCACTGCGTTATTCAAGCGATCACCGGTGCTGCAAAAGAGGCGGTGGGCAAGGATCAGCTGGTCACGACCACTTCGCTGCAAAGTTACCTCCTGGCGGAAGTGCCGCGACTGCTCCGAGTCACTGTGGCTGGTGCGATCAAGCAAACGCCGGTCCTGTTTGGCAGCAAGACCAAGGCTGCCATTCTGGTCGATTTGGCTCAACAGTTGCAATCCAAGCAACTCGCTGTTGTGGGCTCCTCGAACCCGATCAAGGACTCGTGCTTGACCGGTGAGTTTCGCGGACGCGTGCGGGACTTAAAAGGCTACAGCAAGCCGAAAACGTCCCTCGCAACTCACAATGACTGGGAACGCGACTTCGTCGAAAAAGCCGGAGCCAGCGAAGTCACATCACTGGCCACGGAAATCTTCGAGCAACTGCGAGAGTGCTTTCGTTACAAGCGAAAAGACCTGAGCTTTACCAATATCGCATCCACGGCATCTATCAAGGGCCCTGACTTTGATGTCAACATGTCGCTATCCCAAGATCCCGAAGATGCCGAAAGATACTTGCTGAAGACGGAAGTGCGATCGTTCCGAAACCCAGCCATCATAGACGATCCAAGCTTCCTCGCGATCTTTACGAAATACTGCAAGCGTATCGTCTTCGAGTTGGAAGCTAACTTAGACCTGGAATCCAAGATTGATGACATCGAAGAAATCGATGCCCTGGCCGCAAACTTGGACTATGACCCTGAATGCACGGAGTTCACGCTCCGTCTCCCCGAACCTGGAATTGTTATTCACGCTGCTGGTAACCAAATGGTCTTTACCTTGGACTCGCAAGGCGACTTGAAGCTGCTTTTGGGAAACACCCAAAAAGCCTTCACGCAACTCGCGGGGAATAGCATTAATCTGGGCGTTCGACCCGTGAGGGAATAGGGAAGTCGATGGAAGACACGAAGTCACTCTCGGCAAAAGTGCCCACGGTGGTAGCGGAATCTCGTAAGAGTTCCTGCAGTGCCTCAAACTCCAGGAAGTTTTACAACTTCCGCTACGAGGACAGACCTGCACGCAACTGCGCCTTCATTTTCCTAGCCGCATCTATAGCAGCCAACCAAGCCTCATGATTCTGAAATCCTTCGCGGTGAAATCGGAATTCCATCCCTCGAGCATAAAACTCGATCACGGAAAATTCAACGCGCACTCGAGTGATGAACCTAACGGGCATCTGAATCCACATGAGACCATCGGACCAAAAGACGATATCGTCGGTAAACCAATCGACCGACCTTTTGGCCTCTTCTTTTGCAAGAGCAAGATAGCCTCGACGATCATTCGCAAACTGCCGTCTGGTATGCCAAGTCCAAAACGATACGCGGAAAACCTTGGAAACAAGAACGAGAAGTGGGATCGAAACTATTTGCCACAAGATTGGACTGTCTACTAATACAAAATTCCAAAAGAAAATCGTTACGATAACTGCACCCAGCCAAGATAACCCAGCCCCGGACCAATTCCATCCACAGCCCCGCAGACGCATATCTAAAAAGCTGAGACGGTCAATCAAAAGCGTGCAGATATGCGCTTTTTCGGGCGGTGGATTCAAATGCAAAAAACCAGGCTGCTTGAGCTCAAGCGTGTCCAAAACATGATGCCAATCTTCTTCGAAAAAGCAAATCGAAGGGACTATCGCAAACGGTTTCCGATTGGCCCGCATCACATAGCCGCTCTTGCTGACATGCCGCGAAAGATCATGGCTCACCAATTGAATTCCGACATCCCTGTGCCAGATCGTGGTGAAGGCAGAAGAAAAAGTTCCGTGAACTTTACCGAGCAGCCAGGGCCGATAGCGAATTAGTCTTTGAACCCTTGGCTCAACTACAATTCCAGCGAAGACGACAAGTAGAACTGCTGTGAGTATCCCGAAAGCGAAGATTGCACCAACGATCGTAAGCCCGTAGATCTGATGCAATAATCCAGCGCACAAAGAAATTCCGATGACGTAAAAAAAGAGGGCAGCGATCATTGGCCCCGTAGCTATCGCGAAGGTCTTAGCCAAGTGAGCTTCAGTGACTTCACCGCTAAAAGTGACTTGAGCGACAGCCGATGCAGGCTCGTCTGACTTGAGTTCTGTTACGCCAGGCGCAGCGTAGGGATTGAGTTCAAGATCATCGTCAGGAACGATTTTGAGTTTCCTTTGCGGTTGCCTTTTCCTGGTTGTTTTTGATCTACGCCCTTCGCCAAAGGCAACGGGCGATTATGGTACCCCGACGCTCAAACTGAGCCGCAGGCGCTAGCGGTTGTGCTTGGCTACGCAGAATTTCGGCGTCGCCCAAAGCGAAGTCCCAGTGCACAAATTTGGGCAAAGATCACGTCCCAAGCGAACCACTCTAAATACAACAACACCATGGGACCAATGAAAATCAACAGCTGAATCAAGATGGAAATACCCGCGAGATTCGGCAGCAGTTTTCCGATCGCTTGAGAAAGCGAATAAATCATCCACGTATTGATACCAAGCAACATCGCACTGACGATCACAAACCAAAGGACCATCAGCGCAAGCTTAAACGCGGCTCGATTTTCTACTTTAGGATCGTACTCGGATTGTGCAGACATTAGGTCTTCCGGAATGAATCAATGGGTCAAATACAACAGTGGGGGCCGATGGCCGGGCCGTTAGCCGCAAAACCGTTCCCCTATTTGTTTAACAGTCAGCCGTAGGCGTACTCGACACGGTTGGAAGTACGCCTACGGCTGACTGTTAAACGAATTTTCATCGAAGCTTTGCCTCGATGTAAGGTCTCGCCGTTAGCCGTCCGCGACAATGGTACCAAACGACAGCAGGCATTTTCCGAACTAAGCTATTCTACCAACAACATTTTTCGAAACTCGGTTCTGCGATCATCAATTTCGGCCATGCCGATCGATTGAATTCCCTCCAAGGAAAATCCTGCGACGGTATAGCTGGCAACCACGGTACCATAGTGTATCGCATCAATCATCGTTCGTCGGTCGATCGACGGACGGTTTACTAAGTATCCGAGTATACCGCCCGCAAAACTGTCGCCAGCCCCGGTGGGATCGACCATCTTATCGGTTGGATAGGCTGGACAAGGGGAAACCGTATCTTCGTGAAAGAGCAAGCAACCATGCTCTCCCTTTTTGATGATTACCATTTTCGGCCCCATCTTCTGGATCGCTTTGCCGGCTAGAATCAACTCCCGATGCCCTGTGAATTGCCGAGCTTCCGAATCGTTGATCAAAAGACAGTCCAACCTTTTTAGCAGCTGTGTTAGCACGTCTGATGACCTTTCGATCCACATATCAACCGTATCGGCGAATACGAATTCTGGTCTGTTGCATTGCTCCAGCGTTCTCAATTGAACGGACGGGGAAGCCGCTCCCAGGAAAACAAACCGGCTATCGCGAAAATGGTCCGGTAGCTTCGGTACAAACTGATCAAAACCCTGCACTTCACAGGCTAGAGTCTCGCGATCTTGAAAATCCGGCGTGTACCGGCCGTGCCAAAAATACGAGTTTTTGACCTCATCTCGCGCGACTCCAGAAAGATCAATTCCTCGGTCCGCGAGCAATTGAGAGTAGCGATCTGGCCAATCTTTGCCTACGATGCCTACCAAACGAACCGGCGTGAAGAAACTTGCGGCGTATCCGAAATAGGTTGCGCTCCCGCCAAGAATTCGATGGCGAGAATCCGTAGGGGTTTCGATCGAATCGAACGCGATGGTTCCGACTGCCATTAAAGTCATTATGTGTATTCTGCACGGTACTGTGCATTGGGGAAAAGGACGAAAGTTAGATTGATGCTGATACAGCCCGAACAATTTCGTCCGCCCTGGTACTTACGCAACGGACATATTCAAACCATCCTTACCGGATTTTACAAGCCTAAGCCGCCGCTTCCGCCAACGATTGAACACAAGATTCTTTTGGGCAACGATGGCCACAGTCTCGTTTACGAAAACCGCCCCCTGAGGCCCGACCCCGCTCATGCTGACGAAGCCGTCCTGCTCCTGCACGGTCTAGGCTCGTCTCACGCGGGCACCTACATGACTACCACCGCCCAATGGCTGCTGTCTCGCGGGCTTCGAGTCTTTCGCGCAGACTTACCTGGTGCCGGTCCCTCCGGACGATTTACACCGCTTCCGCCTCACGGAGCCTGCTTCGAAGAGGTTTGGCAAATGCTCATGCAATTGCGAGACTCCCAAGGAATTCGAAGATGGCGAATCTCGGGTGTGTCCCTCGGCGGCAATATCCTACTAAAACTGCTAGCTGCGAAACATGAGAAAATCGATACCGGCGCAGGTGATCGGGAACTCAGCATCTTGCAAGCTGTTTCCGTCGCGCCACCGATCCGATTGTCAGACTGCTCGACACACATGGAGAAGGGCCTTTATCGTCATTACGCCAACTATTTCATGCGCTCGCTTCGAAAACAAGCAGCCAAACGAGCTGAGATATGGCCTCAATGGGCCAAACAGTTGCAATCGGCTTCTTTCGAAACCATTCGCAAGTTCGACGAAACAGTCACAGCACCATTAGCTGGCTTCCGAGACGCCGAACAATACTACCTCGCTGGCTCGTCCGCGGTCTGGCTCGACCAAATCCACGTCCCGACCACGATCTTGATCGACAAACACGATCCCATCGTACCGCCATGGATGTTCGACAACGCAATCCTTTCGGAGACTACAGTTCTACGAACAAGCGAATACGGTGGCCACGTTGGATACATGCATCGAGAAAGGGAAGAGACTTGTTCCGATGTTACTACCGGCAAAAAGCGATTGCATCGCTGGGCCGATCCTTGGATCGCAAATGAATTGATAAAGTAGGCTCCCTCGCCCCGCTTCGGCAACGCTTCGGCAACGCGGTGAAACTTCTTGTAGCGAAACTCGTCAAGAGTTTCGGAGGTGTGGGCGATGCCGCCGAAAGTCTTGACGACTTTCGCACACAAATGCCTGTGCTCTGGTCCTTCCACAGTACGCCTACGGCTGACTGTTAAACGACATGGTTCTACAGCGATAACGTCACTGCTTGACCCGATAGCGCTCTAGATATCCGAAATCAGGAAAACGATTTTCCTTAGGCCCCGGCTGTCCCTGCATTCCACCTAAGTACAACAAAGCACCGTCTGGGCTGTACCGAGCCGTCGTGATTCGCATCCCCGTTTTCGCTTCGCCAATCAACTGCCCGGAGCTTGCGTCAAAGATTCCAAGATTCCACTTGCCCCCTCGCAACCGCCCACCCATCACGAACTGTGTTCCATTGGGATGCCAGGCTAAGGTCTCCATCAACCCCTCACCTGATTGCGAACCAACCGTCTCTTGCTTCATTTCAACCGGTGCTTTTCGCCAATCAAAACGTTGCCAAAGCTGCTTGCCATTGCCCGCCATGGGATCCTTCATTTCTCCCATCCCAGCTGCGTAAAGAGATTCTCCATCCGGTGAGAACGATACGGCAAACACGCCACCAATGTAACAATGGCTCTTGATAATCCCCCAGCTTGTGAACGACTTCGTTCGCCATTGGGCTAATGCCTTTCCGCTCTCTACGTCCCATACGGCTAAGTCACCCATGAGATTTCCTGCCGCAAGGTATCGCGACGAAGAATCAAAAGCAACGCACTGCACCGAAGGAAGCATTTCCAAGGCATGAAGCACTTTGCCCGTCCCAGACTCCAAGATTTTTACATTCGGCTCAGATGACGCTTGCGGCGAATAGTCCTCAGCACCCGCTAAGTACTGCCCCGACACCGATGCCACAAAGCGTTGGTCCGGCGACAATGCCATGTCCCATGACCAAAACGAGTGGACTCGTTCCGATACACGTGGTGTGAGCTCCTTGACCTCAGTCTTATTCTCCGCCTCATCGGCGTTGCTCACTGCTGGAACCGCTCCGCTCGCAGATAATTCGCGAATCTGAAATGTTCCATCATAAGATGTCGAAAGCAAAGAATGCGTCGACTCGATCAAAGCAACGCTCGACACATAACTGCCGTGCCGACCGATCCGATGGGGCATGGCCTTCCCTTTCGGACTTTCATTCTTGTCCTTATTGTCCTTGTCCGATTCGTTCGCCGCAGTCTGCTCTGGTGTTAATTTAGACAAGGAGAGTTCGTAAATCCCATCCATGCAAGCGGCATAAAGCAACTCGCCATCCGACCTCACCGTGAAATCCAGCAGGCCGCTCGGGAAGGAATAGCGATCGATTTTTTCTAGTTCAACAGGCATCGGTATGGCAATCAGGCAAGCAGTTCGGAGATGGGTTCGGCATCGCCTTCGACCCGATAAAAGGTCGGAAAACCAGGCAAATCGTAGGATTCATGAGGGTCCAACCCCAGCGCCGCATAAATTGTGGCAAACAATCGCCGTTGGTTGATTGGGTTCACACTCACGTCGACCCCATTTTCGTCGGTTGCACCATAGACTGCTCCCGGCTTCAGTCCACACCCTGCCATGGCCATGCTCCAGGCCTTAGGGTAGTGATCCCGTCCGCGGGCTTCATTGAGCCATGGCGTCCGCCCGAACTCGCCCATCACCAGGACCAACGTATCGTCGAGCATGCTTCGCTCTTTCAGATCATTGATCAAATGAAACACGATCCGATCCATTTCAGGGACCAACATTTGATGCGTCTCATGATTGAAAACGTGACAGTCCCAAGGCATACCGTTTGCCACCATGACAAACGTCGAGCCATTCTCCACCAAATGCCGAGCTAGCAGAGTATGCATGCCAAAGGTCCCCGGCCCATACTTGTTGCGATCGGCTTCCGACAGCTTGCTCATATCGAACAAGGGTGCGGATTGCATCAAGCCCTTCACGCGTTCAAAAACGGCATTGTAGGACTGCACCGCCGCGTTCTTATGATCGTTGACGAACTTGCGGCTTAAGAACGCACGCAAGGCTTCTCGATCGCTATGGTCCGCCGCACTCATTCCCTCTGGCAATCCGACATTCTCTAGTTTGTATTTGCCGCCGACGCGCACTGGCCCATACTCAGCCCCAAGCCAACCGGCCCAGTTCGCCGCCTTGAACGATTTGAACTCATTCCCCTCTGGACATGGATCCAGCAAAACAAATTGTGGGACGGGACTATCGAGTTGCCCAAGTTGCTTTGCTAAAACCGAACCCAACAATGGACGGGTAAAAGGAGGTCGCGGCCCCTCGCCACGCGTTAACATATCGATCGCTTGGAAGTGTTCGTTGGGTTCGGTCGACATCGAACGGACCAAAGTCAATTGATCCATGATGGTCGCCGTCTTCGGCATCAATTCACTGATATGCACGCCCGGTATCGACGTTGGAATCGAACCGAAAGGACCGCCAGAAGGCCGGCCCGGCTTTGGGTCCCATGTTTCAAATTGGCTTGGAGCACCACACAACCATAGCAAAATACAGCGTTTGCCGCGGGCTTTTGCAGACTCGGCAAAAGCGGGGACGCTGAACAGACTTTGAAAGCTTGCCACGGAAGCAGCCCCAGCCAAACTCCCTTGCAGAAACAAACGCCGATGCAAGCGATGGTCGACGCTACCGCAGGGCGCGTTGAGCATCCGTTCATTCTGAGGTGGTTGCGAATTGCTTGAGCTGTGCGGCATGGTTTGACTTAGTGATTGAATCGGAACTCAGCGCTGGTGATCATGGCCCACGCCAAGCCTTCGATGGCTCGCTCGCGTTGGTCGATTCTCGCGTCGATATATTGTTTGCAATAGGTGGCTTCATCCGAGTCCGGTTTTCGCCCGAGAATTCCAACAAAGAGCCGCTCAATCGCAGTTGCTGTTTCCATCGGTGCAGCGAGGCTCTGCAGAAAACGCGATTGCTTCATGGACACCAAATCGGTGATGGTTTCGCTGTTGGAGAGCAACAGCCCCTGCCCGACGTTGGCGATCGACTCCTCCGTCAGTACATCAGGAAAAAGATTGGCAAAGGCAACCCGCTTTTCTATCGTATCCCATCGACTTGTTTCGACCGGCTCCAGCACCGTCAACATCGATCGCTGCAACATCTCGGCTGTCAGCGGCTTGGGCAACGCGGTCGCAAACCATTTGGGATCGACGTTCTTCGAATTGTCTGAATCAAGTTGATACGATTGCGAAGAAGCGATCGCTTGGATCAATCGCCGAACATCATAGCCTGAAGCCACAAAATCCCTAGAGAGCCAATCTAACAACTCAGGATGGCTCGCTGGATGAAACGAATCAAGCGAATCGACTGGGTGAACCAATCCTCGCCCCATCATCCACCCCCAAATCCGATTTACCATCGCCTTGCCCAGCAACGGGTGGTCCGCCAAGACTTTTTCCACAAACTGCTCCCGCCGCGAGAATTTGGGAATCTTTGGGTCGGAGCCGTTCACGGAAACGTAAAGCTCATCCTTGTCTTCTTCTTTTACATCTTTGCCCGGTCGAGCTTCTTCGACATAGCGATCTTCGAGGAATCGCAATTCATTTGGAGAGGACGAACCCTCCAAATTAGCAAAGTCGGAAAAGCCACCAATGGCCGACTCTGAGATTCGCGGGCCATGCGGCGTGTCCACATTCTTGGAGCGATTAAAAAAGGCCACTAAGCCCCAATAGTGCTTCTGTTTGATCTCATCTGCGAGCGGGTGATCATGGCATTGAGCGCAATCGATTCGCACACCAAAGACATCCTTCGAAACCGCTTCCGCGATGTCTTGGTGTTTGTCTTTGCGAGCATAAAGATACCAAGCTGCTCCGCGTATCTCCGGACTCGTTGGTCGGGCGAGCACGATCTCGCGTGTTATTTGGTTCCAAGGTCGATTCTGTCGAACGGCATCGCGCAAGTAGGCGACCCAGCCAGCTTCCGTGCGCTTTTTGACTTGATCGACATTGGTCCGCCCAATCAAGATCGCATCGTAAACTTCTGCCATGTGAACGGCATGCTCATCGCTCACCAGAAGCCGGTCAACTAATGTCGATCGCTTTGAGCTGTCTGTTTGTGAAAGAAATTCGTTTAGTTCGCTCGTACGCGGCACGCGACCAATCAGATCGAGATAGAGTCGTCGAGCGAACGTCGAATCATCGATGGACTTTGCTGGTTCAATGGTGTTCACTCGATAACCATGTTCAAGGGCAAGGTCGATAACATGCGAGGCGTTGAGCCCCATTGGGATGGCCGACCAAACGTTGCTCGATGTCGCGTTCGATGTGGGCTGTCCGTTTGAGCTTGCGGACTCCTGTGCGTGTACGAGGCCTTGATTGCCTGACGCGAAAAGGACAGACAAAAGGATTAAACAAATAACAGATCGAACCATAGTTGCAAATGTGGGAGAAAATGCGGCGGGTGAGTCGGCGAAACCGGCCCTGTTCAATATAGCTGACTCGGCGGCCCTTGAACACATCTTTTTGACTTTGCTCCCCTCGCCCCTTTAGGGGAGAGGGGCTGGGGGGTGAGGGGTTTTGCATTGTGTTTTGATTGGGATTTTGATTTTGATCGCAATGCCATACCTTGCTTAAGAGGTCTAAACAAGTTACTGAACCGGAGAGTTGTTGCTGACAATTCACCCCACACCCCCCGGCCCCCTCTCCCCGAAACGGGGCGAGGGGGAGAAAATCGCATTGTTTTCATTCCATTTTGAGGATTGCCCTCGTTCCAGGGCTCTGCCTTGGAACGCACTGCTTTCGAGGCTCCGCCTCGCGTTTGCTACCGATTTGTGAACTCAGGAGGCACGAGCCTCCGATGCATTGCGTTCCCAGGCAGAGCCTGGGAACGAGTTTTAATGTAAACTACCGTAGCTGGATTCGTGAGAATTCAGAATGCGCTGAATTCTCACGAATCCAGTTACGAATCACTCGATCTCCAATGGTTTGCGGCATGAATTCTCTCTCCCGACTCAGGCATCTTAATGCAATGCTTGTGTTATTTCTTCTGATGGCAGGAAGCCTCAACGCGCAAGAGCCACCGCAAACTTCAACCTATTGCAATCCAATCGCGATCCCCAACTATCCCATCGGCAAATTCGCGCGTGACCTGCCCAAGGGAGAAACGGGGCCGGACTGGATGTGGCGGTTGGGGTACAAGCAGCAGTTTCGAGAACTTGCCGATGTCACCGCTCTTTGGTTCGAGAGCAAGTTTTACCTCTATCCATCCGTCGATATGGCTTGGGTCAGCGATGATCTCGGAGCAACCTGGAAGCATCATCCGCTCAATGTTCGCGATCTAGGTTACGCACCCACCGTGGTGAAGCATGCCGATCGATTTCTGCTCATGGCCAGCAACTCTGCCATCTACTCGTCAAAGTCGCCGCTCGGACCGTTTGAAGTGCTTGGCAAAATCGGATTGGAGCGAAAGGGAACGTTACCCGACTTCATAGACCCGATGTTGTTTTCGGATGCAGACAATCGGCTCTACTATTATTGGGGCTGCACTCCCAAGGGTGGCATTTGGGGCGTCGAACTTGATGGCGAAGATCCTACGAAGGTGATCGGCACTCCCAAGGAGTTGATACCGTTTGATCCAACGAAGTTTCCATGGGAAGCAATTGGACAATGGAATCAGAATCCTCGCACTGGATGGATGGAGGGAGCTTGGATGCTAAAGCGAGGCAACAAGTACTTCTTGACTTACAGTGCTGGTGGTACCGAGAATCGAACCTACGCCATGGGGGCTTATGTAAGCGATTCACCATTAGGGCCGTTCGAGCCACAGAAACGCAATCCGATTCTCCGAACGGTCGACGGACTCGTGACCGGTAGCGCACATGGCTCAATCATCGCTGGACCAAACGACGAACTTTGGGCCTTTTACAGTGTTCGAGCGAGCGTCGTTCACGCTTTCGAGCGTCGACTAGGCATGGACCGAGCTGGGCGAATGGCGAGTTGTTCGTACACGGAGCGACCTCGTCGCCACAACGGCTACCAAGTCTAAAGCAGCTCGAAGGGAACGTGGTGGACGCAGGATGGCTGCCCATGAACGGCGAGATCCGGACGATTGGCTCATCCAATGCACCGAACCTAGAAGGGAGATTTGCCGTCGACAATAATTTAGCAACGTGGTGGCAGCCCGAAGCAAACGACGCGCAGCCAACACTACAAACCGACTTCTTACTGCCGTCTACGATCCGGGCCGTGCGTATCATCTGGCGAGACGTTGGTATGGACACTGCGAAAAACGTATCACCAGGCGCGATTCGTTATCGCGTGGAGCTTGAAACGAGCAAAGACAAGTGGTCGACCATCATCAACCGGAGCCAAAGCGACGAAGATTTGCTCATTGACTACCGAGAGTGTCCACCAGCATCGATCGGATCACGTGCGCGACTGACAATCCTAGAGTGGCCAAAAGGAATAACTCCGGCAGTAACCGAGTTTACGCTGTTTGGAACAACGAATTGAACGATTCGAATTGAACGATGCTAGTAGGCCAAGACAATTCGAATCGAGAGAGCGTTTTGAGATCGAATCGCGAATGCGATGGAATTTGAAAGCCTGGGGTGAGTTCGCTTTGCGAACGAAACCCCAGGTAGTACGCCTCAATGACTCAGAGCTCTGAAGCGAAGTAGTTTCGGAGGGAATGCCGTCGCTATGCGACTCTCAGCCAATCCGTTTAATGCAGACCACGGATTTCATCCTCATCTTTACCCACATCTTTTTGACTTCCGTCGTGCTCGTGCTCAATGAAATGGTGCTCGTGTTCGTAATCGATTCGTTAGTTGCAACCGAGCACGAGCACCGTCATCCGACTGAGCACGAGCACGAAATCACGAACAAAAGCCGCGAATCGCGGCGAAGCAGGACCGGAAATGTGGGTAAAGATGAGGATTTCATCCGTGGCTGGAAAATGCCACTGCTCCGCAGTTTAGACTACCGCCAGGGCTTTGGATCGTCGGGTCCGTTAAGCTAGTGCTGGAGGCCAGGCTTTGGCCGCATTGCCAGAAGTCTATCCAATCTCACCGCAATACAACCACTCTTCGATCGTTTCTGCTAGCCTATCCACGATCGAGCCCCCTTGCGAATATCTTCCGACTCAATAAAAAGATCAGATCTGAGCTCTACCAGCCTAGACGTTGCGGACAATACTGTAGTTGCGATCAGGCCTGGACAGAGGCTTTAGCTACAATAAAGCAAGTGAGAGCCAAGGAACGGGATACACCGGCGTCGCCCAAATAAGCTTTTTTACTCCATTTACATAACGGTGCTTGTGTGCTTTTTTTGTCATTCGGGATTGCTGCGGCAATAGCAATCTCTTTGCTAATTCAGTTTGTGCTTTTCTTGGTGTTTGCGCGGGCTCTGAGGCAGGGGCCTTCTACGGCCGAAATTCGCAAGAATCTCGAAAAGCAACCGCCAAGAATTTGTGTGATCATGCCGCTGCGTGGTGCGGACCCTTTTTTGAAAGATGCAATTCTGTCGGTGGTCAACAGCCAGTATCCCAATCTTCTTCTCCAAATCGTTATTGATTGCGAACAGGATTCGGCACGTTCTGTCGTCGAGGAGACGCTTCGAGGAGTTTCCAAGCACCGTTACCACGTTGACTATCTTCGCGATCACTGTCCAGATCGAAGTTTGATTTGCAGCAGCATTTTGCAGGCCGTGGATGCTAACAGCGACGATTGTGATTTATTCTCTTTTTGCGCCGCTGACATGGTGCTACCCGTGGACTGGTACTGGCATTTAGTAAACGCCATGAACGACAACCATGTTGGATGTCCGCTCGGCAACCGTTGGTATCAGCCGCTGGAAGGCCAGTGGGGTTCCTTGATACGGCAAACGTGGAATGCGGGCGCCGTCGTGATCATGTGGCTTTGTGAGATACCGTGGGGTGGAGCTGCAGCACTTCGGCCCGCCGATATCAAACAATCCGGACTCTACAGCACCTGGCAAACCAGTCTCGTCGAGGATGTCACGATTTATGACGCAATTCGCCGCATTGGCAAATCGCCGAAATTTGTTCCAGCCCTAACGGTGGTGAATCAAGAAGAGATTGATGTTAGCAACGGATTTAAGTTCATTAAGCGTCAAATGCTGTGGGCACGTCTTTATCATCCGCGCTGGTGGTTGGTATTGGCTCACGCTTTGTCAGGGCTATCAGCCATAGCAATTCCAACGTTCGTAGCGATTGTTGCTCTAATGAACTCGCAATATCTAGCGGCTAGCGTGTCAGCGGGCGCGCTATTAGTCTATGTCGTGACCATGGTGCTTTTGTGGATTCAACTCGAGAATTGCGTGGCTGGCACATTGCTTCTCACATCCTACGAGATCAAATCACACCGAAGCTGGTCGCGATTGATTCGAATGACTCTTGTGGTGCCACTCGTTCAAGTTTTGTATCCGATAGCTGCTATCGCTTGTAGTCTTGCAACTTACGCAGACTGGCGAGGAATTCGCTATCAGTTTTTAGGTCGGGGCAAAGTCCGCATGGTTGAATACGTCCCATTTGCCGCTTCGGAGCAACCCAACGACGGCAAGACTTCGATTTGATCGTACTTTCTCTTTCAACGCATTGCTTTCAACATATTCTCGTCAACTTTGCCGAAGCAATTTGTTACTCGGGAGGGTGAGGCTACTGCCGAACCGTGGCGTCCCCAGCTCGGCAGGAGCCTCGCTCTCCCATAAGTTTTTCGGCGTTTTCGCTACCCAAAGATGTTTACAGGGGTGGCTTTTCAACGTGACATCTTCGGCGGATTGTTAAGCTTGATCGTAATTCGAACGCACGCTTAGGAAAGTGAAAGTTGTTGAATCGCTCTCCGTAGTTGCTTTCGATACGTGTAGTACTCGCAGGCGAGAAACTCTTCTTGGCTTTGTTCGGATCGACTGGGTGAGGTTTGTTTGGTTTTTTGGAATGCGTTGTGTTTTGCATCTTCCGCCTTCTGCGTTAGAAGCACTTTGGCAATCAACTCGGATTGAAGATGCACTAGCTCTGGGAATTTTGTCCGTGGTTCGATCATGCCCACGAAGTGCAAATTGTCACGTTCTGGTGGAGCAATATTTAAGTAGAGTCGAGGATGATCCTTATCCCAGGTGAGGACGTCAGCAGGCAGGAATGGAAACCTCAATTGGTATCCCGTGGCACAAATTAACAAATCGGCCGGTACACTCGACCCGTCGACGAAATGGACTTGTGATCCCTCGAGTCGGGAAATCTCGGGTTTCACTTCGACTCGACCGTGCCCGATCGCGACCGGCAACTGAATATTCATAATCGGTTGTCGAGCAAACAATTTGTGCTTGGGCTTTGGCAATCCGGCCAAATTCAAGGGACCAACGGACAAGTGCATAGGGAACCAAGATAAAGCGGCCCGCAACCAGCGAGGTATTCCCCATTTGAATGTCCAGTCGCCGATTTCATCTGATGGGAGGCCAAACATGAATTTAGGCATAAGAAACCTACCTTCGCGGACGCTGAGAACCACTTTCTTTGCGACGTGGCCCGACTCGACCGCGATATCGCATCCTGTGTTTCCGTTTCCAACGACGACCACGTTCTTGTCGCGAACTTGATCGGGAGATTTGTATTCTCGAGAGGACATAATCCGACCAGTGAACTCACCGACGAAGTTTGGCAAACGGGGACACCAATAGTTTCCAGTTGCCACGATCAGGTTATCGCAAAACAAAGGTGTTTGACTACCCTCGATATCCAGACGCCAACCTTGTCCATCCGGCGTAGCATTGCTCAATTTCGAATTGAAACGGATAGCATCATAAATACCATGATGTTTAGCAAAGCCGCGGATATACGCCAACATCTGGTCGTGTCGAGGGTAAGCAGGATAATCATCCGGCATAGGGAAGCCTGGAAACTCCGTGAACCGCTTGGACGTGATCAAGTGTGTCGACTGGTATACGGAACTCGAATTTCGGCCAAAATACCAATTGCCTCCGACATCATCTTCCCGCTCCAAAGCAACAGCATTGAAACCGCTTTCTCGAAGTACTTTTAAGGCAACGAGCCCCGCTGGACCGGCTCCTATCACAACACAGGAGAGCCGGTCGTTAGGAGAAGGAGTCGCGTTTTGTGGCATGAATGAATGTTTTCGAAAGGGATTGAGGAATTGAAAACGCACCAAATTTTGGATCGGGAGCGTTCGCCGGACTATAAAGTTTTGCTAAACAGGTCGCGAACGACTCCTTCACCGCCACAAGTGCGTTTGAAATGATAGAGTCCTTCGTTCATTTCTCGGCCACCTGAACCGGGGATCGCAGAGATTCCGTAGTTAAGCCATCGGGCACCACGCATGGCAGATTCACGCATTGCAACTGCTAGCACCAAATTCAGGGAACGGGAGGTCTGAAAACGATAGTCTTGCGCCATGTAAAACGTGTGGGAGGCAACTGTGTTCATATGAAACAGGACGGTACCAGCGGTCATTTCGCCATCGAGAGTTGCCGCAATCAGTTGGATCTTGTCGGGAAAGATAGATTTGAGTCGTAGAATCTCATCGAGAGTGTGTGTTGGATGAGTTCCATGTTGCTCCTGCAAGTTGCTTTCGAGGATTCGCCAATAACTGCAAAAGTCATGACTGCTAGCAGCAATAACGCCCGATTTGATGGCCTTGCGAGTTGCCCGTTGAGCCGCGGAAGAGTAGTTTGCCGGGACCTCGGATGAGTCTGTTTTCGAAATTTTCGCAGCGCAAGATAGTTCTCGACCAATCAATTGAAAATCGGCTCGAAACAAAGCAGCGTCTAGCTCCTCGCACCATTGTTTATGAAAAACTTTTTCCGCATGTCGAAGCCAAATCGATCGAAATCCGTTTGCGGCAGCATGCTGCGTCAAGCAATCGATCAACTGGTCAGCTCGAGCGCTTGACAATGAATTGTCCACAACCAATCCGCCATAGGTAGCCCCTGGATGAGATTTCAAGACCAAGCCACTGGGATCGGAGATTTCCGCGGCGGGAAAGACAGCGCAAAGCCGGTTTGCCGAATCAAGAAACAGCAGCGAATGGTCGCGAAATCGATCGGGAGGATGATAGGAAAGTAATTGACGCGTTTGCATCAGCGTACCGTTGATAGAATTCTCTACAAACGCGTCCCATAGGTGGCAGTCCTCATGGCAATACCGGCGAACATAAACTTCACCACTCACGAAAGTTGGCGGCGGTGTCTTCGGTATGCTCATTCAGCCCCCACCACCTGACGTGACTCCGAGCCATTCTCGTCGGACTCATATTCGACGCGCTTGCTGAAAAATCGTCGAATGGACGAGGCAACATATTCGATCTCTTCGGATCGCAATTCAGGAAACATTGGCAACGAAAGGATGCGCGAAGCTAATTTCTCCGCAACCGGGAACGCACCACGTCGATAACCCAAGTCGGCATACGCAGGCTGCAAATGAATGGGAATGGGATAATGAATGCCTGTCTGTACGCCCGCCGCCGCAAGATGCTGTTGCAAGGCATCTCGCTGTTCGGATTCGATCACAAAGAGATGGTAGACATGGTTGGTGCCGTCAGGACAAAATGCGGGTAATCGCAAATCCCCTACCCCCTGCAAACTTTGTCGGTATTGGTCTGCATGTTTTCGGCGGGCTATATTCCAACCGTCTAATCGAGGCAGCTTGACGTTTAATACTGCCGCTTGCAACGTATCCAAGCGAGAATTGCAGCCTAGCTCGATATGGTCGTACTTGGCCTGTTGACCATAGTGTCGTAGCCGGCGTATTTTTTGCGCGAGGGCGGAGTCATTGGTCGTGACAATTCCGGCATCACCAAATGCGCCAAGATTCTTGCCTGGATAAAAACTGAAGCAACCTGCGTTTCCCCATGCTCCGCATTGCCGCCCCTGGATAGAGGCGCCATGTGCCTGACATGCATCCTCCACAATGGCGAGTTGATATCGATCAGCCACAAGCGTTATTGCTGCCATGTTGGCTGGGTGCCCCGACAAATGAACAGGCATAATTGCTCTTGTTCGATTTGTCACGGCTGCTGCTATCTTGGTCGGATCAAGATTATGCGAATGCGGCTCGCAATCCACCAAAATCGGGCGAGCGCCAACAGCCGTCACAGCGAGCGCGGTCGCGATGAAGGTATTCGCTGGCACGATCACTTCGTCATCTTTTTTGATTCCAAGTGCTACAAGTGATAGACGTAAGGCATCCAAGCCGCTGGCCACGCCAATCGCATAATCGACACCAGTCCACCGCGCAAAGGCTTGTTCAAAGCGTTCCGTTTCCGTACCAAGTATGAAGTCGGCACGCTCACACACTGCCCATATTGCCCCTCGAAATTCTTCTTGTAGCGACTGAATTTGCCGCTGCAAATCGACGAAAGGAACTTCACGGCGATTACCAAGAGAATCGGCAATCGAACTTGGCATGGAAGCATTGGATTGAATCATAAGCTAATTTCAGCAAGTGGAATTGGGGCGCCGGCCCGTGCGAGAGAATGACTGACGGATTCAAGAGTTCGAACAACGCTTCTGGAAAACCAACCATCCGACCGACGCTTAGTAGGTTCTCGTAGAGAGTCGATGAAGTATTGCGATTGTGCGCGCAATGGTTCCGTGGCCTCGATCTTCGGAAGTCTCACATCACCGTCCCAAGTCGCGACACGCAGAAACTCGCCAAAGCTGGTTTCGGTAGACGCAACGTTTGCCCCGCGATCATAAATTGCCACAGGCGTCTGTGTTGACAGGTCGTCCCATGTCACCATGCGACGACTACCCACGATTGTCATCTGGCGAACTTTTCGGGGATTGAGCCAACTGGCATGTATGTTTGCGACCTGGCCTTTCGGATACCGCAGATTAATAAAAACGACGTCTTGAATGCCAGGTTGCACAAAATCGCCTCCGATCGCGGAAACCACCTCTGGCTCGGACTCTAAGAGCCAATTGAAAACAGCGACATCGTGCGCGGCGAGGTCATAAGCCGCATTCACATCGCTACGAATCGGACCAAGATTTGTCCGGACCGCAGAAAGGCTAAAAACGGTTCCCAACTCATCCTTTTCAATAAGCTGCTTGATCCTAACAATGCCCGGATTGAAAAGAAAAGTATGCCCGGTCATCAGTTGCAGTCCCCGTTCCTGTGCCAATAGTGCCAGTTCGGTCACTTGCCGCGTAACCATACAAAGCGGCTTCTCGCATAAAACGTGTTTGCCCGACTGCAATGATCGTTTGGCGAGTTCAAAATGGGTGGCTGTAGGGGTCGAAATGACAACCGCATTCACGTCGGGATCCGCCCAAATCCTTTCTGTTTCCATCTCAAGGCCCAACCCAGAAAATCGCTTTGACATTTCTGCCAAACGGGATGGATTCGAATCTACCGCGGTAACACGACAATCCGCTACTCCTTGGAAACTCCTAATATGATTTGGTCCCCAATAGCCGCAGCCAATTACGGCTAAGTGCATTCGAATCCTCTCGAGAGAAGTAATCTTAAAGTTTGATCATGTACGGTGAAAAGTAGCCTAATCCGCTTTCATTCTGCCTGCTACGCCATTGAATCTCGAATTTAACAGAAAGATAGCAAAGGTCGCAACCAAGAAGAAGGCCCCCAAGGTGAGGTGTACAACGAAATCGCTTTTTTCCCAATTCCGGTCGGAATAGGATCGAAAACCTGCGCTGCCACATCGCGATTGACGAACTCAACGAGAGGAGCGACTGTGTTAAGCTAAGCAAAAGGGATAGCTCAACTTCATGATTATTTTTGTTTTCTAACACCGAATGGAACTTTGATGACTCTCCACGTATTATGGCCGACGATCTTTACGATTTTGTTTCTCGTCTTCGGAGTCGCTAGTGCACGCGCTCAGACTCCCTGGAAAGTGGGGGCGGCCTCGGTCGCTATGGAAGCTGAGGACTCGATGGTCATAGGTGGGGGAATCGGACCTGGATTTGTCAAAGGCCAAGAAGGACTCCTACAAGCGACCTCGATCGTCATTCGCGGCGAAAAACCAATATGCCTGGTCGCTGCCGACGTCTTGATGATGCATCGCGATTGGTTGGACCAAGTTGCCAAGGCTGTTGAGGCGGAATGCGGAATTCCGTTTGAGAACATCTTGATCAATGCAAGTCACACGCATCACGCGCCGTCCACGGTTACCGTCCATGGATACGCGCAAGACGAAGAGTTTTGCAAACGTACCGTAAAAGCCATGATTGATTCCGCGAAATTAGCGAATGAGAAAGCTCTCAACGCTGAAAACGGTCAAGTGTTTTATGGCCTTGGCCAAGAGGCGACGGTCGGCCAAAATAGTCGACAGCGTTTGAAGGACGGAAAAATCTATTGGATTGGACCACGCGATGATTTCGTTCGACCAACCGATCCGTTTGATGTCGATCTTCCCGTTGTCGCATTCAAAAAGGCGGACGGCTCAAATGTCGCAATGCTATTCAACCATTCGACGCACTGCATTGGAACTCGCACCGGCAAACGATCTCCTGGGTTCTATGGATTGGCCGCACAGGAGTTGGCCGAAAGCCACAGCGTCCCGGTCGCATTCTTCTCCGGTGCTGCCGGCTCCACCCACAATCTGGTCCTGCCATGCGACGAAATGGTGTTTCGAATCAAGGCTGCTTTTGAGGAGACTCTTTCGAACGCATCCCCTATGCAGTCGACGAAATTGGCGTCGGTGAAACGGGAGATAGGATTCCAAATCCGTTCTTTCGATGAGCAAGCGGAAGATGCAGCTGTCAGTGAATACTGCCACAAATATGTTCCACAAGGAGCGGAATTGATTATTAACGTCTTTCGTGAAAGCCGCAAAACGCTAAAACCTGTGCAAGGTGAGACACGCAAGATGTGGATTCAAGCCATGCAGCTCGGAGATGTTTACGTTGTGGGCGTCCCGGCTGAGTTCTTTACGGTACTTGGCTTGGAGATCAAGCGTCGAAGCCCCTTTCGCAACACGTTTGTTTTCGCACTATCCAATGACTACGTTGGGTACCTGCCCAATCAACAAGGGTTCAAGAATGGCGGCTATCAAACATGGATGGGATTGCACAGCTTCGCAGAGATCGGGACAGGCGAGCTCGTTGTCGCAGAATGCTTGAAATTGCTAGATGAACTTAAGTAGACGCTTGTGCTTGGGGAGGGTGAGGCCACCGCTGTAAACATGTTTCCAACGAGTTTACCTAAGCAATTCATTGCTCGGGAGGGTGAGGCTCCTGCCGAACCTTTGCAACCTCATCTTTACCCACATTTCTGAATCCAACGAAGTTGGTCAATAAAATCTCTACAACTGGTGCTACCAATTGCAGCCTCCGCCCGGCCAAGCCGGACGGAAGGCATATTGAACTCGATATTTCGAACTTCGCATCAGGCTTTCGATTCCCATCGCAATCGCGATGGAATCGTATAAGGCTCCCTCGATTCGATTTGACTTGGACTGCCTGGCTGTCGCGATGTCTTGCTTTGGTGCATGTTATTGTACAAATAGATGGAACGGAGTTAAACGGTTTTTCGCAGCGCAGCAACAATTGAGGACAATTGCGCGACACTGTCCGTCCGACACCAGGTTATTGATCAAGAACCTGACAGAGCTTTACAATCCTCACTGAAAATCGAAACGTCCATTCCAAAATACCCCGCCGGCTACCATCCATCTCGCCCACTTCCCTCTTCTACCTTCCGTCTTCCACCTTCTTCTCTGCCTCCGGCTACTTGACCGACGGACTGAGGGCCACGCGGAAGCCGATGGCGTCGTTGCGAATCGACGGAACCTCCCTACCCCGATTCGCCGACCGACTATGGCCAGCAACGCCGTACCAGCCCCCGCCTCGGGGAGCCCGGTACGAGCCCGTTGTATCATACACGTCTTCACACCATTCCCAAACGTTTCCGTGAACATCATGAAGCCCCCAGGCGTTTGGAATCTTTGCGCCACAAATCGCCGTCAACTTCGATGGATACATCTGACAATAGTTTACAAGCAAAGTTTCAACGCTACCCATTGAAAACTCAGTCTGGGTGCCTGCCCGGCATGCGTACTCCCATTCCTCCTCGCTCAGCAGCCTGTAACCCGTACCTTCAGGAATCAATCGCCATACATCATGCACCTCGTTTCGATCACCCACCATTTCCTTGGTTCCCATTCTCTCATAGCAAGGTTTGCGGCCTTCATGCAAACTGAGCCAGTTGCAATACATCACCGAATCATACCAGGAGACCCGCTGCGCTGGATGCTCCGCCGTTGGACTTTTCGATTTATCTACGCCCTCCCACTTTTCTGGCTTTTCCTTTTCAGGGAAAGTTGCGTCGCTCATAAACAGTTCAAACTGTCCGCGACTCACTTCGCGATCCGCGACCCAAAGCTCGGAGATTCGCCCGTCAAGCAATTTCGTAAACCTCGCGTCTTCGCGAAGATTCTCAAAATCAGGGTCAGAATAAAGCTGATTCTTGTTTTTGTAGCCTCCCTTGACAAGCTCTCTCAGAGTTTCAATGGCTTGATCGGCGAATTGTTTTGACTGTTCCGGATTTTTGGCAATCGCAGCCTTGGCACATAGAGATGCCGCACACGCAAGGTTATAGCGAGCAACCGCGTCGTTGGACGAATCCCCGAGAGCTAGTTCCAGTTGCCGTGTTGCTTCGGTATATTTACCAAGCCAAGCTGGCAACTGAATCTGCATATAAGGCACGTAGGACTTCGGTATCTTTTGCTCAAGAAACTTTGACAGCGATTCTTTCGCTTCATCGGCTTTGCCTAAACGTGCCAGGGCAAGCGTCCGAAACATGATGATATTCGCTAGAGTTTCACTGTTGGCTTTAGTGAGTAACCAATCCAGATCCTCCAAAGCAGGTTCGATGTTCCCTACCTGGTAGTTTGCTACCGCTCGTGCCATGCGGTTTTCGGGTTTATCTAACTCCTCCTCTGCAAGTTTCGACAAATCCGCCAATTGCTTTCGATACTTTACCAACGGATCCGCCAAGGCAACTGCCACGGGCGAATTTTCGCGTATTTTCAGCATGGTCGTACCGACCGAATTGATAAACCAATCGCGATTTGAAACGATCTTGTCTTGATCCGGTACCTTAGGTTCCGCAATTCCCCAACGTCGCAGCAGCCAACCTGCGGCGCTATGGGTTGTGGTATCTCCCTTTTCGACAAACCACCGCGAGGCGAGTCCTTGCCAAAATTCCTTGTCAGTGTCAGAGAGTTTATCGACTATTATTTGGCCTACTCCTAAACACAAGCCTGAGCGAAGAGCGGGGCTATCACTGTTGGATACGAGTTCATGTATGTCTTTATGAAGATTCTCCCAGCGAGGAAAATCATCAATGAACAATGTCCGCTGTTCCGGATCTGGACGATTTTCAATTGCACAAACATCCGTAGCGAGCTTCGCGTCGCCTAGATTCAAAGCCACAATCGCAAATCTTACCTTACGACGCCACAAGGATTTGTCATTACATTTTGCAGCATCCTCTTGGATGTCGTTCAGGGCAACGGGTACGTTCGATTTTAGTGCATTGATGTAATTGCCTTGATCTGACTCAGCGATATCATCAACGCGGGAAATCAAATAGTTAGCATCCAATTGATTATATTTTGCTAACGCAAAAGCCAGAGAAAGTTTTTGGAGAGGACTCGTCGTTGATGCATAACGAGTTTGCAATTCTGGCAGGACCAGCTCCTTTGGCAAAGTCTGGAGCTTGTCAAGGTTGAACGGAACGCTTGGACCGAGATTGTTTTGGAGCGATTCTACTGACGTTTGTGTTTGCTCGCGAAGATTCTTCCAGCGTTCGGTGGAGATCCATTGTTGGATACCGCAACCGAGCAGTGACATAAACAACACAAGTCCGCCCCACTGCCTTCCGTGAACGCGGCCAGCGCGCTTCATGACTGCTAGCTCCGACTCGGTCCATTTCTTCGAATCGGTAAGAGTTCGAATGCTAAGCCATTCGCTCACTGTTGGGAGTTGTTTGTTCTCGCGTTTGTCGCTCCATGTCGCGGCGCGTTCAGCCAGTTTTAACTCCGCTCGCCCTCTGCGTGACTCACGCTGTTTGCGCGTTAGCCAATCGCGAAGCGATGGGACCAGATAGTCGTGGGTCAGTTGGTATTGAGTGGATACCCCCCAAAAATCCTCCTGCTCCCCTCTCCTTTTGGGAGAGGGGCTGGGGGTGAGGGTTGAGCGACTTTCAGCGTTTGAATCTTCGTCATTGTCATTTGATTCTCCAGCCCTCTCCCTAACCCTCTCCCTCGGGGAGAGGGGACTTGAAGTCGCGGCTAACGCCTGCGGCTCAGTGCTATCCACTGGCGTTATCAATCGCAACTCACCATCCAGGATCCGAATCAAGTCATCGAAATCCCGTTGACGATTGCCGTAACCACAGGCGGATCGCAGTTCATCCGTCGAACGTTTGTGCCCTTTGATGTCGGTTCCAGCCTGTGGCAACATAGCTCGCAATACCGATCTGGCTGCCTCCTGGTGATAGCGATGCTGTGGTGGCGCACCAGATGCCGAAAACGTCTCCTCTAAAAATGTAGCCCCAACGCCTGTTGTACCTCCAACCTCACGCAATGATTCAGGTGTCCACGGTCTCCCTTTCATCATCTCCGCAAACAAGGATAATCGAACGGAAATCACCTTGCCTTGCTCAGCCAATCCGCTTACTGCCTCGGTGATGAACGTCTTTCGGTCTTGTTTTTCTTCTTTGCCTTCCGATTCAAGTTTGCCAAAGGCGCGACCAAATGCCGTCAAAACCCGCTCCGCATGGTCCAAGTCGAACAGATCAACCGCAGCCGAATTGATTCGCTCCAACAATGGAATACCTAGCTCGCGAAAGAACCTAGAAGCAGCCATCCAGAAATCATCGCGAACCATCACGATCGCTTGAACTCTTACTCCATCGCATTGCAACAGCGCTTCCAATATGGGTTCACCGGCTACGCTGGGATGGGCAAACAACCATTGCTCGAATTGGTCGATGATCATGACCAGCTTCTTGCCACGCGGAAGAATTCGGCCAAGTCGAACTTCATGAAGTAAATCTACCAGACTTGTAGCTGAGTCCGCTTCTTTGCTATCGAGCTTCTTGCGTATCAAGGACAGGAGCGTGCGTTCCGTCTCGTCCACGGTCGCTTCCAAATAGATCGGAACAATATCCGGCGCAAGCCTTGGTAGCAGGCCAGCTTTCATCATCGACGACTTGCCGCAGCCAGATGGTCCGTAAACCAAACCGACGGCAAACGTCTGATCGGCGTCTCGCTCTTCGATGCGCGACTTCCAAAAGCCAACCGACTCGGGTAGCCCGTCGCGATCGCGAGCGCCAGGCAGCAATTCTAAGAAGAAATCCGCATCCCGATGATCAAACGAACGCAGGCCCTTGGGAACGATCTTGAGCGCCCGGGAACCGGATGTTGGAGTCGCAGCAAACGGTGTTACATCTGAGTTCGGTTTCTTGGTCAGGTTGGAGTCGGACACAATCGCCTCCTGTGGTCGCATCGACTGCCCCCGTAGCGGAAGTTGTGAAACTTCCTGTCGCCCTCGTAGTGGAAGTTGTGAAACTTCCTGCCGCCCTCGTAGCGGAAGTTGTGAAACTTCCAGCGGATCGAGTGATGTCGAAACCACAAATGCCTTTAAATCATCGACCAGATCCTTTGCGTTAGAATAGCGGTCGGACTTTCGCTTAGCCAACATCTTCAAACAGATGCGTTCCAGTTCCTGCGGCACGGAATCAATCCACTGTCGCAGCGGCTTGGGATCGAGGTCCGTGATTTGTTCGTACAGCTCGAGATGCGAGTTCCCTTGGAACGGACGCCGCCCGCACAGCATCTCGTAGAACATAATCCCAAGGCTAAACAGATCGCTCCTGCCATCCACACGATGCCCTTCACCGCGAGCTTGTTCCGGGCTCATGTACGCAGGTGTTCCCCCAGCCGGTAGTCTCTTGCCAACGTCTTGATCGGCAAGCGCTAATCCAAAGTCAACCAGATAGACTCGATCGTCCTGATCGATCAAGATGTTTTGAGGTTTGACGTCACGATGCACGAACCCCTTGCGATGGGCTTCGCGCAGGGCGTCGGCGATATCGATCATCCACTGTATGGCTTTGCCACTGTTAATTGACTCAGACTTCATGTGGGCAGCCAAGTCTTGCCCAACAATGTATTTTTAAACGATAAAAATTGGGAAATCAGGTGTGCTGCCAACTTCATGGACGGGCACGATGTTGGGGTGCTCAAGTCCAGCGACGGTTCGAGCTTCTTTCAGATAGATTTCACGATCTTCAGGCCGTTCTACGAATTGAGGTCTGGGAACCTTGATGGCAACTTTGCGTTGAAGCTGCTCGTCAAGGCCGAGGTAGACGACCCCAAATCCACCTTGGCCGAGAATCCGCTCGATACGGAATCTGCCAATGAACTGCGGCAAAACAACGGTTTCATCCAATATACGGTTCGGAATTGGATGGTGAGTGGAGCGCGTTGCGAATAGGTCGTCAGGCATGCTTTGGGACCTTGGTGATGCGAATAGGGAATCTTCGAGACGCCGTTATGAGGCGAGCGGGTAGTGTGAGTACTACCAATCATATCCCAAAACGTGAAGGCTTGTACCTATGCGGCGTTCAGGTTCAATGCAAGTCGGGCCTCACAATCGATACGACTAGAACGAATTCGCGGATTGCACCTAGTTGCGTCCAAAATTGCATAAATCTTTTTTAAAAAAACTAAACTTTGCAATCCGAATAGTTTGACTCCCCTTAGTTGTGTCCTAAGTTTCTGTGACGTTTCAAATGGTGTAACGTCGGCTGTCTTGACAGCATTGCTGCCCCAGTAGCATCTGAAGTCATGGCGATGAATTCAGCTTGGCTCCTGCGGGACACGTATCATTGTTTATGCTCGGGAACAAACCGAGCGACCTGTCGGAGGGTTACCAATATGAAGAATTTCGCCATGAAGCTAAAGCGTTTTTTGAAGAGCGAAGACGGACCAACCGCGGTTGAATACGCGGTTATGTTGTCGCTCATTATCGTTGTCTGCTTGACAGCTGTTACCAGCATCGGAAAGAACGCAAGCACAACGTTCACCAACGTTGCAAACCAACTCGGTACTTCGAGCTAGTTTGTTGGATTGCTCGGCTTACGCCAGCATCGCTAAAACAAAATTGCCATTGGCACCTCTGCAAAACGCAGCTTCGCCAATCGCAGCACCGTACCGAACTGACGACCGATCTGCGATCCGCAGGTCGGTCGGATTCCTTGAATCACCACTTGCTGATGTAGCCCTGCGGCCTACTTAGCACTCAATCCAGTACCAATAAAACACAACTGAAAACTCCACGCATCAGCTGCAAGGAACGACGAACATGATCTCGACTTCACTCTTGGACGGCATCGTAAACCACTGGCACATCTGGTTTGTTTCGGCTGTTCTGGTCGTCGCTGCAGTGATTGACGGTTGGAAACTTAAGGTGCCTAACTGGCTCACTTTCCCAATGATCATGAGCGGATGGGTTTACAGCTTTGCTTCAGGCGGCTGGGCCGGTCTCGGCTGGAGCTTGCTGGCAACATGCTTTGGACTTGCTCTCCTCTACGGCATCTACATGGTCGGTGGCATGGGCGCTGGCGACGTGAAGTTGCTAGCAGGCATCGGAGCATGGGTACACGCCGAACACACTTGGAACATCTTCGCAACCACGGCGATCGTAGGTGGCGTGATGGCCGTCTTGATGATTGCTTACTCGGGACGCTGGAAGAAACACTTCCAACAGTTCAACATGCTCATCGGTGAGTTCGTGGAAGTTCGCGATCCAGAGGCCTTGTTTCAACGTGCTGCCGAACGCAAGCCACGCATGTACTTGCTCCCGTACGGCGTTCCGATGACGATTGCAGCTCTTGGATACTTCGCGTTCCAAGGCATGTATCTCTAAGCCGCGATTCTCGACGAATGTCGAGGGATCTTGGAAACCGGGGCTAACGCCCACCGATGTGCGTAACGTTACGACTACGCCTTCGGCGTTAAACAAAAAGTACGCCTTCGGCTGACTGTTAAACGAAGAACTGAACAGCGGTGTCTTTAAACCGCGGTTACTCGAATTTTCTCAATCGCGTTCCAACCGTATCCACCCGGATTCCAAAATAGCCGACCATCGATCGGCTGAGTTCGGCCCAATGCGTCTACGGCTCGAACCCATAGCGAGTGCTCCCCTTTGCCAAACGTCGCAAACGAGGACCACTCACGAAAGGCATACGGCCCCGCGGACGGGCCAAGCTGAGTTGAGCTCCAACTAGCTCCTCCATCTTGCGAAACTTCAATCGCCACCAAGTCGGCGGCACCGTCGTTCCAAGCCACACCTCGCAACTCGGTCTTTTGCCCAGCAGTAACCGTCGCACCATCCGCCGGTGCGAAGATCCGACTGTTGATCTTCATGTCGAAATTCGGATCGCTGTTGTCGAACGTATACTCGACCGCTTCACCAGGCTCGATTCGCTGCTTCGGAGTTCGATAGTCCGGAATCTGATAAAAGTTCGATGTCTCGGTAGCTTCAAATCGCATACCAGTTAACCACTTCACTTGAACGTTGCCGTAGTAGCCGGGGATAACCAGCCGAAGCGGTCCACCATGGACGGCTGGCAACCCGACGCCATTCAGCTCTGTCGCAAGCAGACCTCGCTCGATCGCAACGTAGAGCGGAACGCTTTTTTCGTAGTCAACTTGGCCTTCCTTTTCCGGCTGATCGGCTGCTTCGGCTGTCAAGTACTTTGCTTGCTTGCTCAAAGTTACCCCGGCGGCTCTCAGGAAATCGGAAATGCGAACTCCCCCGAATCGGACGTTTCCAATACCACCTTTGTTCCATGGCGTTCCCTTGATCGGCGAAAGTTTGCTGAATTGAAAGCGGAAGTTGCCTGAACACTGCAGCACCATCTCGACTTCGGTCTTCGGTAATTTGGCGAGATCGGCCATTGGAAAGCTGATCGGTTTGTCGATGAGACCAGACAAAGTCAATTGCCCTGCGAGCTCTCGGGGCTTCATGTCCTCGAGGTGCTTGGCTCCATGGTGGTTTCGGACAAACAAGGCAGAGGATGGCGTAACGCGACTTGCAGAAAGAAGTCGATCCGGAGTTTCGAGTACCAGTGGGTCCGCTGTGATGAGCTTGAGAGCAGGGTCTTTTCCGGATGCAGCAGCGGGATTTTGCGCTGTGGTTGCGTTGGCGACTTGAGTTAATGCAAGACTAGCGGCGCTGGCGGAGAGGAAGGTACGTCGATCCATTAAGGTTGCCTATAGTTTTTGGTGGGTCGGGTTGTGATTCATAGTAGGAGGCACATTCCATGTGCCGTTCGCTTGAAGTTTGAGTTGCCGTTGCCGATTGTTTTCGTCGTATAACAGTCAGCCGTAGGGGTACTCTATTCCAATGCAGTACGCCTTCGGCTGACTGTTAAACGAGTGCAGAGCGAATTACTTGCTTAGCGGCCAAGCGTCTAGCCATTCTATCTTCGTTTGAGTTGCTTTGTAGTCGCGTACCAAACGTTGATGCATGTCGAGCAAGTGTGCTGCGCCATAAAAAATCGCCAGCTTCTTTTTGCCAGCCTTCAGTTCTTTGTCCATGACCTCGAAGGCCTTCGCGTTTCGCTCTGTCAGCAACGTGCTCTTTCCATTCTTGTCAGCCATTGCAGCCATCTGTCCATCCATCGATTCGAACTGGTCGGCCATCACACGTCGAAGTTTGAACGTGTCCTTGGAGAGTGCAGCGGCCAACATCTCCGCCTGTTGCGTAGACCCCTTCTTGGAATTCTGCGCGACTAGACCTGCGCCCCACATGCGAGCGACCATGCCCACCACGCTATCGCCGCGTCGTGACATATCCTCGACGAAGTCCTCAGGGCTCATGTCTGCATGAACAAAGTTGGATGGGCTATAGTCCACTTCATCCAATTGAAATTTGAGGTTGAGCACATCCTTCATGCCAGTCTGCATCGCACCCAATGGATTGAAACCTCCGCGTTCGGCGCGTTTGTCAGGCTTGTTCGCAGATGGGTCGGCAACCAATTCATAGAGCATTGCATCGTAGGATTTGAATCGCTTGTTCAGTTCCTTGTAGTACTCCTTCGAGCCTACGTGAACCGCTCCAATAAGATCAACGGTCGCTCCTTTGGATGCGCCTTCTTGGAAGGTGTATCGTGCGACAGCCACTTGCAAGGATTCAGGCTCACCTGAGTCCGATTTTTTGATTCGCAGAAAACTGACGCGATCTGGCTTTTCGGATTCCTTTGCATCTTCTTCTGCAGGTGCACTTTTTGGGGGCGCCGTTTTTTCCTGGGCCAGCACCACATTCGGAAAATCCGACATCCATGCCGCTGTGACGACGACCAAAAACTTGAGCAGTCCGTGTATCTTCATTTTCAATCCCATGAGTTTCTTGGCTAGTTGTCGCGAATTCACCGCTAAATTGCGATTAGCCGCACCTCAAATATATCCGAAATTCACGTTCTGGGCCCAAAATGCCGATAATCCTCTTGCGTTTTTTGACACTGCGCCAATAATTGACATCATGGTTGAATTGACAAGAAAACAGCGGGAAATTGAGCGACGGACCTTGGAGATTCTCCGAGTAGCCCGGCCGATCTTGATTGCTGAAGGGTTTCAGGGCCTGAGCATGGATCGGGTCGCGTCCCAAATGGAATATGCCAAGGGAACGATCTACAACCATTTCCCCAACAAAGAGGAAATTGTTTTGGCGCTAGCCGTCGAATCGATGGAGCTGAGACGCAATTTATTTGTCCAGAGCGCTTCTGTCGTCGGGCCAGCAAGGATTCGCATGATGGCCCTCGGAGCAGCTTGCGAGTTTTTCACGAAACATTGCACGGACGATTTCCTCGTCGAACAGTGCATCCGAAATCAAAGCATCTGGGAAAAGTCTTCGGAACAACGACAAAACTTGATTCGCCAATGCGAAGGTCAATGCATGGGAATCGTTGCCAGCATCGTTCGGGATGCGGTTTTCCGAAACGAATTGGTCATTCCAGAAACACTTACGGCCGAGGAGCTGGTCTTCGGTTTTTGGGCCATTAACTACGGTAGTCAGATTCTGACTTACTCTAGTCCATCGTTGCCCGCAATCGGAATCAACGACCCCTTCAATGCGATACGAGTTCATTGCTGCACACTGCTGAACGGCTTCGCTTGGCAGCCCATTATGATGCATTCGGAATACAACGAAGCGATGAAACTGATCAACGAAACGCTCCAACCCAAATTTTGGTCGCTCAAAGAGCAACAACACCCAGTCAACTAGCAAGTCGAGCGGCAAGAAGAAAAGATACTCCACCAGCTGAATTCTCACGAATTCAGCTACCCCAAAAAAACAACCAGTCGCTTTCCGCGACTTTTTTACTCGGACAATTTTGGCGCCGCGTCAATAGATGACGACGCGGCATTTTGCCTAGAAAAGAACTGAAAATGAAAATCTCCAAACGACGTACTCTCCTGCTGGCAACTGCGGTGGTGACCACATCGATCGGGGGCGTGTTCGCTTACCAAAACTTCCAGTTAGAGCCAACAGAACCATCTTCCGAAAAGCGAGCCCATTCGGACGTACCTCATTTGAACCCAAACGGTTCCGAGTTGGTTGTCCGGGCTCACACTATTGAGACGACCTGGGGAGCTACGCGGGCCAAGCACTCCTTCACGGGAACACTGCAGCCTCGCTATCAAGCGTCACTTGCCTTCCGGGTAGCTGGCAAAGTATCAGAACGACTAGTCGAAGTTGGACAGCGGGTCAAGAAAGGAGCAATTCTCTTTCGTCTAGATCCAGAGGACATGGAGTTGCAATTGAGGGTGGCAGAGGCCGATCAAATTTCTGCTCAGTCCCTATTAAAGCAATCCGCTGCAGAAGAAGCTCGTCTCAAGCAACTGCGAACAACCGGTTCTGTCAGTCAATCAGAATACGACCTTGGGCTTTCCAATCGTGATGTTGCAAAAGCGAAGTTGGACGCCGCGGATCGACGCTTAACTCTTGCGACCAACCAGCGAACCTACTGCGATTTGATTGCGGATTCGGATGGCCTCATCACTTCGATCCAGGCGGAAGCTGGTCAAGTTGTCAACGTAGGACAGTCCGTCCTGCAACTGATGCAAAACAGCGAATTGGAGGCAACGGTCAGCTTGCCCGAAAACCTCGTGGCCGATGTGCCGAAGCTACGTGCCACCGCAACATTTTGGTCCATGCCTGGCGTCGAATTGCAAGCGGAGTTGAGGGAGCTTTCTCCGATGGCCGATCCGGTTTCTCGCACCTACGATGCCAAGTTTCGATTGAAGGATCCGAGCAAAGCACTGGCCATCGGCATGACCGTAACCATCTTGCTGAACAACTCCGAGGAAGATGGAATCTGCATTCCAATCACCTCGATTGCAGGCAGCAAGAATCATCCCATCATTTGGCGTATCGATCCTCAAACCGGACACGTCGAAGCCGTTGCAATCGAAATATTACAGTATCGCACTGAGTCAGCCATCGTCCGTGCTCCGTTCCATCAAGGTGACAAAATTGTGAGCGCTGGCGTACAACGCGTTGACGCAAATTCGCTCGTTCGTATTTGGGAATCCAAAAATTAAAGGAGAACAAATCATGAGCAATCCGACAACGCACGCCGTCGACCAAAGAGAAAGCCACGCATTCAATCTTTCTCGCTGGGCTGTTACCCACCCGGCATTCGTCACCTTTTTGATCCTGGCTTGCAGCGTAGCTGGCCTCCAAGCTTACTTTCAAATGGGCCGGGCCGAGGATCCTTCGTTCACGATCAAGACCGGCATCGTTTCAGCAGCATGGCCCGGCGCAACCTCCGAAGAGATGCAGCAGCAAGTTGCCGATCTCGTCGAGGTCAAACTTCGCGAAACTCCCTATCTGGATTTCTTGCAGACCTATTGCTTGCCTGACCGCATGATGACACTGGTTCAGCTTAAGGACTCGGTACCCACTAAGCAAGTTGCCGACATCTGGTATCAAGTTCGAAAGAAGCTCGGTGACATCAAAAACGATCTGCCGCAAGGAGTGATCGGTCCCAACGTCAATGACGAATACGGCGATGTCTATTCGGCACTCTACGCATTTAATGGAGACGATTTCTCACCGGCTGAACTCAAGCGCATGTGCGAGGAAGCTCGCAAGCGATTGTTGCGGATTGCCGACGTGGAGAAGGTCGACATAATCGGTGAGCAATCGGAACGCATCTACATCGAGTTCTCGCACCAAAAGCTTGCGACCCTAGGAATATCGCCTTCGCAGATTTTTGATAGCGTACAGAAGCAAAATGTTCTCGTTCGATCAGGGAGCATCGACACGGCAACGGACAGAATCCACGTCCGGGTTTCACGAGACTTCGATGGGATCGAGCAGATTCGTGCGGTTCCGGTCCAAGCCAACGGACGTGTGTTTCGATTGGACGATATCGCTGTGGTCAAACGCGGTTATGAAGATCCGACTCGATACCTAGTGCGATACAACGGAAAACCCGCGGTGGTGTTGGGAGTGGTCATGAGCAAAGGGGGCAACGTTCTGCAACTGGGTACCGCACTCGAAGGTGAACTTGAGATGATCCGAGCGCAAGTGCCAGCCGGTGTTAGCATCGGCAACATTGCTTTCCAACCTCACGTGGTGGAGGAGTCGGTCGGTGAGTTCATTCGCTCCTTTGTGGAAGCGCTTGTTATCGTATTAGTTGTTAGCTTCTTGAGCCTCGGTTTCCGAACCGGTATCGTAGTTGCGTTGAGCGTACCGTTGGTGCTTTCCATTTCGCTGGTCGTGATGAACTCGATCGGCATGAATCTCGACCGTATCTCATTGGGCGCTCTGATCTTGGCCTTGGGCCTGCTGGTGGACGATGCCATTATCGCTGTTGAAATGATGGCGGTGAAGATGGAAGAAGGGTGGAACCGGATCGATGCAGCGACGTTTGCTTGGACTTCGACTGCGTTTCCAATGCTCTCGGGAACGCTGATCACCGTGGTAGGTTTCTTGCCAGTTGGTTTTGCACGTTCGTCGTCAGGTGAATATGCAGGCGGAATCTTCTGGGTGGTTGGTATTACTCTTATCGCTTCCTGGTTCGTGGCGGTTGTTTTCACGCCGCATCTCGGCTTGCTGCTTCTACCTGACTTTTACAAAAAGAAGGGTGAGGAGCATCACGTTCCATTTCAGTCTGCGTTTCACCGGTTCCTGCGTTCGATTGTACGCGTTTGCGTTCGACGCCCGATTTATGTCGTTGCCGTCACCGTAGTCATGTTCGTTGGTGCTTTAGTCGGCTTCACCAAATTGCAACAGCAGTTTTTTCCACTGTCGTCGCGTGCGGAGCTCATCGTTGATGTTCGGATGAACGAGGGGGCATCCATTGAGGCAACCGATCGGATGATGAAACAAGTCGAAGAATTGATTCGGCCGCATTTGGAATTGGCAGAGGGAGAAAAGACTCCGAGAGTAGAGCACTACACGAGCTACGTAGGCGCCGGTTCTGCGAGGTTCTTCTTGGCGCTCAACCCCGATTTGCCAAACCCGAGTTTTGCCAAGTTGATCATTCAGACCAGTGGCATTCCTGCTCGCGAGGCCATTCGTACCGAGCTTAAGGATCGCTTCGAGCGCGATCCAATGTTCTCTGACGCATCGCTACGAGTTATGCGATTGGATTTTGGACCGCCAGTAGGCTTCCCTGTCCAGTTCCGAGTCATCGGTCCAGAAGCAAGTATCGTTCGAAAGATCGCGGGAGATGTGCGTGAAGTCATGCGAGCCGAACCTACGGCCCGCGACGTCAACCTGGAATGGGACGAGCCGTCCAAGAGCATTCACGTCGACATCGATCAAGACCGAGCGCGACTGATGGGGCTGTCGCCGCAAGAGATCGAACTCGCATTGCAGACGCTTCTTAGCGGTACAACGATCTCACAATATCGCGAAGGGACAGAAACCATTCAAGTTGTTGCGCGAGCTATCGAGTCGGAGCGATTGAACCTTGAGCAGTTTTCCGACATGACATTGTTCACACAAAAAGGAAAAGTGGTTCCGCTGAGTCAGGTTGGTAAGATCCGCGCTGGACTTGAAGAGCCGATCGTATGGCGGCGGAATCAAGAGCGTTCGCTATCGGTTCGTTGCGATATCGCCGATGGCTTCCAAGCTCCGGATATTAGTTCCAAAGTAGAAGCCGCACTGGGTAAAATCAAATCGGAGTTGCCCCCTGGCTATCGCATCGAGGCCGGCGGCGCAATCGAAGAGAGCAAAAAGGCGAATACGGCATTGTTCTCTCTGTTTCCAGTTATGATTTTGTTGATGTTGACGTTGCTGATGTCGCAGGTCCATAGTTTCAAAAAGATGATTCTCATCTTTGGCATCGCTCCGCTGGGCTTGATCGGTGCGGTGGCTTTTCTGCATCTATTCAACGCACCCTTTGGATTCGTGGCATTGCTGGGAGTGATCGCCTTGGCGGGCATGGACATGCGAAACTCGGTCATCCTGGTCGACCAGATTGAGCAGGACATGGCTGCCGGTCTGAGCGAATGGGACGCGGTCATCGAGTCCTCTGTTCGGCGGGCAAGGCCGGTGATCCTGACCGCTGCGACGGCGATTCTCGCGATGATCCCCTTGACCCGCAGCGTCTTCTGGGGGCCGATGGCGATCGCAATCATGGGAGGCTTGTCTTTGGCAACGTTCTTGACACTGATCAATCTGCCCGCGTTGTATGTACTGCTCTTCCGAGTGAAGCCACCGAAGCTAAGCGACGCGGTGGTTGATACTGTGAAATTGGAAGGGATTGTTGCGACCTCCGAGGAGCAGGAGTTGCCCGAAATACTGCTGCGTTAATCGCTAATCGCCCCCCATTGCATTCGAGCATTCCCTTTTTTCGTTCTCTTTTCGTTTCTTTCGGCCAATCCTCCCTTTGTTCACTTTGGAAAACGCTGTTCTAGCTGACGTCGCACATCGCCTGTTATGTAGTTCTTTGGCAGTGTACTGAGATGGGCTTGCTGACGACGATGATCATTGACGAGTTCGCGTTCGTAAAGCCAGCGCAGCGGCGGAAAGAATCGAGTAACTGCGAGCCAGTGCATAGGCGTTATCGCACTGTTCGACATTCGCTGCAACATTTGTAAATTGTTTCGCTCTCGTGCTAACGAATATTCGATACTTACTGAGCGCTCATCAGCGACAGATGGTATTAGGCTTCGATAGATTTTCGCCCCTCCAATCAACTGAACGTCTTCGCTTTTGAGGTCGAGCAGCAGGTACATGGCCGTTTTGCGGGCGCCAGCGTCCATTGCGTTAACTTCGCTTGCAACATCTTGAAGCTCGCGATTCAGCTTCCAAAGTCGAAGTCCCAACTCAGCGTCCTTTTCTTTCAAGGCTATGCTTGCCAAGGCCGCGGTGCGCACGATCAGCACATCGAGTTTGATCTGTAATCCGTAGGATATGGGTACTTTTACTTCGTTCTGTAACCCGTCCAGTTCCCGCAAAACGGGATTTATTAGTTCGCTGATTGGCTTGTCTGCTTTTTCTTTGAGTTCATTTTGGACCGTGCTGACTGCACCGTGAGCGCTGCTTGCGATCATGTGCATCGTCCCTGACTGATAACGAGAAAGGATTGCAAGACCAGGTAAGTCGCCGACCAATATCGGGTCCGACAATGATAGAAAGTCAGGTACGATGCGTTCGCTTGGTTGAGTCGACTCGACTGGTCCCGCAAGATCAGGAGTGTATGGGATCGCTAGGAAGCCAAACGTGCATGCGAAGCAAAATGGCGTAAGCAATGCCAAGGCTGAAACCCAAAAAAAGTGAGTTGCGAGATTGGGTTTATCCAAGACGAGCCATCTTCGCGCTAGCCAAAAAAGAGATACCAGAATGATTAGTGCCCCGATGGGCAAATAGCGAACCAGGATGCTTTCAAATGCGTTTCCATTGACTTGGGTCAATATTTGCTGATCAAAAAGCACCCAGTTAAACAACGTAACATTGACGATGAAGCCGAAGACTCCAACAAAAACCGCAGCGCCAATCGCCATCACTTGTTTTCGAAAACAAATTGAAGCAAGTGCTCCCAAGGAAAATGCGATTGCCCCAGCGCAGGGACCAAACATCAATCGACTAAACTGGCCCTGGCTGAATGCTAATGCAATGAAGAAAACAAGGTACGCAGGAATTGCCATTCCAACAGAGACAACTAAGCGACTAAGCACAAGCTTCCATGGGGCAATCCCCCTGTCCGCTAGAAAGCGGAACCTCCCTAACATTTGATCCCCCTGAAATGTGATCACGCCTAGCGCGAGCATTGCAAGCGATACGAAAAACAGATGAAGCCCGTCATCCATTCGCAAGAAAAGGATCGAGCAAATGACCAAGTTCGCCAAAATCAATAGCCCCATCGCAAAGTTGTTGCGCAAGGAATGTACGAACATCATCCACCATTCATTGGGCCTTGCCCCAGAGCTTTCACGATAACGAAAGTGACCGCTAACGATCGTTGATGCTCGCTCCTGCCAAAAGGCAATTTTCGTCAATTGCCCATAAGTCCATCGCCAGCGAAAGGCAACGACTACCAATCCCAACCCTACCGTTAGAATAGAAGTCGAAAGGAACACGAACCAGAACCTTGGCACGACATCAGGCGAAATACCAAAAAGATCCAATGGCCAACTGCGCAACAAAGGAATTGATGAAAGCGAATGGAGAACGGTAAGTACAGTCCCTGCCACTAGCAATGCGATAAGCGTATCTCGCATCAAGATGGTGGCCAAAAAACAGATAACAATAACTTGCAGGAATATTAACAAGGTCAAGCTGGAATACGATGCAACTAAGTCCGTATTCGCAAAGATCGCTGGGATGATACCCAAGGGCAAAGATGCGAAAAGAGAACCCAAGGTTGCTACGATCAGTTTACTGCAAAGGCATTTTACCCAGGGTACAGGCAAACTGCTCGACCAAGCCCAGTTTCCCGATTGGCGTTCGTGCCCGATTAGCATGCCGGAGCATGCCAAAGCAAGCAGGATAGGGGTTACGCTCGCAATCCCAAAGAGACTTGTAAAAAGAGGCCGCGATTGCTCGTGGTCTGAAGTGAGAAAAGCGATGATCAGGAACAGCAGTTGCATGCACAAGGCGCCACCGGCCAAGACAAGAAAGGCAAGCTTAACCTGCTGAAAGTCTTTCCAAAGCAAAGAGCCCCATAACGATGGCTTGTTTTGATGCGAGAGGAGCATTATGCCACCTCCGTTTGATTCGATTTGCCCTGTTCATTGCGCTCGCGAGCTTGGATCGATTCGTAAGGCTGCGTGAAGCCTAGATAGAGTTCCTCAAGGTTTGGACGCATGGGCTTGATCTCGAACAAGTTTGCATGCTTCGACAGTGCGAGTTCGATGGCTGGGGTGAACCCTCGGACCATCATGTGAATCGTGCGCCCCTTTTGGATCCGGTGCAAAACTTCCAACTGCTCCATCTCGTCCGGCAACGCGAGAAGCGGATCCCGCAGTGACATGTCGAGAATGGTTACGCTGCTCTTGAGCTCTTCGAGGGGCGAAACAATCTGCAATTTCCCTTGATGCAGGATGGCTACCCAGTCCGCAACCCGTTCCACTTCTTGGATTTGATGCGAACTTAGGAAGACGGTTTGCCCGGCTGCCGCACGATCGATCATGCTTTCCAAAAACGAACGCCGCACTAGCGGATCCAAGCCCGACGTCGGCTCGTCCATGATCAAGAGCTCTGGATCAAAGGCCATGGCCAGCGACAATGCCACCTTTGCCCGCATTCCCTTGGACAGATCACGTATCTTGGACTCAGCAGGGAGCTGAAACTCGTTGATCCGAGCCGCGTAGTTTTTCAGGAAGCCATCAGGATAAAAGCCCGAGGCATACCAACCAGCTTGTGCGACCGTCATCCATTCGTAGAGTCCAGGGGCATCCGAGACGTAACCAACTTGACGGCGAATCTCAAGCGGCTTTCTGAGTGGGTCCAGCCCGCAAACCGAGATGCTGCCGCTATTGAGTTTCGTGTAGCCCAGCATACTTCGAATCAACGTTGATTTCCCCGCTCCGTTTTCGCCGAGCAGAGCGAAGACGACACCCGACGGCACCTTCAACGAGATGTTATCCAGCACGGTCTTTTTGCCGAAACGCTTGCTGGCACTGTTGACGCTGATGACTTCGCTCATGATTGCTTTTCTCCGGTTCGGATTGCGTTTTTGAGTGCCTTTTCAAACATGGATCGCAAGCGGTCTTCGTGTAGCCCGCCGCGAATCGCTTCGTCAAGTACCGCGGCCAGTCGTTCAGCCAGGATCTGCTGCCGATCGGCGACGCATTGCTTTTTCGCTCCCTCGCATACGGCCACACCACGTCCGCGAAGGGACTGAAGGACCTCTTCGTTTTGCAATTGGAAGTAAGCACGTTGGACCGTATTTGGATTGAGCGTCAACTGCTTGGCCATATCACGAACACTCGGGATGACTTGCCCTGGGACCAGAATCCCTTCCGCGACAGCGTATTTGATCTGTCGAACTAGCTGTTCATAAATAGGGATGCCGTTATTCGGCTCGATAGATAGCTGCATTGCGTCCCCCTCTATTTCTCAACGCCTTGAAGCATTTTGTAGCGAAACTCGTCAAGAGTTTCGGTCGTTTAGGCGATGCAGCCGAAAGTCTTGACGACTTTCGCTACACACAAGCCTGTTTTAAACAGCGAAAAATGCTTCACAGCGTAGTCTTTTTCGTGTTGAAGCATCGACTTGCTGCGACACCCGAATGAAGCGAGTGTCGGTGTGGTAGCGTGATAATACAGCGATCTCGCGCGCAGATCAAGGGTTTGGTTTTAAAAAGTTTTTAGGGGTTGGTATTGAAATCGCTACCCATTCAATTCACGCAAATGGCTGGCGGCTAAAAAATTCGCTTTTTTGATTGACTCCCGAGCAGCGTTCGGCTAATGATTTAGCCGATTCAGTTGTCGGTTTCGAAAGTGTTCTAGGAAATGGAGGTAGGACGTGACCATTAGCGACCCGCTCAGTGCTCGCGAGCGAGAGATTCTTGATCTGGTGTATCGTCTTGGCCAAGCCACAGCGACGCAGGTCATCGCGGAAATGAAGCAGCCACCTACTCGAAGTGCTGTCAGGACCTTTCTCAAGATCCTTGAAGACAAAGGCTACCCGCTCGGCTTTTGATCCCCAAATCTTTAGCGATGTTGCCGGACAACGCTCAAGAAGCGGCGATTCGGCATGAACTTGCGCACGTGACGCGAGGGGACGAATGGGTTCGACGGTACCTCCTGGTCTTACGAACCCTTTTCTGGTTTCATCCGTTGGTTCGTTATTGCTGCGACCAAGTGCAATTGTTCGCGGAGAAGGCCTGCGACGACCATGTGCTACAGTCAGGGCACAAACCGAGCTTGTACTCCAGCCTGTTGCTTCAATTGGGACAGAGTAATTATAGCAATCGCCCCGAGCTACAGTCGAGCGGAATGGCCCAGTCTCAGGTCGCTAATCGAATCAAGTCCATTCTACAATCCAACGTCTCCCGGCGACCAACAACTCGTTTTGGCGCATTCGCAATCACTCTGGCGTTGCTGACATTGACCTCCGCTTTTGCAGTCCTTCGTCCATCTCGTGCCGAACCGCCCAATTCCAGCCAGACAACGCAATCAACCGCAAATCAAAAATTGGGAGACTCTTCGCAGCCAAAGGTTGGCGAAAAAGACTGGCCGCAGTTTGGTGGATCAGCAACTAGAAACAACACTCCAATATCAAATAAAATCCCAATGGAATGGCATTTGAATTCAGGCAAAAATGTGCGATGGTCGATGCCGCTTGGTTCTGCATCGTATGGTGGTGTGGTTGTGGCCAACGGAAAAGTGTTTGTCGGAACAAACAACGAGGCTGCCTACTTGAAACGTTTTCCAAACGCGACCGATCTTGGGGTATTACTTTGCTTCAACGAAGCAGACGGAAAGTTCCTTTGGCAACATTCTAATGCCATACTTCCAGTTGGGCGAATCAACGACTGGCCTGGGATTGGAATATGCAGCGCGCCGCTCGTCGATGGCGAACGGCTATGGTACGTCACGAACCGCGGTGAAGTTGTTTGCTTGGACATCCAAGGCTTCCGTGACGGAGAGAACGACGGACCATTCCGCCAGGAGGAAAACGACGCTGAAAACGAAGCGGATGTGGTTTGGGTATTCGATATGATGAAAGAACTCGGCGTATCGCAGCACAACTTGGCGAACTGCTCCGTGACCTGTGCTGGAGAGTTATTGTTTGTCAACACCTCCGAAGGCTTGGGCGATGCCCATAAGCCTATAGAGAAGGAACATGCCCCGAGCTTTATTTGTCTCAATCGCACGACAGGCCGCGTGTTGTGGACCGATAGTTCTCCTGGCAAGAATATTCTGCATGGACAGTGGGCCTCTCCGGCATTCGCTGTCCTTGGCGGTACGCCACAAGTGATTTTTGGTGGCGGGGATGGGTATCTCTATGGTTTTTTGGCCGAAGGCGAGGCTGGTAAATCAAAACTATTGTGGAAGTTTGATTGCAATCCAAAGGATTCTCGCTACGCGCTAAACGGTGCGACACGGACTCACATTCTCGCGACCCCCGTAATTTACAATGATTTGATTTATGTCGCCGTAGGTGAGGATCCAGAGCTTGGTGAGGGCCGAGGACACCTTTGGTGTGTTGACCCAACAAAGCGTGGCGATGTTAGTGCGACGTTGGTGTACAACGCAAAGTCTCCCGACGGTCCCATCGCCCACAAACGCATCCAAGCACTTGATGCCAAGGTTGGCGACTACGAAAAGCCAAATCCAAATTCTGCAGCGGTATGGCATTATAAGGGTTTAAATACATGGGAATTCGAAAATACGATGCACCGGACTTGTTCTACGGTCGCAATTCAAAACGATCTCCTGTTTGTACCTGACTACTCTGGGTTACTACATTGCGTGGATGCCAGAACCGGCAAGCCGCATTGGACTTTCGATATGCTTGCCGCTTGCTGGTCATCGCCGTTGATCGTCAACGGAAGAGTTTACGTTTCCGATGAAGATGGAGACGTTGCGATTTTTGAGCTTAGCGAAAAAATGACCTTGTTAAAGGAGCATTCTTTCCCTGCACCGATTTACAGCACTCCTATCGTCGCGAACGACACCCTATACATCGCCACAAGCAACCGAGTTTTCGCAATTCACGAGGGAAGTCAAAGCGAGAAATTGAAGTAGGTGAATTCGGAATTGTTCGAAGTCTTGAGGATCATTGAATCATATGGTCCGAATCCTTTTAGATCAGGGGTTCGTTCAAAAGCACGTGAGAACGTTAAGTCTTCTGCAACGAGAACTATCGAACTCGATTGGGACCACGAGTACGAATACAGCCCCTCGGGTGGAGTGCGAGTACGAAAAACCCTAGGGAATTGGAATATGACGTGCAAAGACATGGGGAATGACAAGGCTAACGGGCCAACGCACAATGGCCAATTGACCGGTAAAACACATGGCGATGTGCTTAGGAGCTACTTGCAACACGAGTTCAATCCGTTATAAAAGTTCGATATTCGTCGTCAATTCGACCGCGAACCCAATCGAGGGGGCGAGCGACTCTCACGGTACTGTCTTATTAGGCAAAATGGACCAAAATGAGCGATGACGAAAACGACCCTTTCGCAACGAAGATGCAAGAAGGGAAATTGCACCTAGGGCGTTTTCGGGTTTTGAGGCAGCATGCTCGCGGTGGACTTGGGCAAATCGAAATAGCTCTCGATAGTGAGTTCCAACGCGAGATTGCGTTAAAGAGTATTCGTGACGAATATTCGGGCAGTCCTCTCCATCAAGAGAAGTTCAATCAGGAGGCCATGGTCACTGGGGCTCTTGAGCATCCCGGGGTTGTTCCGGTCTATTCCTTTGGCCGGGATGGAGATGGTACTCCCCATTATGCGATGCGATTCATTCGTGGAGAGGAGTTGTCGTCCCAAATAAAGGCATTTCACGCGAGCGTAGTCGCGGGAACCGAGTTGCCATTGGGCCCAGGTTTGCGATTCTTGATTCGGAAACTGATCGAAGTTTGCCACACTATTTCTTACGCGCATTCGAGAGGAGTTGTGCATCGAGATCTGAAGCCCGCAAACATTATGCTTGGCCCCTATGGTGAAACGTTGGTGGTTGACTGGGGGTTGGCGAAGCCGCTCGGTAGCGTTCCTGAATCCGCATCAACGGTCAGCCGAGCGGATTCGATGTCGGGAACGTTTCCATTAGATGCACCGCTGTCGAAGTCGATCGGATCGGAGACTCAGGTTGGGCAGACGATTGGCACCATTGTCTATGCGCCTCCCGAGCAATTGGTTGGGCAAGTGTCTGAAATCGATCATAGGTCGGATATCTACAGCCTGGGTGTAATACTATTTGAGATACTGATTGGCGAGCCTCCGATCAAGTCCATGGAACCGGGCATTTCTCTGGCGAACTTCACAACCGCGGTCATCAATGGTCGGGTACCGACGCCACGCCAATGCTCTGGGGTAATCCCAAAAGCACTCGATGCCATTTGTCGAAATGCCATGCTGCCGGTTCGAAAGGATCGGTATCAGAGTGTTGATGCTTTCCGATTGGATTTGGAACGTTGGATGGACGGATTGGCTGTCTCGGTGCATCCAGAGTCCTTTCGTGAGAGAACAAGTCGGTGGATGCGCGAGCACATGGCGATCGTAAGGGCTGCTGCGGGTAGCTTGCTCGTCATTTCCATCGTGAGCATTGTTGCGATGGTGAATATTCACAACGCGAAAATCTTACAAGAAAGCGCGAAGCAAGATGCGACCAAGCTGCTCCGAATCGCAAGGGAAACAACCGATCAATTGCTTCAAGATACGAGTGACCAGCTCGAGGACTTGCCAGGTGCTACTCAAATTCGATTGGATCTGTTGGGAAAGGCAGCCGCCTCGTTCGAAAAGATTGCCGCGGTCAAAACGAATGATCCTGGGCTGCTTCGTGAATCCGCATCGGCCTATGTTGGTTTGGCTATGGTCCAACGATTGTTGGACGGACGAGCGGACGCGATCAAAAACTTGGAAAATGCCATCCGCACTTTCAAGAGCATACCCAAAGAAAACAGTGGCTTAGGTACCGACAGCGATCAGGACACATTAAGCATCGCCAAAGCACAGGTGGAACTAAGTCGCGTCTTTAGTATCGACACGAATATTGTGGATGCTAAGAGAGCGATCGACGAAGCTTTCCAAACGATCCGGTCCTTCACCGACTCACCCAAGGAAGCGGCAGAGCGTGGGCTGGTCAAAGGAATGGCTATAGTTCAGAAAGGGTTGATAGCCTTGGACGAAGGGGATCGATTGCGCGCAGGCGAAGCTAACCAGGACGCCCAAAAAGTCTTGCGGGACGCATTGAGTCTTGTTGGGCAGGATGCTACTCAAAGCAAATTTGATGCTCCCCTGCGACTCCAGTATGCTAGATCGTTGATCAATGAAGGAGATCGTTTGCATGACGAAGTCAGCGGTGGTGAATCGCAATCGCTCGTACGCAACGCGATCGAACAAATCAAATCCATCATTGAAAGAGAGCCAACGAATCGCGAAGCGATAAAAACCTATGTTTTGGCACTTAATAACCAAGCTCAGTACGCATCCGATAAAAGAGATTTTGAGTCCGCGTCAGCCAGTTACAAAACTGCATTGACTTTCGCGGAGGAATTGCAAGAGAAGCACAGTGACGTTTTGGAGTATCGTAATCTAGCGGTGTTAGCGAACATCGGGTTAGGTAACGTAGCTAACGACAACAATGCGTCCGAAAACGCATTGACTTATTACGAAACCGCACACAATCTCGCGAGCGAGTTGATGTTATCCAATCGCTCGTCATTGCGTTACCGAGTGAGCTTTGCGATGGCGGCCTACCTCCATGCCGCTCCATTATCGGATTCGGAAGCCAAGAAGAAGATATTAGCTCAAGCGAAAAATGCGTTAGACATGGCACCAGCAAAACGAACCGAATTACTTAAGGAGGCCGGCAATAAAGACTTGATGACAGACATTGCATCGACCGAGGAGGATATTGAATTCGACGCAAGCGTGAAGAAGCTTACCCCTGATGAAACCGAAGGCCTTGGGGTTCGATTGCGTGAGTTCATTGATTCGACTGCGCGATTTCAATTCCCTCACTCTCGTTACAACGCAGCATGCATCATTAGCCGATCGTGCCAAAACCTCAAGGCGAAAGGAGTGCTGACGGAAGATGAGTCCAAAACCTTTTCAAGCGAGTCGATCAAGCGAATGGCCGATGCGATTTCGGCAGACAAAGGGCTTTACGAGAACGCAAAAATCGATCCGGATCTTGAGTTCCTGCGGGTGACGAAGACGGAGGAATTCTCTCGTCTCGCCCCACAACCTTAACTGCACTTTCGCTACAATATGCGTAGCGCATTGTTTTATTTGGCAGCCGCAGAATAAGCATTGGAAAGAACTGAACATGTCTGTTTTGAAGTTATTGGTTTGTGCAATTGTTTTGATCTTGCCACCGGTCAACCCGAAAAGGCCAGACACATCGAGGTTGAGTCGAGGTCCTGTCTGGACTAGCTTCCAGGCGCTGAAGCTTGATGAAAAGCAACTAGCAAAAGCCATTTCGGACGCCAGCCAGCGCAAGCGGATCGCGATTGTTGGTCATGATACGGACGGCAAGCAAGGGGAGACGCTTGTTTATGCGATGCTTCTGTCGAACGAGATGGCTTATCATCCGAAATTGCTCGTTACCGATTTCATGACTAGCCGGCAAATTTTTGCTCATTGCAAAACGGAGGAAGAATGCGCGTTGGCGGCAACCAAGTATGAAATCGACAAAGTCGTATGGTGTTCAAAAAAAGGAAATGTGCTTCAAGCAAAGATCCTGGATCGTTCAAACCCGAAAACCACTGCGAGCTTAACGGACTTGAATGTGGAGCAGCCATGGTTGGCAAGTGTACCACAGCGACGTATCGAGCTTCTCGATCAGCTTGGACTCGATAGTCGTTCGCGCAGCCAGCAGGTCCAATCGCTCCCTTCTCAAAATCTTGCGGCACTAACTGGATTAGCACGAGCCAATGTCGAGGCTGCGGCGTTGGCGGTACTCACCGATGTCGAAGCTCAAAAAGCGGGTTGCACACGGGCAATTTCGATTTTGGACGAAGCGATCAAGAACGATCCCAACCTGATAGAAGCTTACATTCTCAAGGCGAGTTGTCAGGACGAACTGGGCTTGGCAGCAAAAGTACAACAAACATTGCGAGATGCCTTCTCAAAGCGAAACGCGGCAAAATTGGACCCGCTCGCGAATTTAGAACTCGAAGCGGACTACGCTCGCTTTTGCTTGAATGACATCGATGCAGCTCTCGAACGTTATTCTAAAATGGCAGAAATTGATTCTGCTAATTTGCGTGCCAATTGGGGATTGGTCGATATCATTCTGACCGGCAACGGGACCACAAAGCCAGGCCCGGAAGACATGGGAGAAGCGTCCAAGTTTGCTTGTATCCTTGTTTCGCATCATCCGCAAAGCGGCGTTGCCCAAGCTATCCGAATGCAGCCCATTGGAAAGTAACGCTAGTCGATGATTCACATGATTATGGACGCCAATCGGATTGTACGGCAGTCCGCTGTCTACTCAATCCGATTGGCTTGTTGTGTCGCATTTTTTGTTGCGGCGCTCGGTCTTTCGTCCAATCTGTTGTCGCAAGAAGTGACTCGTGATCAGTTGGAAATGGCCCAGATGCGGGCTAAGTTGGCCTATCAAAACTATGTCGACTCCGGACAAACGGAAGCGGCAATTGATGAGCTTTTTCAATGCATTCGCGATTTTGAAACACTGTGTTTGCGATACGAGGGCGAAGGTCGATATCGATTTCGATTGAATTTGGGGAAGCTGAAACAAGTAACCCTAGATAATGAAGGCGCGCTTAAACTATTTTTGGAAATTGAACGCGACGCAACCTTAGGGAGTGAGGATCGCGTTGAAGCTCGAGCAGTGCAGTTTTTTATTCAGGCGTCGAGTGGTGTTGTCGACCGAAAGGCGGGAATCGACATACTTGAGGAGGCGATGCCGTTGGAGGCATCCAATAGGAAACTGTTCAATGAACTTCAGTTCAATATCCTAAATAAAATCCTTCAGCTGGATTCCTGGTCTGTTCGTGGATCGACAATCCCACATGATGCTAGAAAAGAGGAATTAGGTAACGTCATTGCTGTTCTCCAACAAGAAATGAGAGAGGCCGTTCTGCCCGAGGAAGTAGTCAAATTGGCGGACTTCCAAAAGGTCTACTTGGCCGGCGCTATCGAGGACATAGAAACGCTTTGTTCGACTCTGAATGAGTTACAGCCTGCTGTTGAGTCACCGTCGATTGCACCTCATTGGAATGCGTTGCTATGGAACAAATGGGTCGATCTGCAGATCAAACAGCGAAACTATAGTGCGGCTTTCATTGCGCACCAAAAATTTGAGAGTGCTGCGACGCTCGCTGAGGACGTAGATCTCACCGTTATCTGCCTCAGTCAGAAGGCGCTGCTTTATCTTCGGATGGGGGACTATTCTAGCGCCCGTCGATTGTTGGAAGAGACTCGTCTATTTCAGCTTCGAAGCCATCATATTGATCAGTCAACGAACTGGCGTGTTAACATGTCCAAAGCTTTGGAAGGAGACCGAGAGTTTTTGCAGGCTAGGGATGTTCTTCAAGAAGGGATCGAGTTCCTCCGTAGTTCTGAGTCAGGGAACGATGAGCAGGCGAAATTTTTGCAGATCAACCTTCTTAATAACCTCGGAATCAACCATTATCTAACGGGCGACTTGGATCGAGCTGCTGAATTATTGGAGGAAAGCCGCACGATCCTTGAGCGATTGTCTTTAACCAAACAAATGGTTGCTGCTGAATCGATGATTAATTTGGGTTGGATTGAGCTGGCACGCAATCGGCCCGAAAATTCTGCTCGTGTTTTTCGGGATGCGGCGAAGCTCGTATCCGAGATCGCAACAGAAAACCATGTACGCTTCGCTGAGGCGCTTACGGGAGCAGCGCGGGCTTACGTCGCGTTGGGCGACCGAAATGTAGCCGTCAAGTTGATTCGTCGAGCTGAAAAAATAGCCTACCAGAAATTGACTGAGGATCTTCGGGCGATTTTTGATCCTAGGGATCGAATCGCCATCCTTCAGGAGACGCGAGTGCATCCTGAGAGTATTGCGTGGCCTGGTGTGTTTGATACCTATATGGAATTAGCCGTTCCGCTAGATCTTCCGATCGCGGAACAGTTTGATGTTTTGATGCGATGGAAGGGAGTTCTGAATCGGCGTGACTTCGCTGCGCAGCGAGACTTGCATTACCAGAGCTTAGCCCAAGTTGAAGAGCTGGAAAAGCAATTGAGTGAAGTGTATTTTCGGCGTGTCTCGGTATTGCAAAAAAAGAAGCAGCAACAGGATATTCGAGCGATCGAGAGCCAGCTTCAGAACCTTCGGCGAGCGCAAACGTCGCAAGATTTGGGAAGTTCGAAGTTGGATGAAAGCGGTGACGCCAAGTCTGTATTGGCTTCCCTCAAGTCGGGTACTGCGCTTATCTCTATCGTTCAAATAAGAACGTATCGACAGCCGCAAGCGAATCAAGCCATCGGCACGAAGGGTGAGTTTGTCGGATTTGTAGCAAAGGAAGGCAAGATCACTCGCATTGGATTGGGAGAGGTTGATGAGGTGGAGGCAGCGGTCACCCAGTGGCTTAAGTTCATTTCCGAAAGTCATGATGATGAGCGTAAGGCAGCTAAACGCGTTGCGGATATTCTTCAAAACCCGCTGATGCCTTTTGTAAATGGCATAGGCCACTTGGCGATTCATGCCGACGGGATCATTCATTCTCTACCTTGGGGCGCGTTACCTGGAGTGGGCGATCGCAAATATTGGGTAGAGGACCTTTCCTTTTCCAATGTGATCGACTTGAAACAATCAAAAGCAGATTCCAAAAGTCCGTCGCAACCAACGCTCCTCGTGATTGGCAATGTAGACTATGGGCCCTTGAGTGATTCATGGAAGCCACTCCCTGAGACGTTGGGGGAAATTCAAGGAGTGGTGGAAGCATTTACGAAGAAATTTCCAATCGGGGAATCCGTATTTCTGGCAGAAGGCTATGCGGATAAGCGGTCCGTCTTAGAAAAGTTGTCTGGTAGGCGCTTCGCGCACTTTGCTACACACGGACTGTATTTGCGGAAGGGTAGCAACGATGCGTTTGGGTTAGTGGACACGACATCCACACTGGATTCAGGGCTTGTTCTGGCTGCACAAGCCAATGTTTCTTCACCGGCAAGTCAGTTTTTGACAGCTTCGGAAGTGATGGCGTTGGATTTAGGCCAAACCGAATTGGTCGTGCTCAGCGCTTGCGAAACGGGTCTTGGGAAACTGAAAGCTGGGCAGGGCATCGATGGCTTGGTTTATGGTTTTCACTCGGCGGGTGTCGAGCAAGTCGTAAGTTCGCTGTGGAAAGTCGGCGATTCGGACACCAAAGAATTGATGAATCGCTTCTACAGGAATCTTTGGGAGTTGGAACTCACACCCACCGAAGCCATGAGGAAGGCTCAAATCGATTTGTTTCGAATGTCCGATTTGAGCGACCCGGTTTCCTGGGCCGCATTCACCGTCAGCACTCGCGAGCTGTCGAATTGACTACGGCTTGTAGCCGCTGATATCCACAATCTTGCCGTCCACAACAAATCGAGTCTGACCGGTTCGATTCGAATAGTCTTTAAGCGTATCGGCCATGATCGTGGTCAGAGCAGCTTTGCGAACTGGGCTCAATTCGGAGTATTTCAAGCTCTGTCCAGTCAATGCGGTACCATTCGAAATCGGCCGTTTCACTGTCGGAGAATTGGGTAGGAAGCGTGCGTCGACCCCGTCCACATAGGTTACATCGGAATTCGTTGTGACCTGATCATTAGCGTCGTTGCCATTAGAATCCTTCACGATCAGTCGATCTTGATCGCTTCGGCGGATACCGAAAGCGATTCCACCATTGGAATCAGTAGTAACGCGGAATTCACCTAAGGCGAAGGTCGCATTCCCGTTCAACCTTGCGCGTTCATCCACCAAGGGAGCAGTACCAACAATCGCTGGGCCACTTGGGCTTGCTCCTACGAGACCTGTTATGCCGATGTTGCTGTTCAGTCCGCCGTTGTTTGGATTCGAAGCTTCTGGTACGCCGTACTGCTCGAGCTTGACGGTGTGGGCATTAAACTGAGGAACGGTCAGAGTCGACGGTGTTGGGGCAGACGCGGTGAATGCATCCGTCACAACTTGGCCTGATGGTGCTTGACCAACACCGACGGAATAGAAATTTTGAGTTCCAATTGCATTTCGTTCCGTGGTATTTAGCGTAATACCCGTCATTTGCACATTGTTCTCGGCTGTTACCAAGTGAATTGCTCCAGGAAAGGGACTACCAGGAGCAAATCGTGGGTCCCCAGGGACCACGGTCCCTTGAAAAGTCTGCTGGTTGGCATCTGCAAACAATCCGCCGGAGGAGAACGAACCGGATGAGCCCGAGAACGAGCCGAGTCCAAGCGAGCTGTTTCCCGTGAAGGACGATCCAGTTCCTCCGCGACTAGCAGTTGCCTGCGCGTTGCCTCCGCTGCGGGTTTGGTTTTGACCGCGTAGTCGGCGACGACGTTCTTCTTCGTCTGCAAGGCTGTTGGCGTTTGGAGTAGGGGCTGCATTAGGCGCTCCGTTCGCAGCAGGAGTTGGAGTCTGGGCTCCTTGGGCGGCTGGCAGCGATAATGTCGGGCTGGTTTGTTGTGCTGAAGCGAGCCGAACTTGTCCTGCATCGATTTGCCAATATGCGTTACCAACGGCCCCAATGCGACCATTTGCGAGGGCGTAGATTTCGCCAGCCCGAAGTCCGACTGCAACCTTCTGGGCAGACACCAGCGAAGCAGAGCCAGAAACAAGTTGCACAGTTGATTTGTTTCCTGCACGCTGAACTCGTACAATCGATCGATTTAGAGTGAGGCGAGCCTCAGCAGTGCTTAGCTCAAGAGGCTGCTTTCCGCTGTGAGCCACCCGAACTTCACCTTGGATGACTACGAAACGCAGTCCTTCGCTGGATTTTTGGATTGCAACTTGGCTGTTCGCCGCCATCGTCAAGGCCGCGCCGTCGTTTACGGACATGGCTAGCGTGGCGTCAGAACCCGTGATCAACATATCGTTGAAGTTCAGTCCAGCACCGTAAGCGGCAGCTAAGTGCTTTTCTTGACGAACGATTCGCGTCTCTCCTGTACAGAGAGTTACAGCTCCCAGCCACCGTGTCGTTTCAGATGCATCTTGGACACCCAAAGTGTACGAGGCATTGGTAAAGGCGAGTAGCATCGCAAAGGCTGGGATGGATAATTTTCGCAACATAATCATTCCCGGAAAATTCCAAAGGATTTCAAAGGCCCAAAGACTCTAACGTGAAGAGAAGATGAGCTGTGTGCTGATGACGTGACGCTCGTAGTCGTAGAATCGGACACCGAAGAGGTTGGCCGTATTCGAGCTATTGTCGATATAGGTGTAGTCGAGGCGGAAGCTAACTGGCAGCTTGAAGTTTTTTTGCAAGCCTGTTCGTACTTCGACACGTCGATCTTTACGAGCGCGTTCGTTAAAGTCGAGCGAATTTGCGTTTGCATAGTCGTCGAACGAATATCGCGTGTCCAGGTCCCAAATCCAACCTTTCGCCATGGGGCGTTCGACTCGGCCCGTAATCATGTTGCTCTGTCGGTCGAAATCGGTACCTTGAGCAAATGCGTTGGCGTACTGATAGCCCGCGTAGAGCCTGCCTTGTCCACCAAAGGTATACAACGCTTGCGTCGCACCGACACGGTAGATGTCAGCTGATTGGTCTTGTGCATCGATTAGTTTAGGGGCGCGATTGTCAATCGTATTGTATTCAAAGTAACCAGTCGTGTGACCGTTCTCTTGGAGTCGCGTGATGGACGGCGTCAAACGATGATCGTTCGAAAACTGGACATCGTTGACGAGAGTTGAGTGGAACTCATAACGAAGCGAACTCAGCCACTTGTCGGTTAGCAGAACGTTGGTATAGCCACCGCCCATGTAGTCACCGATATTGAACTGGGTCAAATTGTATTGAAAGGTGTTGTACATACCGGCCAGCAGACCAGCGTTTACAATCTCTTTATCGACAACTTTCAGGTCACCAGAAGCCGCCGTGACGAAGCGGGCATCGCTGTGCTTGAAGTTTGAGCCTAGTCCGGTAAAGAATGGGCGTAGAGGGACGTTGCTGTCGTAGTCGTTGGCCATCAAGACTGTAAAGTTGAATGGACGATTGATTTGAGCGCGTCCCAACGAGGATGGTTGGGGCGTGGTGCGAACGTCTGGTGGCCGAACCGTCAGTAGTCGTTGCTGAGCATCAACGGGCACCTGCATCATTGCAAGCTGGATATGCTGGGCCTCATCCGCACTGTAGCCAGCCAACTGAAACGTCTCTTGGGCACTTTCGAGATCGTCCAGTTGCACTTCAGCAACGCCTCGAAGATAGATCGCGTATGCGTCATCGCTATGGTCGACTAGGAACTCATTGATAACTCTTTTTGCGGCCTCAGGCTGGCGGTTGTGCAGGTAAGCCGTCGCCAAATACTTTTTGGTATCGAAGGGCGCGTCTGGCGAATGGCAGATCTGCTCAAGAAGGACGGCGCCCTCTTTGGTTTTGCCGTCATTGAGGAGCAGCATTGCTTTGGTGTAGTTTTTGGCAATGTCGGTGTCCGAGATTTGGTCGAAAGCCATCAACGCAGCGTCGCCGCGACCAAGAGCCGTTTGCAGCATGGCGTCCGAAAAGTCGAGTTCGTCGCTGATTTCGTCTCGGGATTCGTCTTTGGAATCCGTGAGCTGAATTCGAACCGGGGGCGAATTGTCGCCATCAAACTGAATTGCATAACATGGATTTGCGATCGACAGCAAAACCACCGGAATGCCAATCGAAGGTTGCTTGGCGAGGTGGCGGATTCCATTGAGAGTTCGTATCATAAGGATTCCTGAACCATCGCTGCAATTGACAACAAAGTAAGGGGATTAGCAAAGTTGGAACATTGCCGAATTTGATGTAGACACCACATTTGTCGGTTCCGAGGCTTCAGGTCGATTAGTTAAAGTCTTCAAGAAGTGGATCGTCGCCAACTTTAAAAATGGTTGATTTCTCAAGGATTCGCTAACTTTGCGATGAGCATTGGGATTCTGCGTTTGGAAATCCTCGTTGGTTTCAAAGGCGATTCGAGGTCGATTCGTCAATTTCTTCCCGGCCTAAAGAATCGGACTAACCGTCAAAAGCCTTGCAGACCGCCCTGGTTCGAACTACGTTGAGTACCAAGATTTGGGCGGAATTGCCCGGCAACCGACAATGTTATCGTTCGTTTTTTGTGAGAGTGAAGTTCTATGTGTTTCCGATCTCAATCGATTGTGGTCATGGGTTTGCTCTTGGTAACGGCGCTCATAACCAGTTCCGCGGCCGCTGACGGTCCACGCGTGCGGTTATTTCAAAACCGTCCAGCAGTCCAGCCAAGTCGCACGTCATCCCAGCCCGAACGAACTTTCGCAAGAATTCGGACCAACGGCTCGACCTCGGAAGATTCCGCCACAACCAGCGGAGCCAGTAGATTGCCAGCAGGTCGCAACTACTATCAAGGGCGTTACTACGGCAACTTCAACAACCGCTTCTACGGCCCACAGTACGGATACTTTTAAGGGCTTTTTACGATGATTGTGGTCTTTGGGATTCCATGAAATACATTTTGCATCCTCGTTAGTATGGTCAATGACATACAACAAACAAAAGTGAAAACAAATGAAGAAAAGATTGAAAAGTTTTCCTCGACCATTCCGTAAACTTTTCCTCGAGACTCTTGAGTGCCGACGGGTATTTGCAAATGGATTTCAATCCGCACCGGGTGTTCCCGTCGATGCCAGTTTTGTTGCAGGAGGACAAACTCACGGATTCGAAGTTACTTCAGTAGGAGGTGATTCAGATGCGAATGGTCTTGTGAACTCGCGAACGTTAAATCTGAGTGGACGAATATCAGGACCAAATGCGAATGTCTTTACGGATACGCATGCGGGGTTAACTTTAGATGCGAAACTAGTTTCTTCTGGCCTGATTGTAGGGACGACAGGGACCTTTGTTGGAAACGCACAAACTGCGACATTTTCCAATATGCAAATCACTTTGCCAGTAGGGGACGGAATTTATTCAGTGCGACTTGAGTTTTCGCGTAACGGGTTCGGAACGGTTCCCATTCAATTGGCAGCGACTACTGTAGCACAGGATCTGGTTGGCAGGTTCACCCTTGATCAAACTCCACCTACGGTTAGAAGTATTTCGCAGCCTACCACTCCAAGGAACACGCCGGTCAGTGCATTCAGCGTCGAACTTTCGGAGACGGTCTCAAGCTTTCCGGTGTCCGCGTTAAACTTAAAACGCAATGGAATAGATGTTTCGCTTTCTGGCGTTTCCATTTCGTTGATCAATGGAACGACTTATCAGATAACTGGTTTGACTAGCCTAACTGCCAGTGAAGGAGCATATGCTTTCTCAGTTAATCCGGTGGCTCTTTTGGACAGTGCGGGAAATAGTGGAACCGGCTCCGCGGTTTCAGTCCAATTCGAGGTAGACCTAACACCTCCTAACGTTCAGGCCCCTCAGCTAGATCCACAGGATGATACAGGCAATGGGTTACAAGACGGAGGTGCTGATGGGATCACAACGCGAAGAAGCGATTTGTCCTATAGTTCTGTTTCCTCAACTGCATCGGCGGTTGAATTTGAGTTGCAACAGCTTCTTCGAGGTTCTTTTACAAATATTGCAACGAATCAAGGTGTCTTGGTCAGTGGGGTTTTTGTAACCGATTTTCAAAGTAACGCGGGTTTTGAAGACGGGACCTATAGAGTACGAGCCAAGGCGACTAAGCCATCGGGAACTTTTGCTTTCTCATCGTTCAGTCCGTTAGTGATCGACAATGCGAACCCAATTGCTCCGACTGGACTTCGCACTGCGACGGGTAGCACAACGCTCAAAGTCACACCGGCGATTTTATTCGATTCCGTGGAAAATGGTGCTGCAGTCGAATTGTTTCGAAATTCGGTTGCGGTTGGTACGCGTTTGATTCCAGCGAACGCCGCACAAGTGCTGAATAGCATCCTTCCGCCTGAGTCAGGTAGTGGTGTATTTCGTTATCAGGTACGGCAAATTGATCAAGCGGGAAATGTCGGTCCACTGTCTCAGGAGTTTGCACTGGCTATCGATGCCACACCACCCGTGATTGACGCGGCTGCTGCAACCAAGTTTCGTATGGCTCAAAGCGATTTGAGCGAACCAAATTCTGAGCTTCCTGTATTGGTAACAACCTCCTACCAACCTACTTTCTTGGCTAGAATCAGCGATCAGGCTTTTGCAGACCGCAATAATGTGATCAAAGTCGAACTTTTGGTTGATGGCGTTGCCACAGCAATTGATAATGCGAATTTCGCAATAACACCGTCAACGACTGGATTCACTTCCGTAAGTGTTAGGCCCTCTTCGCCTCTTGCGGCCAAAAAGGTTCTGCCTCTGCAATTGCGAGTTACGGATCAAGCTGGCAATGTAACCACTTCTACTGGTTTGCAGGTCTTCGTCAATCAAGTAGGCGCCGCTACGCAGAACGCTCCAGGGACACCGATCTTCAATGAAAAGTGGTACATCGGAGCAAACTTCACAAGTCCTTCCAATTTCGGAAGGAAAGGGATGTTTACAGTGGAAGTCGACCAGGCGATTCCAGCGGCAACGATTATTTCGATCAATGGGACCGGTGCAACGGATTCGTCAAAGCGTTTCGAAGTCACCAAATCAGTCACCGACGTCAATACAGGTAAAACCGTTTTGACCCTGAAAACTGCCCTTACGGCAGACGTAAGCTCGAGTACTCCGCTGATGTGGCTTCGCCCATGGACGACAACGTTTGACAAGGCCACGCAAACAACTTGGTTGACGATGGAAGATGGCGTTAGTGTGGCGAACTTCGATCCAACCAATGGAAATGTCAAGTTTTATAGCATCGGCCTTCGTGACCCCTTAACCGGTGTTGCGAGATATGGCGACCCGCACGGTGTGACCTTTGACTTCAATTCCCACCTGACTCCGCGTGTTTGGTTCGTTTATCGAAACGAGAATTTGGACAGGGATTTGCCCGACTTTGGAGATCCGACGAAACCGTTTGATTCAACGGCGAGAGGACCAGGAACAGTTGCATTCTTAGATGTTGAAACCAACACTCTCAGGAGTTTTGAAATTGATGACTCGCTCTTTACGCAGCCAGGCTCGCCAGCGGATTTCGATCTTGCTGGAACGCACGCGATATTTGTTGATACGCGAGGACATGTGTGGCTGACAACAGAAACTTCGGTTATGGAGATCGATACTTCGCGATTTCCCGATGGAAAGCCAACCGGTACGCTAAGCAGCTCCGACGGTACGATTATCCTGCACAAACTGCCGGCCCAACTTGGAGATACGGGATCGAAATCTGTTCCATTTCAACCTCACGGGATTCAGGTCATCGTTGACCAGCGAACAGGCAAACCCTATGTTTTCATGGCAGACGGGGACGCAAAATCTGGCACCGCTCGCACTGTTTTGCTCCAGCCTGGAACCAATGGCGAGCCGGATCAGTGGAAAGAATGGAACTTTGATGCTTTGTTGCTGTCCGAAGCGAATCCCCCTCAAAACGATGTTCCACCAAGTGCAACCCTATTCTTGGCGGTGGATGACAACGAAACACCCGGCACACCAGAAGATGATAGGCTAATTGCGGCATCTCCTGGCGCTTTGGTTGCCCAAGGTGCCAAAGGGATCATGCGCGTGCTAGATCTCTCCTCTGTTCTTGAGCCCATAGTGCAATCCGATTTGGCCAAATTGAGTGGCAAAACCTTACCCCAAATTACAGAACCCACTACGGCGCCCGTAACATCCTATCGTTTACCTGGAATTCCCGGATCAACGCAACCTTTCGCATCCAATCAAGTTCCGCTCTTGGATCGTGCAGGAAACATCTACTTTGTCGACGCGATTGGTGGCGTAGGTCGATTCAATGCCAATGATCCCAATTCCGATTTCCTCTTGTCGAAATCTGTTGTTGGCCTGAAGAACTACACGAGCCAATCGATCAGCAGAACGATAAAATTTGATGCGACGAAGATCGAACCGGTTCGCTTCGCCGCCAAAGCGGTTGGCTCGCCAGGAACCAAGATTGATCGAAGCACTGCAGCTGGACTAGACCAGTATGACGCGTCTATCACTCCAAATGCGACCCAAGGAGGAAACGGTGCGGGTGGAATGTTCCGTGGCGCCCTCAACGCTGAAAACTCGCTGTATGGCTCCAACTCTTCGAGTGACAATCTATCGACAACACTGTTCGCCGAATCGAACCGACGCAATGTAGCTGTGGTTTCGAGCCCTTTTGAATTGCCAAAGGGCGCTCGCATTGGTGGTCGTGTTGCGCTTCAGGTACTCAGAGATGGGAGCGTCGTGGTAACCGCTCGTGGAGACGGAGAGCTTCTGGATGAACAGGTCAATCTAACCAAAGCATTGCTCAATTCTGGGAAGATCGCATCCTTTGACGACGCAGCAGTGCTTGGCGATATGGCGGCGATTGGGAATCCAGACGGCTCAATCGAGGCCTTGGGACGACAAGGGGACGGACGTTTGATTCGCTATTCCTTTACGCCCGCTTCGAAGTCTTGGACAACCGCAGACTTGAAAAACGCCAAGTACTGGACGGCCAATACAAGGATATCGGTCCCGGTCGGGCAGTTGGTTGCCGAGGATCCTCAATCTGCTCCAGACATTGGATTTACCGTCACGACTTCCTCCGGACACCTTATCGTCATACCGTCTGGTGGTGTGCCAAAAGACTTGTCAGCGGCTGCTGGCAGTCCTGCCGTTTATTCGGGAGTCGGTGCAATCAGAGTCGGTGAAAAACTCCGGTTCTACGGCACCAATCAAACGGGCAGCGTCATCGAATACGTGACGGATCTGAATTTGGGGAATATTTCCACTCGGACTCTTGCCATCCCAGCTTCAGCCAACGCAAGAGAAACGCGTATGCTCCGCAACATCGATCCTTTGTTCGACGGAACAACGATTCACTTGTTCGGTACGGATGGGGTATCTCGGTTGGTCCACTATGAAGTCAACACCTCGAGTACCGTAACACTGGCTGAAAACGTGACGCAGGTTGTCCAGAAATCTGGGGAAGTCTACGGCTACTTCAATTTCGAACAGCCGTTTGGTGGACGCGTTTACACGTATGTTTCAGCCATCAGGCAAAAGGATGGCACGTTGCGAGTCTACGGAACCAACGGTGGCGAACTCATTGAGTTCACGCGAGACGCAGCAGGCAAATGGCGAGTCGGTAACTTAACCAACAATATCAAAAGTACCGATCCCGTGGCAAACGACTCGCGTATTCCCGCCAACTTCGTGTTCGGTGCTCCCAGCGTTTATGAGGATCAGTTAAACGAACGACACGTCCTGCAAATCAATGCAGAAGGCGAAATCATCGAATACTATATGTTGGCAAATGATCCACAAAAACGCTTCCACACCCAAAACATTAACTTGCGAATCGGCTCCGATAGCCTCGTCACGAATCTCCGCTTCCGTGCAACACCTTTGGCTTCGACGGCTTCGCTAAACGTCGCATCGACAACTAGCAAGGCGACGTCAGCGAACGCCGCAGCATCGGTATTCGCTGCTCCCTACATCGGATCGCTCGATGCAAACGCCGACGGTGAACTGTCCCCGCTCGACGTGCTGACGATTATCAACTATCTCAATTCCCCAGTTGCAGCCAATTCATCAAATGTTGAGGGAGATGGCGAATCATCGGGCAATCGCCTCGACGTGAATGGCGATGGATGGGTCTCTCCTCTGGATGTATTGACGCTCATCAATCATTTGAACGGCGTCGACGGGGGCGAGGGAGACGGTGAGGGTGAGGCCGCTTCGTCCAACGATGAAACGATTGCCCCGTCCTTGCTGGATTTCGCATTTGCCGACATGGAGAATTGGGATAGCTTCCACACGACCGTCCGAAAACAACGACGTTAGCGAGGCTACATCGACGGAACTTCTACTTATGTTTAGGCCGGGGGACCCTCGAGCCTGAGCCTTTGGCGGACCTTTTTTTCTGTCGGCCCCCTACCATGCGTTCATCGTCGGAGTCCGACTCGATAGGCTGACCTATCTTTTCTCGCATTCGCATGATCTTGTCCCGCAAAGCGGCTGCACGCTCGAATTCGAGGTTCTCAGCGGCAGCCAGCATCTCCTCTTCCATCGTCTTTAGATAGTCTTCCGTGATGCGTTCGGAGGTTGCGTCGATGCGGACCATGTCTCTTGCTCTCTTGCGATTCTCGGCCGCTTGGAGAATGCTGGCCGTGACACCACGCTTGACCGTCTCTGGCGTGATCCCATGCTCCACATTGTAAGCTTCCTGCAGTTTGCGACGACGCTGCGTTTCCTCAATGGCCGTCTGCATCGAAGCCGTCATGCGGTCAGCATACAAAATAACTTTAGAATTCGAGTTTCGAGCGGCCCGGCCAATCGTCTGAATCAGCGATGTCTCGCTTCGCAGAAACCCTTCTTTGTCAGCATCCAAAATGGCAACAAGCGAAACCTCGGGCAAATCGAGCCCTTCGCGAAGCAAGTTGACTCCGACCAAAACATCACAACGCCCCTCGCGCAATTCTCTTAGCAAATCGACCCGCTCAAATGCGTCCAATTCGCTGTGTAACCAACGGCACTTGAGATCGTTTTCGACAAAGAAGTTTGATAAATCCTCGGCCAAACGCTTGGTCAGCGCGGTCACCAGCGTGCGATCCCCCATGGCGATGCGTTCACGGATTTGCGAGAGCAAATGCATAACTTGGCCGCGTGCAGGCACAACCTCGACAATCGGATCGAGCAATCCCGTTGGTCGAATGATCTGCTCAACAACTTCCCCTTGGGTTTGCTCAAGCTCATAGTCGCTCGGGGTCGCAGACACAAAAACCACTTGATTGATTTTGGCTTCCCATTCATCGAATTTCATTGGCCGATTGTCCAACGCGCATGGCAATCGAAAACCGTGCTCCACCAACGTAGTCTTTCGACTGCGGTCCCCAGCGTACATCGCCCGAACCTGCGGGATCGAGACGTGCGACTCGTCCACCATCAGCAAAAAATCATCGGGAAAGAAATCGTAAAGTGTGTCTGGTGTAGCGCCTGGCTCTTTACCCGATAAAGGTCGCGAGTAGTTTTCGATGCCCGGGCAATGGCCAACTTGTTGCAACATCTCCAAGTCGAATCGGGTCCGGGCATTGAGCCGCTGGGCCTCCAAAATCTTGCCTTCGCCCTTAAACTTCTCGAGCTGTGACTCCAGTTCAGCCCGAATCACTTTGATCGCATTGGTGATCCGTTCTTCGGAAGTCACGAAGTGCTTAGCAGGATAAATGTAAACTTCGGTTAGCTTCGAGATGACTTCGCCGCTGGTCGGGTTGATGATCGAAATCTGCTCGACCTCGTCCCCCCAGCATTCGATTCGATACGCAAACTCCTCGTACGACGGCCAGAGCTCCATCGTATCTCCCCGGATACGAAACTTACTACGTTCGAAAGCGATATCGTTGCGCTCGTATTGAATATCGATCAGGCGAAGCAGCAAATCCTCACGGTTGATCGACTCGCCAACTCGGATCGGCACCACGCTTCGTTTGTATTCATCTGGGGACCCCAAACCGTAGATACAGGAGACGCTGGCGATAATGATGCAATCGCGGCGGCTAACCAGGGCGCTTGTCGAAGCCAACCGCAAGCGATCGATCTCTTCATTGATCGATGCGTCCTTTTCGATATAGATATCGCGCTGCGGAATGTACGCTTCGGGCTGATAGTAGTCGTAATAACTGACGAAGTAATGAACTGCGTTGCGTGGGAAAAACTCCTTGAATTCCGAATAGAGCTGAGCGGCCAGAGTCTTGTTGTGACTCAAAACCAGCGTCGGCTTTTGGACCGCTTGGATGACGTTTGCCATCGTGAACGTCTTGCCAGAGCCAGTAACACCCATGAGAACTTGGTGTTTTTTACCCGCATTCAATCCGCGAACGAGTTCGGCGATCGCTTGCGGCTGATCGCCGGAGGGCTTAAAGCGACTGTCCAAATCAAAGGGTGTGAATCGCTCGAAGGGGTTCATGCTCGTAAGATTCCTTTCCTGTTGGCGTGACTACAAAACTCGCGCCCAAATGCTTTTAAGGTAACTCGTTTCGGGGCAATGAGCTACGACCGGATGGTCTGGGGCAGCTCCATTGGAATGCAGAATTTGGAGCGTGCGCGGAGGATGCGGGTTTCCTTGATCGTCGAAGCCGGTGGCCTTGGCAGCCGAACGCACGACTCCGTTGAACGCTTCGCTGTCGAGCAAACCAGCGCACGAGCAGGTCAATAAAATCCCACCTGGTTTGACCATCTGCATGGCCAAACGATTAAGGTCAAAGTGCTTGTGCGTTCCTTCCTCAAGCTCCAATCGGGACCGAATCAGCTTGGGCGGATCAAGCACAACAACATCATATTGCCGACCAATACGCTGCATATCTCGCATGAACGCGAAAGCGTCCGATTGAACGAAGCGTACTCGCGTGTGATTGATATCCGCGTTCTTCTTGGCGAACGCCAGCGGCTCGGCATCGAGATCGACTCCAGTGACTTCAGACGCTTGGCCAGCTTTAGCCGCTTGTACAGCGAAGCCACCTGTGTAACAGCAAAGGTCCAAAACGGTTTTGCCTTTGCACATTTCAGCCAATTTGCGGCGGTTGTCCCGTTGATCGCAAAAGAAGCCTGTCTTGTGGCCCGTGCCGAAGTGCACTTTGTACTTGACTCCGTTCTCCGTGATCGTAACTACGGGAGGCAAGTTCTCAGACGATCTGTTTGGGACAGTGCAGCCTTCTTGACTAATGAACTGAGGGCACTCTTGAATCAGATAATGCTTGGTGCCCATCTCCTCGGCCAACATTTCCAAGATCGGTTCGCATCGCTTGGACATCCCGAGACTAAACACTTCAGCGCTCAAACAATCGCCGTAACGATCTACAACAAGTCCAGGAAACCCATCGGATTCGCCGTGTAGAACTCGATAGGCGTCTGTGGTCTCATCGAGTCGAAGCACATCGCGCCGCAAGGAGACGGCCTCTCGAACTTTCTGTTTCCAGAACGCTTCGTCTGGCCATTGGCCCCACCAAGAGTAAAGTCGTACGGCAACTTCCGATTTTGGATTGTAGATTCCGTAGGCGAAAAGCTGTGGCGTGCCACTTGGCTCGGGAGCTTTCGGCGTCCTTGGTTTGTAAGGGGAGTCGCTGCGTTCTTGTGGTTCGTGCGAGCGTGAACTCAGCGGCAGTTGTTGATGATATACGGCGACCCATTGGCCAGGAGCTGGATTCCCCTCGACTTCGATAATACGGCGTCGGTAGATGTTTGGGTGGAGCATCGGTCGGCTTACGTGCACAACCCCCATCACGGAGTTTTTCGGAGGCACGAGGCCCATCAATGGATCGACGTCAGTATTTTGCATTCCAAGAACACATTCGAATAAGGGGCGAAGCCAAAGGCAATTGGCTTTACGCAAAGAAAATGTGCTGTTGAATGCACGCGTCTACTATACGCGGCAAGCCTCAAAACCGATAGTTGAAGCCTTGCACAATGCCTAAGAAAGGATGCCGCGGACGACCCTACCATGCACATCCGTCAACCTAAAATCGCGCCCGGCATGTTTAAATGTCAGCTTTTCATGGTCGATGCCTAACAAATGCAGGATGGTCGCGTGCATATCGTGCATATGGACCTTATTTTCGATCGCCAAATGGCCAAATTCGTCCGTACGGCCATATGCCACGCCTGGCTGGACGCCACCACCCGCCAGCCACATTGTGAATCCGCCCGGATTATGGTCCCTGCCCGTCCCATTTTTCTCCGCGTAGGGAGCTCGACCGAACTCTCCTCCCCACCAAACGAGAGTGTCCTCGAGCAATCCTCGTTGCGCCAAATCGGTCAAGAGTCCAGCAATGGGCTGGTCCACCGCACGAGCGTGCTCAGCATGCTTCGGCAAATTCGAATGCTGGTCCCAAGCCGGATTGGCGGAGTTGTCTCCGTAATTAACCTGCACGAACCGAACTCCTGACTCACAAAGTCGACGCGCCAACAAGCATTTTCGACCGTATGCTTGAGTCTCCTTTTGATCCAATCCATAAAGTTTAGTCGTCTCCTCCGTTTCAGTCGAGAAGTCCAACAACTCCGGGGCAGCGTTTTGCATTCGCCAAGCCATCTCGTACGACTGAACCGCAGCATCGAGTTCGCTGTCGCCGGATGCTCGTTGCTCAAGCTGAATTCGATTCAACGCTTGAATTTGATCCAACCGCAATCGATTGGAATCCCCTGTCGACAAGCCGAGAGGTTGCAAGTGATCGATGGTCAACGCATCATTTCCGACTTTCCCAATAGGCGTTCCCTGAAACTTGGCAGGTAGGAATGCACTGCCATAGTTGCGCGCGCCACCGTTTCCAATCGAAGGCGAGATGGAAACGAAACCAGGCAAGTTTTCGTTCTCCGAACCGATACCGTATTGGATCCACGAGCCCATGGAAGGCCGGATGAAGTTTTGTGAGCCCGAGTGCAAAAACAAAGTGGCCGGCCCGTGTGCAACGCCGTCGGTGTGCATGCTATGTACCATCGCCATTCGATCGACGTGCTCAGCCATCTTGGGGAACAGGTCCGATACCCAACGGCCCGATTGCCCGTACTGATTGAAGGCCCATGGCGATTTCATAACCCGTTGCTGACTGCCAACCGTCCCCTTGTTCGCAAATTCTCTCGCATCGTCGAAGCCAACCATTTCGCCGTCGCGGCTCGCCAACAACGGTTTGTAGTCAAACGAATCGACTTGACTTACTCCCCCTTGCATGAACAAAAAGATCACTCGCTTTGCTTTGGCAGGAAAATGAAGTCCATTTGTGCCTGCGAAATGGCTAGCTGCCCCATCGCAACGATTCGACCATTGCGAGAGCAGCGATGCTGTGGCCAACGAGCCAAAGCCACACGCAGTTGATTGGAGAAAAGAGCGTCGGTGTATCATTTTGTTTATGCTCTATTCGATATAACGGAAATCCACGGAAGCAATCAAATCGTGTAGCAATGAACTCCAAAGAGTCTCGTCGGAGTTGTTTCTTTTCTTGGCTTGCCGAATCTGTTCTTCGGCCCACTTGGCTTCCCGGCTCGATGGCAACCGGCTAAGTGTAGCCAAGAAGCATGTGTTTGCTTTTTCTTCCTCCGAAAAATCCGATTTCGAAGCGAGTCGAAGTCCAAATTGACGTGCACGCTCCGAAATCCATTCGCTATTGAGCATCGCTAGTGCTTGAGGTGCGATCGTGGATCGATTGCGTTTGCTGATCGGAAAGCTAGGATTCGCGCCGTCAAACTCGGTATAAAGCTCTGGCAGGGAATTGCGAAACCAGGGACCATACACGGACCGATATCTCGCAACATGCTTAAAGCCATAATCCTCTTTGGTTTTTTCAGGAATCGTCGATTCGATCTGAACTGTCAAATCCAGCTCACCACTGATGCTTAAAAGCGTGTCTCGAATGGTCTCGGCATCCAGTCGCCGAACACTGCCCCTCGCAAAAAGTCGATTGTCCGGATCGAGCTCCATCGCAAGTTTGTTCGCTTTGCTAGAACGCCGATAGGCATCGGATAACACAATTTCACGGATCAACCATTTCGTGGACCAATCGTGTCGAATGAATTCGAGTGTCAACCAATCCAACAATTCGGGATTGCTGGGTTGCTCGCCTGTTGTGCCAAAATTGTCGATCGATCGAACAATTCCATCCCCCATGAGCCAGCTCCAAACGCGATTGACATAAACTCTGGCTGTTAGAGGGTTGCTGTCATTGGCAAGCCAATTCGCGAGTTCCAAACGCCCGTTTGACTTGGGCTCGATAGTTACCGGAGTTGTAACTGCGGAAACGCAACTGAGAAAACCGCGAGGAACGATTGCTCCTTGTTGATGAACACTTCCGCGCACGTGAATCGCGATATCGGCTGGCGACTCGGACGGTTGGAGCGACATGACCATTGGCCTCGCATCGAGCTCAGCTCGCAGCGATTTAAGCTCTTCTTCGATAGCTGCCGATTCTTTTCGAAGGGACTCCAATGATTCCGATTCGATTTCCTTCGGGAGTGCTTTGTTTGCGGTCGAAGAAGACTCTGTAGCCAAAGATGCTGCCTGTGGTGGAGTGTCCGGCAAAAACTGAACTGCGTCCGCAATCACATGGCCCTTGGTCTCTTCGTTGCTGATGATAACGAAAGCTTGGCCACCCTGCTCAAAGCGATAGGTCCCCAGTGTTTGCCACAAGCCATCATCGGCGGGCTTCTCGGATTGATTGACGCGAACGACGTCTTCGCCATCGGCGCTAAAAATCCGAACCAATGCCGACTTCGTTCTACTTTCGGAATGGTTATATGCGAGCCGAACTTTGTAGGTGCCCGGCTTCAAGTCGCTTGGCTCAAACGTAACGGACTTGGAACCCTTGCCCGCGTTCTTGTCATGCAAATATCCGTTTCCGACATAAGCCTTGACTGAAGTCGATGGCTCCCATTCACCGACCTTCTTTGCGTTCACATCATCCACCACAACACCCGAGAGATCTTCCACTTTGACGACCAGTGACGTTCCCGGGCCCGATTGGATTTGTTTCTTCAATTGATCCGACCGTTTTTTTAACGTCGCATGCCGAGCAGATATGTCATTGAATCGCGATTCGACTTCGCTAGTCAACGGCAGAGGAACACTGATCCATTTGGAAACGTTCGAGTGCTCCAAAGCGACCGAAGATTTCATGATGCCGGCTAAGGCGTAGTAGTCGCGTGTTGGAATGGGATCAAATTTGTGATCATGACAACGTGCGCAACCGATAGTTTGCGCCAAAAAGACTTTTCCGATCAGTTCAAGTTGTTCGTCCAAATAATCCATCTCCAGTTGTTTTTTGTCCTGCTCCTCCAGATTCGTATCCCCGACCGCCAGCGCGGTGGTCGCGACCAATTGAAATTGTCGTTCCTTTAGATTTTCCGATTTCATCAAATCGCCTGCAACTTGCTCGCGAATGAATTGATTCATGGGTTTATCGCTATTGAACGACTCGATTAGATAATTGCGATATCGCCAAGCGTCGGGAAGCACAAAACCGCGGAGCGTAATCGACTCCGCAAATCGAACGGCATCCATCCAGTGACGTGCAAATCGCTCACCGAAACGAGGAGAAGCCAGCATCGAGTCGACCAGTTCCTCGTAGTTGGCTATCGTCTCATCTGTTTGATTCGCAATGGGACGGATGCCATGCAGATCGACAGACAAGCGTTGCGCTAAAATCGAAGCGGTTGCGGGGGCGCTTGGTTCCACTCCGACGTCGACTTGAGCTTTTTCAAGAAAAGCGTCGATCGCGCTGCGATGTTGGTTTTCGAAAGAAGGAATCATCGCAGGCATCGGAGCACGATAAGCCCAATGGCTCTGAGCGTCCGCGACCGGTAAGGCCGATGACGTTTTGGGTGCGGCTGACTTCGACTGCTCTCTTGGGTCAAAAGCACCTGTGCTAAGCCAAGTTCGTATCACCTCTTTCTCTGCTTCCGATAACCTTGAATCGGGAGGCATCTGAAGTTTGAGATTGCGGTAGTCTACCGCAATCCACATAAGGCTTTTCTGCCAATCGGCTACGTTGATTGCGGGGCCAGAATCCCCACCATTTGACCATCCAGGTTTGGAGTCTAGCGAGAGACCGCCATTGGTTTCGGTCTCTGTCGAGTGACACTCCAAGCAGCGTTCAACGAGGAGAGGCCGAACTTTTCTTTCGAAAAAATCCTGTCGGCCATCTACCGAATCCTGCGAAAAAAGTGGAACGCAAGCTAACAACGCCCATGCACATGCCAAGACCGCAGGTTGAGAGGATGATCTTGGCAGATACATATGGATCAGTTTCCTATTGCTTCAACTCGCGCTCGAGCAATTTCTCTACAGCCGCTTTCTTTTCGGCCTCGGTCCCCATCGCGAGAGATCGTCCTACTTGGCTCGCAATTTGTTCAAATGCATCGGCTTTTTGGCTTTCATCGATAAAGCCTTTGTAGTAATAGAAATTCACTTCGCTCAATCGATCAATCACCGACGTTTCGTTATCGCTCGCCAAAGATGGAATGCGTTTGCTCGCGATTAGCTCTGGCGTTAAGCCAGCCGGAATGGGCTGCAATGCCAGTCCATCTTTGGTCATCTTGACGGTCTTCTCAACGATATCCTCTAAGCCATCAGCATCTCCCTTGGCCTGGCTATTCGCATATTGGATGTTGTTGATTGCCGAGGATACATAAACTCGCTTAACATCTTTAGCAACCAAGCTAGGTTGCACGACGCGAACCAGTGTGTCGTTGGTCACTTTTTGGCGAGGGATGTTGTAGCCGATCGTGACTTCGAAAAGCATCAATCCATCGTAACCTTCTTGAACTGCCTTTTTCATCAGCTTCGAGGTCTCGTCGACTCCGATGAACGTCAAGCATGGAGCAAGTGGGCTTGAACCAGCAGGCAGCTTACCGACTGCAAAAGGACCAGGATTTGAGGTTCCTCGATTGGGCATCCCATTTCCAAAGCCATTTGCGTTTCCAAACATGCCGGGCCCAGCCAATCCTGCTCCAGGTTCGTCTGGATTACCCAAGCCAGCCATACCAGGATTTCCTGGACCAGCCATCCCCATTCCGGCCATACCCGGCGCTCCCGGACCGGCCATACCCGGCGCTCCTGGACCAGCCATACCCGGCGCTCCTGGGCCGGCCAATCCTGGCGTTGACATGCCGGGGTCGCTTTGTCCTGCCATTCCAGGTGCACCAGGCGCCCCTGGCCCTTGCAAGCTCATTCCGCCTTTGCCCTGAAACTGAGCCGTAGCGGCGCCGCCGCTGTTTACCATGCCACCGCTATTGACTTCACCTCCTCCGCTATTGGAGCCACCGCTACTACCCTTGGGTATGCCAATCCCGCCGCTGTTTGCCATCCCGCCGCTATTGGCCATACCACCGCTGTCCATGGCACCACCGCTGCTACCACCTGGAGCGCTGCTAGCTGGCATACCGCCGCTCATCCCGCTATTCATGGATGCTCCACCTGGCACACCACCTGCGATTGCTTCACCATCTGAAAAACCACCTGCAGATGAGTTGCCAAAGCCCGGCTGACCGCCACCGAAAGCATTGCCCGCGAAAGCGCCTCCTGCCTGAGCGGAGTTGTTAGACGGTACACCTAATGAATATTCGCTAAAAACCGCAGTCCAGGCTCCAGACTCATGTTTGCCCTTAAACGCAGCGACTAACTCTGCGCCGAACGCACCTGTTGTCTCCTCCAGCGTCTTGTTCTTGTTGGAATTCGCATTGCCGCCACCAAAACCTCCACCGGAACTACCGCCCGATGGCATGGCCATCATCCCCATACCTCCAAGTCCACTACTGCCACCACCGTTATTTGCTCCTTGTTTTCCAATCGGTGAAAGATCTGCCAAGTTTTTTGGGTTCTTTACCGTTACGCCGACAGCGATGTTAAGACCAAGTTGAAGTCGTTTTTTGTGCGCAGACCATCGGTAGTGCTGAAGGATCTCTGTCGCATCTTCATCGGATAATGTTAACGCGTGCGACTGAAGTAGGGTGTAGGCGCGTTTCGGGTTTCCAGACTGAAAGGCATAAACCGATTGCTCCTTTAACGTTGGTGGAGGAGCGACTTTCAGCTTTGGTCTTGCCAAGTTATTTCGAGCCTGATTGTTTTGAGCTGGAAAACCTGGATTTTCTTGTCCTACAGCCTGGTTCCCTCCATTGTTGCGGTTGCTACCTTTGGCAATCATTCCACCAGCTCCACCACTGTTTTGGGCTTGCCCTTCGCCGCCCGAGTTCGCACCACCGGAATCCATGCCACCGGAGTTGACTTCACCAGAATTGCCGCCGGAACTTCCACCAGGTAGTGCCATCATCGTCGTTGCGCCTGTGGCGGGACCAGATGAAGAACCCTGATCGTTGCTTTGTTCGGCTGAATCACCGGCTGGAGCCGCCGGTTGCGATGCTGCTGGGGCCGGAGCCGCAGCAACTTCTTTTTTCGTACCCCCACATCCCTGGGAAATGAAAAGTGCTGCCGTAACCCCGATCAGAGAAAAAGCCTTGTACATCGTCCAGGTCTCCGTGAAAATTCTCGCCCGCAAAGCAACCTAAAATGGAAATAATGACACACTTCGCTCCGCAACGGGCATAACCCACATTATTGGTTACGAAGTCGGGATTGTCTACAACTCGTTCAAGTTTCGGTCGCGGGAAGTCGGTAAACCAATCCAATCGGAACCAATAAGACCGCTAACATCCAAAATACCGACGAAACCGGCCATCCCAACGCACTGGCCATGATCAAAAACGCTTGATAAAGCGGACCAGCGATGAGAATCCCAATGAAATTCGCAAAATTCATCGTCCCAATCATCCGTCCTTTTAGCTCCGCCGGTGGCCGTTTCTGCAAGAAAACCTGCAACGGAATAATAAAGACCGCGGCTGCCAACCCAGTCGCAATCAATCCGATCAAAGCCCCCCAATAGCCAAGCAAATGGTCTCCTCCTGCCCGCCAGCAACCCAAAGCGACTAACGCAGCAACCATGACCCAAATACCAATCGTAACTTGTTTTGTTGGGGCTATTCGCTTGAAAACAACATTCGCCAGCACGGCACCAATAATGATCCCAATCGCCAAGCCACCCGTAAGAATGCTGATCTTCGTGTTGCTATCCAGTTTCAATTGCAACTTTCCTAAACTGTTTACAGTTGGCATGACGATCCCCGCCACCACGTAAAACATACTGGAAACAACAATCGCGGACATCAAGGGCTTGTCCTTGCTAAGCAGTTCTCGAATCGGAGCAGGCAGCCCTAGGTCCGAAAAACGCAACTTGGCCGTCGGCTGCGCAGATGGCGTATAGCGAATCATCATCGAGGTGATCGAACCAACGACCGCAATGCCGGTGCACACCAACGAACCAATCCAAAGGTTTCGGTAGTCCGCCGTTCCATCCGGATTCTCAATCACCAACAAATCCTTTAAAAGTCCCGCCGTCACCACTCCCAGGATGATTGCAAGAAACGTTGACATCAGGATCAGACCATTCGCTCGAGGCAGCTCCTCCTTGCGAAACAATTCAGGGAGAATCCCATACTTGCCAGGTCCAAAAAAGGTACTGTGAACTCCCATCAACACCAAAACCGTCCAAGTGCCAATGTCGCCCAACTTGGCATACGACAGAAAAGCGCAAACGGCCAGAAGCGTGATGGCGATCTCCGCCAACTTGCAATAGACAATAATTCGACTCTTGCTGTGTCTGTCCGACAAGTATCCTGCCAAACTACTTAATAACACGAACGGCAAACTGAAGACGGTCGTTGCCCAGCCCTGCGTGTCCTGGCTAATGTCTGCACCGATGGCCGGGATGGCCAATAACAACATCAATTGCTTGTACAAGTTATCGTTGAATGCACCAAAGAACTGCGTGATGGCTAGTCCCCAAAAAGATCGATCTCTTAGGATGCTACTCGACTTGCTTTCCAATGCCGGTCCACTTAATTTGCCGGTATCGTTCTCTGAATTCCCTTTCGCTTCGGACATAATTAATTCTTGACCTTATCTTTCGCCAACTGCTGAAGCCCACGCAGATCAAGCTTGCCAGTACCAAGCAATGGAATCGCATCGACTTGGATGAAACTGTCTTCGGAGGGCAGGAAAAGATTCGGCAAACCTTTGGCTGACAGCCCCTTGACGATTTCACTCGGCGTCTTGCTTAGCTTGGTGTGCAACACAATGATGCGTTCCCCTTTTTTCTCATCGGGAACACTGGTGACGCCAACGCTGAGCGCGTCTTCGCTTTCGCCGATAATCTCAATGATGGATTCTTCGATTTGTATGTGGGGAACCATTTCACCACCAATCTTGGAGAACCGACTTTGGCGACCCGTGATAAACACGAATCCATCGTCATCAATGAAGCCAACATCTCCCGTGTCGTACCACGAATCCTTAAGCACTTTCGCTGTCAATTCCGGTTGATTCAAATAGCCGCTCATCACATTAGGCCCAGAGATTTGAATCATCCCGGACTCGTTGGTTTGCAGAACCGAGGCGTCATCGAGCGATACAACCCTCGCCGATACTCCTGGCAACGGTTTACCCACAGAGCCATCGCGCTGCCCTGCCTCTTTGTTCTCCGCAGTTGCTCTCGACGCCGGCAAATTCACAGCCGCGACTGGGCTTAGCTCCGTCGTTCCATATCCTTCCGTCGGGCGCACACCAAACTTCTTTTCAAATTCGTCGCACAACGCCATCGGCATTTTTTCTGCACCAACAATAACAACTTCGACGGTTTTGAACTGCTCTGGCTCAACACGTCGCAAATACGTTCGCAAGAACGTGGGTGTCGCCAGGACCACAGTCGACTTGTTCGCCTCCGCCAACTTGCCGATCTGCCTCGCATCCAACGGATTAAAGTGGTAAGAGCCCGAGGAGGGAAGCGTCATCGCCCCCCACAAACACACTGTGAATCCGAACGAATGGAAGAATGGCAAGACACCTAAGAAGTTGTCGCTGTCCAAAACCCGAATGACTTGATCAAACCCCTGAATGTTCGACGCAACATTCAGCATGGTGAGCGGTACGCCTTTCGGATTCCCCGTCGAACCCGAAGTGAAAATGATGGTCAACAAGTCCTCGCGCTTGAGTTTGTTCAGTCCAAGCTGACTGTAAACGATTGAAAGCGGCAGCCATTTCGCAGCCAGCGATGCAGCCAGCTTGTCGCCAACCGTCGCATGCTCTTTCATGTCCTCGATGTAAATCAAGTTCGCCGATGGCTGTATGTTAAACTTCTCCATAACCTTGCGGCTGGTAATAATATTGCGAATGCCGGATTGCTGAATGCAGTTGTCCACAATCGCGTTGCTCACGGTGTAGTTGAGATTGACGGCAACACGGCCCGATAGAGTCAAAGCCAGGTTGGCAATTGCGCCGGGGACGGTCGGCGGCAACAGGACTCCAACAAATTTCTCGTCCTTCTTGAAAACATTTCGATTGAAAATCCGACGCAAGACGAGTGATTTTAGCAGTAAGTCATATCCGCTGAGCTGCGCCCCGGTGGAGTCTGAGACTTTGATCTGCTTGCCTTTTTCACGGCAACGGCGGATCAGTAACTTTGGAAGATTCCAGTCCCAATCAAGGGAGTTCGGGGTTTGCGAAATTGCTGGTTTTGGCATGAGTTAGTCTTTGTGTGCAAGCGTATCTTGACGGTTTTGCGAATCAACGATCCCTCGTTGATCTGGACATCCATCCTAGTAAACCAGTAAATACAGCCCAAAACAGCCTTCCCGGAAGCGGAGTTCAAGAGGATGAATCGGTTTAGTAGTTTCGTGTTAGGATTGATCGTCGGCGTCGTCGGATTGTACATTACAATGCATTATTCGTTAGTTAGGGCAACCGATGGTTACCATATCATTCCAAAAATTGCCGCAAAATTTGAACTTCCGTACACCGATATTCGGAAATTCTGCCTCGAAAACTGGCAAAGAAAGCAGTCTTTGGCTTTAGCGATCCTAAAAGCCAACAAAGGCCACTTGTTGCAAGACCAATCTCTGATCGGCTTTCGCCAATCCACCCAACGCATGTTGGAACAGTTTTCAATGCCGTCGACTGCTCGGACCGGCGGCTGAAATGTACAGCCGACAAAAGTAGCAGGCACGCTCCGTCGTGCCGTCCGCTGAAGTGAAATCGACAATGATTCACGTTGAACGGCGATTCCCGTTGATCGGCACATGTCAATGTGCCTACTTCTTTGACTTTTGTCGACTGTGCAAAATACGATACAATCCCAACTGACCTTTTGGCCAAATTAACTTCCGACTCGGCCGGTCTAACTCAGTTGAGGATACCAACGCAGATGACTCGATTTTTGGGTTCGCCCCTTTGTCTGATTTCCATTCTGTTCTGCTCGCTGATCTCGTGTGGGATCGGTCAGGGGCAAACACCACCGGACGAACGGGCGGATTTCATCCGCGCGAACTACACGAAAACCGAAGTTCGAATCGCCATGCGCGATGGCGTAGAGCTGTTCACCTCAATCTACGAACCGAACGATGTTGATCGTAGCAGACAATATCCGATCTTGATGATGCGAACTCCCTATAGTGTCGGCCCATATGGTCTATCGCAATACCGGACGCGGCTCGGGCCAACGGCCGACTTCGAAAAAAACCGCTACATCTTTGTCTTCCAAGATGTCCGAGGTCGCTACATGAGCGGCGGCGAATTTGTCGACATGCGTCCACATATTGACAACAAAACCGCCAATACTCAGTTCGATGAAAGCAGTGACACGTACGATACCATCGAGTGGCTCGTCAAGAACACAAAACGCAACAACGGTCGAGTTGGCCAGTGGGGAATCTCGTACCCCGGCTTTTACACTTCGGCAGGTGCCATCGATTCGCACCCCGCACTCCTCGCCGTCTCCCCGCAAGCCCCCATCGCCGACTGGTTCTTTGATGACTTCCATCGCAATGGCGCGTTTGTCTTGCCTATGGGTTTCAATTTCTTTTACTCTTTCGGTAGACCTCGCCCCGGCCCAACCACCGAAGGCAATCCGTCGTTTCCATACGCGACTCGCGATGGCTATCAGTTCTTCCTGGAACTAGGACCGCTCAGCAACGTCGACAAATACCATTTCCACGACGAGATCGGGTTCTGGAACGACATGGAAGCGCACCCGAACTACGACGCCTTTTGGCAAGCAAGAAATCTTTTGCCTCATTTGAAGAACATCAAAGCTGCTGTACTTACCGTCGGTGGTTGGTATGACACCGAGGATTTGTACGGACCGCTCAAAACTTATGCCGCGATCGAGAAACAAAACCCGCGCATCAAGAATCACTTGGTCATGGGCCCATGGTCGCACGGCCAATGGAGCAGCGACGAAGGACGCAAGCTCGGTCAAGCGGACTTCGGGTTCGCCACAGCCACTTGGTACAACCAGAACGTCTTGCTCCCATTTTTCGAATCTTACCTCCGCGGTAAAGACGATTTGAAATTGATGGAGCCTGCCGAAGCCACCGTCTTCGAAACCGGTGCCAACCGCTGGCGTCAGTTCGATGCATGGCCACCGAAAGAATCGAAGCCGACGAATTGGTACTTTGCCGATAACGGCCACATCGATTCCAATTCCCCAACCGCAACCGACGCATCCGACAATTTCGTAAGCGATCCTAGCAAGCCGGTTCCCTACACGACCGAAATCACGACTGCCTGGGCAAAGGAGTACGTAACCGAAGATCAGCGCTTCGCATCTTGGCGGCCCGACGTACTGGTCTATCAAAGCGATGTCCTGAAGGAACCGATGACCATTGCAGGCCCTATACAAGCGAGCTTGTGGGTCACGACCAATCAAGGCGATGCGGACTGGGTCGTCAAGATTATCGACGTCTCATCCGGCACATCGTCTGTGGCAACACCCAGCAAAGCTACGCCCGTGAGCAGTGGTCGCCAGGAGCTCGTGCGAGCCGCCGTAATTCGAGGCCGATTTCGCGAAGGCTTTGAAACTTCAAAGCCGTTCGAGCCAGGCAAGCCGACGAAAGTTGATTTAGAAATTAGCGACATCCTTCACACCTTCCAGCCAGGCCATCGACTGATGATCCATATCCAAAGCACCTGGTTCCCCTTCATCGACCGCAATCCACAGAAGTATGTTCCAAACATATTCGAGGCGAAAGAAGAGGACTTCGTGAAGGCAACGCATACGGTATTGCGATCCAAACAATACCCAAGCCTTTTGAAGCTTCCCATTCTTGCGAAGTAAGCGGAGCGTATTGATTGCTCGTTCCCAGGCTTTCGCCTGGGAACGCACCGCCTCGGAGGCTCCGCCTCCCGCTGCTAACAAGTTTCGAACGATTTTGCCCAAAGATTTGTTACCAGGGAGGGTGAGGCTCCTGCCGAACCGTAGCATCACAAGCTCGGACGGAGCCTGGGAACCAGTGCGGAACACGCGTTGCAGCCTGACTAAGTTTTTTCTCCGTGATTCGAAAATTAGCGAAAAAATCTGCCAGCAGCGGTGACATATTGTCAAAGTGCGACGAATCGATGAATGAGTTTAAGTGACACGGGAATTGCGAGGACAGGTCGATCGACGGGCGACAACTACGATGCGTTTTTGAGGAACATGGTGCGGCACTGGTGCTATATGCACGCCAGTGGTGCGTCAATCCTGATGATGCACTGCAGGATGCTTTGATCGATCTGGCCAATCAAACAACTGATCCTCTCGATCCCGTTGGATGGCTCTTCAAAACCGTTCGCTGCAAAGCCATGAACCAAGCTCGCTCGGAGCAGCGCCGAACCAAGTACCAACAACTCGCTGCCCAACAACGAAACGATTGGTTTCATTTTGATCCTAGCGCAAGCATCGACGCCGCTGAGATCGAATCGTTACTCGTCGAACTTCCTGACCTGGAGCGTGAAATCGTCGTGGCTCGCATTTGGGGAGACTTGTCGTTTGAACAGATTGCAGAACTCGTAGATCGCTCCCTTAGCTTTGTTTATCGGCGCTACCAACAAGCACTGAGCGATCTCGAAAGAAAGATCGAAGGACATTCCAAGAGGATAAGCAAACATGAATGAACCCAACTTACCTTATGATGCGTCCAGTCCATCCCGACTGGAACAACGCCTGCACAGTCTGAAGCCGCGGCAGCCGATCCTCGACATCGAAGCGATTGCAAGAATCGCAGACGCTAAGTCGGCAAATGAAGTTGGGATCGCGATCGTCCCTCAAAGCAAGAGCTGGTACTCGACAAGGGTTTTGGCTGGTACGGTAGCTGCTTCTTGGGTTTGCGGAGTCGCAGTTGGCGCTTCGGTCGTTTTCTTTTCTTTATCCAAAGACCTGCCGACTGCTGACAACTCGAGAGTCGCGGGAAAAGACACTGAACAACATCGTGAAACAACGGCTTTTGAGCCCGCCACTCCATCACAAGTTGAATCCAAAATTGCCGAAAAAATCATGCCAGCTCAATCGGATTTTGTCGGTTGGGATGTGGGCTTGGGGGCAGAACCGCTTCAAGTTGGCATGTCGCTCCGGTCACGGAATCGCCTCGTGCGAACAGGTGCCCTATTACGCACGAACGCAATGGTTCGCAATTCGGAGCGTAGTCCCAGCGACTTGCAAAATGCGATTGGATCCTTCGAGGATGTTTCAACTCAAATGCCCACAAATCCCATAACTCAAGCTGAACTTTTGAAGTCCCTTTTGCAAGATGCGAACAAAGACATTCACTAGCACGACGCTATCTGCTTTACGGGTTAATTAGCCGGTGGGCGCTAGCCCCGGTTTTCAAGAGTGCTCGACATCCGTCGAGAACCGGGGCTTACGCCCAATGGCACTCACTTTGTTAGCGTAACGGCGCGAGCCGTACGGTGAGTGACGCGTAAATGACCCGAAACCGGCGGGCTGGCGCCCATCCGCTACAGAAACACAATCGAAAGTGAGTGCCATTGGGCTAACGCCCGTCGGCTAATTGATCCGCAAAACAAGACTTGACTTATTCTCTTCACATAAAGGTTCTGAACCATGTCTCGATTTTTTAGTATTCACTACTGGGCACTTTTCGGACTCGCCACATGTCTTGGTCTTGGCGGGCCGGCCCACGCCGATGAGCCCGTTCGAGAAGGTGACTGGTTCGTGCAAGACGACAAAGAGCTTGGTCGCCGTGTCTACACGATGGAAATGATGTTGACGCCAATGCCTGAGACGCGGCCCGCGTTAAAGCATCGATTCATACCGGATGAATTTGATCTGCAGGACGGCAACGCGGCCATCTTTTACATCAAGGCCATAGGGTTTTTGGAGCAGAATTACGCCAGGGATGCGTTGAGTGAAACAAGAAAAAAACTACGGAAGGTCGCGGAAGAAAAGGGGGAACTCGACAACGCTGCCCCCGAATCTTGGCTTGAATTGTCGCCTAAGGAGCTGCCGATCGAAGAAGTGAAGAAGTATCTTTTCCTAACAAGCTTCCAGGCACGCGATCTGGCCGAAGCGGCCAAACGACGGTCGTTTTCATTGGACCGCAACATTCGTCAGGTCTCAAATCCAATCGGTGTCCTTCTTCCTGAAATACAGACAATGCGAGAGCTTGCGAGGACTCAGAGTTTGCGTTGTCGCTTAGCGATCGCAGAAGGTCGAATCGAGGATGCAATTGCAATTATTGGACAACAGTATGCGATGGCAAAACACCTTGGTACCGACGAGTTCCTGGTTTCCAATCTAGTGGGTTGTGCAGTTGCGGGCATCACGTCTGGGGATGCCATGCACTTGGTGCAACTGCCGACGACTCCAAATCTGTACTGGGCTTTCGCTTCGCTCCCAAATCCCATTTGCGATCTCCGCAATTCACTCGCTTATGAACGGCAGTTTTTGTTCGAGCAAATCAAACAACTTCGCGAGGTTGACGAGGCGTCGAGAAATGCTGGATACTGGGAGGACTTCGTAGGCCGCATTGTCCCTGAAGTCCTTAACTCAGGTATCGTGGATGGCCAATGGATGGATAACCAAAGCCTAGTGCGCATGGTGAAAGACCCAGATACCGCGAAGGCGACTTTCGTAGCAACAATTGCTGCCGGATACCCCGGTGCCAAACGCTACTTGATCGATGTGGTCAAAATGGATCGAGACAAAGTCGAAAGCTACTGCACGGCACAAGTGTTCTTTCTCGCCGTAAAGCGATTTTACGAAATGACGCGCGACGACCACTTCAAGTGGAACTTTGTGCCGATTCCCCAAGCAATTGCAAACAGTGAATTCAAGAGTCTCGACGAAAGTATGCGATCGGAAAGCGGGCAGCTAGGATGGGCAAGCATTCCAACGACAACGTTCCTGACTTCGATCGGGGCAGCTAGGTATGCTTCGATGCGGGCTCAGCAGTCAGTCGCTTTCCTACAAACCGTGGAAGCGATACGAATGTACGGAGCCAACAATTCAAGCAAGCTCCCTGACTCACTCGACAGCCTACCTGTCCCTGCCCCAGCAGATCCATTTACAGGCAAGCCAATCGCTTACGAACGCAACGGTAACAAAGCGATTTTGACTGGCTATCCGCTGACAGGATATCAATTTCGAATGGTCGTCCAATTCGCCAAGTAAACGACTAAATGACTTGTCTTTCTCCCCCTCGCCCCGATTCGGGGAGAGGGGCAGGGGGGGGAGGGGTGGAATCGTAACATACCGGGCCGATCCAGTGATTTGTGAGTGCAAAACCCCTCACCCCCAGCCCCTCTCCCCTAAAAGGGGCGAGGGGAGCAAAAACAAAAGCTAACTTCCAAGAATTCCAGCCCCAACAAAAAACAAAGAATAACAAATGAAAACAAAACTACCCCCAAATCTACGCATCCCTCTGCAAGTGATGTTCGTACTGTTCTTCGCAACCCTGTCACTCAAAGCCTACGCAGACGACTTGCTCGTCGCCAAGCAGTTTATCAATGGAACCACAGTAGCCATCGCCAAAATCGACACCAAGCGGTTAGGCTTGCCGGATGAATTGACTCAGAAATTAGATGCGGACGCGCTGCTCAAAAAAGGGGCCAAGCCGATTGCTCTGGCTCTGAAGAACCTCGCTAATGCCTTGAACGGAGAACCCGTATTCATCGTAGTCGACATTCCATTCTCCTCGGAGGTCTCGCCCGTTCGACTTTACGTGCGGAATTCATCGAAAGTCGACTCAAAGAAGCTTGCTACCCAATTTGCAGGATTGCAATTTATCAAACCCGTGATTCAAGGAGAGTTCCTTTGCCTATCGTTCGCTCAATCGACGGAATCATCAAACAAGATTGCGTTCGGAAATGACATTCTGCCCGTCGAACGTCCCGATTTTGATACAGCAATGAAAGAGGTAGGTGACTTGCCCATTCAGTTATTGATCTTGCCACCCGACTACGTCCGAGCCACCTTTCAAGAGTTACTGCCGACACTTCCTGCGAAGTTCGGCGGTGGCCCAACTTCGACACTAACCGACGGCCTTAAGTGGACAGCCATTGGCATCGATCCATCGAAGCTCAGTTTTCAGGCGGTGACGAAATCGAGCTCACCAGAGTCGGCCAAGGCTCTCGCATCGCACTTGCCCAAACTGTTTGCGTCACTGTCTGAATCAATACCACCAATCCAAAACAGCGTAATACAACTTTTGCCGCTCATGAAACCGACGGTAACCGGAGACAAGATCACGATTTCGATTCAGGGTGATTCGCAACTTGCCAATGGCGTCGCTTTTATTTCGAATGCGATGGAACAACTACTCGGCCCAATGACCACTCAGATCAAGGTGGACCGCTTCAAGCAAATTGCATTGGCAATTCACAACTACGAAAGTGCTTTTAGAGTTTTGCCGCCAAGAAATGAAGGTCGCGATGAGAAGGGCAAAAGCTACTTGAGCTGGCGAGTCCATATTTTGCCATTTCTCGGTCAAGTCGAGCTATACAATCAATTTCGATTGAAGGAGCCTTGGGATAGCGAGCACAATTTGAAGCTGTTGGAACGCATGCCGGACGTATACAAGGGTGGAACGATTGGAATGGAGGCCTTTGATGATATGAAGCCAGGCTACACAACGTTCCTCGCCCCCGTGGGCGAAGGAACGATTTTTGGCGGGCAGAAACCACGCAAGTTTGCCGAAGTTTCTGATGGATTGAGTAATACGATTTGGCTAGTGGAAGTGAAATCCGGGCTTGCGAAACCATGGACTGCACCTGAAGATTTTGCGTTCAACGTCGAAAACCCAGCTCTTGGACTCCAAGCGATCGAAGGAGAGAAGCCAACTTTTCTGTGCGGAATGGGGGACGGCTCGGTCACGCAATTGCCTCTCAGCCTACCTGCGAAATCTATTTTGCATTTGTTTCAAATGAACGATGGCAACGTAGTTGATTTGCGATGAGTTGATTTCAGATGTTTTTGTCTCGTAAACTTCAAGGTCACACCCGGCAGGTGTGACCCACGGTGGGTCACTCTTGCCGAGAGTGACCTTGCGCGTGGAACGTCGATCCATTCAAAACAGCGAATCTTCCAATTCCGAAGTCGTGACTCGCAGCTCCGGCGTGAGCGATTGCAGTTGCGCCGCCAATTCTTTCATCGCAAACGATTCGCTAGAGTGATGGCCAATCAATAGCATCGCCATTCCGAGCGATTCGGCTTCTAAGCACTGATGATAAGTGGCTTCGCCAGTCAACATGACATCGCAACCGCGACGGGCTGCAAGCGACAACATGCTGCCACCACTTCCACAGATTATGCCGACCTTGGAAACACAGTGGTCTACGGCATATGTGTGACGTGACTGGATGTTCGGAATCTTCAAGCGGATGCGACTAATGATTTCCGCAATCGAAACCGGCGTCGAGAATTTGCCGTATCTGCCAACTCCGAGCGTTTCGTCGTTTGAAATCGATGCGGCAAACGTTTGTAGCGGCTTTACATTATCCAGGGCCAGAAACGCTGAAAGCTGTTGGTTGATACCGGTTTTCGCGTTGTCCCAAGCGGTGTGTGGTGAGTAGATCGCAATTCCAGCTTCGATCGCATGAACCAGCAGCTTTCCCGTCGTGGTGTCGTCCGTGATTTTGTTCATCGGCTTAAAAGGTATCGGATGATGGCAAATCACCAATTGGACATGTTGTTGGATGGCTTCGCCGAGAGTCGTGTCCGTCAGGGTCAAACATGTCATAGCGCGTTCTACTTGTCGGTTGCGATTGCCGACCAACAGACCAACATTGTCCCAACTCTCGGCAAACTCGAGCGGGGCGATACTTTGCAGGGCATTCAAAACCGTGTTTAAGTGCATGACATTTTGTTGAGTAAGCGATGAGAACCAGGACTACATGCGATCGTCATTGAAGTGTACCGGGCGTAGCCTCGCAAGAACTCTTGGGAGGACATCAACTTTTTGCCGGCAGGTTGGACCGCAGGGATTTCGAGCAGCCCGTCCAATGCGACAGCATAGAGAGCCCCGCTCACGCTCGGTTCGGACTCTCGGAAATTTCGAAGCGACTCACCAAACAGCAAATCGCCTGGTTCAAGCCCCACCGATACCAAGTTCATTTCGATCGGAGTTGCTTGTGGCAGGATGATTCGCAAAGTCTTTCCGTCTGGAAATTTCAAATGAGCGAACGAACCAGGCCAAGGTTGCAGTCCGCGGATCAATCGATCGATCCATCGAACTGGGTAATGCAGATTGAGTTCACCATCTTCTTTGGCAAGCCTCGGTGCTTTGGTCGCGAGGGCTTTGTCTTGCTTTTGTCCGAGGTCGGCACAATCCTCTAGCGACGACTTCGTGGCAAGGACTGCCACCGAATCGAGTGTGGATTGAACACCGATTTGACTGAGTCGGGATTCGAGTTCGGCTGCGGTTTCTGTCCTGCCGATTTCCGTCGAAGATTGACTCAAGACAGGGCCGCCATCGAGGGCGGGGGTCATGTGAATGATCGACACGCCCGCGATCAAATCGCCTGACAGAATGGACCATTGGACAGGTGCAGCCCCGCGATGTTTTGGAAGCAGCGAACCGTGGAGATTGATGCCACCGAGCTTGGTTGTGCTCAGCGCGTCGCGAGAGAGTATTTGGCCGTAATCGCAGACCACCATCAAGTCGGCGTTTAGCGACCTGAGCCATTGAACCGTCTCGGGATCGTTGATTGAGACTGGGTGAGCTATGGGCAATTGATTGTCGGTGGCCCATTTTCGAACAGGGCTGGTTGGCGGTTCTTTTTTGTTGGAGGTGGCAACAACCGGTCTGGTGACAACATGAGCGATTTCGTGTCCGTTGTCCAAGAGAGCTTGGAAGGTAGGTACCGCAAAGGGGCCGGTCCCCATCAAGATCAATCGCATTGCATGGTCCATTTGGTTTGAGATTAAGGCGAGATTTTGTCGTTTAACAGTCAGCCGAAGGCGTACTCGGTTTTGTCGACAGTACGCCTACGGCTGACTGTTAAACGAATCGCAATCTAATTAGCCGATGGGCGTTAGCCCCGGTTCTCGACGAATGTCGAGCTCATTAAACCGGGGCTAACGCCCAATGGCACTCGCTTTCGATTGTTTTTTTAAGCGGATGGGCGCCAGCCCGCCGGCTTCGCGTCATTCACTGGCCACTCACCGGACGGCTCGCGCCGTTCCGCTAACAAAGTGAGGCCATTTGGCTAACGCCCAACGGCTGATGTTCCGGCTGATGGAGAAACGAAAATGGGCAAGCTTAATCGCCTGCCCAAGTCGTTTTGAAAATCGAACGATAGTCTAAGAATTAGACCATGTCCTTTAGTTTCTTGAGAGCTCGAACCTTAACCGCTGTCGAAGCTGGCTTTGGATCAGCCCACTTCATTTCGCCGGTTTGTGGGTTTCGGACTTGGCGCTTTGGAAGAGCCTTTTTCTGGATGCGAACAATTTTGCAAAGGTCAGGGATTACGAATGAGCCCACGCCCTTTTTGCCAACCGAATTGGAAATTTCGGTCTTGAGAGCTTCAAAAACTTCTGCAATTTGCTTCTTCGACAGACCAGTCGCTTCAGCAATATTGGTGAAGATCTGGACCTTGGTCAGTGGCTTTTCTGTCTTGGCAGCTGCTTTTGCCATGCGATGAATCCCTTTCAACGAACCTGAAATCTTGAATGATGTCCAACCGAGGACAATTACTATTTGGTGAATTAAAGGTTGCCCTGGTTTAAATGCAACCACGAAACGCATGTTTTGCGATAAAAACCCTGGATTTAGACCAATTTTTCGGAAAAAACATTGGGAAAAGTGTTTTTTTCCAGGAAAGTCTTTGGAAATCTGGCTGAATTCTTGCGACTTTTCGGTGAACTCAAATCATAACCCGAAGCGTGAGCGAGGGATTCCATGCCCCTCGCTTACGCTTCGGGTTGGGATATTTAACCTCCAATCGTACTCGTACTCAATGAAATGGTACTCGTACTCGTAATCGTAATTGACTAACGTGTTTCGAGTACGAGTACGAGTACCGCTGGTGCTGAGTACGAGTACGAAAAGCCAAGTTTTCCTCGCTGGTCAGCTTCGGGATTTTCGAACCTGCTTTGCCCTCAGATCCCTTTTGGCTGGTACTCCGCCCCAACCGGATACTTCAAGCAATTCATTTCCATTTTGGATTCGAGGGCTCGGCTCAAGTCGATTCCCAAGACGTTTGCGAGAGCAAGAGAATAAGCGATAACATCGGAGATTTCCTGAGCAATTGGCGAGTCGTGAGCCAGTGGAATCGTAGGCGAGTCCGGATTCGTCCATTGGAAATGTTCCATTAACTCCGCAGCTTCGATCGCAATCGACATTGCTAGGTTTTTGGGTGAATGGAAGGCCCCCCAAGACCTTTCCTCGACAAATTGTCTTACCAAGGCTTTGAGTTGATCGATCGTAGCGTTTGCATCGGTAAGTTTTCGTGGATTGGTTGGGTGCATGAGCATAAGCCTTGACGATACGCGAACAATGAAGACGATTGGTGCTGATCGTTTACGCCTGAAACGGCAGACGGAAATTCACACAACTAATCATTTTCGCAGTTTTGTCGCCAATCTACTAGGAGATACTTCCATGGCCGTTCTCGTTACCAAACCAGCCCCCGATTTCAAAGCGACCGCAGTCCTCAAGGACGGTTCCTTTGCCGAACTGACCCTCAGCCAATTCAAAGGCAAATACGTCGTCCTTTTCTTTTATCCACTCGATTTCACCTTCGTTTGCCCAACCGAAATCATCGCCTTTTCGGACCGAGTTAAGGAATTCACCGACTTGAACGTCGAAGTCATCGGAGTCTCGGTAGACAGTGAATTTTCACACTTGGCATGGCGAAATATGCCACGAGCTCAAGGTGGCATCGGCCAGATCGACTACTCTTTGGTCGCCGACATCAACAAGCAGATTTCTCGCGATTACGATGTTTTGTGTGGTGATTCGGTGGCCTTGCGAGGCTTGTTCCTGATCGATACGGTCGGCATTGTACGACATCAAGTGGTCAACGATTTCCCACTTGGGCGAAGCGTCGACGAAGCTCTACGAATGGTTCAGGCGTTGCAATTCGTTGAGAAGCACGGTGAAGTTTGCCCAGCCAACTGGGAAGAAGGCAAACGAACCATCAAGCCGACCGTCAACGAGAGCAAAGAGTTCTTCGGCGCTGAATACTCGGGGCATGCATAGTCGCCTTTCAAATCGTCATCCAAAATGGTATTCGTTTGGGAGGGCGAGGCTCCTGCCGAGCCATTGCGTCACAAGCTCGGCAGGAGCCTCGTCCTCCCTAGAGCATTCTTCTTTGTGCATTCCAATCCGTTGTTATGTTTCGAAATCCATTGCGGGAGTGTTCCAATAGCGTAATTTCATGACAATTCCCAAGGAAACCAGAAACGCTCCGGATTTGACCGACGAAATCGCCCCTCCGAGTCTTACTCACGTAAATTCGAGCGGCGAAGCGAGAATGGTGGACGTTGGCCAAAAATCCAACACCCACCGGACAGCCGTCGCGAGCAGTCGAATAACCATGTCCCTGGATGCAGCCAATGCAATCCGGACCAATTCGATCGCAAAAGGCGATTGCTTACAGGTCGCCAGAATCGCGGCCATTCAAGCGTCCAAGCAAACCAGCACTTTGATTCCTTTGTGCCATATGATTTTGATCGATTCGGTCGATGTTCAGCACAAATGGGTCTCGGACGTGGAACTGGAATGGCAGGTTACAGTGCGTTCGACGGGGCCAACAGGAGTGGAAATGGAATCGCTTACGGCGGCAAGTGTGGCTGCTTTGACGGTCTATGACATGTGCAAAGCAATCGATCGATCAATGACGATCTCCAGCATTATGCTCCTTTCCAAAAAAGGTGGCGTTCGCGGAGATTACCAGAGAAATGAGTAAGCGACCATGGATACTGTCGAAACACATCCGACTTTAGCTCGAGCTAGCGTCGAAGTCAGAGGGAGCAGCTTCGGTTCCAGCCTAGGCTCACCACAACTTCTATCTACTGTTGAACCCGATCGAAGCCCGGCCAACGCCTACCGCGATCAACTCAAATTGGCAACCATGCCAATCCGCGACGAACTACGGCAAGTGGAGCAAATGATTCATCGAGAGCTGCATGCTAGTCAGCCTCACGTCAATGAGATGCTCGAGTATGTAGCCGATTTGGGTGGAAAGCGACTTCGCCCTTGCCTTCTCCTCCTTGCAGCCAAAGCTTCAGGACTCGCTACCGAAGAATCCGTCCGATTGTGTGTTGTGGTCGAGCTTGTGCACACGGCCACGTTAGTACACGATGACGTGTTAGACGAAGCACTCGTTCGCCGTCACAAAGAGACCGTCCATCAAAAATGGACCGTACCCGCCAGCGTCCTGATCGGAGATTGGCTCTTTACCCATGCCTATGGCTTGGCTAATAAAGGGACATCCACCATTCCAGGCAGATGGATTTCCGACGCAGCAAAACAGGTATGCGAGGGAGAGATCATGCAAGGGAACAGCATTCATCACTTTGAAATGCAAACTCCGGAATATCTTCGTCTCCTTGAAGCAAAGACCGGTGCACTGTGCGCGGTTAGCTGCTCGCTTGGGGCTTGGAGTGCTGGGGCCGACGAAGCGACTTGCCATCGCATGCAACAGTACGGACTCAAGCTTGGAACTGCCTTCCAGGTTTTCGATGATTGGCTGGATGTATGGGGACACGCCGATCAGGCGGGAAAAACGCTCGGTACAGATTTGGGCTTATTCAAGCCGACGTTGCCTGCCATTCGAACATTGGAACTTATGGACGGGCCCAAAAGAGAATCGCTCATCCATCGACTCAACAATGGAGAGCAAGACGCAGCCAAAGAATTGCGACTTGAAATGGACGAATGCGATGCTTCGGAGTACACCAAATCGTTTGCCAAATCGATGATAGCGGAGGCCATCAGCTTCCTCGATGGCTTGAATGGCAACGCGGCAGTCACAGCGCTGCGAAGCCTGGCCTTAGCCGCAGTCGACAGGCAAGGGTAGCGCCCCGTCGCACTCACTTGGTTCGAATTGAGCCGCGGGCGCTAGCCGCGTTAACCGTGTTTGCCAGGGAAACCGTAACGCGGCTAGCGCTAAAAACCAGAAGTTCCCTCCGGTTTTTAGCACTCGTCCCCTGGCCTGGGGACGCAATGCAATGGAGGCTCCTGCCTCCTGAGTTGTAAATGCATGGCTAACGCGAGGCGGATTCTCGAAGGCAGTGCGTTCCAAGGCAGAGCCTTGGAACGAGGGTAACCGCGGCTCAGTACCTTGCCGGCGAAGCTGAATCACTTTCAAACATCATACCGATAGTGCACTTCATCAATGCCATCTTCGTAGTAATCCACCAATCGGCCTGAAGTCTTGAACCTGGCTGCTGTCACTAACGTCGGTGCGTTCGCAACATCCGACGGAAACGCCATGTAGATCGTTCGACCGCCCCATCCACGCACTTCACCGACGATTCGCTGGAAATCCTGCGGTTTGGTCCCTTGGCCTTGTTCCACTAATTCCCAGGCCAACCAATATGCGTCGTTGGTTTCCGGTATCTCGTCAACGTCCGTTAGTTTGATGTCGTCCAGATTGAGCACAACGTTGACCACTTCTCTGGGCGCCAGCCTCATTCCATAAACGAGCATCGACTCACCTGGCGCGTAGTAATCAGGTTGCCGAATTTCCTGAGTGAATCCGACCTGCAAATAGGTGTCGCGGGCATCGCGATAGATATCTCCCTGGGTAGGGTCGATGTAATCACTTGCATGAACAAACACCTTACGAGCATCTTGTTCCTTCATGATTTCGATCATCCAGTTCAGCATCCGCGTCCCTTTGCCAGATCGCCGATGGTCTCGTTGCAGATAGGTCCACGAAAGTCCAAACGAACCATCGGTATCTGGAATATGCTTGCCACCCACGACGCCAATCACGGCCCGATTTTCGCATAAACAGAACTGGCCATCGAGCCCTTTTGCATAGGTCTCTTGAGCTTCCGCGGCATCATCCTCGTCGTAATCATGAATGATACGGAGCGCCATCTGGATGTCATTGGGGGCCATCGGACGCAACTCAAGATTTCCTTCGGCACGGTTAAACATGGGTGTCAATTTTCAAAAGAGTGATTGAACGAAAATGCACTGCAACAAGTGATCGGCAAGTGATAAATGGAGAACTACTTTATCAATTCCCCGCGAACCACAGTGCGGCTATCGACTTTCCCCGCTTGGATTTCGGAAGCGATGAAGTCGATCGCGAGCTGGGCTTTGATTTTGTCACTACACGAGAAAAGGTCAAGGCACATGGCGTCGTGTTCCGGCCAAGTGTGCACAGCTAAATGCGATTCGGCGATGACCACAACGCCCGAAAGGCCGTGCGGAGAGAATTTGTGAAAGCAAGTTTGTACCACAGTCGCACCAGCCATCTTCGCTGCGGTTACCATGATCGTCTCAAGAACAATTGGGTCTGAAGGGAGTTTTTCGCACTGAAAAAAATCGACTAACCAATGCCAACCCAGAACTTCGGGTTGTTTTGCGGGCGTTTCACGATCAAACAAAAGAGTTGTCCTAAGGATGGAAATTCGAGATGGAAGTCTGCCGTTTTGAACGGCTATATCATAACCAGACTTTTTTCCGCTGTGTGGAATCCCGGTCACGAGTACGCAATCGTCGCGGAGCGACGAGCGACATTGTCGCCCTTCGCTCCGCGAAGGTAGCGTGCGGCCCCCGAACTCCCTCACAACTTTGCCGCTTCGGGGCAAGGGGCCCTAATGTTCGGCAATTTTTCGGAGCAACGTTTCGGCAGCTATCTTTGCAAATTCAGGATCATTGATTTCCAAGTCGAAGGTCACGCATGGAATTGTCGATTTCAGATGTTTCTGAATCGATCCAAAAAGTGCAGCGTCCGCAATTGGATCGTGAAACGGCCCTCCTTTTGCGCTGACGACGCTGATTGCTCGTCTGGGGATGAGTACCGCGGATGGGGCTTTGTATCGATTGACGGAATTCGCAAGTTGCTCTCCCAGAGCAGTACATTCTTCGGGAGTGGTCCGCATGAGCGTAACTTGCGGGTTGTGTTGATAGAATCGGCGTCCGGAAAAACGACTTGGTACCGTGGCTCGCTCGCCGAAATTGACCATGTCCAGGCACCCCGGAGCGACAACAGCAGGAACTCCAGCTCTCGCTGTTGCATTCAACCGATCCGGCCCTGCGGACAACACACCGCCAACCAACTCGTCCGCCAACTTGGTCGTAGTGATATCGAACACACCGGCCACCATTCCCGACTCGATCAGCGACTCCATGGCTCTACCGCCGCTGCCTGTGGCTGCGAAGACAATGGTTTCGAATCCCGCGGCGGTGAAATACGGAATGGCTGCATTGACACAAGCAGTCGTATTGCCAAACATGCTGGCAACGATAATCGGTCGATCCGTGACATCCGGCGACTGAGCGCGAACCATTCCCACGATGGCGCCAGCGGCCCGCGTGAGTATCGATCTCAAGACGCGATTGAGACCGTTGATGTCGACGACGCTCGGCATCATCACTATGTCTTTCGTTCCGATGTAGTGCGCTGTGTTGCCACTTGCTAATGTCGACACGATCAATTTTGGAAACCCGATTGGTAGCGCACGCATGGCTGCCGATGCGATTGCCGTTCCGCCACCGCCGCCAAGCGAAATGACTCCATGAATGCGACCCGCTTTTCTTAGCTCTTCGATGCAATGAGGTGCAGTCGAGACCATCGCCGCCACGGCTTCTCCGCGATCCTGGCGAGCGAGGATCGGCGCCAAGTCCACCCCAACGGCCTTCGCAATATCAAAGCGAGACACATCGGGCTTCAACCTTGGTTCGCTCCCAGTTCCGACATCGATCAAGAGGACACTGCAGCCAGCCTCTCGTATGCATTCCGCTACATAAGCATGCTCGTCTGCTTTGGTATCGAACGTCCCAAGGACTGCAATGGTGGGGATGGTGTTCATGGTGTGTGGATCACTTTCCGCTGGGGATGGCTTTGAACTCTTGCGTCAGTTTCGTCAGAGAACCTTCGAAAGCCATTCTTTCCAAACTGGAAGCTCCGACAAAGCCTACTGTGCCTGCCTGTTGATTGATGTAGGCTGCGTCGCTCGGCGTCAGGATCGGACCACCATGCGATAGGCATATGACATCGGGCCGTATTGCTCGTGCTGCATCGGAGATACTCCGCACCCGCGCGGCCGCTTCGTCCATCGAACAGGTAGCACCCGTCACACCAACCGAGCCGCCGACCGTGGTTCCAACATGAGCGATGACCACGTCTGCACCGGCCTGAGTCATCGCTACGGCTTCCTCGGGTTTTGCCACGTACACAACACTAAACAGATCCATTTTTTGAGCGATCGCGACCATCTCGACTTCTTTGTCAAAACTCATTCCGGTTTCCTCAAGGATCTGTCGGAAATTACCGTCGACAATGCAATGCGTGGGGAAGTTGTTGATGCCGGAGAAGCCCATCTCTTTGACCTTCAAGAGCCAATGCCACATTCGGCGTCGCGGATCGGTTGCATGCACTCCGCAGATGACGGGCACTTCCTCAACAACAGGCAGCACTTCGAATTCGCCGATTTCCATGGCAACAGCATTTGCATCGCCATAGGCCATTAGGCCGGCCGTCGAACCGTGCCCGGCCATGCGGAAACGTCCCGAGTTGTAAATGATGATCAAGTCGATTCCGCCCTTTTCGAGGAACTTGGCACTGATCCCCGTCCCTGCTCCGGCAGCAATGATGCTTTCGCCACGTGCAAGCGTGGCGCGCAGCCGCGCGTTCACTTCGTCTCGTGTATAAGGATTCCCTTTTCCTGTCCAAGGGTTTGGCATTTGTCATTCTCGATTAGGGGAAGTGGTTGGGTGAGCGGGCTTGTTGATTGAGTCGTTTCACAGTCAGCTCAGAAGGTCGCTCTCGGCAAGAGCGACCCACGTTAGGCAACCAAGTGGGTCGCATCTGCCGGATGCGACCTTGGACGACAGCGAACAACCAAGTCACCTAGAGTACGCCTTCGGCTGACTGTTAAACGAGATAGGGTATCGTCTCATTACATCCTTGGAAACAATGCCCACGTAAATGCGATTCGCACAACCCCTACAACCGCTACAAACCCAAAGGATCGCCGTACGAAGTCCCGGAATGCCGTCACATTCTTTTGCAGCGCGCCACAGACTTCGAGCTAGATTTCCGCCAGTTCCCAACTCCTGTTGTTCGCGACGATTGAACCATGACCTCAGCACTGGCCAGCCCAAACACTTCGAATCCAGCTACCAAACCCTCCGCGGATTCTTTGGAATTCCGCTCGGAGACGATTGCAAAATTAGCGTCGAGAATGAGCGAAATCCCAACGGATACAATTCGCCAAATGCTCAGTCCGCACAAATCGCGGTTGCATGAAACCGCGGCTGATCCGCTCGTACCGCTCATGACGGAACTGCTCAAGGCGACCTGCGCCAACGAACCAGAAACATCGAGTGCAACCGAAGAACGCGACCGTGCAATCTCGTCCGGACTCGCTCTCTCGTTGCGATGGCTTTATGAAAACGAACCGGTAGTCGGCGAACGATTGAATGCGAGACTGATACTCAAAGCCCTCATGCCACTTTACTTGTCTGCTGGTCAAGGACGAATGGGGAGCGGCATCGCAGAAACGTTTTCCTTGATTCGCACAACATGCATGATCGCCGAACTAAACAGACTCACAACAGGTTCTGAACTCGCTGAGTGGCTGCAAGAAGATTGCCGTGCAAATATCGATCCATTCGAGTCCATTCCAAAGTCGTTCCGTATCGACCTTTCCAGAATGTCGAAAACATTTTGGACAAACGTCCGGGCAAAACCAGTTGGAGCAAATGGCGATGCACCCAAAATCACCGATCCAACTTCGTTAACCAGCGAGAAGCACCGGGCTTGGTGGTCCTTGGCGGGACAGTTGATCAGCCAACGTGCCCAGATCACTATTCCTGCAGAGCTCGCGATCGGCGTTATCGCTTGGAAGAAACTGTCCGACCATTGGTTAACTGTATCGAAGACTCTCTCGGGCGAAGCGACACCGACAGCCGCTTTCGTAGGTACTGCTGATTCTGAGGCTTCCTCGGTTGCCATCGCCACAAGTGAATCGGCAACCAAGGTTGGTCAATCACCGTCGAAAGTGCCACCTGCTAAAGAAGACCAGAGATGCCATATCGAAAACGATAGTCGTTTTGTCGAAATCCGTTCCGCTCGCGATCCGCAGCTGAGTTCGAATTTGGACCACTTGCTCCAGCAATGCCGCAATGACTCTGGGACGTTGTCGCTGATCGTCGTCAAAAAGCTTGCGTCGGGTGCCGATAGCACTTCGCTTCAAAACTGGCAGGCGACTTTTATCAAGTACATGGACACCCACGGCGAAGCGTCGAATGTTCGAGGCTTTGTAAGCGACGATGGGGAACTGTCTTTGGTATTCCAAGATGTTGAGAAAGCCGAACTGGCCCAATGGATTCGAGAATCCTTCGCCAAGTTCAATAATGCGAACGCGGACTCGACCCTGGCGACATCGGTGGCACAGCCTTTGGTGGCTGGCGTAGCGATGGTGAACGCACCCTCCCGCTCGTTCAAAATCGACCAGCTCATTCAAGCGGCATGGCGTTGCCTTGATGGAGCTAGCAATCAAGGTGCTGGGGCTGTTAAGACAATTGAAGTCTACTAAAGTAGCTGGACTCGTAAGAATTCAGTTGGCTCTGAATTACGATCCGTAGCTGGATTCGTGAGAATTCAGCTGGCTCTGGTGCATCTACCGAAGCACATAAAATTACGATCCGTAGCTGGATTCGTGAGAATTCAGCTTGTGGACCCAGACGAGCTTGTCTCGTCTGAGCCAACGGTTCGCAGCTAGACCGGATCTCATTTCCGAACGCCCGCATCCCTCCGCTCCAAGCCCAACGCCATGAGCGTTGGGCTTGGAGCGGAGGGATGCGTCAAACGCCTGATTCGGTTGTTTCTAGCCGCGAACCTTTACGTCCGATGGGACAAGGAGGCCGTCTCACTTTTTGGGAATTGCTTGCAATTTCAGCGGGAGAGCGAGGCTCCTGCCGAGCTGGGGACGCCACGGTTCGGCAGGAGCCTCACCCTCCCGAGTAACGAATTGGTTGAGTGAACTCGAAGTAAACATGTTTACAGCGGTGGCCTCGCCCTCCCAATTTCCTCTAAGCACTTTGGCTGGAATCTGTTACGATAATGAACTTTTTGACAGTCTTCCTTGTCAACAATCATTCATCCGACCGTTTCCCCCAATTCCGAATCGCTTCATGAATCAATCCCTTCATTCGCCAACACTTGCATCTGAGAAAGTCAGTCACTCTGAGGAATTGGGGCTCGCGGCGAGTCGCCTTTCGGCCGATCCTCGGATTGCTGAGGCAAAAGAGTTGCTGGCGGCCGTGTTAAGGGATCACAGCTCGACCATAGATGCCGTCCGACCTCCGAAGCCGGAATTGGTTGCTCAGTACAAAGCGGAGTTGGATCGACTTGCGGTTGCTCGCGGTGGAGCGCCTTACTTCCCATACATTTCAAGCGGCCTTGGGAACGGCCCGTTTGTGGAACTTGGTGACGGCAGCGTCAAGCTCGACTTCATCGTCGGGATTGGTGTCCACGGAATGGGGCACAGCCATCCTGCCATGCTGGAGGCAACCGTCGACGCTGGCCTGGAAGACACGGTCATGCAAGGCAATCTTCAAACAAACTCTCCGTCGCTAGCAATGTGCGAGAAACTATTGGGATTGGCCAATCAGTCCGGCGCGAAATTGGATCACTGCTTGCTGAGCACCAGCGGCGCCATGGCAAATGAAAATGCGTTGAAGATTGCCTTCCATAATCGATTCCCTGCATCGCGTGTTATTTGCATGGACAATTGCTTCGCCGGCCGAAGCCTTGCATTGGCTCAGTTGACGGACCGACCAGCTTACCGAGCTGGCTTGCCGAAGACGCTCGATGTGGACTTCATTCCAATGTACCATCCCGCGGATCCCGTAGGTACGACCCGCGGTGCGATTGAGATGCTCAAAAAACTGATCGCGCGACATCCAGGCGAATACGCTTGTATCTGGCTCGAGCTCGTGGCTGGTGAAGGTGGTTACTACCCAGGTACGAAACCCTACTTCGAAGAGCTTTGCAAGATTTGCCATCAGAATAACATCTTGGTCATCTTCGATGAGATTCAAACTTTCTCTCGGCTTAGTAAGCCGTTTTCCTTCCAACACTTTGAACTCGACGCCTACGCAGATCTCGTCACCCTCGGCAAGATCACTCAAGTCTGTGCAACGCTCTACGGAGACAAACTGAAACCCAAGGGGCCAGTCCTCTCCCAGACATTCACTGGAGCAACAGCTTCCATCCGTTGTGGTTTGGCTGTTCTAGACGCTTTAGAGACCAATGAGTGTTTTGGTGCAAACGGCTGGAATGTCCGTCGCCACAACTACTTCCAAGGCAAACTGGAGCAGTTGGCTCAAAAGTATCCCGGCAAACTGAGCGGCCCCTATGGCGAAGGCATGATGATTGCCTTCACACCTGGTAACGGCGGCGCTGACGAGGCCAAAGATATGCTGATGAAGCTCTACGATTTGGGACTCATGGGCTTTTTGGCCGGCAGCAATCCAAACCGAATCCGTTTTCTTCCACCGCCAGGTATCACGACCGAGATTCACATCGACCTAGCCTGCGATATCATCGAACAAGCGATCCAATGTCACTGAAAGCAACAGCGGAAGAACCTGAATGTGTTCCGAGCTACCTTTTCGTAGTCAATGTTACTCGTTCCTAGGCTCTCGCCTGGGAAAGTTGCAAGGCACTTGAGTGGATGCCAGCCCTTCGGGCTTGAAAACCTAAGCCCGACATCAGCAGTCAACGACATTGACCGCCAGGCCACCTAAAGACGTTTCTTTGTACTTCACTTGCATATCAACACCGGTTTGTCGCATCGTCTCAATGACGCGATCAAGCGAAACAAAGTGCTTGCCGTCGCCATAAAGAACTGCGAGTCGAGCTGCGTTGATGGCTTTGGTAGCTCCCATGGTATTTCTCTCGATGCACGGGACTTGCACAAGTCCGGCGATCGGATCGCAGGTTAATCCGAGGTTATGCTCCATCCCGATTTCTGCAGCGTTTTCGATTTGCTCGACGGTTCCGCCCATGCAAGCGGCGAGTCCGCCAGCGGCCATGCTGCAAGCAACTCCAACTTCACCTTGGCAACCCATTTCGGCAGCAGATAGCGAAGCATTTCGTTTGTAAAGAAGTCCAATGGCTCCGGCCGTTTTCAGGAAACGATGGACACCAGCGCGATTTGCGTTCGGATAAAAATGAATATAGTATGCCAATACCGCAGGGATGATGCCTGCAGCACCATTGGTTGGTGCGGTAACAACTCTACCCCCTGCCGCGTTCTCTTCGTTGACCGCCAAAGCGAATAGACTCACCCAGTCCAATTGCTGCAATGGGTCGCTGGCGATAACGGTGATCGGCTTAGGGGCGGAAAGGAACTCACTCGGCGGTGATCTATGCTTTGGTTCGGATTCGGAATGTTCAAGTTGCAGCGACAGCTTGTCGAAGATGTGAGGCGCGCGTCGCGGCACACGTAGGGAACCGGGCAAGATTCCGCTTGCCAAACAACCGCTATCGATGCACTTGCTCATGACAGCCCAAAGCCGATCCAACTGTGCATCGATTTCGGTCTCGGAGCGTTTCACGAGCTCGTTCTGTTGGATCAGGGACTCGATCGTCAGATGGTTGCTCTTGCACATTTGCAAGAGTTCTTTTGAGCTTCGGAAAGGATATGGGACCGGGATGGTTCCATCATGATCTTGGGGCTGATCTGTGGGGGGAGACGACTTTTGAAATTGCTCGGCAAACTCCGATCTGGAGTAAACGAACCCACCGCCGGTTGAGAAATACTGATCTTCAAAAAGACATTCGTTATCGATTGAGAACGCTTTGAATTGAATTGCGTTAGGATGTTGTGGCAGAGTTTCTTTGCGAAGCCACAGCAAATCGCTTTTTTCATCGAACGGAATCGAAAGGCGGTTGTTCAGCTGCAACCGCTTCGACGCCCTTACCTCGAGCGCCGTCGATTGAATGACTTCAGGTTCCGTACGGTCCGGCAAGCAGCCGGAGAGTCCCACTAAAATTGCGGTGTCCGTGGCGTGTCCAATTCCGGTCAATGCCAGCGAGCCATAAAGTTCAACTTGAACGCGGGAAATGGATTTGGCAGTACCAGTACTTTGTGAAAACCTGTCGACGCAATCTTGGCCGAATCGGAACGCGGCGATCATCGGTCCAACCGTGTGGGAGCTAGACGGGCCGACTCCGACTTTAAACAGATCGAAAATACTGTACATTCACGAGTCCTTCACGTGTTTTCAAGAAACGGTCGCATCCACATTGTATCGGAGCACCCATCGCCAATCTTAAACAATACGGCAAGATGGGATGCTTGGCCCAATTTACGTTAACTTTCAGCAGCCAGAATGCAATCTCCCTCCCAAGCCCCAACACATCAATTTCGCATTCAAGTGGCTCGCAATGTTGCGGAGTATGCCGCCATATTGGGCTGGTGGGGGATTGCGTTGCTCTTGATTAACGCAGGGCAATTGGGAGTTAGTCTGCTGACGAGTCTGGTTCTTGTGGGGTGTTGGACCAAGACGGGCTTGTTCGGAGCTGAAAATCTAAAGCAGCTTTATGAAGCCGCTCAGAGCAATCTAGCCCATCATCGTTTTTTGGTTTTGATGGGAATCAACATGTCTCAGATGATCCTGTCGTTTGCGTTCGACTTTCACTTGCTTTATTGTCTCAACAATGCCTGTTTTTCAGGAGTAGCCAAAGATGTTGGGCAAATGGAGGCCCTCTTTGATTTTGTCTATTTGAGTACGCTGAATTTTTCGTTTTTTGGCTATAGCGATATCTTGCCGCAAACCGTTCCGGCCAAGATCGTAAACTTGACGGAAATCGTGCTTGCGTTCGTAACTGTCATCTTCCTTTTGTCGGACTTTATCAGCTTGAAGGAATCCATACGTAATCGAGATTAGTGGGCGGCGGCATGAAGACTACCTTAGAACGACGCAAATTTTGAAGTTGCACTATTTTGTTTTAGGGGCAAAGCCCCGGTCGTTTACATAGCCCAGCCTGAAGGGCTGGGTCGAATCAAGCAAAGGAATTGATAGGGCCAACGGCCCGGCAGTTTGCTTCGGCTAGAGACGTTGGCCAACAAACGGTCGGACCTTTGGCCCTTAAGAGCAATTGGAACGAATACCCAGCCCGTTGGGCTGGGCTATGTAAATTGCTGGGCCGTTGGCCCGAAAGCACAGAAAACGCGCAACTTCAAAACGCGCAAGCTAGTGAATCCACTATCCAAATCACTAGCTTGCGCGTCGTGCTAGTTTGCGGTCCCACGAAAGGTTGGATGGGCGATAGCGTCTTTGGAATCGCCAGCATAGATGCTTCGACCGCCATCGACGGGCAAGCAGGCGCCGGTAATGAATTCCTGCGTTGCAAGAAAGTAAGCTGCGTGGGCGACATCCTCCGGTTTACCTAGCCTCTTGAGTAAACACTGTTCTTGAATCGCATTGGATTTTTGTAGCGAAATGGACTCATCCAACATGACGGGACCCGGTAGGATCGCGTTGACGCGGACGGCTGGGTTTCTGGTCGCTAATTCGACCGCCAGAGAGCGAGTCATGGCTTCGATTGCGCCTTTGCCGGCAAAGTAGGCTGAGAAATCGGGATAGGGCCGAAGCACAGCCCAGTCTCCGATGAGCACAATGGCACCTCCGCCGGGCTGCTTGGTCATTTGCAAGCCAGCCGCTTGGCTGCAGAGGAATGTGCCCAGAGTATTCACTTGAAATTGGCGTAGAACATCCGAAGCTGTGGTTTCCTCGAGCGAGCGCCAATCCCAGATGGCTGCCGAGTTAACCAGGACATCCAACCGACCGAACTGCTGAACAATTCGTTGCACCGCGTTCCTTGCAAAGTCGGGCTCTTCAACTGCTCCTTGTACGACGATTGTCTCGGTACCCGTTCGATTGAGCTCGGCAGCGCACTTGGCCGCATTTTCCAAGGATGTGTTTGCGTGTAGTGCGATTTGGTAACCTTGGGATGCAAAGTGCTTTGCGACAACTTGTCCAACGCGCGGCGAACCGCTGCCCGTAATCCAGGCCACTTTTTTTTCCGACATTTTCGTTCCGTCACTTCGAATGAGTTGGTTTTCTAGGTCCAGGCCCGTTTTTTGGAGTTTCTGTTAACTTCGCAAATTTAGGGATTGGACTGGATATCTTAGGTGGAAAAATCGGGATTCGGTCGATTGGATGGGGAGGAAGTTACAAATTAGTTCGAGTCGCGACCATCTGGGCTGCCCATGTTCTGAGACACGGACTAGAATTAGGGTTGTTTCCTTTCCCCTGATATTTTGTCCCACCCGCCCTTGGCGGAAACGCAAGTCGTCCAGTCGAGGAGCCCGTAGTGAGGCAAGCACTGATTAGCGATATTCACGGTAATTTCGAGGCGCTGCAAGCAGTGCTGACGGATATCGCCAGCCAATCCGTAGACAACATCGTCTGTTTGGGGGACATCGTCGGTTATGGTCCTAACCCTTGCGAATGCTTGGATTTAGTGATGCGAAAAACGTCGTTGACGATCATGGGAAACCACGATCAAGCAGCGCTTTTCGATCCGGAGGGGTTCAATCCCGTGGCATTGAGGGCTATTTACTGGACGCGGGATCGTTTGGATGCTGGGGTACTGAGTGTCGTCAACAAGCGTTGGGACTATTTGAGCGAACTGCCTAAACTGCAGCACCAAGAAAAATTTATGTTCGTTCACGGTTCTCCGAGGGATCCTACCAACGAGTATGTCTTCCCGGAGACGATTTATGACAAAAACAAAATGGAGAACATCTTTACGCGGGTCACCCAGTATTGTTTTCAGGGACATACCCACATGCCCGGTGTATTCACTCCCGATCTTGAGTTCATCAAGCCATCTCAGTGCGATGGTGTTTTCTCGCTCGGCAAAGAGAAGTTAATGGTCAATGTTGGTAGCGTCGGACAGCCTCGCGACGAAGACAACCGTGCTTGTTATGTGATCATTGACCATGAGGCCCGCAAGATTTTCTTTCGTCGAGTTCCGTACGACTTCGAAACCACCTGCCAAAAGATTTACGGTGTGCCAGAATTAGACAACATGTTGGGTGATCGTTTGCGTACTGGGCGTTAAGCCAGATTTTTTACGGACTCCATTTTAAAACACAAGAAAACCCATTTCGTGCGCACTGCAATCGTTAGCGATATTCACGGCAATTTGGAAGCACTGCAAGCTGTGCTTAAGGATATTGAGTCCCAGCAATGTGATCGAATTATCTGCCTTGGAGACGTGGTGGGCTATGGTGCGAATCCATGCGAGTGTCTCGATATCGTCTCGACGTTTGAGCAATGTGTTTTGGGAAATCATGACTATGGGGCGCTGATTGACCCTGAGGGGTTTAGTGCCGCGGCCGAACAAGCGATTTTCTGGACTCGTCGGCAATTGGAATGCAATACCCATCCCGAAGCTGCACAGCGACGCCTCGAATATCTGGCGAGGCTGCCTCGCATGATTGCAGAAGAGAACATTTTGTTCGTGCATGGCTCTGTTCGGAATCCGCTAAACGAGTATGTGTTTCCCGAAGATGTATTCAATCGACGGAAAATGGAAAAGCTCTTCTCCATGGTTCAAGGGTATACATTTCAGGGGCATACCCACGCGCCGGGCGTTTTTACAACCAACATGCAGTTCATGCGCCCGGATGAGTTCGGATATCAGATGACTTTGCCAGAAGACAAAGCCATGATTAACGTTGGAAGCGTCGGTCAGCCTCGAGACGGCGACTGGCGAAGCTGTTTCGTTATCCTCGAATATCCTCGGATCGAATTCCGCAGGATTGAGTACGACATCGACACTGCGGTGAACAAAATTTTCGCAATCCCGGAACTCGATAATTTTCTCGGTGAACGACTGAGAGAAGGGCGTTGACCCGGGTTTTCCGTATTTCCTGATTGTTTGGCCACAAATATCCGACGAACTGGGATGATTCCCTTGGGGAAAAGTTGACACTGGGGGGGCAGTTACCGTACCTTAATAGAGTGGGAATGCCCGCAACTGCTTTTCCGGGAAACTTGCTCCTCTTTTAACTACCGATGAGGTGGCCTCATGCGCCGACGAACACACATTAGTTTGGTCGTTCAATCGTCTTTTTTTGGTGCCATGGCTTTGATGGCTGGTCCGGATATCTTGGAGGCAAGAGTGCACGCTCAAGCGGCACCGCCAGCGTTCAAGCAGCGTGAGGTCAAGCTCAAGGATGCCAAGGTTCAGCAAGAGAAGGAAAAGGAAAAGAAAAAAGCGATCGGCAACAAGGGGGAAAAGCCTGACTTTGCACCGATTGAAGAATACTATCGCGATTTCCTGATTCCAAACTTAACGCAAGACTCACCCGAACTAATAAATCTTGCTCGCAAGGACATTCAGTCCGACATGGAAGCAATAGAAAGAAACAAGGAGCTCGTTCCTAAATTCAACGCATACTACATCAAGGAAATGCGAGACCTCGCGCTCAAGGGAGCGGACGGGAAGACATATTCGCCATCCGCGCGGATCAATGCCGCTGTGCTGATTGGACGGATGAATCCGGAACCTACCGTTCAAAGAACGATCCTTGATTTCATAGATCAGAAAGAAAACGATGGGGTCCTCAGCTCTGGCCTGAGTAGCTTGTTAAAGCACGCCAAAAGTCCACTGCTCAGCGAACAAGTTCGAGGCCGTTTCGTTCAAAGTTTGCAGACCATTCTCACTAGTCCAGCTCCCCTTACGCGAGACTTAGAAGCACATTATCACCTGACTGCTCAGGCGATAGATTGCCTTACCGAGATCGCGAAATTAGAAACCGACAAGGACAAGGAGAAAGGCCCCTCGAAATTGGCGATTGCAGCGCTCACCCCTGCCTTGATCAAGATTATTGACGAACAAAAGTCCGAATGGCTTGTCGAAACTGCACTGGCTAGCTTTGGCACAATCAAACACGCAAGTGTTTCTGCAGAAGACGCAGTCACGCTCGAAAAGTCCATTGCTAAATTCATCAAGAAATCGATCAAGGACTGGACGAAACGAATATCAAACTCAGGTGCGTCGGGAGGCGGCGGTGGGGACATGGGTATGATGTCCAGTGGAGGAGGATTGTCAGGGCCTGGCGCAGGTGGAGGCGCACCAAAAGGGGGAAAAGGTGGTGCTAGTTCCAGCGGTGGTGATGGCGGAGAAGGCATGCCAAGTGGTGGTGGAGGGGCCGGTGGAGGAGCAAAGCCCAAAAAGGAGGAACAGCCTAAAGAAGTTAAGAATGCACGACGAATTGCACACCAACGATTTGAGAAAATTCACTTGGCACTCAACGGCTTGGCCCTCAATGCTGCATTTCAAAAGCGACCAATACCAGACGAGAAAGACAAGGAAAAGGCAAAGGCAGATAAAGCACTTATGGCATTCCTCCCAGTACCAGAAAAGGAGAAAGTGACCAAGCTGCTTGAGAAGATCGACCAATTCCAAAAGGATCTCAACGACGAAAAAATGAACGACCTTAATTCTCTCAATTTGGCAGTGAAAAAGTCGATTGTGGCTGTTCGGGCTGAATGCGACGAAATCCTTGGCGAAAAGAAGGAAGTTGTCCCCGAAAAGGATGACAATAGTTTCGGAGAGTAACAAGTAACAAGTTGACTCCTTCCCTATCTTGGCAATGAACTTTAGAATCAGTCGCTCATTCCAATGCAAGCACTGAGAGAAGGTTTATGTCCAACGAGTCGGCCTTAGTCGCTACCACGCCTCACTCACTAATCAATGCTCCACGAATCCCCGATTCGTGGAATCACAAGCATTTGCTAGGGCTGGAACATCTCACCGCCAGCGAGATCTCGCTAATATTGGACATTGCGGAATTCCTCCACAAGGCAACCTCCAATGGGCGAACCAAACTGGATCTGCTTAAGGGAAGAACGGTTGCAAATCTGTTCTTCGAAAATAGTACTCGAACGAAGAATAGCTTTTCGCTCGCGGCCAAAAGACTCGGCGCGGATACGGTTGAGTTTTCGTCTAGCGGCTCTAGCGTCGCCAAAGGCGAAACGTTTATCGACACGGCGAAAACCATCGAAGCGATGTTGGTCGATGCGGTTGTCGTGCGACATAGCTCGCCTGGTACACCGCACATGCTTTCGAATCACTTGGCTTGTAGCGTAATCAATGCAGGAGATGGTCCACATGAGCATCCAACCCAAGGCCTGCTCGATATTTTGACCATTCGTCAACACCGCGGTTCTTTGTCCGGATTGACCATCGCGCTGGTTGGCGACATTGCGCATTCGAGGACGGCTCGCTCCAATATATGGGGGCTGCTCAAACTCGGCGCCAAGGTGATCGTTTGCGGCCCAGCCACGTTGGTTTCCAAAAACTGGGAAAAACTCGGCGTCGAGGTCTCGTATAGCTTGGATAAGATTCTACCGCGTTGCGATGTGTTGAATCTCCTGAGGATCCAGTTCGAGCGACAAGCCATCCGTCCTTTTCCTTCGGTTCATGAGTACACTTTGCTCTATGCCATGAATCAAGAACGGATTCGCCGCAGTAAGCCCGAGATCCTCATCATGGCCCCTGGGCCAATCAATCGTGGGGTCGAATTGACCCCCGAGGTCGCTGATGGGCCTCATTCAGTCATCCTCGAACAAGTGACCAATGGTATCGCTATCCGCATGGCGACACTCTGGCTGCTTCTCAACGGTAGAACGTAACCAACCCAATCCGTTTGCACGCGTTGACCACTTTCCCAAAAACCAATTCTCCCAAGACTCCATGCAACCTGAAACCTCTTGGCTCATCGAAAACGCACGGCTTGTAGACCCGAGCACTGGGATGGATCGTCAAGGACGACTGCTCATTGTCGAGGGACGTTTTTCAGGCATCGATGTTCGAGATGGCGATTTACCCGATCAAGTTCAAAGGATGGATGTGTCCGGTTGTATCTTGGGACCGGGACTAATCGATCTTGCAACCGAGTTTGGTGAGCCGGGACGTGAAGAAGACGAAACCATCGTAACGGGAACAACTGCGGCTTTGGCTGGCGGATATACAGCGATTGCTCTTTCCTCGAACTCAGAACCACCTATCGATACCGCTGCCAGCGTGGAGTTCATTCGTCAGAAAGGGGTTCGAGCAGATAACTGCCGCGTCTATGCATTGGGCTGCGTTAGCAAAAATCAAAATGGAGAATCCCTCGCTGAAATCGGCTCACTCGTTGAGGCAGGCGCAGTTGCCTTGAGCGACGGTCCACGCCCAATCGAAAACACCGCGCTCCTTCGTCGAGCGCTCGAGTATTGCGGGATGTTTGACCGAGTCGTTTTTGATCATCCTGAAATCGCCTCACTATCTCGAGGGGGCGTGATGCATGAGGGACTGGAGCAACTCAAACTAGGACTTGCTCCGATTCCCGCAGAAGCCGAGGATTTGGCTACTTCGCGAGATCTTCGTCTGGTCGAAGCGACCGGGGGGCGATTGCACTTAACGAGCATCAGCACTTCGGGGAGCGTCGAGTTGTGCAGACGCGCCAAAGCCCGCGGAATCCAATTCACCTCCGGCATTTTTATTGCCAACGCGCACATGTGCGATACTCTGATGCGAACATTTGACGCGAATTGCAAAGTAAATCCACCAATGCGATCGCTGGACCACGTCGAAGCATGCTTGGAAGGGCTTCGGGATGGCACGATCGATATCATCAGCAGTGGCCATCGCCCCTGTTCGTTGGAAAAGAAGATGTTGGAGATTGACGCTGCCCCGTTTGGAATGATCGCCTTGGAAACGGCTCTATCTCAAGTGATCACTCATCTCATCCGTCCAGGGATTCTGACATGGTGCCAAGCGTTCGAAAAAATGAGCCTCAATCCCGCAAAGCTACTGGGGCAACAGGGTGGCAGTCTTGCAACCGGACAGCCAGCCGACTTCACCATCATCGAACCGGACAGGGAATGGCAAGTTGACGCGACGGCACTTCAAAGTAAATCCTACAATACACCATTGAATGGTACGAGTTTGTATGGAGTTGTTTTGAGCACATTTGTCGCTGGTCGCAAACGCTGGACGGCATTAGCACGAACTGCAAGCTAAGCACATCCGGGGCCGCCCAACGGCAATTAATACTTCGAACACATGCGGATGTGCTCTAGCTAAACAATTGTTTCGCAGAGTTGGAATTCAGAGCGATGATGCCCCATAACCCAAAAGGCACTCCCAGGATACAACAGGATGAAATACAAGGGATGCACATTAAGAGTGCTCCAAGTTTCGCCATTCCCAGCCCCTTTCTACGAATCATATTGAAACCAGCAAAGGCAACGACGGGCTGGATCAATCCAGACAAAACCATTGCAGCAAAACCTCCCCAAGAGCCTATGTAAAAGCCTATTTTTTCCGCTTCGTTTGCATTTGGGGGTGGCATCCCTTCACCATTAGAATGCTGAATCGCTTGGCCAATAACAAAGAGGATCGCCATGCCCAATCCTAGTACTGCCAGAATGAGGTAGAAGCTCCCTAGCATGATGAACTGCGTTGAACCACTTCCATCAGGTTGTGGCGAGTTTTCCGGCCAATTGTGAGTGGGCTGACTATAGGGATTTTGGCTGGGGCTATCGAATTGAGAAAAAGACATGGGCTTGAATCTATTAAAAGGCGTTTACAAATCCGAACTTCAGGAATGGTATCCTCGCATTTCCTAGGAGAAGGCGAAATTCTACCCAAAACGCTTTTGCTCGTGTTAGTCTACATTAGAATACGCAAAAGTTGTTTTGATTTTGCGATGAAGATCGTAGCGAAACTCGTCAAGAGTTTCGATCGTTCTGTGATTCAGCCAAAAACCATGTTACCGACTGATCGCAATCATTTCCTCCGATTTCCCCTCCTAGTCGCGACGCCGTCTTTGGTCGTTAGATCCACCGCTCTTCAGCTTTGGTTTGGTCATCAGAAGCCGATGGCTATCCGGACCGAGTAGATCGTCCAGGCGAGTGCGAAGCTCTGGCGCAATCGCAACCTTTTGCTTATCGGACTTCACATGAACCGTCTCGCCTGACTGCAACCGTACGGCAACCAGAACATCCCGAGGACCGGGATAGCCCTTTAAGATTTCTCGAATCTTCTTGATCAACTCGGGCTTATGTTTAGTCTCGTCATAGAGAATGTGAATGCCTGTGGTGAATTTGGTATCCGCCTCTTCGATGGGCATTAATTCATTGACGATGAAGCTCACTTCGTCTTCTTCACCCTTTTTGTCGACAGTCCCGCGTACTAACACGACTGCGTCGGGTTGAATCAGCTCGCCGTATTTTTCGAAACCATCGGGCCAGCAAATGCTTCGAACGTAGCCATCCATGTCTTCCAAATCAAAGTTCGCGTACTTGGAGGATTTTCCTGGCTTGGGATTGCGTGTTTGCGCGATCTTGATGGAGGAGATCATCCCTCCCATCAATACTTCGTCGCGATTCTTCGCGCTCTTTACTGTCGACGACGTATGCGAGCAAAATGCCTTCAAGATTTTGTCGTATTCGGAAAGCGGGTGGGCGGACAGATAAAAGCCGAGCACCTCTTTCTCCATGACGAGTTTTTCTTTGTCGATGTATTCCGGAACATCGGGAAGCGTGATCTTGACGTCTTCGACTACTTCTTCGAAATCGTCGAACAAGCTCATTTGGCCGCTCTTGCGATCCTTGAGTTTCGAGGCGCCCCCCTGCAATGCTTTCTCAACCACCGCCATCATCTGCGATCGCTTGGCTTTAAAACAGTCCATTGCACCGGCTTTGATCAAGGTCTCGATCGCCGCTCGTCCGCATTGGGTCACATCGACCCTTTCACAAAAGTCGAAAATGTCTTTGAATGGACCATTTTTATCTTGTTCTTTCGCGATAGCTTCTGCGGCAGAGCCACCGCAGCCTTTGATCGCGGAAAGCCCGAAGTAAATTTTGTTGTCCCGTACGCTGAACTCCGATCGGCATGTGTTCACGTTCGGGTACTCGACGGTTATGTTCATTCGCTGACAATCTTCCAAGTGCTCGACCAAAGCGTCTTTGCGTTTGAAGTTACGGCCGGGAATGTCTCCCGTCAGCAAGGCCGCCATGAACTCGACGTTGTAGTGTGTTTTTAAGTACGCAGTCTGGTAAGCGATCAGAGCATACGCCGTGGAGTGACTCTTGTTAAAGCCATATCCTGCGAACTTGAGGATCATGTTCCAGAAGTCTTCGGCTTCCTTTTTGGTAAGGCCTTTTTCTTGGCAACCGCCTAGGAATTTTTCTGCATTGGCTGCAATCAACGATTCCTTCTTCTTGCTAATCGCCTTGATGCACGTATACGCTTTGGCCAATTCGATTCCGCCCAGGCCATTGAGAATACGCATGACCTGTTCTTGGTACACCATAACGCCGTTGGTTTCGGCCAGGATTTCCTCAAGGACAGGGTGCAGGTATTCCGCTTGTTTCTTCTTGTTCTTGACAGCCACATACTCGTCGACCATCCCACCTTCGAGTGGACCTGGGCGGTAGAGCGCATTGGTCGCGATGATATCGCTAAAGTGGTCGGGCTTCATGCGTTGGAGCAAGTCGCGAATACCGCCACTTTCTAGCTGGAACACTCCTTTTGTTTCACCTCGTTTGAGCAGGTCAAACGTTGCGACGTCATCGAGTGGGAAGTCGAGCGGATCGAATCGCTGACCTGTGGTCTGCTCGATAATGTCCATCGACTTCGAAAGGATCGTCAAATTGCGGAGGCCCAAGAAGTCCATCTTGAGCAAACCAGCGGCCTCAACGTCACCCATCGACCACTGAGTGATGATGTCTTCCTTGCCGGAGACTCGCATCAACGGAACGTATTCCGTAAGCGGCTTGTCCGCGATCACCACAGCCGCTGCGTGCGTACCGATGTTTCGGGCCATCCCTTCCAGCTTGCTTGCAAAGTCGATCACTTCGCGAACATCCGGGTCGTTGTCGTAGAGCTTCTTTAAGTCTTCGCTGTCTTCGAGCGCGCTCTTGATGGTGACTTTGGGATCGTCAGGAACCAGCTCACTGATTTCGCTCACCCGACTTAGCGGCATGCCAAGTGTCCGGCCAACGTCCTTAATCGCGCCTCGCGCTTTAAGTGTACCGAACGTACCAATTTGCGCCACGTTGGCTTCGCCGTACTTTTCCTTGACGTACCGAATGATTTCGCCTCGGCGTTCCTGGCAAAAGTCGATGTCGATATCGGGCGCTTCGAGACGGCTTTCGTCAAGAAATCGTTCAAACAGCAAATCGTACTTGATCGGGCAAACGTGGGACAGGTACGTGGCATAGCAGACGAGGGCACCAACACCGCTACCTCTCGCCGTCGCTGGAACGTTGATTTCACGAGCGTGACGAACGAAATCCCAAACGATCAAAAAGTAGTTCGAGAATCCTAGCTTGGAGATCACCCCTAATTCGCGATCCAGTCGATCCAGTACTACCTGTGCAAGCTGACCGTCATTGCACATCTCCGGGTTTTTCTTGTAACGGTCCAGCAACCCCTCCATACACAGTTTTCGCAGGTATTGATCGGGTGTAAGATCGGGTTCAGGGATGGCATACGACGGGAAGTTTCTGGAGCCAAGATCCAAATTGATGTCGACCGAGTCCGCGATCTCCTGGGAACGTGCCACGGCATCTGCATGACCGGGGAAGTGACTGTACATTTCTTCCTGGGATCTCAGGTAGAACTCGTTACCCTCCATCTGCATCCGGTTGCGGTCCGTCCGAAACTTGCCCGTGCTGATGCACAGCAATACGTCTTGGACTTCTGAGTCTTCCCGGTCCACATAGTGCGCATCGCTGGTAGCGACCAGAGGAATTCCGACGCGATTAGCAACTTCGATCGCTCCCGCCATCTGCTGACGCTGGATTTCGAGTTTGTTGTTCATGATCTCGATAAAGAATCGATCGCCGAACACGCGTTCAAACCATTGCGTTACGTCGATGGCTTCCTGGATTGCCGCGTCGGTATCGTAACCTTTGAGCACAGCTCGCGAGAATTCACTTGAGACGCATCCGCTGAGGCAAATGATGCCTTCGCTGTGTGCCTCCAATATCTTCTTGTCGATTCGCGGCTTGAAATAGAATCCTTCCAAGCTGGCCGCGGACGCAAGCCGGATCAAGTTCTTGAAGCCAGTCTTGTTTTTTGCGAGCAGTGTCAAGTGGAACGCTGCTTCTTTGGAAGAAGACGCATCCCGCTCGAATCGGCTGCCTGGCGCGACGTATGCTTCGTAGCCGAGAATCGGATTGATTCCAAGTTCCTTGGCCTTGCGATAAAACTCCAAGGACCCGTGCAGATTGCCGTGATCGGTAATCGCAAGCGAATTCATTCCGTGAGCCTTGGCACGCTTGAGCAATTTGTCGATCGGGCTAGCCCCGTCAAGCAAACTGTAGTGGCTGTGGCAATGCAAATGAGTAAAGGGACGCGGAGTGTCTGTTGACATGCGATAAGAGTTCTGGAGCTTGAGTGGACACAACCGTAGGATGGGACCATTGTCCCGTCCGATTCAATCAGTATTTTTAGGGGATTTTCGATTTCCCAACTTCAACACTCACACATCGGGTAGAGGCTGTGAATTTATTCGTAGGACGGCCTTTTCAGGCCGTCGTTACTGCAAAAACGGCCAATTTCGACGCCCTAAAAAGGGCGTCCTACATTTTTTCACAGCCTCGTTGGGATATGGCAGCCTGCCGCTCGGCTTATTGGTCGTTGTACTCGACTTTTTCGAATCCGGCTTCCAAGATGGCTTTGGTCGTCGCATCTTTGTTCAACTCGCCTCGGTATTTGACGAGTATGACGGGATTGTCGATCACATCTTCCTTTTGCTGGGGCGTCAATTCGATGGATGCCACATCGTTTTTCGTTTCGATCATCGACTTCACGCCAGGGTAGCAACCGTGTGGGCACATCATACCGGTCACTGTCACGGCGACTGTTCGCACGTCGGCCGCGTCAGAATCTTTGTCGGCCACCGTGGAGACTGGATTCAAGGAATTAGCCGTTTCCTTTGAGTTGGTGTTGCAGCCAATGAGGGTCAGAAGCGAAACGAAAACAATTGCAAATCGCATGGTAGTTATGCCTGTTTAGTCTGGGAAATGGGTCCAATCGGCCTCGCCCGAAATCTGATGTGCATTTTAGCAACATCGTTGTAGAAAGTTAGTCGAGAATTGCGAGGCTCTCGCGATTGATTTTTTCGGACTCTTTCGTTTCTTTTGAAAACTCGTTCCCAGGCTCTCGCCTGGGAACGGACTGCCTTGGAGGCTCAGCCTCCCGCTCCGAACATCCTTGCAATGCACTGTACTTTAAGAACGTTCGCGTGAGCGAGGAAATACAATTAAATTCCTCGCTTACGCGTCGGATTGCCAAAAGCTGGATTTTGGCCTTTGCTTGGACGATTTTATCTCTAGCGGCTAACAAACTCTATGGAAGGGAGTGAGCGAAAGCGGTAGGATGTAGATAACGTCAGAATGGAAGTCAACCGATTTTGGTCCATCAAAATTGTTGAGGAAATCAGAGAATGCACATTCGAAACCAACATCAACTCGCAAACTTGACCGTCCTGTCGTTTTGCGGTTTTTTGTTTCTTGGAATTACAACGGAAAATGCATTTGCCCGGCAGGCTGACCAAACTCCAAAGTTCGACCCACCGGCGAATCCGGTCAAAACGGACAAGCCCAAAGACATTCCCGCTGCCAAACCACTGACCAAAAGGCCGGATCCGAGAAAACCGGTAGTGGAAGAAAAGACGCAACCGAAAACCGACCGGGAGCTTGCACAAGAACGAACTGCTCGCGATGCGGCTAAAAAGAAAGGGGAAATCACTTTCGACGATATTAAGTTCGATATCGAAAAGGGGGGAGAGTTCAAGCCTGAAATGATCACTCCCGAACTGAAGGAGCTCGTCGACAAGAAAGTGAAAACCCTACGTGGCTTCATGCTACCAGCATCGGTTTTTCAGCAAAAGGGGATCAAGAAGTTTGTTTTGGTACGTGATGATCGCGAATGTTGCTTTGGGCCTGGCGCAGCGCTATTCGATTGCGTCATGGTGGAAATGGCCCCTGGTAAATCGGCCGACTTCTCCATTCGAATGATGGCCGTCAAAGGCAAATTCGAAATCGATACCGAGTCATATAAGGACCCGGATGGTGGTTATCAAGCTGTTTACAAAATCACTGCCGACGAGGCGAAATGAATTTTCCACCTTTGCTTGAGACTCATTTGCCTTTCCCCCGTCGTCAAGGAAAGGTCCGAGACGTTTATGATCTTGGCGACAAGTTGTTCATCGTTAGCACGGACCGCATCAGCGCATTTGACTGGGTAATGCCTAACGGCATCCCGGACAAAGGTGCAGTGCTTACACGCCTAAGTCTCTTCTGGTTCGAGCAACTAGGTGTCGAGAATCATCTCATTAGCGATACGGTACCTGTCGAAGTTCAACCCTACGATCCAGATGGTGTCTTAATCGGCCGCTGCATGGTCGTTCGCAAAGCCGAGGTCATTCCTTTCGAATGTGTCGTGCGTGGCTACCTTGAGGGTAGCGGCTGGAAAGATTACCAAGCCACTGGCCAGGTTTGCGGAATCGATTTGCCGCCAAACCTCAAGCAATGCGATGTATTGCCAACACCTCTTTTCACACCGGCCACTAAAGCGGAAACAGGTCACGACGAAAACGTGTCCTTCGACGTCATGTGCCAATCGATCGGCATTCCGCTCTCGAACGAACTCAAAGAGAAAACACTCGGCGTCTATAAACGGGGAGTGGAGCTAGCCAAGCAACGTGGCATCATCATCGCCGACACGAAGCTCGAGTGGGGTTGGTTTGAAAACCGAGTCATCTTGATCGATGAGGTGTTGACGCCGGACAGCTCACGCTTTTGGCCAGCCGAAAGCTGGACACCGGGCAAGTCACAAGCATCGTTCGACAAGCAGTTCGTTCGCGAATATCTAATGGGAACATCCTGGGACAAAAACAGTCCGCCCCCAAGCCTACCCGAAGCAATCGTGGAGCAAACCAGAGACAGATACATCGATGCTTATGAACGGATTACCGGCAAATCGTTTTAGCCCGCGCTGGTGTATCGGCTTAAGCCAAATGGCACTCACTTTGTTAGCGGAACGGCGCGAGCCGTCCGGTGAGTGGCCAGTAGATGACGGGAAACCGGCGGGCTGGCGCCCATCCGCTACAGAAACACAATCGAAAGTGAGTGCCATTGGGCTTCAGCCAGCCTTAGTCTGGCGCACTGGCTTCAGCTGGCCTGAGCCGAAACTCGCTCGCGTTTACGCCCTGTCGCAACAAGAACACAAACGAAAGTGAGTGCGGCCGCGGTTGGATAAAGCTAACGATTGCGGCTGAAGCCGGTACACCACCACCTGAGCCGAATCCGTCTAAACGCGCTTCGGATTGCGACGGTTGTTTCATTCGTTCTGATACTCGGGATTGTGCGCCCTGGTCACGATTCGTTCATTTTCTAATACTTCGAAAGCCGAAACCGAAACTTGAGTCTTTCTGGTTCTTCAATCTATTTGATGAACTATGTTTCAGTTGCGGCATGGACGCCAAAAACGAATTTCAGCAGCCGATTTGATTGCTGGATCAATACCTTTCGAGGCGTCCCAAAATGCGTACAAAGTCCGTACTGTTACTCGTTATCGCGCTTGGCTGCGGTGTCGTTGCTTCTGTCGCGGTTAGCCAAGTTGTGCTCGATCAAAAGAATAGAGCGGTCGTGCAAACTGCACCGGTATTGGTCGTCGCCAAGGAAATCTCCGCTGCGACAAAAATCCCGATGGATAGCTTCCGTTTGGAACAATGGCCCATCGACCGAATTCCGATGGGTGCAATGTCCGATCCGAAGATGGTTGAGAACAAGTTCACCAAACAACGCTTCTATCCCGGTGAACCCATCATCGAAGCCAAGTTATCTGCTAAGGGACGTGAATTCACCGTTCCAGAAGGCTATCAAATCTTTGACATACCAGTTAAAGACGAAACCGGCGGTGGTGGTTACATCGGCCCTGGTGACCACGTTGATGTATACGGATACATGGACAAAGTCACACGAGTCAAAGCAGCCAAAAGCGTCAAGGTTATGGAAAATCTTGAGGTAGTCATGATCGATGGTGTGGCCGTCGTCGACCCAGAAGCTACCAAACAAAAGAAATCCAGCACCATTCAGTTGCTTGTCAAAGACTCGCAGTACATTGTGCTCGACACAGCAGCCAATCTTGGAAAACTAAGACTCGCACTCCGACCGCCAGGCAAGCAAGCAACGAGTAATGAACCAGATGATGGGGAAAAATTCCTAACTTGGCTCAATGAAACAGAGGGAAACTCGGACCAGAAGCAAGTCGCCGAATCCGTAGCGGCCCCAATGGTCGCCGCACCTGAACCCGAGAAAAAAGAAAAACCAGAAAAACATGAAATGGTGATTGTTTCTTCCACGAAGACCACACTCTACCGATTCAATGAGGGGCAACGACTGCCACAAAAGATCGACGGCGATCAATCGCCTGAGCCCGTGGACTCGGTAGCCACTCCTCCAGGTGGATACCCCAGCGGATCTCTTCCTGCCTTCCAACCGACCTTCAAGCCACCGGTACCAAACCAAGCGGCAAACTTACCGCCATCGGCAGATGCATCGCCATCGAACCAATCGATTGCTCCCGTAAACCCTCCAAACGCCCCACAATCCAACTTGACTTGGAATCCAGCCACGGGAAGTTGGCAGTCTGGGGGGTTTAAAGCAACCTACCCCGATGGAAACTGATTTCCTGGTCGCATTGTGCCGATTGATGGAGTTGGGTGTAGATCGTTTGCCTGTAGGGCTTATGATCTGCCAATTGCCAGCAAAGCCAAGGATGGCGATGGACTGATCGTTGGATCCCAAAATACTGCTCAACCGATTGCAGTAGGTTCGAAGAATGTTCACAGGGAAGTGAATCAGAGATGGGACAGAAAAAGTTCTACCGCGTTCGAATCGCGAAGTGGCTAGCGATTGGCGCCCTTTTCGGTTTTGTGCTTTCCGGCCCAGCCTATTGCGGCGATGGCGAAAAGATTATTCCAACCGGCAGGCTTGCCATAACCAAAACGCAACAGTCGTTGCAAATGGTGGTGACTACTTCTCAGTACCTCACCTTTCCCCAGCCCATTCTAAAGGCTACCGTTCAAAACGACGCCGCCATTCAAGTCCAAGCGTCCGGGCGCAATGAAGTCCTGGTTTCGGCCGTTGCCAACGGAGTGGCACAAATCGATCTATTGGGTGCGGACGACCAGGTTTACAACGTGCAAGTGGTCGTAACGGGCGACGCTCGTGAACTCCAAGCCATTCTTGCTCAGGAGTTCCCATCCGCAACATTGCATGTTCGACCAATCCAACAAGCCGTCATCATCTCCGGCCAAGTAACTGCGGATGAACATGTCGCGCAAGCCGTGGAGATCGCTGAGCAATATTACCCAACGGTGATCAACAAAATTGAAGTCATCGGTGTTCACACCATCATGCTTCAAACTCAAGTAATGGAAGTTTCCCGAACCAAACTCCAACAGCTTGGTATCGATTGGTCCATGGGTTTCGGCAATGACTTTGTAACGCAGTCAGCCAGCGGTTTGATCGGAACGGGCGCAACTTCGTCGTCGCTCATTAATGCGGGAAATGAGACGATGAAATTCGGTATCGTTGACAACGGCAACAACTTCTTTGGTTTGCTGCGAATGTTACGTCAGAAAAATTTGGCTAAGGTGATGGCTGATCCAACAGTGGTCGCAATAGATGGCCGGCCAGCTAGTTTCAATTCGGGCGGTGAATTTCCGATCATTGTCCCTGCCGGCTTAGGACAAGTTGGTATCGAGTTCCGCGAATTTGGTACGCGATTGGACTTCGTTGCGAAAGTGCGAGGCGATAGTCGAATTTGGCTAGAAGTTCGACCGACCATCAGCGAAATCGATCCAGGTCGAAGCGTTACCATCAACGGCACAAGTATCCCAGGCATTCGAAGCCGATTCGTCGATACGGCTGTCGAGTTGCGTGCCGGTCAAACACTTGCCTTGGCTGGTCTGTTGCAAATTCGTACCGAATCCGAATCCATAGGTTTGCCAGTACTTGCCGATCTTCCTTACCTCGGTGCACTTTTTCGTTCGAATCGCGAAGTGCAAAATGAAGTGGAATTGCTGATCTTGGTTACCCCGAACTTCGCCGGTGCGATGGATGCACACGAAGTGCCACCGGGTGGACCCGGCTTTAACAGCAGCAGTCCGCTCGAGCAAGAAGTGTATGGCAAAGGTTACGTCGAAGTGCCTCCTGGATGTGCTCCAAATGGGGACTGTCCTCCTGGTTATTGCCCGCCAACCAATCCGAATCCAAACCAATCCGACTTGCCCACTATATACAACAACGCTTACACGCCAACAGGCACGCCGAATGGTACCTTGATCAGTGGCCAACAGCGGCTACCTGGCCCGCGAGCTCAGACAGCAGGTCCGAGCGGTGTGGCATTGCCTCGAACGGCTCCAGCCCGCCGTTAGTCTGATTCAAATGCCCCGCCAGACATGAACCGACTCCAACGCTTAGCTTGAACTGAATTTAAATGAGCAACGTACTAAGAACAGCCATCGTAGACCCCAACGATCAGACGCGTGACAGCCTCAAGGCGATGTTGCTTGGCATGGATATTGTGTGGCTCGATGCGGAATGCTCTCGCTATGAGTTCTTCGCGGATGTCGTTGAGCAGTCCAAACCAGACGCGGCAGTCATCTCGCTCGATGGTGGCCCCGATCGAGCTTTGATGTTGATGGAGAAGCTCAGGACTAGTTCACCCGATTGCGTTCTGATCGCCGTCTCGAAGAGCACCGATGGACAACTCATTCTCAAGACGATCCGCGCAGGTGCGAAGGAGTTTCTACCTCTGCCGTGCGACGTTGAAGAATTGCATGTCGCCCTCGAACGCGTACTGCAGTCGAAGTATGGGAGCGGCGCTGATGGTCGCGCACGCGGTTGCCGAATGATTGCGGTGGCAGGTGCAACCGGTGGCGTTGGATGTACGTCGATTGCGGTCAATATCGGCTGCAATCTTGCAATGCGACCCGAGAACTCGGTGGCTCTTGTCGATTTGGACTTGGCACTCGGTGACGCGGACGTATTCCTCGATTCGATCCCCGACTACAGCTTGGTAGATGTGACGGAAAACGTCGCTCGGCTCGACTTCCATTTGCTTCGCAAGTCGTTGACGAAACATTCGTCCGGGCTCTATCTTTTGCCTCGACCAGTACAGTTGCAAGATCTCGAGCTGATCACCCCAGAGAGTCTTCGCAAAGTATGTGGTCTTTTGCGTGCTTCGTTCTCGCATATTGTTGTCGATATTTCGAAGTCTTATTCGCAAGTGGACCTGACGGCACTCGAACTGTCGAATGAGATCGTATTGATTGTCCAGCTCGACTTGCCCTGTTTGCGAAACATGGTCCGGCTGCTCATGAGCTTACAGCAGATCGAAAGTATTCGGGATAAAGTGAAGGTGGTGGTCAACCGAGTGGGCTTGGAGAGCGGTCAGATCAGTCTGAAAAAAGCTCGAGAGACCATCGGCCGCGAAGTCTTCTTCCAGATTCCAAACGACTATCGAACGATGGTTGAAATGCGAAACAACGGCCAGCCCTTGATTGAGCAGGCACCGAAAGCAGCCATCACGTTGGCGGTGCAGCAACTCACGGACTTGCTTGCTGGCGCCGAAGTTGTCACCACAGAAGCAGGTGATAAGCCGGCTGTCGACAAGGCTTCGTCGAGCAATTGGATGAACTTCTGGCCAGGCAAAGGCGCAGCGAAGGCCAAGACAAAGTAGCTGGCGTGGGCTGAACCTGCCGGTGCAGCTGGAGTATTTGTCTTTAGGCAATCGTTTCATCCCAATGGATTTGCTACTCTAGCCTGCTGTTCAAAAACGGTTACGATTACTCGGGAGGGTGAGGCTCCTGCCGAACCGAGGCGTTGCAAGCTCGGCAGGAGCCTCGCTCTCCCAAAGGTTCTCGAGTCATTTTGCCTTTCAGAATTTTTTACTTTGGGACAATTCTTCCGGCTGTTCTAGGTGTGATGGTTGCCGAACCAAGTGCGGTTGTGCTAGGGCACTACAAAATCGCATGAAATCCAGGAATTCTCTAGCTTCCTGTGAACTCGACTTTGATGAAATGCTTCGGTAAGTAGAATGATAGGTAATTGTTTATCAGGTTCAAAGATTAGGAAATCGAATGGCGACGCGGGCACAATCAGACACAGAAGCTCTTTTGCGAGAACTCATGGAGCAACGTGTGCTGTTGCTCGACGGCTCGATGGGCGCCCTCATTTTTCAGAAAAAGCTGCGAGAAGCTGCGATTCGAGGCGATCGCTTCAAGGACCATCCGGCCGACCTTTCCAAAGCCACCGACTTGCTGGTTTTAACGCAGCCCGATGTGATTCGCAGCATCCATGCCGAGTACTTGGCTGCCGGCTCCGACATCATCGAAACCAATACTTTCAACGCCAGCTTGATCGGCTTGGCCGAAAACAAACTCTCGGACTTTGCCTACGAGATCTCCAAAACGGGTGCCGAGGTGGCTAGATCGGCGGTCGAAGCCCATCTGAAAACCGATCCATCGAAACCTCGATTTGTGGCGGGAAGTATCGGGCCAACCGCGGTCCAACTTTCGATGAATGCGAAGGGTGACCCTGCAACTCGGCCATTTAGCTTCGAACAAATGGTTGCTAGCTACGAAGTCAACGTCAATGGTTTGCTAGATGGTGGCGTCGATATCTTATTGCCAGAAACTTCGTTCGATACGTTGAACTTTAAAGCATGCTTGCTCGCAATCGAAAATGTGTTCGCCAAACGCGGGCGCCGTTGGCCGACCATGCTGTCCGCTACGGTCTTCGAAGGGGGCGTGACCCTGACTGGTCAACAACTCGAAGCGTTCTGGATCGCTGTGTCGCACTTCCCAATGTTGAGCGTCGGTTTGAATTGCGGACTGGGCGGCGATCGTATGCGCCCTTATTTGGAACGCTTGGCAAATGTTGCAGACTCTGCCATCAGTTGCTATCCAAACGCGGGATTGCCCAACGAAATGGGAGAGTTCGATGAAACTCCTGCCAAGATGGCTGGCTTCGTTCGCGACTTCGCAACTCAAGGCTGGGTCAACATCGTTGGCGGTTGTTGCGGAAGCACACCAGCGCACATCAAAGCCATCGGAGAAGCCGTCGCTGGAGTCAAGCCTCGTAAAGCCCAAGTGAGCAAGCGATCGACTCAGTATGCCGGCAATGAACCTTTTGTCTTCCGAAAAGACAATCCGTTCGTCATGGTCGGCGAACGCACCAACGTGACCGGTTCCAAAAAGTTCGCACGATTGATTAAGGAAGGCAAATTCGAAGATGCGATTCGGGTTGCCAAAGCCCAAGTGGACGGCGGGGCGAACGTCATCGACGTCAACATGGACGAAGGGATGCTCGATGGCGCTGCCGCGATGAGCACGTTCCTCAATCTGATCGCTCACGAAGCGGACATCGCCAAAGTTCCGTTGATGGTCGATAGCTCTAAGTGGGAAATCCTTGAAGTTGGTATTCGACATTCGCCAGGCAAACCGATCGTGAATTCGATCAGCCTCAAAGAAGGTGAAACCGAGTTCCTTCGAAAGGCCAAGTTCATTCACCAACACGGCGGCGCTGCTGTCGTGATGGCATTTGACGAACAAGGTCAGGCCGCTGACTATGAAAACAAAGTTCGCATTTGCAAACGAGCGTACAAATTGCTCACCGAAAACGGCTTCCCCGCGGAAGATATCGTTTTCGACCCGAACATCCTAACCGTCGGAACAGGCTTGCCCGAGCATGCCAATTACGCCGTCGACTTCATCGAAGCCGTTCGAACGATCAAAAAGGAATGCCCTGGCGCGAAGACCAGCGGTGGCGTTAGCAATGTCTCCTTCTCCTTCCGAGGAAACAACACTGTTCGCGAATCGATGAACGCTGTCTTCCTCTACCATGCCATCAAAGCGGGCTTGGATATGGGGATTGTTAATCCTGAAATGCTCGAGGTCTACGACGAAATCGAACCGGAACTTCGCGATCGCGTCGAAGACGTCTTGCTCAACCGACGCCCAGATGCAACCGAACGACTCATCGATTTTGCCGAGACAGTCAAAGAAAAAGACAAAGGCCCAGTGAAAGTTGACGCATGGCGTGAACTACCTGTCGAAGAGCGACTCAAGCATGCGTTGCTCAAGGGGATTTCGGACCATATCGCCGCCGATACCGAAGAAGCACGCGTCAAATACGGTCGTCCACTCAAGGTCATCGAAGGACCACTCATGGACGCCATGAACCTCATCGGAGATCTGTTCGGCCAAGGGAAGATGTTCTTACCCCAAGTTGTCAAATCTGCCGCAGTCATGAAAAAGAGCGTGGCTTATCTGACACCATTCATGGAAGAGGAAAAGAAACTCGCTGGCAACACAGGTGGCCACACCAGCCGTGGCAAAGTGTTGCTCGCAACGGTCAAAGGAGACGTTCACGATATCGGCAAGAACATTGTCGGAACCGTGCTTGCCTGCAATGACTTCGAAGTCATCGATCTCGGCGTGCTCGTTCCGTGTGAGAAGATTCTCGCCGAGGCAAAGAAGCATGGTGCCCAAGTTATTGGACTTTCAGGACTCATTACCCCATCGTTGGACGAGATGGTTCATGTCGCCAAAGAAATGCAGCGTGAGGGGTTCACTATCCCGCTTTTGATCGGCGGCGCAACGACTAGTTCTAAACATACTGCGGTCAAGATTGCCCAGCATTACCATCAAGAAGTGGTCCACGTACTCGATGCATCGCGCAGCGTGCCAGTTGTGGAGAAGTTGGTCAATCCAGAGTCGCGTAAGAATTTTGGGATTGAAATCAAAGCCAAGCAAGACGAAGAGCGAGCCAGTTTTGCGATGCGTCGCGATCGGAAATTTGTCGATTTCGCAGATGCTCAAAAGCGAAAGTTTTCTATCAACTGGGAAGCTTACGAAGCCCCCAAGCCAGCGTTTGTTGGTGTTCGCGAGATCGAAGTCACCGTCGCGCAGCTTCGTCCCTATATCGATTGGTCTCCGTTCTTTATGACGTGGGAGCTCAAAGGCAAATTTCCGAAAATATTCGAAGACAGTTACGTCGGCGAGATCGCAAAGGAGCTGTACGACGACGCGCAAGCAGTCCTCGATAGTTTCGAAAAGGATCCGTCCATCGTTCTCAAGGGTGTCTACGGGTTCTTCCCCGCAAAGAGCCTTGGCGATACGGTTGTACTTTATTCCGACGACAGCCAGTCAGAGGAAATCGCCCGCTTCGAAATGTTGCGACAGCAATGGGAACGCGTTGGCCAAAGTTCGTTCCGAAGCTTGGCTGACTACGTATCCTCGAATAGCAAGCCGGATTACATCGGCGCATTTGCCATCACTGCGGGCCACGGTGTCGACGAGATTGCCAAGAAGCTGCGAGGGGAAATGGAAGATGCAAAAGCCATTCTCGTCCAAGCGTGTGCGGATCGATTGGCCGAGGCCTTTGCCGAAATGCTTCACCAAAAAGTACGAAACGAATGGGGCATCCAAGAGAACCTCACCAACGACGATCTCATCGAAGAAAAGTATCAAGGAATTCGTCCGGCCGCAGGCTACCCGTCCTGCCCTGACCACACCGAAAAAGCGACCCTATGGAAGCTGCTCGATGTGGAGAATCGAGCAGGAATAAGCTTGACGGAGAGCTACGCTATGTGGCCTGCAGCGTCGGTTAGCGGCTTGTATTTTTCGAATCCCGAAGCGAGATACTTTGCCGTCGATCAGATCACGCGCGATCAAGTCGAGGATTACGCAAAACGCAAAGGCTGGCCGATGTCCACAGCGGAACGTTGGCTAGCACCAAACTTAGGCTACGACGCGTAAGCGAAAGCATTCGGGAACTAGGCTTGTAATTACTCACGTCTTTTTGCTCCCCTCGCCCCACCATGAAACGTTTCTAAGCATTTTGTAGCGAAACTCGTCAAGAGTTTCGGTCGTTTTGGCAATGCAGCCGAAAGTCTTGACGACTTTCGCTACAAAACAAAGCTAAGCATTAGGCGACGCATTTTTCGAAGTGGCTTGAGACTGCTCGAGCCAGACCTCTTCAACCGAATGATGTTGGGTCGCAGCAATCTCCTCGATATTTTCTCGCTGGTGCAGTATCAGCCTCGTCAATTGATTGCGTGCGTCATTGACCAGAGCCAGGAAACCATGGATCAGTCCTTCGCCCTCCAGTTTTCCAGCAGCAAACTTGCCGACTGCTTCCGACTTGAGCGCTGCAAGCTCACGTTGCAAACGAATCAAGGTGGCTAAATCGAGCTGCGAGGCCAATTCATTTCGCATCGATTCGTCTTCGATGGCAATAACTCGCTCCATGTAACTCGCGAAGCTTGCCTCGCGCTTCCGTCGGCTCGTTCGTAGATACCATTGCACCACAAAGAATGCTCCACCAGCGACGGTTGCAACGATCGCAAGAACTTTTTCTAGGTAATCTACTGCATCGCCAGCGATGATGGGCTTGTTCCTTTGTCGATAAAGCTCGGCGCCGGGATGCATCGGGAATTCTGTTGGCAGTTCCAAAATACTTGCGTCGATCGGCGGACGCTCCGCCTTGATGAGATTCGAGCGATAGAGACACTCAAGAAGTCGTTTGACTTGATCGCCACGCATCCGTTCGTGAGCAACCAACAAAAGTCGAGTGCCGATCGTTTCAAGGGGTTGCGAGGGTGAGGCCGGTTCTACACTATAGGTAAAGGCCGGAATCGTTGTCGTATAGATATGTTGCTTGTCTACGGAGCCAACAGCAGGCTCCGATCCTAGATCCAAAAATGCTTCCAAACAAATCGCTTCACCGAACCTTAGCGGCACAAGCGTGTACTGGTGCTTGTCGGTCAAAAAATCTGCAATCGGCGAGGGCAAGGTCGAGACGGTAAAAACCGCATCGGGTAGCTCTTCTGGAGTTGCCTTCATGAGCTCAGAGTACCTTAACGAATTCGCTTGGTATTTTGCTTCTCCTCCTTTGTTGGCTGACCCAAGCCCAGCAAACTGCAGGACTTCCGATGCAAGTGAGGATGTACCGCTCCCCGTCGCGCCCAAGTTCACCTTTCGACCAGCAAGTTGGGAAAGTCCTTTCTGACTGATGAGCTCAGCAAGGTCCCGTTTGACGAGCAGATGCAGCGGTTCGATATGCAGGGCACTGATTTGACGGATCGGCGAATCGGGCTCCATTACAAGTCCACCTTGAACCAACGCGATATCAAACTCCCCTTTGCTCAGTCGCGCCAACGCGTCCTCCGACCCATCGGTCGGTGCCACCGTTATCTGAATTCCCGACTTGGCTGCTTCTCGTGAAAACTCCGTCGCCAAGCGATGACGCAACCCAGATTCGTCACCTGCAGTAAGCCTCAACCTAAGCTCAGGTTCTTTTCCAACACCTCCAAAACTGAGGTAAACACCCATTGCGATCATGAACACCGCAATGGCGAGCAAGAAAAGTTCTTTCGAGTTTCGCGGCATTGCATTACCCAAACAGGTAGCGGAATAGTAGGAACAGCGTTCCAGACATGGTCACGCAGACAGGAAACGTCAGCACCCAAGCCATTAGGATTTTCGTAATCATACTTCTTTCAAGATTCTTCACACCACCCGACGCGAACATGGAGCCCGCGATTCCCGACGATAAGACGTGTGTTGTGCTTACCGGTAGCCCAAGGTAGGTAGATGCGGCGATAGTACTCGCGGCAACGATTTCAGCCGATGCACCCTGCGCGTAGGTCAAGTGCGTCTTACCTATCTTTTCACCAATCGTTACCACGATACGCTTCCAACCAATCATCGTTCCTACCCCCAGCGACAACGCGATCAGCACAATCACCCAAGTTGGCGAGTAGTCCGTGTGCTTTTTTAGAGCTTCGCAATTCTTGTAGAGGGCTTTTACCGAAGCCGTTTTCTCTACATCTCCAAACGCAGAGAGGTGCTTCGTCTGGTTTCGAATCAACAGGATACTCTTGCGAATCTCAAAGGCAGGAGATTTGGTCGCACTGCTGGATTCGGAACCGCTCTTTGCAAAGGTCACGAGTTCGGTGATTGGCTCCTTGGCCGCGTCAAGAACTTCACGGAAAGGTGCCGCAGCAGGGTCCGCTACGGCCGATTGATAACTTTCCTCTACCGCTCTGACCGTGGCACTGAGGTTCTCCCTCGGAATCCTGTCGTCCAAAGCGAACTTGGCCGGAACAATCCCGATCAAGATCAACATCATCAAGCCGATTCCTTTTTGCCCATCATTGGACCCGTGCGAAAAGGAAACCAGACCGCAAGTTGAAATCAGGACGCAGCGAATCCAGGTCGGTGGCGGTGCATCCCCTTCTGGTGACTTGAACAGGCTTTCGCTTCTTCGAAATAGGATGGCGAGCAAACTCAGAAGTGACAGAGCCAGAACAAACCCGAACAGGGGCGATATCAACAGCGATAGTCCAACTTCACCAGCTTTGTGCCAGTTGACTGCCGCCTCGCCCGTTCCTGGCAGAAGACTATATGCAATGCCCACCCCAAGGATCGCCCCGACCAGCGTGTGCGAACTCGATGCCGGAATCGAAAGTAGCCAAGTGCCAAGATTCCAAAAGATCGCTGTCAACAGAATGGCTGCCACCATCCCTAAGCTGTGCACGGTGACTTGATCGACTAAAGTTTCGACAGGGAGCATATTGATGATTCCCATTGCAACGGTTGTCCCACCGACAAAAACTCCCAACCCATTGAGGATCCCAGAGAGCAGAACCGCCCGCCAGGGCTTCATGGAATTCGTGTAAATAACGGTGGCAACGGCATTGGCCGTGTCGTGAAAACCGTTAATAAACTCAAAAGCACAGACGCAGAAGAGGCAAAGCAGAAGCAGAACCGAGAAGCCGAAATCGAGTCCAAACACAGGTTTTTTCTCCGATCAAACCAACTATGAATTTTCGTGGATGCGTTTCTAGACGTATATGGCCGACATACTTTACAGTAATAGGCGCTTGCAATGTTAAGGTTTGATGAAGCTTGTGACGCCGGATTCGCCAATCATTCTAACTCTCCTTCTCCTCCTCGGGAGGAGAAGGGGTTGGGGGATGAGGAGGTGAGCTGGGTTGAAACGTCATTCTGCTTCAGAAGAAATTTCCGCTTCACTCCACAGAGTATTCTGATGTTGTTCGAGGGCAAAAAAGGCATATCAACTCGCAGCAAAACACTTTGCTTGCAAGGGAAACCGTAACGCGGCTAGCGCCCGCGGCTCAGCAAAAACAATCCGGGATAACATCCGCCAACCGCCTCATCCCCCGGCCCCTTCTCCACCCAAGGAGGAGAAGGGGAGAAGAAATCACAAGAATTTGCTTTTCCTAGCTGGAGCGATGTATCGCGTTGCTATTCAACACGATATCGCACCGTCAAACTCAAGTTTTGTTTGAGTTGGTTCAAACTATCCATTCGAATTTCTCCGGTCGGGATAAGGGGCTCCCACTCGTTCAACGTGCTGCTGGATGAAGCTACAGGATACGATGGATAAGAGTAATAGATTGGCGAAGGCAAGCTAGTGCTAGAGGCAGCAAAGCGTGGACTCACACCTACATTGACACTGTCGATCTTCCCAAGCTTCAAGTTTCCTGCTTTGGCCATTTGAGTCGCCATTTTCTCTGCGGTTTGAAACGCGGCTTTCAACGTTTCCGCGTTATCGACCTCCGCCACAAAACCGACGAAGAAAGTCCGTGGAGCAGCGACGGGACTGCTGAACATGCTTCGCGTATCGCCATTGCGTATATCGATCTTGGTAATTTCAAAAATTTCATCTTCCTGCTCGGCCGTAAACTTGTGGACCAGGTTTCTGCCGTCGAGATTTTCTTTGGCGATTGCAGCCAACAGTTTGGGCTTCATCGCAGCGATTTCAATCGGAGACTTGCCCTCAATGTTCCAATCCGCAGAAACTGCGGAAGTCGCAATTACGAACGTCGGCAACGATTTTGCCGGCTCGGTGCGTTGGGCTGGAGTAAGTCGCATTGCTGGCATGGCCTGGACGTTGATGGGCATCGCAGGAGCTATCTGAACCGCTTGGAATGCGTTGGGTAATGCATTCACTTGCACGCCCATTGGCGCTTGCCCGTACGGAATCCCGTAGGGAATTGCGCTCGAGGGATTCGTTTCAATTTCAGCAAATTCGAACGAGCCTGCTACTGCTCCAAGTTGGCTGAGCGAAGCCTGTATTGTCTTCATATGCGATGAAATCTTTTCAATGACTTTGTCATGGGTCGCATCTTCGGCCTTGAATTGGAATACCACGCGAAGCGTTTTCGGCTTAATAGCGATGGGTCGAATGATGTTGAGCGTTAGACCTTCACTTCGCCCTGTCGCGTTCGAAGTGGTCGCGGCCGCAGGATTAACTTGCGCATTCGCAGGTGAGACGGCAAGAAAGCAAAGAGCCAAGACAACAGGAATCGTGTTCCGAAACTGAATGAGCATCGTTAGGCTTCTCTTTTCGAAAGGGGGGCAACAAAAATGATAAGTTCAAATTCAAATGCCTGTGTAATTGAAGGGCGTGATTTTCGTCAGCTCAACTTTGATCGATTCCGATACATCGAGAGACTGGATGAACGTGGCGATCGTGGTTGCATTGATGGCTGCGTTGGTTCGCGTTAGTCCCTTGAGCGCTTCGTATGGCTCGGGATATCCTTCACGTCGCAAAATGGTTTGGATCGCTTCTGCAACGACGGCCCAGTTCGACTCCAAGTCGGCTTGAATCGCTGGCTCGTTGAGGAGTACTTTGTTTAGTCCCTTCAAGGCAGATTTGCATGCGATCAACGTGTGCGCGATAGGGACGCCGATGTTTCGCAGAACCGTCGAGTCCGTCAAATCACGTTGCAATCGCGAAATCGGCAGCTTGGCACTCAAGTGTTCGAACAATGCGTTCGCAATCCCCAAATTCCCTTCGGCGTTTTCGAAGTCGATCGGGTTAACTTTGTGCGGCATTGCGGACGAGCCAACTTCGCCCGCTTTGATTTGCTGTCGGAAGTAGTTCATTGAGATGTAAGTCCAGAAATCTCGGCAAAGATCGATCAAAATCGTGTTGATGCGTTTTAAGCCATCAAAGTAGGCAGCTAAGTTGTCGTAATGCTCGATCTGAGTCGTCGGACTTGAGCGTTGCAGCCCAAGCGAAGCCACGAACTGATTGCCAAACGCATTCCAGTCTTGATCGGGATAAGCGACATGGTGCGCGTTGAAGTTTCCGGTTGCCCCACCGAACTTGGCCGAAAACGGAACTTGCTCGAGCAAATGCAATTGCTGCTTGATCCTCTCGACGAACACTTGTAACTCCTTGCCGAGGCGAGTTGGCGAAGCCGGTTGACCGTGCGTTCTCGCAAGCATCGGAACCGCAGCCCACTCGACTGCCATCGATGCGAGCTTGTCTGTTACCCTGTGAATGGCCGGTAGCAACACCGAAAAATGAGCTTCCTTGAGCAGCAGCGGAGTCGCGGTATTGTTGATATCCTGAGATGTTAGCCCAAAATGAACGAACTCTTTGATGTCATCGAGCCCCAGGCTATCTAGCTTGCCCTTGATGAGGTACTCGACAGCTTTCACATCGTGGTTTGTCGTGCGTTCGATCTCCTTGACGGCGACCGCATCCGCCTCAGAAAACGATTCAAAAATCGTGCTTCGAAGTTGCGGATAAACGGAGGGTGAAACGCTTTTCAATTGAGGTAGGGGAATCTGACAGAGCGCGATCAGGTATTCCGTCTCAACGCGAAGCCGGTATTGAATGAGCGCCGCTTCGGAGAAGTACGGACTTAGTTCCGAGGTCTGCTGCGAATAGCGACCATCGACAGGAGAAACGGCCCAAAGTGGGTTCTGAGTCATGAATTCGGAGGTAGCAAGAGGGAAAGAAAGCGATCCAAGGCACGCAATCTAACGGTTTTCGCAAGGATTGGAAATTGCAGTAGACGTCTACTTGCGATTTCTGCGACTATCCGGACCGAGCGAAGATCTAAAAATAGGGGCCTTCATGAGGTTGGGATCGTGAGAACTGCTAGAATACTGCGAAATTCGTTGGTTTGTGCCACGCTAACCTTTGTTTTTGGTTGCGCGAATCGCAGCACGTACAACCCCTATCAGCAGTACCCTCAATATCCACAGCAATATGGCCAGCAGCCAATGCAAGCTTATCCCTACGGCCAGCCAGGGCAAATCCAACCAAGCCCTCAAGTTGGCACGCCGCCAGCGGGTGGACTTGCCCCAGTCTATCCAATACCAGCCGGATACAACCAACCCGGTTACCCGCAGCCCGGTCAAGTCATGCCCCAATACTATGGGCCACCACAAGGTCAAGCGCCAAGACCGTTCATCGGGAGTTAAACGAGGGGTAACAATACCAGGGGCGAGTGTAAAACGATTGTCCTCAATGAATCCTGTAAAGCCGTCATTCCATCGGTGCGTATGATGAAAAGGGTAACCTTTCCATCGCACGAGGAGACTGGCAATGATAGCAAAAATCGTAGGGCAGTTCGCAAAACAAGCGCCCGCAGCGTTG
>JANPHB010000222.1:0-1607 GCA_031424235.1 Pirellula sp.
TCACCACACCTCATGCGAGATTGCAATCAAGGTTTCCGACTCGTGACTTCATCGAGTTTGCCAAGAAGCTCAAAAACGAATGGTTCGCAATACAGAACCGAATACGCAAATCTGGATTCGCAATTCGGGAATTCAAGCCGATCCTTCGGATCGATGGGCAGCAACGGGCCCTCAAAGAGTTGGAAGCGTTGAAGCCGGTAACCCTGATGCGACGTCGCGTCGGCCAAGTTCAAACGTTGATCCAGCATGACGATTCATTCGAGAACATTGAATGCAAACGTCCAATCGGCCATCTGCTCAACACAATTTTCGCAGAATGCCCGAGGCCGCAGGATTTGGTGCTGAATTCAGATAATGTTTTCAATGAACTCAGCCCTCGCGAACGAGCACTGTTCTTCACCGAGAGACTTCCCGTTCGACGACACCCGCGTATCGGACAATTCAACTACATTGAGGAGGAAAACGATCCCTCAATTTCCCCATCTGATTGTAGCCAAGACGCAATCTTCAATGAATGCATAGGAGATAGGCCGATGATTTCAGTAAAGAGGCGTGGTGGATCAAAGAACAATGGTCTAGGTTCCCTGGAATCCGTTCCAGCTTGGGTTCAAGATTATCTACCCCGACAGGACCTACAGACCAATCAAGAAAGCCGATCGAAGGATATGCGTTCTGTGGAAATGCTTGATGTGGCGGAGCTTACGCAAATTGTCGACGACAATGGTCCAATGAGTTAGCATTCCTCAAACCCGCGTCGACGAACCATGGTTACAGAGTCAGAGCATACAGGAATCAAATGGTTGTTCACTTGCACCTGGAACAGCGTGCAGTTCAGCGATTGCTGGGCCGGTTTATGGCACAAGGCTTTGTGCACCATGATTTAGCACGAGCATGTCGTGCTCAAACCGCTGATGCTGTTCCTCGCGTGATCCTTCTTGGGCGACTACTCGTAGTGCTATTGTTTGGCTTCGTCGGGGAACAGATTTAAGGTAACGGCAAACGAAAGTTGCTATCCATCGCAGCTAGTCTTTAACCGGGTACTTCAGTTTGTCACCTAACCCAACCTGGAGAAACTCAAATGGCTCATGAACTGGCTACCACAAATGGCAAAACTGCGATGGCATATTTTGGCGATACGCCGTGGCATCGACTTGGGACTAAACTGAACGAACCGGCTACGGCAGCAGAAGCAATCGTCGCAGCGGGCTTGAATTACCAAGCGGATTTGAAATCGATTCAAACGCTCGACGGCAAAGCAGTAACTCAACGCAAGGCCGTCGTTCGATCCGACACCGGCGACGTTCTTGGTGTCGTGGGAAATTCCTACGTACCTGTTCAAAATCATCAAGCGTTCAGCTTCTTGGATAGCGTCGCCGGTGATGGTGGCGTGAGGTATCACACTGCTGGGGCACTTGGAAACGGAGAGCGAGTATGGATGCTCGCGAAACTCCCTTCTGAAATTCGGGTCAAGGACTCCGATGACGTGACTGAGAAGTTTCTGCTACTCAGTAACTCCCATGATGGAAGTTCAGCGTTGCGAGTCTTCTTCACTCCAATTCGCGTCGTATGTGCAAACACACTGGGCGTTGCCGAACGCAAGGGACGAG
>JANPHB010000223.1:0-1667 GCA_031424235.1 Pirellula sp.
TCACCACACCTCATGCGAGATTGCAATCAAGGTTTCCGACTCGTGACTTCATCGAGTTTGCCAAGAAGCTCAAAAACGAATGGTTCGCAATACAGAACCGAATACGCAAATCTGGATTCGCAATTCGGGAATTCAAGCCGACCCTTCGGATCGATGGGCAGCAACGGGCTCTGAAAGAGTTGGAAGCGTTAAAGCCGGTAACCCTGATGCGACGTCGCGTTGGCCAAGTTCAAACTTTGATCCAGCATGACGATTCATTCGAGAACATTGAATGCAAACGTCCAATCGGCCATCTGCTCAACACAATTTTCGCAGAAAGCCCGAGTCCGATGGATTTGGTGCTGAATTCAGATAAAGTTTTCAATGAACTCAGCCCTCGCGAACGAGCACTGTTCTTCACCGAGAGACTTCCCCTTCGACGACACCCGCGTATCGGACAATTCAACTACATTGAAGAGGAAAACGAGCCCTCAATTTCCCTATCTGATTTTAGCCAAGATGCACTCTTCAATGAATGCATGGGAGATAGGCCGATGAATTCGGTAAAGAGGCGTGGCGGAACAAGGAACAATTGTCTGGGTTCCCTGGAATCCGTTCCAGCTTGGGTTCAAGACTATCTACCCCGACAGGACCTACCGACCAATCGAGAAAGCCGATCGAGAGATATGCGTTCTCAGGAAATGCCTGATGTGGCGGAGCTTACGCAAATTGCCGACGACAATGGTCCAATGAGTTAGCAATCCTCAAACCGCGTCGACGAACCATAGCTACAGAGACAGAGCATACAAGAATCAAATGGTTGAAGGAGCAGACTCATGACACCAAATTGGTTTTCTTGACTGCTCCAGACCATATCTTGAATCCGAATGCCCCTGACGGGCTATTGTTTCACTGGGTATATCAGTTTGTCACCTAACACAAACGGAGAAACTCAAATGGCTCATGAACTGGCTACAACAAATGGCAAAACTGCGATGGCATATTTTGGCGAGACGCCGTGGCATCGACTTGGAACTAAACTGAACGAACCCGCTACGGCGGCAGAGGCAATCGCCGCAGCGGGCTTGAACTATCAGGCCGATTTGAAATCGATTCAAACGCTCGACGGCAAAGCGGTAACTCAACGCAAGGCCGTCGTTCGATCCGACACTGGCGACGTTCTTGGGGTCGTGGGGAATTCCTACGTCCCTGTCCAAAATCATCAAGCGTTTAGCTTCTTGGATAGCGTCGCCGGTGATGGTGGCGTGAGGTATCACACTGCCGGGGCACTTGGAAACGGAGAGCGAGTATGGATGCTCGCGAAACTCCCTTCTGAAATTCGGGTCAAGGATTCCGAAGACGTGACCGAGAAGTTTCTGCTTCTCAGCAACTCCCATGACGGAAGCTCCGCATTGCGAGTTTTCTTCACGCCTATCCGCGTCGTTTGTGCCAACACTCTGGGTGTTGCTGAACGTAAAGGACGAGGCCAAGGTGTTTCAATTACGCACAAGGGCGATTTGAATGCGAAGGTGCAAGAGGCTCGAACCATTTTGGGAATCGCAGACCGATTCTTTACAAATCTTTCGGGACATATGGATCACCTTGCCAGCGTCTACCCAACTCGGCAGCAATTGGACGTGTACTTCGAGTCTCTCTATCCGGACACCGAAGGGAAACCAAACACTCGT
>JANPHB010000224.1:0-42534 GCA_031424235.1 Pirellula sp.
TTCGCCCTGCTGCAGTTCTTTGCGACGCCCCAATGCCATTGACCACATCCTCCATGAAACCAAACCAATTGATGTTGGTAGGATAGCGCATTTCATCCTTTTTTCAACGGGCTGCTAGCCAATGGTCAATACTTTCCACTCTTCCAAACCCCTTGGCCAGTAGTCGACTCAATTGGCTTGCAATCGCTTTGGAAATTTCATCGTGCATTTCTGGTTTCGGCTCTCGCGTTTGAAGCCACGCTGCGGCAAGTGCAACGTCCTCGGTCTTGCTTTCTACGTTGCGAAGAATGGAGAGTGCTTGCTCGAGAGCCGAAGGTAGTGGGACTGGAACTTTGGCCTCTGCTGGATCCCGATACCATAGTGCGTGCTTCGTGGATGCATTAAAAAACCAATACGACTCTCCAAGTTGTTTACAACGTTCAAGTCGCAGAAACAGCTCGCGACGGTCTTCTTTGCTCATTTTGCTTTCGTCTATACACGCCAAACAAAAATATGCCGCATCAAGCAGCAATTCTGAAGAGTTTCCACTGAAGACGTTTTGATCAAGCCAGTTCCCAACAGCCTCAAACTCTTGGGGTGTTGCTGGACCGAAAGTGAAATTACGAAGCAAGAGTTTCCGAAATGACAAATCTCCAGTTTCAAGAGATCGCGAGAGCATCTTAGCATACGCTGATCCTTTGTTTGCACGTTGAAGGATCTTGAATACCTCATAAAGTCCATCTGACTTTAACGACTTCCTTAGCGAAGGCAGGTTGACCATCAATTGGTCAGTTATCTCTTTTGAGTTTTCATCGTTCACCATCGAGTAAATTGCTTTGAGTGACGTGATTAATACCGCTTCGCTTTTATCTCGACTTAAGATGTCGAGCCAATGCCAAAGCGGCTTGCCGTCGAAAAGTGGTTCCGCACTTGATGCACTTAACTTGACAGGCAGAACATCAATCGCCGGCTTGACGATGTACTGACTGTAGGCAACTTCAAGTTCCTGCCGAAGCGCCGGAAACGTCTTGCCTGCTGCAGGAACTGGGCGCTTGAGAAGCGGCACCACAATGGTGCCATCGGGCATTACCGGGACTCTTTCTCGTTTGATGGAATCGTCCGAAAGAGAAGAAAGGCTGACCTCATCACCGATTTTCAAACGATATTCGTCGGTCGTTTCTTTAGGGCTCGGCAACTCGGATAACGTCGAAGCCTTTGATGTTTGCCGAATTCGAGCAATAGTCGTTTTTCCTTGCCGAACTTCAAACTCGCTACCGTCAACATAGATCCCGTCACTCGCTCCATCTATGGTGACTTCGTACGTGCCAGCATAGAGCCGTGTTTCTTTCGTGCCCGGCTCAATTTTGAATTGTTCATAAACCGTCCCGTCTCGCAACAGCTTAATATTGACATTGGCGCTCTCGGACTCGATGACCAGTTGGCCCTTTTGTGTCTCCAGCGTAATGAAGACGCCCGCCAGAGCCAGCAATGGCAAAGTTGTCGCAGCAATGAACCATTTCAAGCGATTGCGATTGCCTCGGCTATAACTCGGCAAGGGTCGACTTTGGGCGGAAGCGTTCGAGGCGACTGGCGAAAGGGGCGGACGCAGCGCGTGCCGCGATGCACTCGAGAACTCCGTTTCGAGTTCCGTTTCGGACGGGTTGGCCTGACTCGCGACTGTTGCAAGAACCCGTAGATTGGCTCCATCGCAGAATGGTTTCAGCAACTCAGCCACATGAGCAGCGCTGGCCGGTCGCTCGTCTGGATTGCGAGCTAACATCGAAGCGACTAAATGCGATAACGCTTCCGGAACATCGGGCCTTAATGTCGAAAGACGTGCCGCTTCTTGAGTCGCCAACATGCGTAGCTTGGTAAGCGGCGACATATTTGGTGCTACCGCCAGCGGTGCATGCCCACACAGCAACCGAAACAAGGTAGCGCCCAAAGAATAGATATCAGCCCGATAGTCGACTCCCTCGGGTCTATCGACTTGTTCGGGAGCCATGTAATCCAGCGTCCCCATGAGTTGCCCAACGGTCGTCAGTTCCGCGGAGGCTTCATCCCAGAGGCTATGTCTCGCCAATCCGAAGTCGAGGATTTTCACAAGCCCTTGGCTGCTGAGCATTAGATTCGAGGGCTTGATGTCGCGATGAACGATTCCCATGGCATGAGCATGCGAAAGGCCTGTCGCCGTTTGCCGAACGATTTCGCATGCGTCCGCGAAGGCGATTTGTCGCAGGCACTTGGCGACGCGGCTCAAGTCCATGCCCTCGATATGCTCCATCACCAGATAATGCGTCCCATTGTGCTCGCCCGCGTCCGTTGCATTGACAATCGATGGATGGCTAAGTCTTCCAGCTGCTCGAATCTCGCGCTGAAACCGAGCGGCAAGCGATTGCGGAAACGAGGGCGAGGTCGGCAGTAGCTTGATCGCGACTTGCTTTTGAAGCTGCCGGTGCTTGGCCAAATACACGGAGCCCATTCCACCGCGCCCAATGGGTCGAAGCAATTCGTAAGCTCCGATATCGCCTGGCGGAGGCTCCCAGCTATCGGAGGAACGCGAAGTCGTCGGCTGAGCCGATTGCTTGGCATTGAGCAGGGCCGATGCGATCGCCAGATCCGACGCCTCGGTTTGGGCCGGGCGTCGCGAAAATTCGGGCAATGGATCGAGTTGACTCTCTAGATCGGAAAGGCTCTGCTCGCACTTTTGGCACGCTTGCAAATGCAATTCGATCGCGGCACTGGACTCGGGGTCGGACCAGCCGCTGAGGTACTCCATCAGCTTTTCGCGATCAAGGCATTCGAGTTGAGGCATTCGTTCAGCTAGTATTGGGCCTGCGGTCATAGGAAACCTTCGTTATTTTATGGTAGTTTTCCATGGCCAGTTCACGAGCCATGCAACATTTCCTTAAACGTTTTGTGCGTGACACGATTTTTTGAACAGGTCGGTTCGACTACGTTTGCAGCTTACTGAGCCCGATGCTCACTTTTGTCGGTTGTGTTTAATCAGACGAATGCGATTACACAAATCGGCTCGGCATGCTAAAGTCGAGTTCAGATTTTTGGGCGTAACTCCTTACAAAGCTTAGTAAATAATGGTGCGAGTCATCCCGACGGACAAAACCAGTATCGCTCCCCTCCAAATGCCGGACCGCTTCCGCAAGGAGATCGTTTACTTCATGTCACCCGCCGAGGGTGCCGATGCTCCGATTTTAGGGAAAGATGAATATTGGATTCGTAGCGAGAATTCCTCCAAATGGCTGGAAGATGGTGTTTTTACGTTGGTCTCCCCGCTAGACGCTGAATCGGTCGCCGAGATTGAACTCTCGGAAGACCAGGAGATTTGGCTCGAATGGATGGTCGAGCATCAAATCTGCACGGTAAAAATTTCGGAATAGACATCCGAGCGATTTTGGGGAGGCGACAGGGTTCGAGTTTTTGTTTAAACTTCCTTTTCCTTGTCCCAATTCAATCCAACCTTTCCACTTCGTTAAAGAGAACCATTAGCTGTGGCATCCTATAAAACCAGCGACCTGAAAAAAGGACTCAAAGTTCAAATCGACGGCGAACCGTATTTGCTGGTCGATGTTGACTTCTTCAAGCCAGGTAAGGGCAATGCTCTCTATCGTTGCAAAATGAAGAATCTGGTGCGAAACACCATGCTCGACCGCACGCTCAAAGGTGGTGACGAGTTAGAGGCTGCCGACGTTGAGGAACTTGAAACCCAATTCCTTTACAGCCAAAATGGTACGTTCGTTTTCATGGACAAAGAGACGTTTGAGCAATACGAGTTGAACGCCGGCCAAGTCGACGACAATTGGAAGTATCTCAAGGAAAACATGCCTGTCGACATGGTTTTGTTCAACGGCAACCCAATCACGATTTCGCCTCCATCGCACGTCACCCTTAAGGTTATTGAGACCGATCCGGGTACCAAAGGCGACACCGCGACCAACGTCACCAAGCCAGCCAAAGTGGAAACAGGCGCAGAGTTCAGCGTACCTGGATTCATCAAAGAAGGAAATGTCATCAAAATCGACACTCGCAACTGCTGTTACGTTGAACGAGTCAGCATGGACTAACACGCTGACGCTCCCAGTGTGTATGCTTAGTCGATTGTTTTGATGTTTCATCGATCGTTGTGGGGACCGCAAAAACTGTTTTGCAGTCCCTGCTTGGCTATTTGGGGTAAGTGTTATGCTCCGTTCGAAGACTTTATGGTCCGTTTGCATGATTTCTTTGTGCCTCTCGATAGGTGCTTCGCGAGCTGAGTCACAGCAGAAGAATAACAGGGAGAATTTCGAAATCCTGCGAGAACAGCTAATTAAGAATGTGCTCGTCCCGAACGGCATCAAGGACCCACGTGTTCTCAAGTCCCTTGGCGAAACGCCACGACATGCGTTTGTCCCGAAAAATCGCGTCCAGGACGCTTATTTAGATATCGCTATTCCCATCGGCGAAGCGCAAACCATCAGCAGTCCGTACACCGTTGCGCTGATGACGCAGACGCTCGATCCGCAGCCGACGGACAAGGTGCTCGAGATCGGCACTGGCAGCGGCTATCAAGCAGCCATTTTGAGTCCATTGGTTCAGGATGTCTACACGATTGAGATCGTAAAAGATCTAGGACAAAACACAAAGCAGTTGTTGGCGGATATGAACTACACAAACGTGCATTGCCTCATTGGGGACGGGTACAAAGGCTGGCCGGAACACGCTCCTTTTGACAAGATAATCGTAACCTGTTCGCCGGAAAAGGTTCCTGAGCCGCTTGTGGAGCAGCTCAAGGAAGGTGGCCTCATGATTGTTCCGATTGGTGAGCGTTACCAGCAGATGCTGTTCGCGATGCGAAAGGTAAATGGCAAGCTGGAACGAGAAGCGTTGCAGCCCATTTTGTTCGTGCCGATGACTGGAGCTGCAGAGGACGCTCGTCAGGTCAAAGCGGACCCTCTTAATCCCAAGCTGATTAACGGAGACTTCGAGTTACCGCTGATCAACAACTCCAGAATTCCTGGTTGGTATTATCAATTTGGCTGCGCATCGGTTCAGGATCCCAATTCGATCAATGGCGTGCATGTGATCGAATTTCGCAGCACGGACCATAAGTCGCCGAGCATGTTGCTACAAGGACTCGCTATTGACGGGTCAGTAGTCAAGAAGATCAATCTTGGCGGATGGATCGAAACGGAAAACGTTCATCTTGGGAGAACCAAAGACAACAAAGAAAACAGGGAGCAGTCTCCCGCAATTGCAATTCAATTTTTCGATTCCAATAGGTCCAAGCTAGGATTCAACTTTATCGGTGGTTTTTCAGGAACGCGAAAATGGAAAAAAGAAGAACGAATCCTGCCTGTTCCACCGCTAACAAAAGAAGTCATCGTGTCCATCGGTTTGTTCGGTGCTACAGGTGTTGCTCGCTTTGACGGAATTTTTATCGAAGCCGTAAAGTAGTCGTTCTTGCATCGTATCGCGGGCACTCCATTAGAAATGCAAACGAGGTAAAGACAGGTGAAACCAAAAGCTGTGTTGGCTTACTGTCGCGAAAAAGGCATCAAAGCCTTCGATTTGCGCTTTGTGGATGTTCTAGGATTTTGGCGACACATCTCCTTTCCAATTTCAGCGTTGACAGAGGCGTCCTTTGAAGAAGGCTTTGGACACGAAATCGTTTTGGATGAATCCGCCGACGAGTCCCCCAGTCATGCCATCTTGGTCCCGCAGGGAGGGGCAAATTACTTAGACCCATTTACGCCCCAGCCCACGTTGGTCCTGATTGCCAATGTGCAGGACGCAATCATGCGAGAGGAGAGTTCCCTCGACTCTCGCTATGTTGCGATGAAGGCGATGCGATACCTTGAATCCTCCACGATTGGAGACGGCGTCGCTGTGAAAGCAAGCAGCCAATTCCGTATCGTGCGCCCAGAACATTCCGACTTGCTGGCCGAACCGCAGCCAATCGTCAGCACGTTGCTGGCTTGTGGTCCGGCAGATCGAGATTTCCGAATGCGCTGTGAAGCTGCTGAAACCGCTACGGAAGCTGGGTTGCATATCGAGCGTCACTTTAGTGGCATGCAATCCAGTTCTGAATTGGTTTTGAAGCCGACGCCATTAGTGGAATGCTGTGATGATCTGTTCATGCTTCGCTATTTGCTTGGCCAAAATGCTTGGAACCATCAGGAAACGATATCCACGAAGGAATTGTGGCTGCCAAGTCAGTGGTCGATCACGCGCCAAGGGGAATCGATCTTTGTTGGCTCTTCTTACCGAGGGCTCAGTGAAGTTGGCGTGCATGCGATGGGTGGGATTGTCAAGCACGCAGACGTGATTACGGCTGTTGCGATTGCGAATGATGAGTCGATTCAAACTGTGCCTTGGCTAAAGCTTTGTTCCAGCAACGCGGTCGAGTCGATATGCCGCGTGGCTATTGTGTCTAATAATCCACGCGACCGCGCCATCGAGTTTCGAGGGGCCCCAGCAGGTTGCAATGCGTACCTGGTCTATTCTGCGGTGCTTATGGCAATGATCGATGGAATTCAAAACAAGACGACTCCAGGAGTCGCATTGGAGAAACAAATCGATGGAACCAGTGATTCGATTGCCTATACGATTGGAATGGACGCTACCGGCAATTCCGGTCGTAAGCAGTTGATGGAAAAACTGATGGCAGACAGCGATTTTTTAAGCCGCGGAGAAGTGTTCTCCGACGAGCTTATCGATTCGTTGTGTCGGCAGCTAAGCAATACAAACTAACTGCATACGGCGTTCTAGGGAATCGATGGTCGGCTTCAGTCCAAGGAATTTTTCGATAATCGACAAGTGAGTCGTGGAATGCAATGTCAGCGGTTGTGTCATGAATTTGCCGCCACCTTGAACGCCAAGTTGACGCGATTGCCATGCGCTGATGGCTAACGGCAGCATCCACTGGTCGGCCAAATGAATTCCGATTGGCACATCTGCTTTAATGTAGTCGCGAGCCTCGTCCATAGCGTCCCTCGCAACAATCTCCGCCTTGACATTGAGCCTGCCGAATCCTGTGATCACTTCAGTGACATGCTGGCTCTCCATTTCGATCCACAAGTAGTTGCCGGGACAACGTGCGCGGACCGACTCGCAAAAAGTTTCGCTTGGGTCCCAATTGAGCCCGCGTTGGATCACGTCGACCTCGCGTTCCGCAATATGCATCGGCAAATGCGATACGACGGACGAAACCTGACGGCGCACAATGTCTCCGCGCTCGACGATATCGAAGGCTTTCAAGTGCGCGGCGGGCTGAATGGCCGCTCGTACCTCACCTCCGCCAGCGGGATAAAAGCCGTATTGCTCAAGTGACAATTGAATGGACGGCCCCATGCGATTCACTAAAGGGATAAAAGCCTTCTGTAGAAACTCAAAAGGGGGCGCATGTGTATTGTGTGTCCCTCCCTCAACGACGATGGTCGATGGTTTGTTCCCTAATATCAATGCAGGGAGCAACGTTTGCAAAACCAACGATGCGCTCCCGGCGGTACCGATTCGGAAATGGTAGTCGCCGGGCTTGACCTCGCTCGGCTCAAACGTAATCGCGGTCGAACCGAGTTTGTCACCCGTAACTTTGGCTCCGCTGATCTCGGCGGCCGCTTGAACGCATGTTAAATGCTGACGCATCAAGCCTGGTTTTTCGCGTCCGGCTCGCACATTCGAGATGCGAACGCGTTTGCCGGTTACCATTGAAAGAGCAAGAGAGGAGCGGACCATTTGTCCGCCCCCCTCGCCTCGCGAACCGTCGATTTCAATCCATTTGGAATCAGTCATCCGCAGCGTCTCCATCTTTGATTACAAAGGTTGCCTTCAAACGAGCGACCTCAGTCGCAAGTCCAGCCAGCTTTACGCTTCGCAGAACCTCCTCGAAGTCTTTGTATGCCGCAGGAGCCTCGTCCTTTGGGTAATTACGGCAATTTGTCAAAATGTCGGCGGCGTCAAACGATTTGTCTACCGCTACTTGGTCAAGCTCGCGCATGGCTCGCTTTCGACCAAGCTGACGGCCAGCGCCGTGATTGACGCTATAGCAGCTGATGCTTGCACCAGGGTCAGCCACCATAACGCTCGAACCCGCTTGCGGATTGCCGGGTAGCAAAATCGGATGGCCTGACTGAGCGTAACGCGTTCCCTTGAGAGCATGGTGCCCCCCTGGGAATGCTCGCGTTGCTCCCTTGCGATGAACCCACTGTTGCATATTATCGACAATCTCGCGACGCGCGATGTTATGGCTGATGAAATAGACCAACTGCCCCTCGATCCCAGGAAACACTTCTTGAAACGCTTCCAGAACAAGTGAATTGATTAGCAAATGATTGACGGTCGCGAAGTTTGCACCGAGCGACATGTCATCGATGTATTCGTCAGCTTCCTTCGTTCCCAAAGGTGCATAGACGAGTTCCCGATCGTTGCCTGGCAGCGGAATGTCCCATTTCGCAAACTTGCCTTGCAATGACTTGAACTGCCCCATGGCCAGGTTGTGACCGACCCCGCGGGAACCGCAGTGAGACAAAAACGCAATATGACGGTCCTTGAGCCCGAAAACATTGGACACGTTGCGGGCTCGCTCATTGTCTTCGACATGCACAATTTCGCATTCGCCGAAATGGTTTCCGCCCCCGTACGATCCGAGTTGAGTCGCCTTGTCAGCGAACTTGCGAAACGTACCGTTCACCAAATGCCAATCGAGTCGCGAAGCCAAGGCGTCATGGGTTTCATCGTGGCCCACATGGGACGAGTCTTCGCATCGAGTTGCCCATTCAGGTGGGATCCCCAGTTGTGTGCAGACCGATTCCGAAGCCCCCGCGATGACCGCTTGTTTTCCAAGCTTTTCATCGACTTGGCGCGATTTCGCTGCGTGGCGCTGGCCGCGGCCTGCACCCGTTGGAGTGCGTTCGCAAATCGCGTTGATGAGCTTGCGACGAATCTCTCGTGATCGAACCGCTTCTTCGGGCAAGTCCAATTGCAGCAAGCTCATTGAGCATTTGATATCGACTCCCACAGGTCCAGGGTAAATATGAGTTGGCGAAGTCATGACGCAACCGATCGGGGCACCGTATCCGCAGTGTCCGTCCGGATTGAGAATAAGATCGGTCACGCCTGGAGCAAGTCGCGAGTTGATCGCTTGCTGCAGGCAGATATCGTCAAACGTATCGCGGATCTTTTCGGTACCGATGACAGTAATCGGTTTGGTCTTGCCGCCGGTTGGCAGCATGGCTGTCGCTTCGCCTGTTGGAATCATGATTGGTTTTGCGAGTTGAAGGTTAAGAGATGGTCCGCAGTTTATCATTTACGAAGAACAAGTAACGCAAGGGTCGTGCCGAGTTCGCGATTCTTTTTTAAGAATATTCCTAAGTTGTTTCTGCGTAGGGTTTTGGCTTGCTTTTTTTCGATTGGTTGGCCATTTAGGCTGATCCGCTCCCAGCTGCATGGTATACTCCAGGATAGGGTTTTATCCTGTGTTATAAATAGCGTTTAAGCCGACCGATGAGCAAAGATCACAAATTGAAAACAGTGGTCATTGGATTTTTGGGTAGCAAGCTGGACAGCGGGCGAGATGCGGATCGTTGGCATCATTGGCGTCCGTCCGTTGGTTTATGCCAACACGAAGATTTGGTGATCGATCGATTCGACTTGCTCCATTCGTCCGGGGATAGCAAGCTTGCGGAGTTGGTCGCAGGAGATATCGAATCGGTTTCTCCTGAGACGACCGTTCGGTTGCACCCGCACGACACGAGCGACCCATGGGATTTCGAACACGTGTTTTCTGGGCTTTACGAGTTCGCTCGCAACTATCCCTTTCGGACCGATGAGGAGCAGTACCTTGTCCACATCTCCACCGGCACGCACGTTCATCAGATCTGCCTGTTCCTTTTGGCTGAGTCGAGGCACTTGCCTGGCAAACTTATTCAGACTTCCCCGTCGCCACGAAACAGTTGGCCCGGGGTTTATCGAATCATTGACTTGGACCTTTCTCGTTATGATGCCATTGCAACTCGATTTGCAAGCCAGCATGCGGACGACTTGAGTTTCCTCAAGTCGGGAATCAAGACTCGCAACCCTGCATTCAATGCGTTGATTGAGCGGATCGAACGCGTGGCGATGGCGAGTCGATCGCCGATCTTGTTAACCGGTCCGACGGGTGCAGGAAAATCGCAGCTTGCTCGTCGCATTTACGAACTGAAGCGCCGGCGAGAGCAGCTGCTGGGGCCATTGATTGAAGTGAATTGCGCGACGCTTCGCGGGGATTCTGCCATGTCCGCTTTGTTCGGTCATACCAAGGGGGCTTTTACCGGCGCCTCGACATCCCGCGATGGACTTATGCTGGCAGCCAACGGAGGTTTACTGTTCCTAGACGAGATCGCCGAGCTCGGTCTTGAGCAGCAAGCCATGTTGTTGAGGGCGATCGAAGAAAAGCGTTTCCTACCGGTTGGTGCGGACCGGGAAGTGTCTAGTGATTTCCAATTGATTGCAGGTACCAATCGTTGCTTGCAAAGTGGCGTTGTTGCGGGCCAATTCCGCGAAGATCTACTTGCACGCATCGATCTATGGACATTTGCCTTGCCTGGGCTTGTCGATCGTCGCGAGGACATCGAACCGAATCTCGAGTTTGAGCTAGTTGCGTTGGAACGTTCTCAGGGGACCAAAGTGACACTCAACAGAGAAGCCAAGACGCGCTTTCTCGAGTTTGCCATGTCAGCCGAAGCGACCTGGCGTGGCAACTTCCGCGACCTTAGCGCCGCAGTGACCCGCATGGCCACGTTGGCTCAATCCGGTCGAATCACGCTTGTCGAAGTTAACGATGAGATCGAGCGGTTGAAGCAAGGCTGGACAAAGACGGCTGTGTCTGACCAAGAAACGAAAAGCGACAGCTCTCTTTCGGATGTATTAAGCCGATCGCAAATCGATCAGCTGGACCTTTTCGATCGGGTGCAGCTACAAGAAGTGCTTCGTGTCTGCAAGCGATCGAAGTCGCTATCGGAGGCCGGCCGCATTCTGTTTGCAAGCTCGCGGCTAACAAAACAAATGCCCAACGACGCCGACCGGCTTCGCAAGTATCTAGCCCGATTTGAGCTATCGTGGGACCGGATCCAAATAGACTAATCACCTTGGCGTCAAGTCGAAGTACACCGCCAAGTGTGGAGCGAAAGTCGTCAAGACTTTCGGCTGCATCGCCTACACGCCCGAAACTCTTGACGAGTTTCGCTACAATTCTACCTCTCCATTTCTATCGCTTCCAATCGTCGCATGCTAGCGCTTACTTTTCGCAGCTGCCGAAATCCGAACGAAAGAATCACAAAAGGAACTAGGCCGAAGAACAGCCCGAAGAAGAGGTACTTTACGCCGAAGCCGCGTTGGACGACGACGATGCCGGGGTCGGAGGGATCGTACCAGCAGGGAATGGTTTTGCCGGGAACCCATTCGTCATATTTCGATTTTCCAAGGATTTGAAGGCCTAAGTGGATCGACGGTCCGGTGACAAAGCCGGATGAGATAACTTCGCGGTCGCCTGCTTGGTACTTCAACGCGAATTCTGGTGTGCGAGTGACGCTGGATGGTTTACGGCGGCCATTCTTGTACCATTCGGATTTCCCGACTTCTACATCTTCTCGCCGGTCCAGAATGGTGGCTTGAGATTCCTTCCAGCTCGTCAGTGTTTGCAAGTCACGCCAAGCCATCCCTCCCAGCGCCATCAAGAACGCCAACGGAAACATCACGACCGCGACGATCCCGAACGCAGGCATTCGACGAACACTGGCTGGTACCATATGGGAATTGGAATGTTCTCTAACCCATTGCAAACGAGCACGAACCCACACGAACATCAATCCGAAACAGACCAACCATCCCAGCAACCAGCCTGCTGCGGGATGAAATCTCAAACCGCCGATGGCGACACCAGCTTTGGACGGAGCGTTGGTGATCCTCGTTGAGAATTCTGAGTTCCACCGAATCTGGTCCAAAAGGTAGACGGCTTCGATATGCGACGCGAGTTCCTTTCCAACCTTAGTGCGAGAAGCAAGCAGATCGAAGGAGAACCGGTACTCCTCGCCGGCGGGAATATCTAGCCTGGCTGAAACCTCACGCTCCTCGTCGTCTCGTTTCAACCCGGGCAGTTCGTCAATCCGCACGAGAAACCCGCCTAATGGTAACCTGATCCGCACGTCGGTCCCGTCCGCTAACTTGTCACCCGTGTTTTTGAGAACGACGTTGACTGTCACTGTCGTCCCTGCTGGAACTTTTTCCGATTCGGAAGTGATGGTCGACTCACGCAACTCCACCCCGGCAACTGCCACATTGGCTAAGGTGATAGCAGTCAGAATCAACACCGATAAAAGTCTGGTCATGAAAGTACCTTGGAAATGAAATCTACAGTGGGCACAAGCGAACGTCGGGTCCAGTACAGTGAAATTTGTTCCGAACGCGTCGCCCTTAAACTCTTGAGTGCTGGCGACACGACACAAGTGGTCTAAAATAGCAAAGGATTTGTATTAGCCGTAGTAGACAAGTGTATACATGCGTTCGATCAAGGTAACGTTTGAGCAGATTCATTTTTATTTGGTTGTCATGGTGAATAAAAAGAGCCGCCTACGCCTCTCTGAAATAGACCATAAGGTAGAATATGGATATTCAACAGTTGAGTACAATCCGTAGGATTGCTTCGCTGCTCTGACACTCCTCGTCCGGTCTTTTCCTAAATTTGGATATTCCAATGATATTCCGCTTTCTTGCGATTTTGCTTGCCATCGTGTCGTGGGCTGCGATTCCGTCCGAGAGCTTTGGGCAAACCAAGCCGAAACCTACAGGGAAAAAGCCTGCGGCGCCTGTGAAACCTCCGCCGGTCAAGCTGCCAACTGCAGTGCTAAAACCAACAACGGAACCTGCGATGAAGGTCGCGCCCATCGACCGCGCTCGTCGCGATTCGGTTTTGGAGGCAGCGACCAAAATCGACGAAATCTTGGAGCGAGCTTGGGAAAAAAATGGCATCAAAAGCCAGCCTTCGCTCCGCGACGACCAGTTTCTTCGCCGCATCTACCTGGAACTCGGTGGTCGCATTCCTACCTACGACGAAGCGTCAAAATTTTTGACATCCCGATCGAAAGAGAAACGGGTCGATTTGATCGATACGCTTTTGGAAAGCCCGGACTACGTAAGCCACTTTTACAACTATTGGGCAGACGTGCTGCGTCTCTGCGAACGACCACAAAACAACATCGTTTTAGACCCGTACCTTGCCTATGTGAAAGAAAAGATTGCCGAGAACAAGCCCTACGACAAGTGGGTTCATGAGATGCTCACGGCCGATGGCAAGATTTGGCAGAACCCCGCTGTCGGCTTCCAGATGCGCGACGACGGAATGCCGCTTCCCTACGTCGACAATACCGTCCGTGTATTCCTCGGCAAACAGATCGGTTGCGCTCAGTGCCACGATCATCCGTTTGACTCCTGGACCCAACGCCAATTCTATGAGCTGGCTGCCTTCACGACCGGCACTCGAACACGCCTCAACGGGAGTGATCCTGAATTCAAGAAAGGGAACCCCGTCAACCAACTGATCAAAGAAGCCCGCGAAAAGACGCCCGACGGTAAAGCCAGCGCTGCCTTGCAACAGCTCGTTCGAGCCAATCAATTTGCCGTACGTTACAACAAACGCGATCTCAAGCTGCCTCACGATTACGCTTATTCGGATGCCAAGCCGAACGATATCGTTAAACCCAAAGTCTTGTGGGGAAGCGTGCCATCGTCTGCAGCCAAAGCAGATAGGCGAGAACAATTTGCCGCTTGGGTGATCAGCCGCGAAGACCGACAGTTCGCCAGAAACATCGCCAATCGAATGTGGCAAAAGATGTTTGGTCTTGGAATCGTCGAACCGGTCGATGATTTTCGTGCAGACAACAAACCATCTAATCCAGAGTTGCTCGAACACTTAACCGATGAAGTTCTTCGGCTGAATTTTGATATTCGCGAATTGGTTCGCATCATCGCCAACACCAAAGCGTACCAAAAACTGGCCATGATTCACGAACCATCATCCTCCGAAGTCTACCAATTCGCCTCGCCCATTCTGCATCGGATGACGGCCGAGCAATTATGGGATTCGCTCTTAACGCTCGTTGCCTACAACCCTTGGGCATACCAGCGCCCGACGGCCAAAGAAATTTCCGCTGTCGTGGATTTGGATTTGAGCAAAGCGAAGCTGGCTGATGCTGAGAAAGTTGCAGCCAGTTATGAGTCCACGTACTTCCTGCCGAAGTACAATCGAGACCTGCAAAAACTTTGCGGCTACAAAGGACAACTCTTGGTCCGAGCGAGCGAGATCCCCACTCCAGTGCCACTCGGGCACTTTCTACGTCAGTTCGGCCAAAGCGATCGCGAGACCATCGAAGGCGGACGCACCGTTGGAACAGTGCCGCAAATCCTCGCAATGTTCAACGGACCTATCACCCACATTTTGCTCGAGCCCGGTTCGGTTATTTACGATGACGTGATGAAGACCAATAACATCAACGGCGTTGACATCGTGTTTATCTCCGTGTTGTCGCATAAGCCATCGCTTCTCGATCGCGAATTTGCTGTCAACGAAGTCAAGACGGCGGAAACGATGGGCCAAGGTTTCGGCAATTTGATCTGGTCGCTGCTCAACACTCGTGAATTCATTTTCATCCAATAAGCTCGCACTGGGTTCCCTCAAATGAAAAACGACGCTCTCGACAAATTCGATGTTTTGCTTTCAAGACGCAATCTGCTGATCAATGGAACGGCAGGTTTGCTCGGCGTCAAATTTCTATCGAATTGGGAAAACAACGTCTTCGCAGCAGCCCCAGGCACAAAAGCCAAGCAGGTGATTTTGCTGACCATGCGAGGTGCGATGAGCCATATCGATACGTTCGATCCGAAGCCGGGTCGCGACGTTCAAGGAGAAACCGAAGCCATCAAAACCAAGACGCCAGGTGTCCTCTTTGGCAATTCACTGCCACGTTTGTCCGGAATGTTTGAAGAGCTTGCAGTCGTTCGGTCGCTGACCACCGAAACGGGCGATCACGAACAAGGGACGTATCTGATGCGAACCGCGTACAAGAAATTGAACAGCATCAGCCATCCCGGTCTCGGCCCATGGTTCCAACATGCGATGGGAAAGATCAGCAAGGACTTGCCCGGAAACGTTCTCATCGGCAATGGCAATGAGCATCCCAACGCAGGCTTCCTCGAATCGGCGGTGATACCCGTGCCGATCGGTGACCCAGCTAAAGGGTTAGAGAACATCAGATCGCCAAGTTATCTTTCGGACACCAATTTCAAACGCCGACTGGCATTGGCGAATCGAATCGATGCCGACTTTCGCGAAAAATTTTCAGGCACAGAAGTCGACACATACAACCAAATGTACAAAGAGGCGGTACGGCTGATGGGGAGCAAGGAACTGGAAGCCTTCGACATCTCCAAAGAGCCTGAAAAGATGCGAGAACTCTACGGTTCGAATCGTTTTGGACAAGGTTGCTTGTTGGCTCGGCGATTGATTCAGGGGGGCGTTCGCTTCGTTGAGGTCGAGTTTGGTCCATGGGATATGCACCAACAAATCTTCACCGACTTGCCAGACCGAGCAGGAGTCCTCGATCACGGCATGAGCGCTTTGCTTACAGACCTCAAGACACAAGGGCTATTATCGACAACGATGGTGGTCTTAGCTACGGAATTCGGCCGAACACCCAAGATCAATGAGAACGCGGGCCGCGATCACCATCCAGGTGTTTTCTCCTGTGTGTTGGCTGGCGCCGGGATCCTAGGCGGTCAAGTCTACGGGGCCTCAGATGAAGATGGTAGATCTGTAGCTGACGATAGCGTATCGATTGCTGACTTCAATACAACGATCGCCAAAGCTGCTGGACTTGATACCAAGAAAGAGTACTTCGCACCAAATGGTCGCCCGTTCAAGATCGGCGGTGGTGGAACTGCGATTGAAAAACTTTTGGCTTGACCCTCACTCGCATGTGAGGCCGTCTCACTTCCTTTTTGGAATTGCTTGCAAATTCAACGGGAGAGCGAGGCTCCTGCCGAGCTTAATGAGTAAATGGCTCGGCAGGAGCCTCGCCCTCCCAAATTAAGGAACCGTATCTACGCCCGCCCTGGAAAGCCGGCAAAGGCTACAATAGTCTCGGAATACCTCAATTCGCAGTCAATACAGAGTCTCTGCAATGCCATCGCTATCCCTGCCCAACTATCTAATGCGTAGAATCTCAACAGCCACGTTGTTTCTAATTATTACAAGCGCAGTAGCCATCTCAGACGATCAGACTCGTTACCTGATCATCCATTCAGACGATGCAGGCATGTCGCACTCGGTAAACATGGCTACACAAGAGGGGCTCGAAAGCGGAATTGTCAGCTCGGCGAGCATCATGGTTCCGTGCCCTTGGTTCAAGGAGTTTGCCGTCTACGCAAAAGCCCATCCGCAGTTCGACTTCGGTATCCATTTGACCTTGAACTGCGAATGGGGGCTTTATCGTTGGGGGCCTGTTGCCTCGCGCGATAGCGTCTCGAGCCTAGTCGACCCGACTGGCTGCCTTTGGAGCAATGTTGGACAGGTTGCAACGCACGCCAAAGCAGAACATGTCAAGATCGAGCTCAAGGCTCAGATCGACCGAGCCCTGGAGTTCGGCGTTCCCTTGAGCCATCTCGATACGCACATGGGAGCGGTACTTTGCAGACCCGACATCGTCGATGTGTATGTCGAATTGGCCTTGGAATACAACTTGCCCATCCTATTTTTCAAAGGGGTGCCTCCAGGATTGGAAAAAGAGTACCCAGCGCTAGCGTCTCAGTTTCAAAAATCGTTAGCAAAGTTGACAGAGCGCAAGCTGCCGTTGCTAGATAACCTTTTACAGTTCTACGGAGGAAGTATTCCCGAACAACGCAAGCAGAAGTACTTCGACGAAATCGCCAAAACGCCAACAGGCGTGACGCAGTTGATTATTCACTGCGGGTACGACAACGAAGAGCTGCGAGCAATTACCGATAGCTCGCCGCGACGCGATCAAGATCGAGCGATTTTTACCGATCCAAAGACGCTGGTGTTCCTGCAAGATCAAAAAATCAAATTGATTACTTGGAAGCAATTTCGCGAGCAAGTGGCGGGGCAATAGAGTAGAGAAACGAACAGGGAAAATCGCAGCTAGGGAGCCAAACGAGCCAATTGGGAGAGCGAGGCTCCTGCCGAGCTGTCTACGCCGAGGTCTGGATGCGGTTGAAGTAGTTTGGGACCATTGTCCCGAACTAGTTTAATGGACGGGACAATGGTCCCATCCTACATCGGCAGGAGCCTCACCCTCCCGACGACCGAAACGGGGCGAGTGGGAGAAAACCGCAACTTGTCCAAGAATCTGGTCATTTCTGGAAAACGGAGCCCTGTTTAGGTGCAAAACCAGCCTGGAACATCATTGTGTCCTTTCCTGGCAACTTGCTCTCGGCAAATTACCATTAGATAGGAACCTTGTTCTATTGCTCCTGGGAATGCAACGTCTGAAAACCTAATGACCGAATCCGCCCTGGCCTCCGGGACCTACGAAGTCCTTCGCAATCGCTTGCGCGAAGCCGCCAGCGATCTCCGACTGCGTTTCGGAAAACTGCACGCCGAACGGGCAGCCGTTTTCGGTAGCATTCAGACGAAACTAAACTCAACCGCCCACGTCACGACCGACCATAACTGCATCCCTCGCGACCTTTTCGCCACCGACTCACACATCCTGCTCGGTTACAACGTCCAGTTTGGGCTCAAAACGGAGATCCTGCCAAGCGATGTATTCGCCTATTACCGGTTTGATGGCCAACACGCACACCAAGAATCGCTCGATCCGCTTCTCAGTGATACGTTCCGTCGCGACTTCCAAGAGCTCTATCGCTATTATCGCAACGCCACCTTTTTGCGGTTCTTCCAAAACGGTCCCTTGCTCTACATGGTCTTCCAAACGGGTAAGACTACGACGAGCTTCAAAGCGTTTAAGTGGACGATTGAGGGAAAGTCGCTTCGCTATGTTGATGGCCGCAGCGAAGCTGAAGTAAGAGTCCCAGCTCAGCACGCCTTCCAGTGGAAACGAGCGACGCGAGAAAGCCATCGCCCTGGTGTTCACCCTCACATTTCCATCGAAGACAAAGTCTTTGTCGAGTGTGTGCATGGTGACCTTACCATCAAAGTTGAGGACAATACCGAAGACGGTTTAGGCATTTATCGCGAACCCGTCGATAGCCCCGACCAGACTCTCGACGATGCCGAAACTTATTATGCCATTCTTGGCAATTTGATTCTGCTTAAAATCAAACCTTACCAAGAACGGGACTATCGCTATTTTGTTTTCAGCACAAAGCGATCGGAAGCGAAACGACTCGATGCCCTTGGGGCTGCTTGCGGGCTGCTCCCAAACGATCACGGCATCATTTTCCCAAATGGCTTTGTCCTGCAAACAGGCATCGCCAAACTATTTGATCATGGTCTAACCGATCTTGCTTTAGATCGCATGACCAAGTCTCCCAACGGCGAAGATTTTCTTTACTTGTTTTATCATGCTGAGTCAGGGACGTATCTGCAGCTTCGATACAACTTGATTAGTCAAGAAGTCGATACGCCATTGATATGCCATGGGCAAGCGTTTCTCAATGACGGCGTGATGATCAGCATGCGGGCGACCGATACACCGCAAAAGCATCATGCCTTGCAAGTCTGGCAGACCCCTTTCACGGGTCCCGACTATCGGCCCCAAGTGCAATCGGATTCGCTGCTCTTTAAAATTGGCAATCATGATCTCGTACGCGGAATGGCTGAGTGTCAGGAATTGCTGACGCTGATCGACAAAGATGAGTCGTATGCTGATCTTTATGCCGACTTGGCCAAGCGGGCCACGGATGTTCTGGATGGCTATTTCTGGTTGGACCGCGAAGAAGTTTTCGTTCTTGCCGATCCGGTTTTCAAGATCCGAGACGCGGCCACGGCTGCTGTCGACGAGTTTGAAAAAGTCGTTCGGGCTCGCAAAGAAACTTCGTCGGCACTTGCCAAGTCGCAAAACGAAACCCAGGAGTTACTCAAGTCCATCGAGCGAGCTCGCTTTGAGAAGATCGATAACTTCGTTGAGAAACTTGCGGCCATTCGGACGCAACGCGGGGCAGCGATCCAGCTTCGGGAACTCAAGTACATTGAGCTGCCAGCGGTCGAATCGCTTGAGACGCAACTGGTCGAAGCCTCCGATCGCTTGGGGGTTCGATGCGTTCAGTTCTTGCTCTCACCGGAGTCGCTGAAACCTTTCGATACCCAGATCGCAGAGCACGCTGACAAGATTCCGTCGATTAGCACCTCGGCCACAGGAAAGGAGCTTGACGCTGAATTTGAGAAGATTGGCGGTTCGCTGGAACTCCTCATCGAGACCGTATCGCAGCTCAAGATCGATGACTTGGCACAACGTACGTCGATCATCGATGGGATCGGTGATTGCTTGTCGCAGCTAAACCGTAGCCGTTCGACATTACGCATGCGGCTGCGCGATTTGACAACCAGCGAAATGGAAGCCGACTTTGCGTCGCAATCCAAGCTGTTGGACCAGTCCACTGCAGGGGTACTGGACACGGCAGACGCGCCCGACAAAGTCGATACGGCTTTGACTCGAGTGCTGATGCAGATCGAGGAACTCGAGGGACGCTATGCTGACTCCGAGACGTTGTTGCTGAGGCTGACTGAGAAGCGACAGGCCATTTGCGATACGTTTGAAAGCAAGCGGCAGCAGCTTGTTGAAGTCCGCACACGGCGGGCCAATTCCCTGGTCGCGGCAGCAGACCGAATCCTGGCTGGGATCGCCTCAAAGACAGCTCGCATCGACGAGCTGGCAGAGCTGAATTCCTATTTTGCGTCGGACCTGATGGTTGAAAAGGTTCGCAGCATCGCGGATCAACTGCGTGAGCTAGGCGATTCTGTTCGGCGTGAAGATGTCCTTTCCCGACTCAAAACCATTGCTGACGATTCCGTTCGGCAACAGCGAGACAGACGAGAGCTGCTCAGCGACGGCAATCGAGCGATCAAGCTTGGTCAACACAGCTTCAGCGTCAATCATCATGCGATCGAACTCACGACCGTTGTTCGCAATGGGCTGCTGAACCTGCATTTGACAGGCACTCAATTCTTTGAACCGCTAAACGATCCAGCCTTGGACGCGGCTAAGGAAATTTGGGACCAGCCGTTGGCAAGCGAATCGCCAGATGTCTATCGCGGCGAGTATCTCGCCTATTGTCTAGCGCAAGAGCTTGGGCAGAATGGCGGATTGGCTCACTTGAATGCAAGTTCGATCCTCGCGATGGAATCAACTCAGCGCATCAGTTGGGTTCGTGAAGCCATGCAAACCCGTTATCAAGAGGGATATGCGAGAGGCGTTCACGATGCAGACGCGACGAGTATTCTGTCGGCAGTCCTTGAATGCCAGCGGGCCTTGGGATTGTTGGCCTTTTCTCCTAAATTGCGAAGCTTAGCTTGGTACGTTTGGGACCGATTGGTGCCGAGCGAGCTCCGGACCACAACCGAAGATTGGCTAGTCGCTTTCGGCAGGATAGATGCTTTGCTTGAAAACGCCGAGCACAACCGAGCTGGATTGGCTCGTTTGGTGAAACTCCTCAAGCAATTCGATCAAGGAATGCTCAAGGGGTTGTCGCGAACGGAAGCGGCTCGATATCTGCTGGCACAGATTCAGCAAATGCCAGCGGATCGAAGCGTCGCGATGCATCCTAAAGCGATTGAGATCGTACAAGCGATGAAGCGATCGATTCCCGATGGAAACTGGCAAGCGATTGTAGCGTCGTTAAACAAGCCATTTTCAAGTCCCATGGATCAGTGGCATCTTGCACAGCGCGTCGCGGACGGTTTGATTGCGAACTATTCTGCCAACTTCGAAAAGGGCGCAGCTGACCCTGCTACGGGTTATCGCGAAGAGGTAGTGCTGCAACTACAGCTCGCGCCCGCCGCAGGAACCGTTCTCGAGAATAAGCTTGCCTTGTTCACAATCCCGAGCTCCATTGTTTCGCTCGCTGGCGATCATCCTCGTATCTCGAAAGGTGCGATGCCGTTTCAATATCATGAGTTCCAGCAAAGACTTACTCGCCATATAAATCGGCATGTTCCGATGTGGCAGTCATTGCAGTCGGCCAAGCAGAAGCAAATCGAACTGGCGGAAAAACGGCTTCGATCGCACGAATTCAAGGCAACGGTGCTTACCAGTTTCGTCCGAAACCAGCTGATCGATCAAGTGTATTTGCCTCGCATTGGCGACAACATGGCCAAACAATTGGGGGCACTTGGGGATAACAAACGAACGGACCGAATGGGGTTGCTGTTGCTCATCAGTCCACCCGGTTATGGCAAGACGACATTGATGGAGTATGTTGCCAATCGGTTGGGGCTTGTTTTCGTGAAGGTCAATGGCCCAGCAATTGGGCATGGTGTCACATCGCTTGACCCGAGTGAAGCGACCAATGCCGCGGCCCGGGAGGAAGTGCAACGCATCAATCTTGCGTTGGAGATGGGGGACAATACGATGCTGTATCTGGACGACATTCAGCATTGCAATGTGGAGCTGCTGCAGAAGTTTATTCCGCTTTGCGATGCGACGCGCCGCATCGAAGGTGTTTGGAATGGGCAGTCCAAGAACTATGATTTGCGAGGCCGTAAGTTTGCGGTTGTCATGGCAGGCAATCCCTACAACGAGAGCGGCGAACGATTTCAGATTCCAGATATGCTTGCCAATCGAGCAGACGTTTATAACTTGGGCGAGATCATCGGCGATAGCCGCGAGGCGTTTGAGTTGTCGTACCTTGAGAACTGCTTGACCAACAATTCAGTCTTGCAGCCGTTGTCGCGGTGTTCCAATTCCGACCAGCGAGCCGTGATCGCAGCAGCAGCGAGGGGGACGACCGAGGGGCTTTCGCTGGAAAGCAATCTTTCACCCGACAACGTGCAAGAAATGATGTCGGTACTGACGAAGCTCAATCGGGTTCGAGATGTGGTTTTGACCATGAATCGCGAATACATTCGGAGCGCGTCGCAGTCAGATGACTACCGAACGGAACCGCCGTTTAAGCTGCAGGGGAGCTATCGAAACATGAATCGGATCGCTGAAAAGGTAGTGTCGGTCATGAACGATGCGGAGTTGCAGACACTGATCCTTTCGAGCTACCAGCAGGATTCGCAAACGCTATCGCGCGATGGCGAGTCGAACATGCTTAAGTTCAAGGAGTTGCTCGGATTACTTACTGCGGAAGAGCAGCGGCGATGGAATGCGATCAAGTCGACGTTTGCGCAGAAGACCAAGTTGAAAGGGCTTTCAGGCGAGGATTCGACTGCCCAAGTGTTGGGTTCGATCATGAGCTTGCGGGATGGGCTGGATGCGATTCAAAATGCATTGCTAGCAGCAACGAGCCAGAGGATTTCAGAGGCAGCGAAACCTCCCGTCGATCCGAGGGTGGTGGTGCAGCACTCGGTGCCACGGGTCATGACCGAGCTGATTCGGAGTCAGTTTCAGTTGTTGTACGATGGATTGCGACCGTTGCTAGAGAATGCGAGTCAACAAACGCAGACGCAAGAACGGCTCCGAACGGCAATTGAAACTTGTTTGCAGAGTTATCGGCTGCTTGAAAAGGAAGCGAGCGAAGCGGAGGAATCGGAGTAGGATTCAGTTGACAAAAATTAGCCTGAGGTGCAGTGGGGCTTGGGGGCGTTTCGCTTTTGAACCTTGGGATTTCTGGTAAGCCTCGATCGCTTAGTTTCTTAGCCGCGATAGCGGCGACAGTTCGTAGCCGAGGGGCTTGCCCCTCGGTCTTTAGGCACGATCAATACAAGAGCCGTGAAACGGCGTCACGATGTAGTGTCGCCGTTTCACGGCTCTTGTATTCGATTTCTGAATGTGTCTGCGGGGCGAGCCCCGCAGCTACGAACTGTCGCCGTTACACCGTTACACGGCTAATCGTACTTGTTCAACATACGGAGACGGCGTCCCTTTAAGCCCCCTTCCCCCCGTTTGATGGGAAAGCAACTTTTCCAATTAGATTGACTTGAAATCCGAGACGTGTGGCACATTCCGCACATTCGGTATTTTCCGAATCAAAACGGGTGTTAAGCAATTTCTTTTTGGCAAAATGGTTCGTCTGAGTTGGCTTTTCCGAATTCGGAATGAACGCTGTGTGTAACAGATTTCGCGTCAACCGCCATCAAGGAATGGTGGCACTGGATCATGTCTCGTATAGGCATGACAGCCAGGCAGTTAACGGCGCGGTTTATTAAAACTTTTGTTTTGGAGTTAGTAAAATGCGTCGATTGATCATTACTTTGAGCGTTGTTGTTGTTGCCGCCTTCTCGTCCTCGAGCGCTTCGGCTGGTTTGTTCTGTAAGAAGAACGCTTGTTGTGAGCCAGCACCAGTTTGCTGCGAAGCACCTGCACCAACATGCTGCGAACCAGCACCTGTTTGCCGACCAAAGCTGAACCTCGGCTGCAAAATCAAGGGATTGATGAGCAAAATGAGTTGCAAGAAGAGCTGCTGCGAACCAGCACCAAGCTGCGGTTGCGAAGCTCCAGCACCTAGCTGCGGATGTGCAGCTCCAGCACCATGTGCAGCTCCAGCACCATGTGCAGCACCAGCTCCATGTGCAGCACCAGCACCAAGCTGCGGATGCGAAGCAGCTCCAAGCTGTGGTTGCGAAGCTCCAACATGCTGCAAACCAGCTCGCAAGCACTGCATCAAAGACATGTTTGCTAGCCTCAAGGGCAAGTTCGCTAAGAAGAGCTGCTGCGAAGCTGCTCCAAGCTGCGGTTGCGAAGCTCCAGCTCCAAGCTGCGGATGCAACTAAGCTTCCACGTTGAAGCGACTACAAAATACTACTGATTCGACGCTTGGTGCGTGAATCTTTTGACGGCTGCGATTCATTATCGCGGCCGTTTTTCGTTTTGTTAGCGACGAAGTTTGCACCAAAGGGATTTGCTATATTGACGCAGCCGACAAAAGTCAAAGTAGTAATCGCATTCCATGTGCCGTTCACCAGGAATCATTGTTAATTCACTCCAGCGGACGGCACGACGGAGCGTGCCTGCTACTTTTGTTGGTTGTGTCTATATTGAGGTGTGCACATTAGCCAGGCAGCCCGAATGAAGCGACTCCCCGCGACTCATACCGCAATCGACCAGTTTCCAGTTCCCTGGTCTAGTATTCTTCCTGCACCACTTGGGAAATGTACTTTTGCTGTTCGTAAAACGACACGAAGATTTGCGCCCTCGGAATGGCTTGGGATTGTCTCATCGCACGATAGCAAAAATGGATTCGCTCATCAGGATTGGCAAGACTCGCTTCATTCAGCCTTGCAACTGGCCCATAGACAGGACTGGGGGATACTTGTCGCGGGGGAAACGCCATACGCCGACGTCGTCGTTCACGCTTGCAAGCGTCTTCAAGTCCCTTATCGGATTTTAGGCCTGACGGCTTTGCAGGAAAGTTATCGTTCGAAAGATGAATTGGTAAATCATCCTGCCGGTACAGAGAAAGATGATTGGGATTGTGGTGTGCTTGAGTTGTCTGTGGAACGCTCACAGGCAGATACTAAGATTCCGGCGCAGGACATTGCCATCGTTTTTTTGTCAAATCGTCTGTTCGTGGTCGCGTTGCGTTCAGGTGGCAAAATTGCAACGCTATTGGAAAGACGCTTGAGTTGTCAGGCGATTCCAGCAGGCACCACCTATCTTTCTCTTTCGCTTCCAACAACGCACAAGTCCACGGGGGTACTTAGTCAGTCCATTGAATGGTTAGATCGTGGGGCCATAGGCTGGCTCAATACGAAACCGCCCCAGTCTACTGCGCCATTTACAGAGCGGCAAGAAACGCAAGGCGGGTGTCGGACGTCGCAACCATTGCCTTCTCGCTCGAGCTACCAACCTATATTTCCGATTCGATTGTTGGGTTCGACTGTTGCGAGCTTCCTGGTTCACTGCACTCGTGCAAGGCGAGGGCCATGGCCAGATCAATCGTTGCCGCAGTTTCATGATGAGCTATTGCAGCATCCGTGGGATGAGCAACCTACCGCGTTCCTTACTTTGCAAAGAATCCTAACACAGCAACGCTTGATCGCAACGAATTCTTTTCGTCGCGGAAACAAGCATACCGTCTGCTTTGCCTCGAAGGATCTCAGCGTCCTGTTATCGATGCGGCGATTTCAATCGCACCTCGCACGCTGGGACTGGGAACCATACGGGATCATGATCCATCGAGAGTGGCTTCAAAGCCAAGGCGCAAAGCAAGTCGATTATATCGACCGGGATGCTGCAAAGAAAAAAAGTGAGGATGAATTATCCTTTTGTCAGGTTGTTTCCAATGAGGAGGGGGCGATTGATTGGCGACATGAACAGGAGTGGCGGATCGCAGGGGATGTTCGTCTCAATCCCATACCGTGCTCCAAGGCAATTGTTTTTGTGCCGACCTTGGCGGAAGCGATTGCCATTCAGTCCATTTCCCGCTGGCCGATCGCTGTTTGTTCAAAATCAATGCTAAATTCACTGCCCGATTCCAGTCTTTAAGGCGAGTGTCGGGTTCCGATTTACCTAGCACGACGCGCAAGCTAGTGATTCCCTCTCGTTCCAGGGCTCTGCCTTGGAACGCACTGCTTTCGAGGCTCCGCCTCACGTTTTTGTGACTCAGGAGGCGGGAGCCTCCGATGCATTGCGTTCCCAGGCGGAGCCAGGGAACGAGTTCGAAATTCGGGAGAGCGAGGCTCCTGCCGAGCTTTCGACGCTAAGGTTCGGCAGGAGCCTCACCCTCCCCTAGTAACGAATTCAATGGGTAAACTCGTTCGAGACATATTTATAGCGGTTGCGTCACCCTCAAAAGCACTCGGCAGGTGTGCCCCACGGTTTGCAAATGACATGTTCAGCGGATTCGACTAAACTATGAGTGATCCGCCTTGGCGAGTTTTCGCCAAAACCGCGTTCGGTGCTTTTGTATCCATCAGGAAAATCAATCTCGACATGGTCGAATTAGTCGACGGCCCAATCCCTATCGAAAAACTCTTGGCTGAATCGACCAATGACGAATGCGGCGCAACCGTTTTGTTTTTGGGATCAACTCGGCGGTGGACCGGAAACGCAGAGACCGGTCGGACCGAAACAGCCTATTTGGAATACGAGGGATACCGCGAAATGGCGTTAGCCAAGCTGTCTGAGCTCGAACAAATTGCTTGCCAGCGATGGCCGATTCGAACCATCGCCTTGGTTCACCGACTGGGGCGAGTCGAGGTCAAGGAGCCGAGCGTCGCGGTAATCGTGAGTACTCCCCATCGCTCCGAAGCGTTCGAAGCCGGCAAATGGTTGATCGATGAACTCAAGAAGCAAGTTCCGATTTGGAAGAAAGAGTGGTTCGCTGCTCAGCCACCCAAATGGATTCACCCGAATGTGAAACCATGACGCCAGCCGCCCAAATTGCACAAACCCAAAATCAGTCCCAATTGCTGCCCCCACTCGTTGATTCCTTTGGTCGAGTTCACGAGTCACTTCGTATCAGCGTTACGGACGCCTGCAATATTCGCTGTCGATATTGCATGCCTGAAACCGTGCTTGGCTTCTTGCCTCAACATCGCCTTTTAAAATATGATTCGATTGCCCGAATCGTGTCTGTCTTTGCCAGAGCTGGCGTGCACAAGATAAGACTAACTGGCGGCGAACCGCTGATGCGTCCAAATCTTGAGAAGCTTATTGAGCAGCTTGCTGTCATCCAAGGCTTGCGGCAGATCGCCATGACCACCAATGCGATGCTCTTGGCCGACAAGATCGCTTCGCTGGAGAAAGCTGGTTTGACGCACGTCAACATTTCGTTGGACACATTGCGAGAAAGCGCGTTCAAAGAAATATCGAGGCGTGACGGCCTCGATCAAGTGCTAGCGGGAATCGATGCGGCTGTTTCGAGCAACTTGAAAGTGAGGCTGAACGCACTAGTGCTCCGCGAAATCAATTTGCAGGATTGTGTACCTTTGGTTGAATTCGCAAGGCAGCGAAATCTTTTTATTCGGTTCATTGAATTCATGCCACTCGACGCGGATCGGCATTGGAGCCAAGATCAGGTCGTCAATGGCAATGAATTGCGTTTGCACCTGGAATCCCATTTTGGTCCCTTAACACCGATTTCCCGACTCGATCCCGCGCAACCAGCAACGGATTTCGGTTTCGCAGATGGTTGCGGGGGAGTTGGGTTCATCGATCCGGTATCGCAACCTTTTTGCAAGTCTTGTAATCGTATTCGATTGACAGCAGACGGGAAGCTGCGTAACTGCCTTTTCGGCCGCGAAGAGTGGGACTTGAAAGCGGCATGTGAAACGGGGGGTAGCGATCAAGTCATTTACGACATCGCAGCAAGCTGCATCAAAAGTAAATACGCATCGCATGGAATTTCTTCGTGCGATTTCAAGCAGCCTGAACGAGCCATGTATCAAATCGGTGGGTAGTCCCGTTTATTCTATGCTTGTCTGCTAAGCACTTCGTCATGAGATTTACCGGTGGGCGTTAGCCCATCGGCTAACTTGTTCTTTTCACCTAAAGAATCGTGCCAACTTTCCTACTTTAAACCGTCGATTTCGGCGATGAGCTCATCGATACCGATTCCGTAGCGTTCTAGAACCGTTGCCAGGATGCCGCCGACATGTTCGCACCGTCCACGTCTGGTCGAGGTGCTCGTCGAGTACGTTGGAACGGTCATCGGGCGAGTGCTGCGTTCCGAACGGGTTGTGACGGCGGTGGAGCTATCGCAGGCAGACGCCTTGCCCATCACGGGTTTCGATTCGAGTTCGTCCCAGTTGAAAGCTTGCTGAACATATTGGGTAGTCGTTGGAGATGTCACAGTCGCCATAATCCAGTTCTCGCGAGTTCACGGGTTGCGTTCGACGTACTTGGCACTCGCCAAATCCGATTCGGTTGCTTCCATGATCGCCAGACCTTGGACACGTCTGGTCAAAGCGTTTTTGACGGCAAAATTTTCTTGCAAAAACTTTTTGGACGCCGATTCGCCCCCAAGCCCCCCTCTGAAAGCGATACGATAGACATATCGATCCGTCGACTCCTCTCTCCCGTCACTCCCGCAAGGAACCTTGGGTTATGGCTCTCCAGTGGATATCTGGCAAAATTGCACGAAAGCATGTTTGGTCCGATGGCCTGTTCACGCTATCCATTCATTGCCCAGGTGTTTCACCTTTTGAGTCGGGACAGTTTCTCCAGGTGGGAATGGAAATACCCGAAAAGCACCTGCATCGCCCTTACTCAGTCGCTTCGCCGCATTCCGATACCCTCGATTTCTTCATCGTCCGGGTCGATGGCGGCGAATTGACGCCACGACTTTGGTCGCTTGAGGTAGGGGCGTCGATCGACGTGTCGGCCAAGGCAACGGGGGGATTCACGCTTTCGCACACCCCCGAAGCGGAAACGATTTGGCTGCTCGCGACTGGCACCGGATTGGCTCCTTACATCGCGATGATGCGCGAGAAGACTATCTGGGAGCGACATAAGAACGTGGTCTTGGTTCATGGTGTTCGCTACGCTACCGATTTGGCTTACCTGGAAGAACTGAGCCAGATTAAGGAAGCGTATGGCAAACGATTTCATTTTATTCCAGTCGTTTCGCGGGCAGAGTTGCAAGGTGCCATCTCCGGACGAATCACGACGGCCATTGAAAACGGCTCCTTGGAATCGAAAGCCGAAAATGCGATGGCACCGTCGAATTGCGTGGTCATGATGTGCGGCAATCCTCAGATGCTGGACGACGTCGAAGCCTTGTTAAAGGATCGCGGCATGTTGCGACACAAGAAGTCTGCTCCTGGTCATGTTGTGGTAGAACGATATTGGTAGGAAATATCATGCCATCGCGATTAGAAACCGAATCGCAATCGTTCCATTGTCCGCGTAGACTCATTTGCTTACACGTTTTCTTTTGCCTGGTCGGTTGGAACGTTTGGTCGCAATTTTCTTCCGACTACTTTGCTTTCAGTTTCTACTTTCTGCTAGGGTTATCTGCTTCGGTTTCCGTTTGGGTTTTGCTCAACCCTGGCGATGGGGTTCTTCGGTTTGTTACGGCAACATTCATTTGCGTCATGCTGTTTATCTTTATCGCTTTCGTTTTCGGTATCTACCTTCAATTTTGCGACGCAGGGGCAGGGATAGGGCTTGAATTTGTAGTGATGTCCATACCCGGTGGTGCGATTTTAGCTCTTCCATTTTGTATTTGCGTAGTGCTTCCAATGATCCTTTTGGGGTGGGTACCATGCAAGTCGTCCAGTCTGACGCTTCTCGCGCCTGAGGACCAATTGGAATCACAACCAATCGTTACCACTCGAACTTATCTGATGGCCTTTGTTCTGGTTGCATTTGTTATGGCGATCATTGCCAAAACCATGCAGAGCAGAGGCGTGACGGCTGCTGCACTTGTCAAGAACACGGAAAACAACCTGTTGTTCGCGAGAAATGTGTTAATCCTGGCTGGGACGTTTTATCTGACATGGGCCTTTGCCTATATTCAATGGGCTCTTGGCTCCAGAAAGTTCTCTGGACTGCTTCGGGTGTTTTCCGCTTTTGGTTTGATTGCAGCGCATTCCGCAGGTTGGATGATGATCGCCTGCCTTTTGCCTTTTAACGATCCTATTTTTCAATGCGACTCTAGAGACTTGAAACTGAAGGAGGCTTTCATCAGCTCTGCCGCTGGCGGAATCGTCTTAAGCCTATCGCCGATATTGGTCTTTTGGACTTTGCGGAAAGCTGGCTTTCGTTTGTGTTACCGAGGAAAGCCGATTGGCGATTTGGCGTAAAGAGGCACTTTCATACTGAGCCGCGGGCGCTGGTTAGCATGCAACGATGCGAAGCATTTTCGCGAATTTCGCGAATAAAGTAGCTGGTTTCGTGAGAAACCAGACGCAACACAATGGTTCTTGAACACTGGTTTCTCACGAAACCAGCTGCAGATGCTCGCTCTTAATCGCTGGTTTCTCACGAAACCAGCTACCGGTAGAAAAAGGCTTGGTTTGGCTTGCCTTTGTTGCCGATTAGGTACAATACAATGGTCGAAAACCTCCGGGTCTAGATTCCCACCTCCTACGAGCTCGGTTCAGGTTTCCCAAAACAAACCGAACTCCCCCACCCCCGAGTTTGCAACTCAAACCTTTCCACCACGGCCAATGGCTTCCATTCAACTTCGTTTCGCCTTTTTGCTTGTACTGAGCTCAATTTGTCCGGAATGGACGAGCCGGGCCCGCGCGGACGAACTCAAAGACAGAGGGGCGTTAATCTATCAGGCCAAGTGCGCATCGTGTCACGGAGCTAAGGGAGAGGGGGGCACCAAGGAATACGCTGAGCCGCTCGTCGGTGACGCGAGTCGCAAGGAGCTTGAAAAGCAGATCGCGGAGACCATGCCTGAGGACGATCCTGGGTCTTGCGTCGGAGGCGATGCCGAAGCTGTTGCAGCTTATGTGTTTGATCAATTCTATAGCGATTCTGCGCAAGCGCGAAATCGTCCACCTCGAGTTGGTTTGGCTCGATTGACTGGCCCTCAGTTGCGACAAAGTCTTGCTGATTTGTACGCGCACTTTCATGGCACACCCAAGCCGACCGACAAACGCGGTGTCAAGGCGATTTACTTTGATGGCCCTCGATTCAAAAAAGAAAACAAAAAGATCGAGCGCATCGATCCCGTGATCCGCTTCGATTTCGGGCATGACGCGCCCGGTGAAGGAATCGATCCCAAGGCGTTCTATATCTTTTGGGAAGGAGGCATCCTCGCCAATGCCACGGGCCGACATGAAATCATTGTTCGTAGCACTTGCTCGTTTGTAATGGACTTCGGCAAAATCGGACGGCAGCTCATCAATAATCACGTTCAGTCGGGGGACAAAGTCGAGTTCCGAAGCACCGTCATGTTGACGGCAGGTCGCGTGTATCCCTTTAAAATTGATTTCATTCAACGTGAACGCAAGACGGAAAAGCCACCAGCAAGTGTTTCCATTTCCTGGGTTCCACCGAACGGGACGGAACAGATTATCCCAGCCAAGAATTTCATTCAGGAATGGGCGCCCCCGACATTTTCGCTGGGATGTGACTTGCCGCCAGATGATCGAAGCTATGGTTTTGAACGAGGCGTCGCCATCAATCGCCAGTGGGACGAATCCACTACAGCTGCGGCAGTAGAATTCTCGCAAGCTGCCGCCGAAGAATTGTGGCCCGACTATCGTCGAAAACACAAAAACGATCCCGACGAAAATCGAGCCCAACTCCGAGCTTTTCTATCCGAGATTGTATCGACCGCCTTTCGAGCTCCACTCGACGACGAACTCAAAACGAGGTATGTCGATCATCAAGTGGACTCTACCGAGGACGACATCGAAGCGATTCAACGTTCCTTGTTGGTTTCACTCAAGTCGCCGAGATTTTTGTACCCATTGGCAGACCAAGGGCAATCGCTATCCGCTCGTCATCTGAATCGACTCACATTAACACTATTTGATTCATTGCCATCCGACGATTGGCTCATCAAAAAGATTCGTGCAAAGGAATTGGAGGATCCGAATGCGGTGCACGGCATTGCTCGCGAATTTGTTAAAGACTATCGAACGCGTGCCAAGTTGCGAGACATGCTGCATGAGTGGCTGAACGTCAAGCGATTCAATGAGATCACTAAGAATGAAAGCCTATATGCTGGCTTCGATGCTGGAATCGTTGGCGACCTACGGGATTCGCTCGATGGGTTCCTCGACGAAGTGGTTCAAAGCGAATCAAGCGACTTCCGACAGTTGTTTTTGGCAGATTGGTCGATGACGACGGATCGATTGGCTGCCTACTATGGCGAGGCCTGGAAGCCGTTGCCAATGGAACCTGCCGAACCGATCAAAGGCGCTCCAGCCGATAACCCGATCCCGCGTGTGCGGCGTTCGGTTAGTGATCCACAAAACCGTTTTGGCGTTCTCACCCACCCGTATTTGATGAGTGGAATGTCGTACCATGATTCGACTTCGCCGATCCATCGCGGCGTATTTTTGATTCGAAATGTGTTTGGCCGCATATTGAGGGTGCCCAACGAAGCGTTTTCGCCTCTCAGCCCGGATCTTCATCCCGATTTGACAACCCGAGAACGGGTGGCTTTGCAGACCAGTCCGGATAACTGCCAAGTTTGCCATACGAAGATCAATGGGTTAGGATTTGCATTGGAAAACTTTGATGCTGTGGGTAAGTTTCGCGGGCAAGAAAAGGCAAAGCCGGTCAATCCTGTTGGAAGTTACCTTGATCGTAGCGGCAAGGAAGTTTCCTTCAGTGGCCCAAGGGAACTGGTCGAGTATATTGTTGGAAGCGACGATGCCCATCGAGCTTTTGTCACGAGAGCATTCCATCATTTTGTAAAGCAGCCCCCGGCAGCGTTCGGCCCCAATACATTGGACGAGTTGACTGACGGGTTTCGAAAAAGCAATTTCAATATGAACGAACTGATCGCAGAGATCGCTGTTATCGCAGCGACTCGCGACCCTTCGATAACTAGATAGGGATTATCCATGCATTCTTTTGTTTCCCGACGCGAGTTTTTACTTAAGACCGGCGTTAGTGCTGCGGCAGCGAACTTCGTTCTCAGTCTCCCGAGCTTGGGCTGGGCCGCTGCGACCAAGGAACGCAAACAAAGAATCGTATTTATTTTCAGTCCAAACGGAGTCATCCCGGATCACTTCTGGCCAGAAAAAACGGGAACCGATTTTGAACTGAAACGGATTTTGAATCCGTTGGCCGATTTCAAGAGTCAGGTGATGACCTTGCACGGTGTCTGCAATCACATCAAGGGTGATGGCGACGGGCACATGCGAGGCATCGGCTGCTTGTTGACCGGGATCGAGTTGTTTCCTGGAGATGTCCAAGGAGGCTCGGATACTCCGGCTGGTTGGTCGAAAGGTATCTCGGTCGACCAGCACCTAAAGAACAAACTGCAGGCCAACCCGAATACGCAAACACGTTTCGGTTCGCTCGAGTTTGGTGTCATGGTGCCTGAGCGAGCTGACACTTGGACCCGCATGTCTTACGCCGGCCCAAATCAGCCAGTCGCTCCTATCGACAATCCTTATCAAATGTTTGACAAACTCTACGGCCAAACGAAAAACCGTGCATTGCTTGCCAGCGTCCTCGATGACTTGACCGATGACTTCCGCAAAGTCGAACAGTTGCTAAGTGTGGAAGATCGACGGATGTTGCAAGATCACGTCAGTATGGTTCGCGAAATCGAAAAGGAGCTCAAGTCCGAAATCGAATTGCAATCGCGAAAGGGAGACGTTGGCCACGCGGTCCCCAAGTTGGCTGCAAATATCGAAGAGAAGAACGACAACATACCTCAAATCACCCGCATGCAGATGGATTTGATGGTGAACAGTTTCGCGGCGGATTTTGCCCGAATCGCGACGTTTCAAATCACCAATAGCGTTGGCGAGCCCAAAATGAAATGGCTCGGCATCGAAGAGGGGCACCATCATCTCTCGCACGAGCCAGACTCCAACGAAGCGGCTTATGAAAAATTGATCAAAATCAATACATGGTACTGCGAACAAGTCGCCTATCTAGCGAAACGCTTGGCGGAAACACCAGAACCGGGCGGTGGGGGTTCGATGTTGGACAACACGACTCTCGTATGGACGAACGAATTAGGCAAGGGGAATTCGCATACTCGGGATAATATTCCGTTCGTTCTGGTGGGTGGCGGTTTAGGCTTCAAGATGGGCCAGGCGATGGATTTCAAGAAAGTTTCCCACAATCGGCTGCTAATGAGTTTCTGCGAAGCGATGGGGTATCCTGAAAAATCCTTTGGCAACCCAAATCATTGCGCCGACGGGGCACTCACAGGACTGGTTTAGGCCGAATACGCAAAATCAACACGTTTTGATTTTTTTGCTCGTTCCCAGGCTGGAGCATGGGAACCAGTGCTTAAGCGATGGCCATTTCGTTTCTTAGCCGCGATAGCGGCGACACTAAGTAGCCGTAGGGCGTTTCACGGCTCTACTTACAATTTCGGAAATTAACTGCGGAACGAGCCCCGCAGCTACGAACTATCGCCGTTACACCGTTACACGGCTAAACACATTTTCTCAACAAAGCGAGACGGCCTCCAAGCCCATTGAGGCGTAACCTTCCTACCCGATCGCGAGAAAACCTGGGAACGGTGGATAAACCAGATTTCTACGCGTCCAATTCGGCTCCCGAGACGTATATCACCGCAGTCAGCGTTGCACTATAATATTCGCTGATTTCGTCTGATGTACCTTGCCTGAGGATTGGAATTTCTTTGAGTTCTCAAAACACTTCATCGTTGGATGATCGCGTTCGGTCCTTGAAAATTGCGAAATCGGACCGACTGGATAGCCAACCATCAAGCCGTCCGCTGCCTTGGATACTTACTTTGCTCTTGGCCGGTGTTTGTGCTTGGTTGGCATACCGAGATGACCGTTTGATGTCGTCGATTGGGATTGCCAGACCAGTAGCTGAGTCACAAGGGGCAACTTCCAGCCCACCCACCGCAACGGCATCGCAGCCGAAACAAGAAAAAGTAGTATCTACATCGGATGCCGCTGTTTCGTCCCCTGCGGCCAGTTCGGAAAAGCCCGCTTCGTTCAATCCGATCGCGCTCGAATCTCGCGGATACGTTATTGCCAAGCATCAGGTTTTGGTAAGTCCACAAGTTAGCGGCCGCATCATCAGCCTCAATATTGAGGAGGGGCGTCGTGTTGTGAAAGGAGACGTGCTGGCCGAAGTAGAACGGACGGAGTACGAAGCCGACGCGGAGCAGACACGCGGCACGTTGATGCGAAACAAAGCAGAATTGGCTGAATTGCAAAAAGGTGCGCGGCCTCAAGAAATCGCGGGTGCAACCGCTGATCTTCAGGAGCAAGAAGAAGTCGTATCGCAATTGGAATCGCAGTTTAAGCGGCTCAAAGAAGCGCTCAAAACGAACTCCGTGTCGATGACCGAATTCGAACAATCGCAAAGCAGTTTTTACAGCACGCGAAAACGGGTTGATAAGCTTCGACAATCGCTCGACATGATGAAAGAGGGACCACGCAAGGAACGCATCGCCATGGCGGAAGCAGCTGTGATTCAAGCGGAGGCGAATTTGACTAAGTCCCTGTGGCGTTTGGATAATTGCACCCTCCGTGCTCCCATCTCAGGCACGATTTTGAAAAAGAATGCTGAGCAAGGTAACTTGGTGAACCCAGTCGCATTTAGCGGATCAACGAGTGTTTGTGATATCGCTGATCTCTCCGACTTGGAGATCGATTTAAATATCCAAGAACGGGATGTTTCCAAGATCTTCGTCAATCAAAATTGCGAAGTCCGATCGGAAGCGTTTCCGAAACGAGTTTACAAAGGGACCGTTTCACGATTGATGCCGATTGCCGATCGGGCCAAGGGAGCTGTTCCAGTACGAGTCGCCGTAAAGGTCCCAGACGAAGAGCAAGGAATCTATCTCAAACCTGAGATGAGCGCGATCGTCACGTTTTTTAGCGCCTCCGCGCCCTAGTTCGAGTCCAATTGGTTGACCTAGAGTGTTGGCCAACAAATCCTCATTTCAAATTCAAGGTACAAGACGAGTGACCGCAAAACCCATTGTTCGTGTTTCGCACGTTTCTAGATATTTCAAGCGAGGATCGGAGCGAGTCAATGTGCTTAACGATTTGGACCTCAACGTGCCGGAAGGTCAGTTTTTGGCGTTGATGGGACCGAGCGGTTCCGGCAAGACGACGCTTCTCAATCTGATCGCAGGATTGGACACGCCCAGTGAAGGGGAGATTTGGGTTGGCGATCGATGTGTATCGACCATGAACGAATCACAATTGGCTCGATGGCGGAATGAGCATGTCGGTTTCGTATTCCAGTTCTACCACCTGCTGCCCGTCCTTTCTGCATACGAAAATGTCGAGTTGCCGTTGTTGCTTTTGCCATTGAGCGCCAAGAAGCGACGCGAACAAGCCATGACGGCCTTGGAATTGGTTGGGCTCAAGGATCGCAACTCGCACTTGCCCAGTCAGCTTTCCGGTGGGCAACAACAACGGGTTGGCATTGCCAGGGCGATTGTCACCGATCCAACCTTGATCGTGGCCGACGAACCCACTGGTGATTTGGATGCCAAGTCGGCGCATGAGATTTTGGATCTCTTGGGAACATTGCAGCGTTCCTTGAACAAGACGATCTTGATGGTGACGCACGATCTTCGGGCCGCTCGTCGCGCTGATCGCATTCAGCATTTGGACAAAGGTCGACTCGTCGATCAGCCAGACGAATCCCTTTACGAAGCGGGATAGGATACCAATCATGAAATTCTTTATGTTGATTCTTAAGAACTTGCGTCGCAACATGGTGCGATCGCTGTTGACCAGCGCTGGGATCATGGTGCTTGTCTTCGTGATCACCTTGATTTGGTCGATTCTTGGTTTTTTGGACATGGCGACGTCTGAGAAGGCTGCCAATTTCAAGGGGATTGTTACGGAGAAATGGAGTATCCCGAGTCAGCTTCCTTTTTCGTATGCATCGACTTTGGAAAATGGGGCCGCTCGTGAAGAGTCGGATGTCAAACCCATAGACTCGATGACTTGGCAATTCTTTATCGGCAGCGTTGACAAGACAAATATCGGCTATAGCACCTTCATCTTTGCGTTCTGCATGGAACCGTCGAAGCTACTGACCATGATGGATGAACTCGATTCGCTTCAGCCTGGCCCACGAGCCACCTTGGATAAAGCTATTAAGGCGATGGAAAGCAATCGCCAGGGAATCATTGTTGGGCAAAAGAGACTTGCTGCAATCGAAAAAAAAGTCGGCGACAAGATCAAGGTCTTTGGCATCAACTACCGCGATATCGAATTGGAGTGCGAAATCGTCGGCACTTTCCCGCCAGGCCGCTACGACAACAACACTTGCATCAATCGCGATTACCTGAATGCATCGCTCGATGCATTCAAGGCAGCCAAAGGCAGACCGCACCCGTTGGCCGAGAAAACCCTGAACTTGGTCTGGGTTAAAGTGCCTACTAAAGATGCGTTTTCTAAAATGAGTTCGCAAATTGATAACTCACCCATGTTTGCAGCACCTCCCGTAAAAATAGAGACTGCGTCGTCAGGTGTTTCCAATTTCCTGGCCGCCTATGCGGACTTGTTGATGATTCTCCGCTATTTGCTTGCTCCGGCCATCATTATCACGTTGACCGTAGTGATCTCCAATGCGATTAGCATCAGTGTGCGTGAGCGACGCAAGGAAATGGCAGTCCTGAAAGTGATTGGCTTCCAGCCGAACCAGATCATTTTCTTGGTTCTTGGGGAAGCCATACTTCTCGGCGTGATGGCAGGTGCAATCAGCTCGATTGGAACCTACTATTTTGTTAACCGTGTCATCGGCGGTATCCCGTTTCAGATCGCATTTTTCTCTAGTTTTCCCGTTCTTGACGGAGCGCTTTGGTGGGGGGCTGCGATCGGTTTTATCACGTCGTTTGCGGGCAGTATCTTGCCAGCGCTTTCAACCCGTTCGATCAAAGTTGTCGACGTATTTTCTAAGGTGGCGTAACGAATGGACGACAAGAAAAAGAGTGTTGTTTTAGAAGCGCTTACGGACTTTATTACGTTCGTTTCACCGTACTTCTTTTACTTTTTCAGCTTGGAAAACGCTTGGCGGCTAATCCCGGTTTGCTTTGGTTTTTTTGGCTTGATAATGCTCATCGTTTACTGCGCCAAGATTCCGATCAATTACAACATTCGAAATCTCAAGGTCCGTTACCGAACTACGCTGCTGACTGCTTTGGCGTTTATCCTGGTAACCGCAGTGTTGACTGGTTTGATGGGATTCATCAACGGGCTGAAGCGTCTTGCCCAAGCCACGGGCAATCCGTCCAATGTGATCGTTCTGTCGCAAGGCTCTACGGACGAAGGGATCAGCAATTTGGCATTCGAAAACATGGGGGATATCGCCCAGCAGGAAGGAGTACAGCGCAAGAATGACGAGCCGCTGTGCAGTCGAGAATCCTATTTGGTATTGAGTTTGCCGATTGCTGAGCCAGTGCCTGGCAGCCCGACCCGAAGGCTCCTGCAAGTGCGAGGGCTATTCGATCCGGTTGCGTCCGCTGAGGTGCATGAATTCGGGTTGATCTCAGGGGGCGAATGGTTTTCCGAAGCAGGAGTTCGCCCCAACGCAAACCCAAACAAAGCACCCTTGGTCGAAGTTGTCTTGGGGCAAGGGATTGCGAAGCAGTTGGCTGGCGACCGTTCTCAAGCAGACAAAGAAAAGGCGCGTAACAAGGAACAACTGGAAGTCGGAGACACGATTCCGTTGGATACGCGAGAGTTGGTTGTGACGGGCATCATGAAAACTGAAGGAACCACGTTTGATTCCGAGGTTTGGGCCAAGCAAAGCGTGATTGGGCCATTGCTTGGTAAGACGAATTTTACCACGCTCGTTTTACGAGCAACCGATCCCGAGCAAGCGCAGAAGCTTGAAGATTTTTTCACGGGCAAGGACAAGGACTTCAAATATGAGAAATCACAAGTCAATGCGTTCACCGAAACGAACTATTACAAGTCGCAAAGCCAAACCAGCATTCAGTTGTTGATTGGGACGATTCTGGTCGCAACGGTGATGGGCTTTGGAGGCGTCATGGGAGTCATGAACACCATGTTTGCGGCTATCAGTCAGAGAGTAAAAGACATCGGAATGTTGCGACTATTGGGTTTTAGCCGATGGCGAATCTTGGTCAGTTTCTTGACCGAGTCTTTGCTGATTGCATTGCTCGGAGGGCTTATTGGCTGCGTGTTGGGCTACCTATGCAACGGTCTTCAAGCGACGAGCATCATCGGAGGCGGGGCAGGGCCTGGCGGCAAAGCGGTCGTGTTCCGTGTCGTGGTAGATTGGGGAGTGTTGGGAATAGGCTTGACAATCAGCATGCTCATGGGCTTTGTGGGTGGTCTCATACCTGCCATGTCGGCCATGCGATTCAAGCCCCTCGAGTCACTCCGAGGCTAACTGTTGGTGTACCGCCTTCAGGCGGCTTCAACCGATCCTGATCACTCTATAGTTGCAAACGCTTAATCCCTATCGGACGAAGCACATCGCCATGTGTTTCGCCAGTAAATTGGGGTTTTTCGTACTCGTACTCGTACTCCGCCCGAAGGGCAGTACTCGTACTCGGGTTAGGACATTAGAGTACGAGTACCATTTCATTGAGTACGAGTACGACGGAAGTCAAAAACTTGTGGATAGTGAAAAGGGTCGATAGCCAAATGGCACTATGGCACTCACTTTGTTCAAATTGAGCCGCGGGCGCTACTAGCCGGAATGGCATTGAATTAGTGTTAGCGGAAGTGCGCGAGCACTCCGGTGAGTTGCCAGAAGTTGTGATTTCCCGATAGATGATCACCGGACGGCTCGCGCCGTTCCGCTAACTCAACGCCATTCGGCGCCAGCCGCGACGACCGTGCTTACCAAGGAAACCGTAACGCGGCTAGCTAGCGCCCGCGACTCAGTAATTTGCCTGTTCCAATCGAAAGTGAGTGCCAATGGGCGATAGCCCCGGTTTCCTAGAGTGCTCGACTCTCCTTGAGTACCGCAGCAAAAAGTCTCCCAAGGATAACTTGTCGTAGGATAAGATCCGTAGAAGCAACCGGCTGATCCTACATTCAAATGGATTTCATGATGGTTCGAATAGTATTTCTCCTCAGTCTTGCAACGGTGTTTGGCATTGCTCCGATGTGCTTAGCACAGTCGCCGAATACTCTTCTTCGGGATGGGACTCCCCAGGATAGACAAAAGGCGATTGAGATGATGACAGAGGATCCCAAGTGGGTTACTCGACGAGATTCCGAAAGTCAGACACCTCTCCATGTAGCGGCGCAATTCAATCACACCGAGGTGGTGAAATGGCTTCTCGACAAGGGCGCTGATGTGAACGCTCAAGCTTACAACCGATTCACACCGCTGCACCTTACGGTTCAGGCCCCTCTGACGAATTCATAAAATTGTTTTCCAAATTCGCAGATCCCACAAAATGACGGATAGGAAAGCAACGCTTCTGATTTTATTGACGCTTCTTGCTGGTTGCCTTGGCTAGGGAACTCATGTTTTCGCGAATTTGAGTTGTAATTGCAGCATTAGTCTTGAACTTGCCGAGGTCGAGAGCGAGAATTGTCGATCGTTTTGTTCCCTGGGATTGGGGTTGGATTTTGTGATGTTTCTGTGTGCTAACGCAGAACGGGACCACGCCAGATTATTCGAATGGCTCCCCAACCAAACCCAGGACTTACATGGATTCTTTCAGTCCTAGAAGCGGAGACCAAAATGCGATTTATGACTACACTCTTGCTGGTTTGTCTCGCCGCACAGCCATCTGTCGCCCAAGATAATGGGCATCCAGCAAAACTGTCTGGGTTCCTGAAATCGGGGATGTGTCTCGGAGTTCGTTCTTTCGATGACACGAACGGAATCAAAATCACAGTCTACTCAGTAAAGGACTTTGAGATCGCCGTTGATGCTCGGACACTCGAACTTGATGAGCTCGCCGATAAGTACCCTAGTGTCAAACGTCTACGCGACCGAAGGCTCGATGAACTAGTTGCCTCGCTCGATGCGAAACGCGACGAACTACCGCCAAACACGAAATTTGGAGAACCCAAAATCGGGCTGACTGTCGATCAACGTGAACTTCTTTGTAAAGTTGAGCATGTCGGCGACGACTACATTCTCGTCAGATTCGGGACTGGCCTAAAATCGGGTCGAGTTATTGCCACCTCATTTATTTCAACTATTCGTTGGCGCGATATTGATGAATGGAATTTTGCGACGTCTGTGCCGCAAGTCACTACGACACCGGGCAGAACCAAGCCATGAACCCAAGTCGCCGGTCGCGACTTCCATTGCACCAGAATACACCTCGGCGATTGGTTGACACTGCGCGAAAACTGGCCTAGCGTGAACGAGAGCCGCCGATAGAGTCGGTTTTTAAAATCGGAGACTGCAGGCGGCTGGACAATTATCTCTGCCGTTCGTCTAAAGGATTAATGTGAGTGCAAATGCTTCAGTACTATATCCAACAAACGATTGAAAGGTGGATCGAAGCTGGGCGAATTCGTGATGTCATACGAGATGACCATGTATTCATCCTTCGGTATGGCTCACGTTTTCGCAATATCCATCTACTGAATTGGGTGTGCTTTTCGACGTTCTTGGTTCTAGGTGCTGTCGGCATTCTTTTGGGTTTGGTTGTTAACTGGAAAACAGTCCTGTTGTTCCTGACCGTGTTTACGCTCGCAACGTTGCTTTCTTCCATTTATGTACTCTATGTTGTCACTTCACGCGTGACCATTAACAACGACACGATCAAAGTGAATTGTTTTGGACGAACAATCTCAGAGTGCACTCGTCAAAATGTTGGTCGTACTTATCGTTCGACGGCGCACCCTTCGATTGTGATCGTTGACAAGGCGGGAAAAAAGACAAGGATTTCTACACAATTCGATGGTCTAGGAGCAGCAGTCGCTTGGCTCTCGCTTTTATCTGATGAATTGCTTGACGATTCGATTCGGAAATGGATGCGGGAGGAAGACCAAGTTCTAGGCGAGGTTGATGAATAACTTGGCGTTCATGCGAGGGATGAAATCTGCGTGCTCGTAGCGGAAGTTGTAAAACTTCCTGGAGTTCGAGGCACTAGCCCACGGTTTGGATCGAAACGACAACCGAGGTCAGCGCATTTCTTTCTTCGCAGATTTCGTAATCGATTATCTTGAAAACCGTAAAGCATTCCACTTCATACTGATCAACGCCATTTTGGAACGTTTCCAAATATCTAGGCAATTGAAAAGATTTCCAACAGGCTGATCGCTCATCAACGCAGCGCAGTATCCAAAAGTGGATCTCGAACTATAGATCAAATAATCGCAACGGCTGAGTAAATACAAGTCCAACAACGCACTTTGACGAGCCATATCTGCACGGCCTTGTCGGTGTAAAGGAGCTCCACTTAACAAATCCGACTTGTTTGTCGTGACGATCCGGCCTGGATAGAGCGCTCGAAGCTTTTCTTCGATCATCGCGCTGTCAGTGGCCAAAAATACTTTGGCATCACCTTGGAGTCGACACAATCGAGCCAGACGTGCAAGCAAAACATTGAGCGGCGTCTTGTTGTCGGTGTAGCGAATATGAATTCCAATTGTCTTCCCCAAAAGGAGCTGGGCAAATTCTACCTCGGACTCGCCTAACGAATTTCGATCCATATTCAAGTAACTTCGAAACGTACGCCGCAAAACGTCAAATCGACTTTTTTCAGTGAATAGTTTCATCCCTAATCGTGGAAAGAACTCGCCCATGTCGTCGTGGTAGGACCCACGGCAATCGCACGTTAATTTCCGAATGGTCCAATGATTGCAGTAGGAGGCTGGGCGGGTACCCCACGTTCGGGTAGCCGTTTCAGGAGTCTTTTTTGCATCGGATGTGCGGTATGGCCAATGCGTTTGTTACCCAA
>JANPHB010000225.1:0-8329 GCA_031424235.1 Pirellula sp.
AGACTCATGCCAGCCCCAAGTTGCCTGGCAAAGGTGCTCCGGTTCAGTTTGTGCCGGCAAAGGACGACGTCATGGGCTTGGTTTCGCATGCAGGGCTAAGCGGGATTCGATTGTTGAAGTACGACGAGAAGCCATGCTTTGATGTCGACGGTGTCAAGATGCGTGAGACGCATATCGAGGCATTCAAGCCCGGTGAGCTTGCATAGAAAGAGAATACATTCATTTGCATCGACTTAGTGTTCACCGATGACTTCGCCACCAGCGCGACTTCCAACACCCTGCCATATGGCAAGATCAACAGCATTGGACACGAATTGTACGTGACCGTCGCAATAAAGCGCATGCACTCCACCTACGTGCTTGCTGTGCGCGGCAACGTTGTGGCTGAGTCGACTCCACCAGTAGAAGTTTCTTTGACTATGGGGCAATCCACCCCGGCAATCTATAACGTTGTCGTTCGGGCCACGGATATGGTTGTACATGGTGTGCCCCGGGGCACCGTACAGGATGCGGTTGCCACGAGTTAATTGCAATTTGTTTCCACTGACACAATCCTGCGGATACTGAAGTAATTCTGGGCCTGAGTTCGTATTGTTGTTCCCAGTTGTCAACGCAAAACCTGTCGTCGGTAGAGTTCCATTCCAGTTTCCTGCACTATTTGCTCGATCGCTTGGGTTCGACAAAATTTGTTCGCTGATGCAAACCGTTTGGCTTGTTCCGTCGGTAATATCAGCGAAGCGAACTTTTGAATTCTCGAAGAAGACCCCAGTCACTTGAACGCCAGCAGGATTTCGGGTGGAAACTGGGAACGTTGTGCCGGTATTCAAAACGTAGTTGCTCACACCTGCAAAGCCAACTCCTTGCGCCAAGGACCTAACACCGCTATCTGAAGGGCACAGAAACACGGGAGGTTGAGTGATACTCATGTCGTTGTTCGCTGCTGTATCCGGTCCGCTATTGAAGTTGACTTGGTTGTAAATGGTAGTCTGTTCCAATTGGGGCAAGAGGAATGCAAACGCTGAGAAGCAATTTCCATTTCCAGTGGTTGCATTCCCGTTCGCTGACGAAGTCAAATAGTCGCTCGGTGAAACATTGACAAGGCGACCCGGCGGCAAAGTTCTCAAGGCAGACTCATAGTTATGCAATGCCAGTCCAAGTTGCTTCAGATTATTAAAACACTGAACACGCCTAGCCGCTTCTCTTGCCTGTTGGACAGCCGGAAGCAAGAGTCCGACCAAAATCCCTATGATTGCGATGACGACAAGCAATTCGACAAGCGTAAACCCGCCGGTTGATTTCTTGATTGAGGACATCTTTGATTTTTCCAGCTCTCCTGTTTCTGACACGTTGTAACCTGGCAACTTGCCGAGCAGCCGTCTGTAAATGGGACTTCTTACCGTTGCAACGAGGGCTTTGATTCGGCGATCGCCTTCCATTGAATTCAAAAAACAAAGGTCAAAAGACTCCTCTTGGACCGGAAGAAACTTGAGTCCTGCTTCCGCACTCGCCAACTGCACACATATTCCCGCGTCAGCCATTTCAGATTGAATAGACTCTGCTACTTGACGATGGCTACTTGCAACAAGACGAGGCGTTGGGCGATCGCCAAAGAGTTGATCGAGGCACTGACGAGCCCCGGACCCCACTTCTCTCGCGACCCATTTCAGTTTTGACTTAGTCACACTGCGAGCCGTTCGGACTTTTGATTCGAATCGTGTTGCAATCCCTTCCTGCCATTTCGCAATTCGCAGAGCTTGAAAGTCCATTTGCAGCTTTTACTGAACGAATTGAGTGTTCTTGTTTGGCTCTTCGTTTGTCGACAGGTGGATACCAGCCATATGAACTAGGCCTTTACGAAGTAACTCGACCGACTGAGAACTCGACCTGGGAAGAACGAGAATTTTCAAGCCTGACAACTGAGCAAAACAGCTCGCAAGTAACCCAGCTGCTGGATCGCAAGATGCAATGACCAACGTGTCTGTTGCACGGGATTGAACAGATATCGAATTGTCGTGCAAGCAATCGGGTAGAGGTACCAACATTGGGCGAGTTGTTGCGGGATAATTTACCATCCGTCCACCGACCTCAGCCTGCCAAAACATCGAATCACTGAGAAATGGCTTGCTCTCCCATACAACTTCCGTTGATTCAATCCTGTCGACGCCAAATATAACCTCGACACTTTGGCGAAGTGCGGCCGCAAGGCCCATCGCCGCAGTCACCGAAGGAACCAATCGATTCGATTCAATAGCTGTGACCGCTGACCGTGAAATCCCAGCTAGCTCAGCGAGTTGGGACTGCGTTAAGCCTGCCTTCAGACGATAGACTCGTACTCTATTTGACATTGATGATGATGGCATGATCCTACCATCATATGGCAGCATGCTGCCATATGCAATTACTCCCCGATGCGTTTCGCGACGTATGGACGGTCACCGCAAACTGGAGGCCAACTCGCTCCGGTTTGACACGCCGGTGCGTCGAAGTACGGATGATCCAGTCTGGACTTCCCTGTCAGGAATACATCGTATCCAGATCTGAAAAATCCGCACACCAATCGTCCAACGCCCAAACAGTGAGGGTGTTTTCTAGTTAAGATTGTTGCCCAGCATCAGTTCCCTTTTCACATTTGTTCTCGAAAATTCCATTTCCTTTCGTCTTCTCTGATAGTTGGACCATAAGTCATGTTGAACAACCTCGATAATATCCCCTGGGGGGAACTTGAACACGCATACGGGGATGCCTCTGATGTTCCAAGCCTGATCAGATCGCTTCTCGATCAGAATCCAAAGATTCGCAGCAATACTATGCGGACGCTGTACAGCAATGTGTTTCACCAAGGTTCGAGATACCCAGCTACCCCTTATGTAATTCCTTTTCTGATTGAGTTGTGCGAGAGTCCGGACGTCTTTGATCGTGGCGAGTTGCTCAGTTTTTGGGGTAGTCTGATTACGGGATATTTCAGTGTTCAAGAGCGACCATCGTGGAGCGATGGAACGATGGTATTTGGATTTGGGGATCCCGAAGAACTTGATTTGAATGAACCGTATTCCAAGGCGCTTTATGAGATCTATCAGGAATCGCTTAAGGGGGCTGAGTTGCTGTTTCATCTGCTTCAAGAAGATGACATTGGAATTCGTGTAGGTGCAGCTTGGGTACTTGCTTGCTTGCCAACGATCGCGGACCGCTCCATTCCGATACTACGCTCGCAATTGCTTCGTGAGGAGTCCGGATGGGTCCGTGCGGCAATCGCGTTTACTCTTGGAGAGCTTGGAGATTGTGCCTCGCTTGGTCAACTGTTGGTTGCAGACAATCACGACGCAGTCCAGTGTATGGCTGCTTGCCAACTCGCAAGGATCGCACCAAAAGAAAATTTGGTCGACCCTTTGTTGCGATTTATTGAGCAGCCAATCGATGGCTACGGCAGTATTCCAGGAGCTGGCGGGGACTCTGCGGGAGACGCGGCGTTTTCGATTATGTACTTGCCTAAGGAAACGAGAATACAAGCCCTTCCTGAAATATTCGAACGTCTGGAACAAGCGCGATCCTTTGCGACGATGCCTTTCGTGAACGCACTCTTGTCTGCCTCTTTCGATCCGAGTAGCAACGAAGTAACGGAATTCACCAGTCTTCAACGTCAGGTACTTCTTGCCTTGCTCAATTGTCAAGAGCTTTGGACTATTGCTAACTTGAGTTCCACTTTTACTTACTATGGGCTGCCTTTTAGCCGAGAAAAATGCGCAAAGATGCTCGGAGTCAAAGTGGCTAACGATGATGCCCTTTCCAAGCTCAGCGTTGCCGTCACTTTCGCGGATATCCGGATGATCAAGTCTGGATTTCCACTCATTGACAATTCGGCCGCAGCCATCCGCCGTGACGCCTGAACGCGGTTTTGCGTTAGCACAATTGACCAGTTAATTGGGCTACAATGAAACTTTTTACCGGCGCATGCGCCTGAGAATTACTAGTTGTTCCCCAAAGCTCGAAGAGGGAGTTGCGTTTTGGATCGATTTCCTGAGTGTGGAAAGCCAATCGACCTTGACTTAGACGCTGACCTATCTATCGATGCAAACAATGTTCCTGATGGCCTCTCGCATCTCGTCCCATTCGTGAACAAGTGGTCGTTTGACTGTCTTGGAGATCAGGATGTATTTATCTCTCACATGAAGCAATTTCGTGGAGATGAAATCAAGGCAATCAATGAGGCGTTCAACTACGAAGTTCGATTGCAAATCCGTGATTGGGGAATATCACTGCCGTTCGGGAAGCATGCTGATGCGTTTTCTCGCGACGAAATGAACCACCCTTTCTGGTCTTTCCTCAACGTTCTAAAACTCTTGGAGGCAACTAGAGACTATGAGAATGATTCTGGCGTCTAGGGATCGTTTGTGAGACAATGAGAAAAACAAACGAGGCAACCAAGCCCTCGGTCAGGCTTTCTGACTTACGTAGAGTCTACTGCTTGGGCTGAATGAATCGTGGACGTTATCCGACTGAAAGGCCTCCAAATCAATGAATGACAGCGTGCCGACCGCGTTTGTATCTTACTCTTGGGACAGCGATGAACACAAACAGTGGGTTCATGACCTCGCGACGCGGATGCGATCGGATGGAATTGACGTTACTCTTGATCAATGGCACGCGGTACCAGGCGATCAGTTACCGCAGTTCATGGAGACCGCAATCAGGGAAAACGACTACGTCGTAATAGTCTGCACTCCCAAATACTGTGACCGCTCGGATTCTCGAACGGGTGGCGTTGGTTACGAGGGAGATATTATCACCGCTGAAATCACATCTACCAGAAACCATCGCAAGTTTATTCCCGTCTTGCGAGGCCCAGATTGGATGTCTTCTGCTCCCTCATGGATCAAAGGAAAATTCTATCTTTCTCTAAATGCTGATCCGTACGCCGAATCGAGCTACTCAGATCTTTTGGCGACGATACATCAAACACGTCCAACGGCCCCTTCGATTGGCCGTCCCCCCTCACCAGCAACCCCACGTCCGCGTGTAGCGATTCCTGCAATTCCTGATGAACCGATAAAGATCACCGGCATCCTTGTCGACGAAGTATCAATACCTCGAATGGATGGGACGCGTGGGAGTGCACTGTACGCCGTTCCATTTCAATTAACTCGATCACCATCACGAATATGGTCCGAATCGTTCCTGGAAACTTGGCGGCATCCACCACGCTTTAGCACTAAGCATCGGCCGAGTATCGCACGCGTTACAGGAGACCGAATCATTCTTGACGGTACAACGATTGACGAGGTCCGTGACCACCATCGCGATACGCTGCTTCTTTGCGTTGAACGCGCGAATGCAATGGTCAACGAATACGAACAGCAGCAGGAACGAAAACGCCAGTCAGAGCTTGCGAAGAAACAAACCCGCGAACAATCCTTGCGCGACATGAGCCGCGATATCACCTTTTGATTCAAAACGCAGTTGTCAGGGATTTGCGCGGAGTGGACTACGGTCGCTTGCCCGATTTCTGTTTTGTGGGCCAAGCGGCAGTTCTTGATTCGCTTGGGCTGCCCCTCCGCAACAGTTTGTCGGTTGCCCCCAGTTCGCTCCGGTTTGACACGCCGGAGCGTCGATATCCGGATGATCCAGCCTGGACTTCAGCCCATTCACTTTTCGCCCTCGGCCATCCCAGCAGATCGCGTCCGCGACTTCACGCAATTCTGGACCAATACTTGCGTGACACCTGAGCATCCGCCGCAAAGCAAGCAGAGAGGCGGAATACAGTCAGAAAGCGATCTGGCGTTCGTCGCCGAGTTACGCCATGCGGCATACCTAGGGCGAGTGATAAAATTTTGAACGTTTTGTGTTCTCGGAAGTTACGCAAACGGTGTGTCTAGGTCCCGCACAAGGGTAATGGCTCCGGTCTCGACGTCAAACTTACCTAGCGAGTATTGAACTTGCGCTCCCCCGGACTCTAACATCTGTTCGCGGCCGAAAATGCAGTGCAAGCGATCGGAATTGGATTCGATAAATTTTGACACCCATTTTCTACGAGTGTTTAGCGAATGGAACGCCAGCGAAACTTCCCCGCATGCTTTGGCGACGCTTCCACCAGGTTCGAATGAGTACCACAACTGCTTGCCATGTACCAACGACTCAACTTGGTTCGTTGCTACCAGCATCGTATCGTTTAAAGCAAATTCTATTGCTTCGAATGGCAAAGAAACTTCGCGATACGTTAGTTCTTCAGTGGATTTAACAAAGCATCTTTTACTTCGCTTTGTTCTGCTTCCGAGAAGGCAGATCATGACGCCTTTCTTCTCGGAATACATTAGTCGATCTATGAATTCACAACTCGGATCAAAAGGCGTTAGGCCAATTTCTTGAAAGTCTGTCATGATGAATACGTCAGTTAGCGTCGGGGGGCATCGCAATTCCTTCGCGGTCTCGTTCCGATCGGAGAACACAACAGGGAGCAAAGCTAAACCGGCATGCCCTTCCACCAGGAAACCTCGATTGCATGAACGATTAGCGAAGCGGAGCAGTATGCAAGCCGTGCCTTGACCGCTTCATTTCCACAGCCACCGATCGTATCAGAACAACAGGGGGACAATATCGGCAAACAACGGAATCCACGAACTCGCTCCGGTTTGACACGCCGGTGCCCCGGTTTTTACCTGGCACCCAGCTCCACTGCCCTTTCGACCACGCGGATGAGGTACATTTAGAATGAGTTACCGGCGCCACGCCGGAGAATTACCATTTCGTCAAGCTCAGTGAGGACCAATCCGGCAATTGTCATGGCTCAATGGATGAATCAGTTTTCGGGAAACACTCACGCATCGCGCGTACATGACCGCAGGACTCCCACTCCAACGAAACATCACGACCGCCGAAAGCTTCAATTTGCTGAGCTGATGGGAGAGCTCGACGGCTCTCCTTTCGTGTTGCCCAATTCGTTCATTCGACTGTGCAACGAAGATTCAATCGTTAATCGGATAAGACACAACAACATTTGGCTCGACCCGATGCCATTGGTTGTCGTTTTACCCAAAATTGAGCGTTGCGTTGCAGTACAGATCTTCTACGAGGGTCAAGGCTGCTTTTACTTCTCGTTATTGCTATGCGATGATGGCGGCCATCGAGTATTGTTCCACGAAGACGAGATAGTGGTTCCCTATCCACTCAGGGCAATCGCACGTTAGCAGCATGAATAACCTGCGAGTAGCTTCTCAATCGCAGAGTTATCCCAGCCACATCGCTTACGCTTGCCTCGAATTGCATCTTTAATCGTAGTGTCCTTTTGCAGAATATTTAACGCCAAGCGTCGGAATCCGGATGCGATTTCGGGAGCCGTTCCTTTGCGGATCCGACTCGAGTCCTCTGAAAAAACTACATCGAGGACATAGTGCTGACTGTTCGCGATTTGCCAATGCTCACGGACTCGCGTTGCGATGGTGCGGACTTTACAGGGCAGGCTAGTGATAAAGGTTGACGACGCTTCTTGGAGCTTGCCGTCGATCGTACGAGTGCGGTACGTCATTCCGATCGTTTTGATTTCTGGCCATTGCTGAAAAATCGGATGGTCCGGGCATGGTATCACGACTGTCTCGCGGTACTCGGTCCGTCCACGGTTCTCTTCAGTCTTGCGGTGGACTCGTTTTGATTTCGTGTTCTTTTCCAATGCGTCGAGAATTGCTTCGTTCAATGCGTTCTCGATACTTGGCTGGTTGCCTTTAACTTGGAGAATGAAATCTGCTTCCTTGTTGATGATCGCTTGGGCTGTTTCTTTTTGACAATGCATCGCGTCAGCGGTGACAACGGCTCCTTGCAAATTCAATTGTTCGATCAGCGATTGAACAGCAGGGATCTCATTGGACTTATCATCTACAGCCTTAGCCCCAATACAAAGACGAAGCCCACAGGCCCATGCAGTAACCATGTGCAAAGGCGCTTGATTGATAGACGTATCAAAGGAGCCCCTCACGGTTTTACCATCGATGGCGACGGTTTGGTTTTTGATCGCTTTACCAAGGTCCGTAGCGAGACTTTGCAATGCCGAAAAGAATGCAACCGAATCGAGCTTTGCAAAGACCCGCCCAAGCGTGTCGTGAGACGGAATCCCCGAGGCAAACGGAAAGAACTTACGCAACCAGTCCTGCTTTGCTTTGCCATAGCGTTCGACATCGGCCCAGCTATCGGCATCGCAAATTACAGCACAAAGCGTCACGAATATCAGTTCCATCAAGGGATAGTTCGCACCGCGATTGACCCGTGGGTCCTCGATAAATTGAAAGTGTTTGTAAGTTTGGGTAACAAACGCATTGGCCATACCGCACATCCGATGCAAAAAAGA
>JANPHB010000226.1:0-5526 GCA_031424235.1 Pirellula sp.
GTCTTCACCTGAAATCCTCCGTGCTAGCGATAAAACGTTTGTGTTGTTACTACGTTAAACCGCAAAAACACCAGGAGGTTTCAGGTTTTTTTATGAAATCGTCAAGAAACCTCAAACAAGCTTCGCTTGATTGAGGATTAGCCGAGGCTGTCAAATACATGCAGGATGGCAAATTGGGAGATGTGAAGCTTGCACGCAGTATTGTCTACGGAGGCCGTGACTCGATTGGAGGGCCCTCGCCATGCGCAATGCCCCCTCGCTGCGATTACAATCTGTGGGCTGGTCCGGCGCCGATGACAGAACTCATGCGGCCCAAGTTTCATTATGATTGGCATTGGTTTTGGGATACGGGAAACGGCGAGATCGGCAACAATAACATTCATTCGTTGGATATTTGTCGTTGGGGGCTGGGTGTAACCGGGTTGGGCCACAGTGTGATCAGCTATGGAGGGCGACTGGGCTATGTTGATGCGGCGGAAACACCCAATACCCAAGTTGCGGTTTTCGATTTCGGATCGAAGACGATTGTGTCCGAAACACGCGGCTTGAAGACGCTTCCGTTCCACCCAACGATCAAGTCCTCATGGTTCTTTTACGGCACCGAAGGCATCATCGCGGAAACCGATCTTTATGATCTCGAGGGCAAGCTCGTACGCGCCTTTGAGGGTAAGTCTGGGAATCACTTCACGAACTTTCTCCAGGCCGTTCGCAGCCGGAAGCAAACCGATCTTGCTGCCGATATCTTGGAGGGACACCAATCAACTGCGCTGTGTCATATAGCCAATATATCCTTTCACCTAGGGAGCGTGACATCGTTGTCGGACGTGCCGAGCCGAATGAGTCAGGTCAAGAATCAGGGAGAGGTCCTAGAATCCTTCGATCGCACCAAACAACACCTTGCCGATGCTGGCGTGATTATTGATGACGTGAAATTGATGGTGGGAGAGCACTTGCGAATCGACGGTGAAAAGGAACAGTTCCTCGACAATCCGAACGCGGATCGTTTGCTAACACGCGCCTATCGCAATCCCTTTATTGTTCCGAAGGAATACGACATCTAATCGCTTGACAATCGTCGAAAACCGCGGCAAGTCCGATCCTGCAGGAGGCCATTCGTATCGAAACGGAAGCAGCCGCCAAGGCTTTCGGCGAATTCGATTGCAATGTTCCGATCCTCTTGGCGAGTTCCGCTACCGAAATCCCTTCGCGTTGGTTGCCAAACTCTTCTCAGTTGCGGCACTAGTTACTCCATTCCCAATTTCTGTCGCCCCCCCGTGGTCAAGCGATTGGAATTCCATCCGGGTTCCCAGGTTTGTTCGAAAACGACTTGCCTAACACCTGAGACCTTCATCAGTCGCTCGCGAATGGGTACGGACACGGTAGGATGCACCGAGATAGAACCGTCAACAAAGTATTCCAGTCGCGGTCGTCCTCGATGAGGCATTGCCATCACAAGTGTTACGACGTCCCCTCGGACTCGAACGTCGTAGACCATACCGAGCTCGACGATATTGATGTCTGCCGTATAGAGCTGGGCATCTTTGCAATCAAGAAGAGCTTTCCAAATCGCTGACTTCAATTGCGAGTAGTCGCCCGCTTCACCCGGTCTCGCAAGTCGACGTTCTGCGGTTTGAGCGGGATTAACATCAACCGTTGGCGCAATACTTATTGGTGGAGCAAGGCTGGCAGATATGACTAATGGATTAACCAGACAGCGACGCAGTGACTCGATCTCCTGCGAACCAGCCGATTCCGAAAATGGCAACGCTAGATATGCGTTCTTCTGCTTCAATTCCGCTCCCGCGGGTACGTTTTTGACTGGTAGGGGATAGCGACTCCAGACGCTACCATGCCAGCGATAGTACAAATTCGGTGCACCGTTGTGTTTAAGTTCTGGAATACCCGTCGCCGAATGATCAATAAAAAGAGCCATGAAAGAATCTTTCGTGTCCTTATTGAAGAAGCCGACTCCCCACAGATTCTCTGATTGATCCGCAGGTACATCTCCCGTGCGCAGTTTGCCCTCGGCATTCATCCACAGCTTGTCCGTAAATGATTGACCAGAGAAGACCCATTCGTCATCCCGAAGTGCTTGTGCTGAAAAGTCCTGAATGGCCTTCATGGAACCGATCTTGTGGAACCATGGCAAACCTGAATAGAAACGATACTCGACATCCACCTTGAGTCGACTTGGCGAATAGATGGGGTGGACGGGCGAGTATGGGAAACCCCAACGTCGGATGATTGTGCATAACGGACCTCGGATGACCTCGTAGTCCGGGCAGGTATCCCAAAGCGAGATTCGTAGCTTTTGAAAGCCGTCCTCATCGACATAGTCATGAGCCCAATCGATGCCGGGTGGCTCGCCGTGCCCTTCACCACCTGAATACAGCTCGAGCCCGTGTTCTCGACGGAGGATGAGTCGCTCCAATTGTCCAGTTTGCCGGGAAAGAATCGCCTTAAAATGAGCGTTGGAGATGTCCAATCCGAAACCTTCGCCTGCGGTCAGAAGATCGGAAGGATACTCGGGCAGTTCTGCATCGGGGTTGCCATAAAAAACGAGAAGCTCTTGTTTCTGTTTTGGAAGACTGTCGACCATGAGAATTATTTTGCAATGTCGTTGATTGCCTCTTCGAATTTCACCAAACACTTGGCATGGCAGTTCGACGAGCCGGCCAAGACTAACTCTGGCCACGCGAATCTCGCGAACCAGCGAAGTAACTTGATCGGCAGGAAAGCTCAAGGAGATTTCTATCGGCTCGGAGTGGCGAGATTCGCCTACCGACTCTTCCACCGTGATCGTTTTAAAGTGCTTCCAGCCGCGAGCCCAAACCTTCCATTCCGCGGTCAATTTCGCAACCGCTTGAAACTGATTTGTCTCGACGAGCGAAGCGGCAGGCGGCTGCACCTCCAGTTGCGTTTGTAGGACGGAATCGCGTAGAGAATGGGTGAGCGATCGAGCTAAATCGAAGTCTTGATTTTCCCATGCAGTTTCCAGCAAACGCATTTTGGTCGCAAAGGAATCGCCGCGGCGCTGAGCAGCAGTTGCAACGTTATCTCCTTTGGCAGGCTCTTGTGCAAAACTTATGCATTTCAACGGTGAAATGAATGCCATGATCGCAATCGATGACCAACGCGTGATAGATCTCCACATTCGACATTCTCGCTATGAGTGAAGTTTGTTGCTCGCATATTCGAAAAGTTTGACATCGCTTCTATTTTTAATCTCACAATGTTTGCTCTGCCAGTGACTCGCAACGCCTGCGGCGTCTCAAAACATTCTAGACTTTTGTGTACGAGAACTCGTCAAGCTGGCAGTTATTGCCATTTTCTAATCCTCGCCCACATCCTCCTCTGCACCCGCCAATTCAGCTCCCTAGTCAATGGCCTAAGTAACCTCCCGTGGATCGTCGCTTTCCCCTGCTTTACTTCCGGCAAGTATAGCAGCTCCTCCTGAATATCTGGCGCCAAGTTCAGCAAGCTCATAATCTGCGTCATCCGTGGCTGACTGATCCTGCCTAATTCGGCAAGCTGCTGGAAGCTTTCTATCTGTCCCGATTCTAGCATCGATTGCATCCGACTGGCCAATGCCACTAGCTTAGCGATCCTTGGAATCCGACCAAATTGAGTCAGCTTTTCCCTAGCAGCTCTGGCGGCATCGCGACGTTTGTGAGCTTCGCCTTGGAATGCGACTTTGCGTTTTACCTTGATCATACGAGTACCTCAGCAACCTCGGCGGCAAGAGTTTTGATACCTGATCGACGGAAGGACACCGAAATGGCGACTTCGTGTGGATGGAAAGCTGCGGCTAGGGAAGAGGTTGCTGGCTAGGCCGATCCAGCAGGAGTACGACGCTTCCACAATGGATGAACTAGCCAGGATCCAGCTGCTGCAGGGTAACCGCAGTCAAGGAATGTGATGAACGCTTGTGAGAAGGCAGCCTGATAAACCGCTAGAGTTCTGCATGCTTAGAAGCCGGTACCGGTTCGGCGCTCCGGTAGAGGGTGACCAGTGCGTGATGGTGTAGATGTCCCAGTGTTCGCACCCGTGTGGGCAGCCACCCCGCCGTAGCGGGTCAGTCGGCATGCGGTTTGCATTGTTTGCCGTTTGCAGAAACGCGCGCCGAGCCCGTTCTCGCATTTGGTCGAAAGGGAATTGTGATGAGTGTAAGCGATGGCCACAGAAACATCACACAAGTGCTAGATTGTGTGGTGCACCAAGTCGATGGTGATCGGGTGACGCTTGAGGACATTCTCCGGCGGCTTGGCACAAGATCCTACGGTCCGGGGCTGTTTCTGATTTCTTTGATTTCAATGCTGCCGCCTATCAGCATTACGCCGGGGCTGCCCGTGATCACCGGCTCGGTGACGCTGGTGTTGGCGGCGCAATTGCTGGTGCTGCGGCCTTACCCTTGGCTACCGCGTCGCCTGCTGAGAGTGTCATTCGCCCAGGAAAAGCTCGAAAGAGTAGTTGCTCGGGCTCGGCCGTGGGCGAAGTACATTGGCGTGGTCGTACGTCCTCGGCTGACGCTGCTTGTCATGCCGCCGTTTCTCAATGTCATAGCCATTATCTGCATTGGCCTTGGGCTAATGACCTTCCCGCTGGCGGTACTGCCAGCCGGTGAGAACATTCCAGCCGCCGCAGTACTTCTGTTCGGCTTGGCGCTGACGGTTGACGACGGACTGCTGGCCTTGTTCGGCTTAACGGCCTCGGGGGCTACAGTCGGGGCACTGATCTATTTCTGGCCGAAGATCGTGGGGCTTTGCATGGAACTAGCGGATGCTGTGGGATATTGATGGCGAGTCCTCATGGCATGGTCATCTGCACCTGGCGTCGAGCTTCTTAGCGCCCCAACCAGCCGCGATTCCACGCAAAAGCTTGCTCATCTTTTGTCCAATTCCTTGCATTGCCCCCGAAAATGGAAAGCGTCCAAAGTAATGATTTTCTTAAATGCGAATGACTCTTGTTATTGGACTATTTTGCTATTCGCTTACCTTTTCGACGACTTCCTTGACTGTGTCAGCAACCTTTTGTACGACTTGCTTGGCTTTGCCTACTAGTCAGTGACTCCCTTTGTTAATAATGGTCTGAAAAATATCGTGTCCCTTAAAACTCACTTGCTGCTTCTAGGCTTCGTCCTATTCGGTCCATGCCACCTAAGCCCCCTTTCGGACATCCTCCCAAGCTTCCCTGCTCGAGTGCCCAATCTCGGCCAATCTGGCACGAGCAGCGTCTCGTCTGATTTCAAGCTCGGCCATCTTTTGATCCCAATTGTCCTTGGCTTGGTCCGTAAAGTTGCGACCCGGTTGGCGGTTAGATACCGCCCAGAAGTAATAGGATGATCAGAATCAAAACAATCAGTCCAAGCCCACCACTTGGAGCATACCCCACGGCAATCGCACGTTAATTTCCGAATGGTCCAATGATTGCAGTAGGAGGCTGGGCGGGTACCCCACGTTCGGGTAGCCGTTTCAGGAGTCTTTTTTGCATCGGATGTGCGGTATGGCCAATGCGTTTGTTACCCAA
>JANPHB010000227.1:0-6050 GCA_031424235.1 Pirellula sp.
TCCAGCAGCCAGTCCCGCTGCTCGTGCAATGATTCCACGTTCTCCAGGCGAGGATCGGCCTCACCTTGTTCTGATTTGTCGTTCACAATGAGTTGCTTCTTTCGCCCAGCCAGTTGCACCGGCCTCGCCAGCGTGTCCGCCTATTCTATCGAGATTCATGACTGCCAGATAGGATTGGCGTCGTTCTCGACTTTGCAGCCCCCTGATCGGTGGACGAACTGGCGAAGTACCTTCCGGGATTGCGTTGGTATTCTTTATAATCATGCTTAGCTATCATTGGGTCATTCCGTGGGAACCGCTTTTCGGACCTCGATGAACTTAAAATAGGAGGCGTACTGATGGACCAGAATACCCTCGAAACGCTGGAAGAGAAGATCAACGAGGTTCCAGCGAGCGTCCCGGAACATCTGCCCGGCGAACCCTTGATGCCCAAGACAACCGTACTTTTCTTGGTGGTCCGAATTCTTGGTCGAATGGCAGGTTTTGTTCTGCTGGCAATCATCACGGCCCCACTTTGGCCTATTTACTGGCTTGGGGCATTGCTTTGGGGGAGTCCTCCGAACGTACCGAAACTCTGGCAGGTGAGACGCTATATTCGCCTGACATGGACAAGTCAGCCTCCCGCTCCCGGCCTTCCTTTGGTCAAACGATGTTTGCTGACGATTGCAATCTTGCGCAAGGTCGTACTTTCTCCGGTACTCGGAATGGCTTGGTTTTTAGACGAATTGCTTTTCGGAGGGGTTCTCGACTCCACGCCAGTCGTCGCCCCGCTCATCGAAATCAGTGCGGGACGCAGTGGTAGCACGCAATTGGCTCGCTACCTGGAGGACGACCAAAGGCTGGTCGCTCCCAATCTATTGCAGAGCCTCTTTCCGTATCTTTGGCTGTGGAAACTGGCCCCGTACACCATCGGAAGAATTGTGTCGCCGGATGCCTTTCGTCGCTGGCTGGAGCGGCAGCTTCCACAGGAATTTCTGGAGCGGCACGAGGGCGATCCGTTTCGGACGGACACGTTTGACGCAGCGATCTACACAACCCATCTAAATTCACTCGCATTTAATTTTGGTCCTGATGTGGCAGTGGAAGATTTCGGGTTTGCCCGGATCGCTCCCCATAACCGCACACTCTGGGAAGTGGAGTTCATCCAGTTGTTCGACCGCATCGCAAGGAAAACGCTTGTCAATGCTGGGAAAGGAATTGATGGAGAACGGCGGCGATTCTTTGTGAAGGGGCATTTCTTGTGTGCTGCTGACGCACTGGAGCGTAAGTACCCCAACGCTTCGTTCATCTGCATGATTCGTGAACCTGCCGCACGGCTTCAGAGTGCGATCAACTATATCAGAGTAAATCCGCATGATTCCGCACTTGGCCCGCCGCCCTGGGGATGGCTTGCGGACGCCCTTACCAGAACTGAAACGGACTATTGTAAAGTAGAGCAGGACTGGTTCAGTCGAAAGGACGGGGCAAAGCGATATGTGATTCGGTTTGCTGATTTCGTGACCGACCTGCAAATTGCAATGCTGGGAGTTTATGGCTTCTACTTTGGCGACACGGAATTGCCGCCCCATGTTCCGCATAAGCATCCTCCACGAGAACGGAAGAACTACCGCATCAATAGGTCGCTTGCCGATTTGGGCGTCGATGAATCTCAACTGAAGTCGAGGCTTGCATCCTACATCGCTTGGTGCGAAAATTCGTTGTAGATTCCTTCCCACGACACGAGCAGCCCTATTGATATAACCCCATTGCCAAAGATCGCTTCTCTGGCCATTGATTGGCTGGAGAAAGAGCGAGGGCAGTAGAAGGTGGGTGTGAGGGTTTCTGATATAATGATCGAAACCTCTTCGTAAAGGCTCAAGTCGATATTCGACTCACACATTTAATCGATCCGTCAATGAGTTCGCATCAGGTAACAGTCATCCTCACACGGGAAATCGTGCAAACTGCGGCTCGACATTTCATGCGTCGTTTCATCATTCGCAGTTCAATTTCCGATCTCGTTTTCATCGGTATTGGGGTAACTCTTGGATTGACTGGCATCATCAGTCGTGAGCTTGCAATTGGATGGATCGTTGCAGGACTCGCACTCATCGTACTCATTATCATCGTTGCATTGAAATACGTGCGATTGGCGAGAGCCAAATTTTCTTCCATGACTGACCCGCAGATCACGTATACTTGTACAGACAGCACTTTTTGTGCAAAGTCCTGTCTTGGCAGCATGGAAGTCCCTTGGAAAACCATCACTCAAATCTGGAAATTTGACGACGTATGGCTTTTGTTCTTCGGCAACCACGGCTACTCGACCCTTCCGGTCAAGCAGGTGGACATCGATGTTGCATCATTCGTTGAGGAGAGAGTCAAAGCAACTGGCGGGAAGGTTTCCTGACCACGGAGGACAAAGTTCCCCACCCAACAAAGAAATGCGCTGCCCTTCGTGTCCAATGGATTGTTACCCGAAATTGTATCAAGCCTTGTTACTCTTTCGACCAATTGTATTGTGAACTACCAAGTATCGATACTCCATCAGAATGGATGCGATGCGATTCGCAAACATATCCCAATCCCCGGACGTTAAAATAGTCGTATGAAAGGAAGTCCTGCATTCGTCGAGTACGAATAACATGGTCGAGACAAATTCTTGTGATTCGTCCGAAGTAATCCAAGGCATAGACGACTTCAATTCTGACTCCGTAGAGGTGCCAACGATCATTAGTTGGTCGTACAGCCAGCTTTTTGCGTCACCAAGAGAAAATCGAGGGGAAAACAAACGTAGAATCAAAGGCAGTAGCTCTTCTGACCGCCAATCAGATTGAGTTACCATTGCATATTGTGCAAGCAGGTCAGCAGACAATGCAATTCGACGATACGCATCTGCTGAATTTTGGTTATATTTCGAGGTCCACCCTGTCATGGATTTGCGTAATGTCCTTTGGTAATAGGGTCAACGTCGGACTCTTGATTTTGCATTCGAATTTCCTAGTCAATCATGGTCGATTCACAAATAGCGTAATTTGAAATTATCCCGGTTTGGGATCAGTTATCCTGAATCTAGAGGACTTATCCCTGATTTGCAATTCGATTATCCCTGATTCCTTTCGGCAATGATTCAAATCAACAGACCTGTTGCATCAGATCGTTCATCGATTCGCCTCCAAAAAGAAATGGGAAATGGCGAGTCAAATTCTACCTTGAACAACCAAGATGGCGGCGCAGATAACGCCACCATCTTCGCATCCTATGCAACTACTTCTTGAAGATGCTCAAAATTTCAATTGCTTTGTCCAAGCCACCTGCTGCATCAACAAAAGATTGCATCGAGGCGAATAATTGATTCGTAGAGGAAGAACTTGCAACGGCTTTGGCTGTCGATATTCCTGACTTACGACCTCGTTTAACCGCCGTTGTTGTCGAACTACCTTTTCTCATTGCTTGATAGACCAGGGGTAAGGATACAGCAACGCCATCTTTCTTTAGAAGTGCCAGGACTTCAGGAGCTTTTACGGATGGATTCTTGGCAATCATGCCTCGGATCAGTTCGGATTTGTTGACTTTCTTCTTCATTGCTTCTCTGCTCAAAGGGATGTGGTTCACGGGCGAAATTCATTGTAATTGCCAAAATACAAAATCATCTAGGCTCCCAAACAAAATGGGGATGAGATTTGTCTAGCAAGACTTTTCGAATACAAATCCGTAATGAAATGGAGGAAGATCGATCAAGTCGGTTCCGATCATCTGGAATCCAGAGTTCTCGACCCAAGATTTGCAATCGCTTGGTCTTGGACGAATATCCATGCTTGGACCTCTTGGCGTATTGGAATCGAAGTTCCAATGCATGACAGCAAGTATTCCATTCGACGCCAAAATCCTCCATGCTTCTCCTAGCATTGCCTCCCGCTCAACTGCGTGAAGAATGTTGAACAGCATGACGAAGTCAATCGATGCATCTGGCCTTCCAGTTCCATCAGTCACGAAGTCCCGAAGCATCAAATTGACATTTGACGCTTTTGAGGAACGCACATTGGAATTCGTTTCCTCAATCATTTGAGGATCGATGTCCAACGCATGGATGGTGCCTTGAATGATTTGTGCAGCGGGAATCGTAAACGTGCCATAGCCACATCCAAACTCGACGACATCTCGACAGTTGGATGTGAGTCCGAGTTTCGCTAAAACAGCAGGAGGATCGAAGAACTCCTCCCACATTTTCTCTGGAGGCATCCCGCTTTCACGAGTCTTCACTGGCAAAATTGTTTCGTTTGTTGTGGCATTGGCTTACTGCCAAGAGTCCTTCTCAAGAGCATATGATTTGAGCAATCCACATTTGGTGCATCGAAAGGTTCTGGTTTCCAACACTTGTGTTCGGTCGATTTTGTATGCCGATGTTTCCAGTCCAACGAATTTTGCTGGTTCAGGAACGCCACGATGCCAGTCGGCACCGAGTCCTCGCTGGTCAACAAGGAAACCAGTTTCCATCTCGGAACCGCAATCGTTGCATTTTGGATTAGTCATTTACTCTTCGTCTTCTTGTCCAAGGCGGTCGTAGCATTCAAGCAACTTGCGTCCAACATCGTCCGACACCTTCATTTTAGTGACATCAGTGACGCCCATTGAAATGACGAGCAAAGCCCCCAATATTTTCCGCTCCTCTTCGTCTGGTAACACTTCGCTGTTGAGATATGTCTCGTGGTACGAAATCCATGTTGCTGTGATGCTCATCCAAATTGCGACTTCGCTTTCAGGATGCGTGTCTCGCATGAAGTTGAGTTCAAACTTCTCAAGATTCGTATCGAGGTAAGGACCGATCACGTCGTAGACAGCACGGATTCGTTCGAGCAGTTCCGGCGAAAGCGATTCGTGGCGAATTGGGCCTGGACGAAGTTGTTTCGGATCGATGTATTCTGGCTCATTCATGTGGTCGAATTCGTTTCGGTTTTCTGCCCAAATACCCTTTTGTATTTTGGCTTGATTGGATCATTTAACGGCAAGACTGGATCGTATCATTGGCACTTGCTCTTAGCATACTTGAAACGTATAGCATTACTATGAACAGAGGCAAGAGACTCGTTCAAATCGGTGCGAGCCTATGGGGTACAATATTGAGGATTCGGTAGTAAGCAATCGCACATTGCAATGAACTGTTTGAATCAGTAAAAATGGAAACCGCATCCTTCGTGACAATGATTCTTTGAAGTTGGGATAGGTAATGACAAGACTTGGCCTTTGCTGCATGTTTCGTGACGAGCCAATCAAGTTCGTCACTACGACAGTCACGGCCATTGCCAAGATGAAGCGACCCGCTGCATTGGAAAAACTGAGTCGGTTGTGTTTGGACAATGCCAACGCTCTTTTCGTTGCACTTGAGTTTTGTGCAAAGAACGGCATTGGTTGCTTTCGAGTAAACAGTCAGATTTTGCCGATTAAGACACATCCATTGAATGGGTACGATATGGGCGACCTTCCTGATTGCGACGAGATCATTGGGCGATTCAAGGAGTGTGGTGCTTTTGCCAAAACAAATAAGCTCCGTACATGCTTTCACCCCGATCAATTTGTTGTGCTGAACTCGAAGCGACCAGATGTTGTGGAGAAGTCCTTGCTTGAACTTGAGTACCAAGCAGAAGTGGCGGAGTGGATTGGTGCTGATGTCATCAATATTCATGGAGGGGGTGCATTTGGTGATAAAGTGCAAGCACTTTCTGATTTCGCTCGTTGTCTTGACCGACTTTCGCCGAGAGTTCGAACCAGATTGACCGTTGAAAACGATGACAAGATATTTGCCCCATTGAATTTGCTTCCTATTTGCAAGACAACAGGCATCCCGCTCGTATATGACGTTCACCACCACCGTTGCAATCCAGATGGATTGACTGTTGAGCAAGCCACAAAGAAGGCGTTAGCTACTTGGGATCGAGAGCCGATGTTCCATCTTTCGAGTCCTCTTGAAGGCTGGGATGGACCAAAGCCCGAACGTCATCACGACTTTATCGACGTAAACGACTTCCCCGAATGCTGGCGAAGAAAAAAGATCACTATTGAGATAGAAGCCA
>JANPHB010000228.1:0-4488 GCA_031424235.1 Pirellula sp.
CATCCAAGTTGATTCAACGATTGATAAGGGGAGCATTTTTACGCTAACCGTTTCTGCAGGAGACCTCAATGGGGTTGAATTCATTGAGATCGAAAAGCTCCCTAATCAAATAGAATTGCAACCCGCTAAAAACCTATCCCACTGCACTCCAACGGGTAGCGGGGTTCTCCCATTATCTGGCTTGCGAATTCTGCTGGCGGAAGATGGTCCGGACAATCAACGATTGATTTCCTTCCATTTGAAAAAATCGGGAGCGAGCGTGACAATCGCAGCTAACGGTCGTATTGCGATCGAGCAAATCGAGACAGCTACAACTCCGTTTGATGTTGTATTTATGGACATGCAAATGCCTGAGTTAGACGGTTATGCAGCGACCAGGCATCTGCGCAAAATAGGCTACGTGCGTCCGATCATTGCGTTGACAGCGCATGCAATGGAGGGCGATCGGCAAAAATGCATCGATGCAGGTTGCGATGAATATTCTACTAAACCAATCAATCGCCAGTCGCTCTTAGAGTTAGCCGAACGCTACGGTAAGACAAGTTCGCACCTCCCTTTGCCGCCTGCGCTTACGACTGAAGGAATTATCGTTCGACATCCCGCGATGTGACACCAATTAATTGCTGAAATAGGGCTGACTCGGTTACTCGGTTGGTCCTAGTTCCAACAACTCGAATGGCAAAAACAAAGAAATCTGAGCACATTTAATGGATTGCACCTTGGGCGAGTATCAGTAGGACCGATTGACGCGGAGAAGCGAAAAGCATGCAGGTACTACTACCCCGAAAGCGTGCTTCAATTCAAATATGACTTCCAATAGATTCGACGCAGTCTTCATTGCTTTTAGGCTTACTGAGCCCCGCCTTGTTTGCCCATCCACTCCGCGCATTTCGCAACTAGGCTGATCTTGTCGATTGGCTTGGAAAGGTAATCGTCGCATCCAGCGTCCAAACATTTTTTCCGGTCGTCGGCCATTGCATGCGCCGTCAGGGCTACAATCGGAAGCTTAGAGCCGCAATCGCGAAGGGCGCTAGCCAGGCTGTAACCGTCCATTTCCGGCATTTGCATATCGGTCAAAAGCATGTCGAAGGGTGTTCCTGCAGCCTCTGCTTGGTTGAGAATTTGCAAAGCAATTCGCCCGTTGTCGGCGGTCTCGATAGTTGCCCCGGCCTTTCGCAGTATGAATGAGATCAGGCGTTGATTATCCAAGCCGTCTTCAGCCAGTAGGATGCGACCGCTGAGCTGCAATGCTACAGGAATCGGCTTGGGCTCGTCTTTTGAGTTGATTGGGGTAAGGCTCTGAATCATTGTGCTTCCCTCGACATTCTCAATTGGCAGGACGATGCGGAAGCACGAACCCTTTCCTAAATCTGAATACAAAAGAGTGACATCACCACCCATTATCCGAGCGAGTCGGCGGCTAATGACTAGACCAAGCCCTGTTCCACCATATTTTCGGGTAAACGTGCTATCTGCTTGACTAAAGGCTTTGAACAGTCCTTGAACTTGCTCTGGCGTCATTCCCGATCCAGTGTCAGAAATGTCGATTACCAACCGCGACAGCCCATTCTGATCGTCCGCTCTAGCGGTGATACTTACGGTTCCCGCCTCAGTGAACTTGATCGCGTTACCTAACAGATTCATCAAGATCTGCCTCAGGCGTGTTGGATCGCCTAGGATTCGGTCTGGCACCGGACTGGAAAGTACTAGGCAGAGGCCTAGCCCCTTAACAGTAGCCGTCTGGAGCATCAGTCGTTCTACCTCGCACAGGACATTGATCAGTGGAGTATCAACTTTTTCGACGGTCAATTTATCGGCCTCGATCTTGGACAAGTCGAGGATGTCGTTAATGACCGTAAGCAAGTGCGCTCCGGCGTTCTTGATCGTGTTGAGGATTTGCGTGCGATTTTTAGGCGATTGATCCACTTTCTCATCGTCTATCAGAAGGTCTGCATACCCTAGGATTGCAGTCAGTGGGGTGCGAATCTCGTGGCTCATATTGGCCAAAAACTCACTCTTAGCCCGGTTAGCAGCCTCGTGTGCCGACTTTAGTTCATGCTCCGCTCGTTTGCGTTCGCTGATGTCGTATAACAAAACGAGATGCGTTTGATGGAGGTCAGCTTCGAGCGGAGCAGCGCTCAACAACACATATCGGTCGGTTCCATCTTTGCAGCGAATTTTTACTTCAAGGGGAGTGAAATCCGTTCCTGTTTGTAATGCTCGTGTACGTTCCGTTTCCCAGGCATGTTTTACCCACTGCCGATAGACGGGGTCAGGGTAGGCTATGGGCCACCAATCGGCGATGGTTGAGATGTCGTTCAGGTCATAACCAAAGGTTCGAACAAACGCCGGGTTGAGTAAGGTTATTCGCAGATCTTCGTCGTTGATCGCCATGGGGACTGGTGACGCGTCGATGATGGAGCGAAATCTGGCTTCGTTGGCTATCGTCGCTCGTTCCGCCAGCTTGCGTAATGTGACGTCGCGGGACAGGAAAATGAAACGCCGTTCGAGCCCCTCTTTTTCTGGCAAGGCCGCTATCGAGAGTTCGAACCAGACTTCTCCTTGGGCTAGTTGCAGGGAATAGGTCCCCCCGGCGGACAAGCCATTCTGCGCCGCTTCCTGGAGTGCTGACATGCAGACTTCTGCCGCAGTCGTTGGAAGCACCTCTTGGATTGTTTTGCCGAGGAACACATGAGGTGGTGCTGCCAGTAGATCGGTGCGATGCGTATGGTAAGAGTACAGGCGGCCGCTTAAGCCGACTTCAAACAGCAGGTCAGGAATGGCGTCAAGAGTGGCCTCAAGTTGGTTTTTGGTCGAAGATAATTCCAACTCGGCAAGTTTTCGGGCGGTGATATCCATATGCGTCCCTACGACCCGCACTGGACTCCCGTCCGGCGCCCGTTCCGCAACGCGGCCCTTATCCAGAATCCAAACGTAGTTTCCCTCTTTATGACGCGCACGGATTTCGACCTCGAGTTCACAGCCAGCCGGATTCAAGATCACTTCCTTGAAAAGAAGATCCAGCTTGGGCCTGTCGTCGGGATGAACCAACGAGTGCCAATGCTCTATGGTAGGTATGTGAGTCTGTGGATCAAGTCCGAGCATTAAAAGCCATTGATCGTTGACCGTAAGTTGGCCGGTAGCCACTTGCCAATCCCAAAGCCCTAATTCTCCGCCTCGAATAGCGAGCCTCATCCGCATCTCGCTTTCGTTAAGCTCTTTTACCACCTGCATGCGGTCTGTGACATCGCGAGTGACACCAATGAAATGGGTTAGTCTGCCTTCTGTGTCGCGAACCGGCGATATTGACAAGTCGTTCCAAAACGTTGTTCCGTCTTTGCGGTAGTTGAGTATCACACCAGAAAACTCAGTGGCGGTCTCTATGGCCAGCCGAGTCGCAGCCACCGTATTCGGGTCAGTGTCCGGCCCCCTTAGGAATTTGCAATTCTTTCCCAAAATCTCTTGCTGGCTGTAGCCGGTGATCGCGGTGAAGGCGGGATTCGATGACACAATGAGTTGGTCGGCCCCAGTAATGATTACCCCTTGTGAAATACTTTTGAGGGCGACGTTGCTAAGGCGATGCGTTTCTTCTGCCAGTCTCTGTTTAGTGATGTCGGTCACCGCCACGCGTAGAACTGGTTGACCGGTGAAATCCATGGCCGCCAACACCGTGAGGTTAACCCAAAGGGGCGTGCCATTTATATGTACCAACCGCAGATCACACGCTTGTGATCGTGCGTTCATTTCCGATCCGCCCGATTCCGCGTTGCCTGATGCATGAGCCGCGAGGAGCTGTTTTTCCAGAAAGTAAAATTGGTCCTGGTCGTCCTTTAGGATGATACGAAAAAACGGCTGATTAACCAATTGATTGCGAGGTACGCCCACCAGATTGGCGAGGGTTAAGTTTGCCCTCGAGATTGTTCCGGCTGCAGTAACGGTGCAGTATCCGATCGGTGCCAAATCATAAAGGTCGAGGTAGCTGGCAAGGGAATGCTCTTGATCGCGAAGTTCCTCGTTCTGTATTTCCAACTCGATCTGATGCACCTGCAGTTCGTGCAGCATCACACGCGCGGCGTCAGCCGAAAGCGATGTTCGGCCCTCCAGCGAAGCTGCCGCTTTTGCATGTAAGTCCGCTTCCGCCTGCGCTCGCAGCTCTGCAGCGGTGTTCGTCTGCTTATTCATCGGCATCATGATCCTACTTGCTGCCCCTACCCATTCCGTCGCGGCGATCCATTTTCATCGACCAACTCGGTGGAGGTAAGCGAAATATCCAACCACCTGAACATCAAAGCACTTGCCGGACTTGGTTTCGCGTGCATACTTCTCGATTCTAGCACTTCTGCCCGGAGGCAGGCCCTTGCAAACTATTTTGTTGCGATTGCCCCCAGCCCTTTGGTGGCGCTCGACATCAACTTCGACTCTGGCCATGGTGTGACTATGTTGAAGTTATCTATGCCCGCCTCGACGAGACTCGAAATACATGCCAAA
>JANPHB010000229.1:0-44824 GCA_031424235.1 Pirellula sp.
AACGGCGCCACGATGCGGTGGCGCCGTTTCACGGCTCTTGTATTCATCGTTCCTAGAGACCGTGGGGCAAGCCCCACGGCTACAAAGTGTCGCCGCTATCGCGGCTAAAAAACAAAGCGACTCTTTGAGGGAAATCAATCATAAGCCGCTCTGCGGATGTACTTAGTTCGCTCCAAAACCTAGGGCGGTTCTCGACGAATGTCGAGAACTTTAGAAAACCGGGGCTAGCGCCCAACGGCTAATTGAACGGCAAACTTGTGGCGAAGCCTCGATTCCGCTTGGCCCACGCTAAAGCACCGAGAAACAGTAGGCAACCTATCCCAACATATCTAGTCCAGCCTGCTTGGAAAACGATCGAGCCATTGATTGCAATGAAAACTAAGAATCCAGTCACGCCATAGCGATACCATTTGGGGGAAAACGGATAACGCTTTGGCTGAAGCAATCGGATCGCAGCATCGGCGTTCCAAACAATCACGAATAGATAATTAACATACAACCCAGCTCCAAATCGGATGCCGAGCAATTGCTCCGTTTGCTTGGCCGTGGACTCGAAAGCGACGACTTGACTACCGTTATGGAAAGTTGCGAGAGCGCCAAAGCTGTGCGCGAGAGCCAACAATGCTCCCGAAAACCATAGGAGCGAGATGGCTAGATTCGTCGATTTTGCACCACGCATTTCTGCCGCAAGCACAACGACCATCAAGATCATTGAAATACGAATTGCCCAAAGCGACGCTTCCATACACAAGTACAGTCCTGAATTATTTTGATAGCCGAAAGCAACGAAAAAGGACCAAAGTTTATTATCGGCTGATTCGCATAGCGAGCCACTCTTTGAAGATCATTTGAAATCGGACGAGGCTATCCGTTTCGGGAACGAACTGGTTGAACGTTACTGGGCCGGTACTCGTTCGGTGGTCAGCGGCAATCGGTATGGCTTGGACCCCAGCCCGTTCAGCCAACTTCATGGCGCGCGGCAAGTGAAAAGCGCTGGTTAGTATGCCGCAGCGTTTGCCTTGCCAATATTCAGGGTGCTCTTTTAGCGATGCCATTTCAGCAAATGTGTTCTGACCTGCAAGCTCCGTGATCGCGTCGGCGGGAATGCCAAGCCCTATCCAAATTTGCTTGGTTTGAGTACTCGGATCGTCTTTCGGTTGGAACGAACCCGAGAGACTGCCTTGCAAGTGTAGAGTGTCGCCCGTAGTCACCAATCGTTTTGCGATTCCTGCCAAATACAAACGGGCAGCGTATCCAACTCGATCTCCTGCCGAACTAAATTGCGCACGGCCATCGGGTGTAACACTAGTGCCACCCCCCAGAACGATCACGTAGTCGAACGGTTCATTTGCTGTTGGCACCGACGATTCGATCGATGCTTCCCAGGAATCGACGAGACGCGAACCAATGAAAGGCATGCTCACCAACCACATCAAACATGCGCCGCAAATGAGAATCGCGCCAACTCTGCGTTCATTGCGCCGCAACAGCACAAAGCCAATGGCTATCACAGTCACAATCGCCATGAATAATGGCTGCACCATCGTGGTCAGCAATTTTTCAGCGACACTCTTACCACTGACCGAGACTGTCAGAGCGAGTGGAAAAACAACAGTTGCGAAAAAGACGGTCGAGGTTGGTTTGAACCATCCACTTTTTCGTTCGTGGTCAGGAATCGACATATGCGGTGGATCGATCATTTCTCTGGCAGACGGATAAATCCTTGCCAATCTGGTGGTGCGGAGCGCCCATGTTGTGCAATGAAGACCGTTAGGAAATCTTTGACACGATCCTCCGCGGGGACTTGGTGCAGCAGTCGAAAGGCTTCGCCCCAGTTGCCATCTTGCAAACCATCGAGGGCCTTTTCGTACGCAATGATATGTGCGTCGGTAAGCAAAACGTCGGGTCCCTCTGGGGGTAACAATTCGCTGACCATGAGCGGAGTGGTCATACCAACTGGCAAGACTCGCGCGACACGTCGCGTTCTAGCAATAGTCGGAGAAACTTCCTTTCGAACTCGGCTCGCAGTTGCTTCGTCCATAAGGATCGGTGCACGCAATTGTTTGGTCATGCTCTCAAGACGAGATGCCAGATTGACGACCGGGCCAAACACGGTCACTTTCACTTGATCTACGGTTCCGATGCGGCCAGCAACGGCTCGACCGGTTGCGATTCCTAGTCCGGCTCGGAAACCAGACAACGCATGTTTTTCGATTGCGGCTGCTGTTTCGAATTCCGCTCGGATGGCAAGTGCGGCTTGGGCAGCTTGCAGGACAGAACTTTGCTGTTCTAAAGGCCACCCCCAAAATCCCATAGCAGCATCGCCGTGAAAGTCACCCACCACTCCATTCCGGTCGAGAATATGATGCGTCATGACACCCAAGGCATCGCTCACGCGTCGCAATAATTCAAGCAGCTTGTCGCCAGACTCTTCGCTTTGTCTTGAGAAGCCTCTCAAGTCGCAAAAGAGAACTGACACGTTGGCTTCGCGAGGCGCGAGCACTTCATCTGGGTCACGAGTCGCAAGAGCTTTCTGGACCACAGGAGCAAAAAACGGGCGTAATGAATCTTGGCGACGCTGCAGCAAACGGGTTTGCCGCAAGGAACCAAGCGTTGTCGCCGTCAATTCGGCAAACTTGAGATCGTCCTGCAAGTCCACGGCGATGGCTGCGGTTGCATCTCGGGCGTTTTGCGGAATAAGGGTTCCAAAATCGCCCGCCACATAGATTGCCCATCCTGGACACGCTTCGCTATTGATGGGAGTGCAAAATGCCCAATCGACGTTTTCGCTTTGGGTGTAGGATTGGCTAGCGTCAATGCCTCGGCTCCAAACGTGCAACACGCTTTCTCGCGTACGGATGGCTTGATGAATCAATTGGGCTGAGGGTGAAAACTGGTGCCCGATCAGATTGCGAGAATCCCAGTGCAACAATCGAATCCCAAACTCATTGATCTCGCTTGAGCTTCGTCCTTTTGCGACGCTTACTTTGGGCTTCGCAGTCGGTGGTTCGCCGCTTGGTTGGTCGCCTACGATAGCCACAAAGCTCGCTTGCTGTATGCCCTGCATCAGAACATTGACAACCCGTGCGCACAGCTCCTCGTCGGTACTGCTGCTGGAGATGATTTCTGGCACTCGGCTCAGCACTTCGATTCGACGGTCGGCGTCCCGATAGCGGGCTTGTCGCAATTGAGAGGGTGCATACGAATGTTCGGTCAGCGCCGGAACTTCATCGGACTGCGAAACCATCCGGACGCGTTGGTCGACCAAGCTAAAGGTTGTTTGGCCGATAACAAAATGATCGCCGATGCCAATGTCGAATTCTTCTTGACGCAATCCTTTGTGGAAGATGGGATTGCGAGCATCGATCAGACGCGAAACTTCTAACCGGGAACCGTTCCACATCAAGCGCACGTGGCTTCGCGATATGCGGTCATCCCATGGCACCGACCAGCCAGGAGCGGTTCGGCCCAAAATAACAGGCTGCGACAAAGGGTCTTTTGGCAAAGGCCGTCGCCAGCGGTCGGATGGGCTGGGCCCTTGGGCGATGAGATCCGGCATTTGAGACAATTCGTAGACGGTGGATGGTTAGGACACACGTACTACTTTAGCCAAATCTTTTCACGCCGGATAGCGTTGTGAGGACTAAGGCGAGCGGCGAGTTCCAAAATACCTAGCACGACGCGCAAGCTAGTGAATCCACCATTAATTTCACTAGCTTTCGCGTCGTGATAAAGTAGTTTACATGCTGTCGCTCGCCTATGCAGAATCACGGTTCGGAGAACCGTGCCACACTAATTCGTTGGAGCGGGCGTTACCCATTCGCTAGCAACTGTCTCTTCGACTGGGGACTTGGCACGTCGACGACGTCTTGGCTTGTTCGTGGCCCACTCTTTCGTCATGATCTCGAATACGTCAGGACTCTCATAGCGAACAACGTTTTTTCCTTCTGGAATTGGCCCGATGAGTCCCTTGAAAATTGGCATGCCCCGCAGATCCAAGTCGGTGCTGCTATCATCGATCCCCACTTGAGAATGGGTATGGAAGATGGATTCCGCGTTATGGAAATCGCGAATTCGGAGCGAACCATCTTGCGCTCGAGTCACAACCCGAAAAACTTCTTTCTTTGCCATTGCTCTACCTCGGTCAATCGCTTTTGTGCTGTCGTCAGGCTCCTTCCTCTATTTCAAATCATAGGAGAATGCGATCGCGTCGTTGCGTTCGCTCCACAGCATCCTTGCCAAGGTTCACCTACCGAGTATTCAATCGGCACATGACGGGCCAAAGTTGCGAATCAATGCTAGCCCTAGCCCTAAGTAGGATCACGCTCGCAAAAGCCAAACTCAGTTTGACCGTTACAATAGTCACGGCCGACAAAAGTCGGATTTCGTTTTCATGAGCCTGAGGCGCTAGCCGATTTTTGCAGGTCGAAAGAACTCGGCTAGCGCCTCAGGCTCACTTTTGTCGGCTGTGTCACAATAGGGTGAATCGGATAGAGCGAGGCAAACTAGGCGTCGACGGGGGGTGGCCGAAGAGCTTTTTCAAGCGAATCGCGAGAATAGGGCTTCTGCAGAAAGTCTCTTCCAAACTCATTGTCTAATTCACTAAAGCCGCTCATGAGAACAACTCTTATCTCGGGATGTTTCGCATTGAGCCAGTCTCGCAATCCGAGACCATCCATGGAACCGGGCATTTTGATATCGGAAAGTACAATTTCGGGTGGTGTGGACTGCTCCAACAATTGAATCGCTTTTTCAGCTCCGTCCGCTTCGCAAACCTCAAACCCCATCATTTGCAGAAGAAAGACCGTCGAGGCACGAACGGAATCTTGGTCTTCGACCACGAGGATTTTTTGCCGTCGCGTAGAATCCTTGCCGTCGTCAACAGTTGTCTGAGCCGTAGATTCTGCGTCACATTGGGGCAGGATGAACTTGACTGTCGTACCGTGACCAAGTTCGCTGATCAACCGCAGTTCACCCATAGATTGCCTGACGAAGCCTGATACGGAACTAAGGCCAAGCCCGGTTCCGGACTTTGATTTCTTCGTCGTGAAGAATGGTTCACAAACGCGTTGCAAATCTTCTGGCGCAATACCCTCGCCATTGTCTCGCACTTCGAACATCACATATTGGCCAGGCTTGACATCTCCCCAAACCCTTTCTTGGTGCTCGTCGATCACGATGGCTTGGATCACCAACTCGATTGAACCTTTGGCATGAACAGCGTGCGGTTTTGCGAACTTAATGAGCTCTTGCAACAACTTTGCGGCTTCGAATCCTTTGCCTGATGCGACCAAGAATGCCGCTCTGTTGCTCTTTGCCTTGAACAGAATTTCAGGGTGTTTGTCGGCACACAAAATGGCATGTGATTCCGCTTCCACTAGATTGTCGATTCCACCCACCAGATCGCCTTGGTTTCCTTGGGTCGTTCCTTTCGCCAAGTAGGCAAGACCAAGAATCCGAGGCTCCATGTTTCCTCGAAACGCTTCGATCAATTGGGTCGCGACCGAGTGGCGTTCTTGAATGGGAGCATCGTTTCTCTCTAAGATTCGCAGTTGCAGTTCGGCTCGCTCCAAACCTTGGGTGCTTGCAATACGATTTCTAATTTCAACCAGACTTTGTTTTGAATCGGCGGGCTGGGCAACGAGAGTACATGACAGAGCAACGAGGCAAATGAGGCAGAACAAGGAACGAGATAAAGGAATAGTTTGAAATAGCAATGGAAGCTAGCCTGCAAAACGCTTGACAACCAGATGGATTCTGATTTGGTAGTAGATTCGCTATGTATTTACATATCGATTAGATGCAGATTGTGCGCAGGCCTGGTCAGTAAAACAACGGCGAAATCGATTGCTTAACCCCATAAAGCAAGAAAATCGGTGGGCGGATTCCCGAACACCCCCCGTCGGAAGTTGGCATCTACCGCCAAGAAGAAGGGGGGGTTGTGTGGAGTGCGATTTCTAACCGTTGAATGGTTGGTAGATTTCGCTGGTTACTCAACCCATATCCCAGCCTCGGTCAATTGTTTTGTGGCTTGTTCTGCCCAGCCTCGGTTGGCCGCGGGAGAAGCGGGACTTGGATGCAGGATCTTGCAAACGGAAATCGAACTGAGTTTTGTGTCGGAACGGCAGACTCGATTGAGGCAGTCTTGCGCATAAGCGCCAACACCCACCGCAAACTCAGGCTTGAGAAGTAGCAGTGACTTTTGCAAGTGCTTATCGCAAAGGGCATCCAGCTCCTTCATTTCCGCCGCCGGCAATTTGTCGGGAGTTACGTTTCGGGCACCGTCATCCATGAAGACCAAGGGGCAATAATTGGAGACATAGTGCTCAGCAAAGAAATCGTTGGCAGCTGGATATCGTTCTGAAAAGAGTCCCCACAATCGCTTTCCTGAAACCTCGCTCCGCTTGCAAGCGAATCCTTCGATAGGGCGTTTGGGGTGTTCACGTTCGGGTTTGCCGATTTCGGTTTCGATGTTGAGATAGTTGCGAACGGCATCGATCTCACCGAACGGGACACCAGTTTGCGCCATTCCCCAGGGGCCCGGGTTCATTCCCAGCAAAAAAACGCGACGTGGACCGCTGGCATAGCGACTCATGTATTTTTCATGAGCGGACCAAGCGTAGTGGAGCGGGTTGTAGACCCAAGTAACGGGCGAAGAGAATCGAAGCGAATCCAACTGGGATCGAAGTTGCTTTGCGGCCGCAATCAAGCCTTTCGTGATTTTGTTCATGAAGGCATTATTGCAGCAATGCGCAAACAAAAACACCCTGTCGATTCGACAGGGTGTTCAGTGGTTTTTCTTCTCGTTCGAATCCGTATGATTTAGAACGTAAAGAGAATGTCGCCGCCAACAGCTGTCTGGCTTCTGGAATTGTTCTCGTTGAATCCGAATCCAGGAGTACCTGTTCCGGTTCGGTCCCAAACTTGACGAATTTCTGGTCTGAAGGTCAAGTTCGCATTTCTGCGAATGTTGAGACCAGCAGTGTAATTGAGGTTATCGTCATTCTTTGCGTTGTTGAAACCAGCGCCGCTGTAGTTGAACCATTCGAAGCGTTGACCGACGGACACGCAATCGTTGACCTTGTAGATCAAGTAATTGATGTTGCCGTAGGTGTTACGTTGCGTTGCACCCGTATTGTTGTGAGTGTACAGAACGTCCGTTTGCGAAATGTAGGTCAGCTTTTCGGTCAAAGCCGCAGTCAAGATCACATTCTGGATATTGCCACGCTCGCCGACAGCACGGTTGCCGTCGCCAAATCGACCTACGCAGGTTGTGTAGAGAAGCGTAAAGGTATCGTTCAGCTTCTTCTTAAAACCGCCGAGGTAGGCATCGCCGTTGTCCTGGAATCCACTGTCCCATCCCATAACGTATCCGTTGTAAAGCTGGGTATCCGCGTCCACATTGTAAGTGGTCAAGGCTCCAGTATGAGTAAACGGTTCAGCGTTGTAGAACGTGAACTGGCGGCTGTAGAAGAAGTTGCCAGTGGCTTGAACGACTTCGTTTCCGACGATCGTGAAGAAGTGTCCGAGCTTGACGCTCAAGTCACCGACGGCAACTTCACCGTACAACTGAGGCATTGCATGGCCATAGCCAAGATTGTTTGGACCATTGTCCCAACCGTTGTCCCAGTGGTTGTTGGGAATGCCGAACGATTGGGTATCTGGTGCATCGGTACCGTAGACGTAGTCGACGCGTCCACCGAATCCAATGCCTTCTTTGCCGTCAGCAATTTTTTCTGCCCAAAGCCACTGCTGGCCGAGTTGGACGCGTCGAGCATAGGTATTGAAGCTGTTCGGATTGGCTCGGCTGTGATAGCCAACACTTGTCCAGCCACCGACATTGATGCCAGCGATACCGTTTGGTGCCAGTTTCCATGGCTCGCCAATGCAGCACTTGCCGCCAAGCAAACCTAGGCCGAGTAGACCTCCACCACAACCGCCGCCGCAAGCACTGTCACAACCGCTATCACACATGCCGTTGCCGCATCCACAGCTTCCGAGGCTGTCGCAGCTGCTTTTGCCATTGCAAAGGTCTGCAACGTCACAAGCTGAGGTATTGTCACAGCAAGCACCTGTCGAAGACTTTACATCGCTCGACGACGCTACAGGAGCTGCTGCGGCAGCTCCGTCTTGGTAGTAGCTGTAGTAAGATGCTGGGTAATATTTGGGAGCTGTTCGGTTAGTCTGACCAAAGGCCGTCCCCGCACAGCAAGCGCTTGCAATCATTGCAGTTAGCGCGAATTTGCTCATTTTCATAGTTCTGGAACTCCTATCCTGAACAAGGGTGGAACGCAAAAGCGTTTGAAACGGCCGAAACACAAGGGCCATTCTTTTTGTTTAGCACCCACGGATAGACGGTGAGGCATCTTGCCCCCCGGTTGAGAGTATTCCGATCGTCCATCCGTGAACGCTAGTCATGGGAGTTATCGGTGTGGAAGCCAGCAAAAATTCATGCGAAGCTCACGTGCCAGCAGGACTAATACAATCGGAATTACCAGACCTGGTAAACTATTCCGTCTAGGCAAGCGGCATCGCCAAATGGCGTTTGTGACGTTGCATTTGCGTTTGCCTTCCCAACATGCCTATACTGTTCGAGATGAGCCAAACTCTTTCAAAATAGACGAAAACAGGAATTCATGCAGGAATTTGACTACCAGCTTCGCCCCAGAATCATCTTTGGCTCTGGCGTCGTGACAAGATTGGGAATGCTGGCACAAGAAATGGGTTGTTCCAAGGCGTTCGTGGTCAGCGACCCTGGAGTTGTCCGTGCAGGACTCTTCGGAGCCGGCGAAAAAAGTCTGATCGACGCCGGAGTTCAGGTCCGTGGATTTCACGATTTGTCAGAGAATCCAACCAATCTCCATGTCGAACGCGGTGTTTTGGCTGCCAAAGCCTTCGAACCGGATTTGCTCATTGGAATCGGGGGTGGGTCCAGCATGGATTGCGCCAAAGGGATTAATTTTGTTTATTCCTGCGGCGGCAAAATACAAGATTATTGGGGAGTAGGTAAAGCGACGAGAGCCATGCTTCCCATGATCGCCGTGCCCACCACCTCGGGAACTGGTAGCGAAACCCAGTCCTTTGCATTGATAAGTGATTCAGCAAGCCATGTGAAAATGGCCTGCGGCGATTCGCGGGCAGCTTGCCGAATCGCATTGCTCGATCCGGCCTTGACGACGACCCAACCCGCCTCGGTTACTGCCCTTACGGGAATTGACGCCATTACGCACGCGCTCGAGACATTCGTTTGCAATAAACGAACTCCGATGTCCGAGTGTTATTCCCGCGAGGCTTGGCAATTGCTTTCACTGGGTTTCCCTCAGGTGATTGAGTCTCCAGGAGATGTGGACGCTCGTGGCCGAATGCAATTGGGCGCGTGTTTCGCCGGCATGGCCATCGAAGCTTCCATGTTAGGTGCGGCCCATTCGCTAGCAAATCCGCTGACTGCAATGTTGGGAGTTACGCATGGCCAGGCTGTCGGCCTGATGATGCCGCACGTCGTTCGATTCAATGCCAAAATCGTAGAAGACCGTTATCGTGAGTTGGCCAAGCTTTTGCCCGATAGCCAAATCGCTTCTAGTAACGTCGCAGGCTCGGAAAGGATCGCATCTATCTTTACAAACTGGTTGCAAAAAGCGGGTTTAGCGACAGGCCTTGAGGGGCTTTCGCAATGGCCTGCGGACTTGCGAGGGGACGCCAAAAAGACGCACGAACTGCTTCAAGCTTTGTCGTTGTCTGCATCCAAACAGTGGACAGCGTCTTTTAACCCCAGAACCGTTACCGAGTCCGATTTTCTTGCGATTTATCAGACAGCGTTGGCTTAAGCGATCGGCAAAATGAAAACTACCTTCGCACGACGCGCAAGCTAGTGAATTGGACAGTAGATTCACTAGCTTGCGCGTCGTGCTACGTATATTCGAGACCGCCGATCGACTTAGTTTATCGCTTGGCTGGAACTCTCATTTTTGGGACGCTGGGGGCTCCATTTAACTTGTCCTGAACGGAGTCTTTTCGCACGACAACTGGGACCGGTATGGCATGCAAGTAGCTAGAGGATACAACTTTCGAACCCTCATTCGCGGACGCTTCCGACGCTTCGAATTGCAAGCTTCCGGTAGTTGTATCTTGAGATGTTGAGAGCTTTTGTTTGGGTGTTAGCCTGGCTGGCCGATCGATGTTAAGCGACTCTGCTTGATCCGCGTCAGAATGGTCCGATTGGCTCGACCTGAGCGAGTTGGTTGTGATTTGCCGGTCGCTCGTCAACTGGATCAACGATTTGTTTTTGCCCCTGGAACTCAGGTCGTCTTTGAACGGATCGACGAGAACATCGGGAAGTTTGGAATCCGTCGGAACTGTGGTCTTGGCTTTTGGCGGAAGCGCATTGGGGGTCCATGCAGGCGGAATATCCGAAGGGATAGGTTTCAGCACATTGGGAATCGAAGGCGTGGTTGTGTTGGGACCCGCTTCGACAGCTGGGATGCGGTTTGTAGAATTTGGGGGGGAGTTCCGTTGCTCAAAAGGAACTCTTTGCACTTTGGGATTAGAAAGTTCGACGGAATTGACGGAGGTGTCCAAATCCTGCTTTTTCGCGACAGGCTGTCTTCCGGGAGGGGGCGGAGTCGTATTTCTTTGTTTGTCAACCAACACCCCCTTGGCATTTGGGACGGTAGGTCCGACGTTTGGCCGAAGCAACGCCGACTGAATTGGTGGCAACTGCAGAGGGACGCTTAGAACAACGTCTGTTCGTGAACATATTTCGCATCCACAACTTGGACTTTGCGGGGTTTCGCAACCACAGGTTGGCCCCTGTGCGGATTCACATCCGCGGTTTGGTCCCTTGGTTGATTCACATCCACATGTGGCACCTTTTCCACTCTTCTTCGCCCGAGCTTCGATTTGGTCACCGACTCGATCCAAATGACCAAGGATTAGCTCCCCAACGGAAGGCTTGCGAACACAAATGCATGGTTTGGGCCCGGCCTGCTTGCAGCTCGGCAATTCGCAACCACAGCTAGGCGCGCTCAAGCCTGCACATTTATCACAGGATTGGCCAAAAGCCGACGGAGCGATCAGCGTCGCTCCAGTACTGACCCCAAAACCAAAAGTGATGTGGGCGAGCATTCGAACAAAAGTAGCTCTTCTTGGTTTCTGTTTCGGATGGACATGCGCTGGCATGAATAAAAATTCCTTTACAAGTCTTGGGACAACCAAAATCAATCGGGTTGACCTCGGGGTTGCACTACTCGAAAAGGTTTATCGAACCGTTAGATGCGGAATCCTCAGAGCTTTCGTCATAAGCCTGAAACTCTACCTAGACCACCTGGCTTCGCCAGATGTGAGCCGCAACGCGTTAGCGGAAGGGCGCGAGCCCTCCGGTTTCGCGGTTTTTATTGGTCTTCACCGGACGGCTCGCGCCCTTCCGCTAAAAAGTCTGTGCTATCAGCCCCCTCAATCCGCATAAACGGCCCGGTTGATTGTTCGAGTACAAAAAATAGTGCGATTGAGTGAACTTTTTCGTCTCGATTGCAACGTTGGCGTAAAGTTGTCTGGGCAGGAAGCATCTGCCGGAGAGTTCGAAAAGACGCATTACAAAGACTTCGAGGTTTAGAATGGCCAAAGCGGAAACTGCCGGTGAAAAGATTGTTACTTTGGATCGTCGAGTTGAAAAACGACGAACGTTGGACGCGTCGGAACTCCAAGTGCGAGCCATTATCGCTGAAGAAAAAAAGCGATCCAAAACCCAGCGTCGTCGTCAAATCGATCCTACGACTTGCGAACGAGACTATTCAGGGGACGAAGTCGAATTCATGCAAGCCATGGACGCTTACAAGAGAAAAAACGGTCGAATGTTCCCAACCTGCAGTGAGATTCTCGAAGTCATTCGAGATCTAGGGTACGTCCGAGAGACAACCCATGCAGCTCCACAGGTTTCGTCCAATACCGCCATGGAAACCGCCAACGTCTAAGCGAATTTCCGATTCTCACCGGCCCGAAAACTTCAGCTAGGCAGCATTTCATGCTGCGTTTGGCCCATGTTTTTCCAGCTTGGAATGCAAAACCGTTGACCTGGACTTGCCTCGGTCTACAATGCCAGAGCTCGGAACTGCCCGTTAGGGTAGCCCCTTGCTGGTGTTTTCTACGAGGCAATTTGCTGAGACCCCCCGGTCCAGGGCACAAAATAAAATGACGAACCGATGGCTAGCTGCACTCCCCGTCTACAACGAAGTGGGGTACGTCGATGGCGTTCTGGATGAAGTCTTAAAGTACGCTCCAGACGTTTTGGCTGTAAACGACGGCTCCAACGATGGCACACGTGAACTTCTCGACCTTCGAACGGACATCACGGTCCTCCATCACGAGAAAAATCTCGGATATGGCGCCGCTCTTCGAACCGCCTTTCAGTATGCCGTCGACGAGGGCTATGACGTTATCGTCACTTTGGATTGCGACGGCCAGCACCAACCCAAACGCATTCCTGAATTCGTTGCGGCTTGCGAAGACAGCGACATCGTCTCCGGTTCTCGGTACCTAAAGAAATATGACGGCGATAGCGTGCCACCCGCCCAACGTCTCCAAATCAACAAGCAGATCACCAAATCCATCAACGACCTGTTTCATTGGAATCTAACGGACACTTTTTGTGGCTTCAAAGCATACCGGACCGAAGCTATCGCAAAACTCAACATCACTGTCGATGGATACGCGATGCCGCTCGAGCTCTGGGCACAAGCCGCCATGTTGGGATTGCGAATCCTCGAGGTTCCAGTGCCGCTCATCTACTTGGACGAAAAACGTTCCTTTGGTGGTGCTCTGGACGATGGCAGCGTTCGATTGGCTTACTACAACCAAGTAATCGAACAGAGCATCCAAGCCATGCACGATCGAGGTTTTCAATTGCCTTGCGAAACCACACAGTGCTGCGGGGAGTGCACTTAGGGTGTCGCACTCGGTGCCACAAAATCGGCCATCGCTTAAAGTTCCAAAAGAAAACAATCGCTTTCTTTGCTGGCCACCCGCAAGCGATTCCCAACAACTGCTGCAGAGAAATCAAACTATTCTGTCGCATCGTGCTCTCCCCTTTTGGTTTCGAGAGCTTCGAACTCTCGCGCGAACTCAAGCGTTGGCGGCCTCGAAAACCTACATGTCGAGCTACGCGCCCGCTCTAGCGGATTTTATTTCCGTTAGCGAACTCAATGCAAAGCATTGGATTGTCGGAGGACATCAACCCGAGTTGTTTCATCCAGGCGTTTGGTTCAAGAACTTCTTGATGTCGGAGATCGGAAAACAAACCGACTCCATCGGAATGCAAGTGATCGTCGATCACGATGTGGCTCGGTCCGACTCGTTGCGGGTCCCGTATCTCTATTCACCGACCTCCATTCCCTCGGCAAACGCCGCACACCGGCCTGCATCTGAATTGGCTCAGCGATCCATACCGCTGCCCATTCGGAGTGAATCTCAGCCTCGCATGCCCTGGCACTCAACACTCACTCGTTATGCCGGTCCCGAGTCATGGAACCGGACGTTGGCCAACATCGAACAGTCGACAACCTCCTGCGGACTTGCCGAACCGTTGATACACCGACACAAAGAGCTCCTCAAAAATTGCATCGCATCGCAAAAGAACATTGGCGACGCATTCTCGGAATTTCGGCATCGACTTGAGATGTCCCACGGAGTTTTTAATCTCGAAGTTCCACTAGGGCATCTGTGTTCCGATTCCGCGTTTGGATTTTTCGTACAGCATTGCGTTCGAAATGCAGAGTCGCTTTGGAGCTCCTACAACCGCTGTCGCGATGCCTATCGAGCTCGCCATCGCATTCGCAATCAGGGACAACCCGTTCTTGAGCTTCTTCGCAATCAGAACTCGATTGAATTGCCCTTCTGGATCTATCAAGAGAATCAACCGGTCGTCGAACGTAAACGCATGTGGGCAAGTTCACTTGCTGACAATCAAATGCTCCTATGCGATCATGCTGAACCAGACCGAGCCACCGTTTCAGCCATCGTGCCTCTTGCCGAAGAGGAGCTCGCCGATGCTTGGCACAAGCTCGCTGAGCGCGGCGTGTGCGTTCGCCCCAGGGCGTTGATGACGACGATGTATTTGCGTTGCTTTGTGGCGGATCTCTTCGTGCACGGTATCGGCGGAGGAACGTACGATGAGCTTACCGACGACATTATCAAGGACTGGATCGGCATAGATCCACCCATCTATTTGACCAGTTCTGCTTCTTTGCATTTGCCACTGAAGGCAAACCACGAAAGCGAATCGATTGAACCGACTGCGAGTAAGAATTCTATCGAGCGAGAACTGCATCTAATGCGCTCAGTACCCGAACGCTATCTCGATCCAGCAATCGACTCTCAATGCATATTGGCCGAAAAGCACTCGCTGAAAATCGCAAGTATTCCAGAACGTGGAAAGAAGCTTGCATGGCACAAGCAAATGGCGAATCTGAAACAACAGATAGAAATTGCAATTGAACCCAAAAAACGTGCGGCTCAATCGAAACTCGAGGCTACGCAACGCGAGCTTCAGCAACGCAAAATAGTAAGTTCACGCGAGTACTCGTTCGTGCTCTTCGAAGAGCAAGATGTCGTCGACCGACTCTCCAGACTAGCCAGCGCTGCTTACCGAGATACAACGGATTCGGGGAAATAATTTTGGTTGGAAAGTGCATCCTGGCAAGCCAACATGACCAATGAGGATTTCCATAACTCGCGTGAAGGTAACAGAAATACATACCTGATTAATCACGAAACAGCATCCAGTCGAAACCCTTGACGCTTCCACTCTGGCAATAATGTCGCTAGGACTTGTCTGGCGACTAAGGCGTCATCATGAAACAATATACGATCTCCTGCTACCACAGGATAATCGCGAAAACGTTGTATGACTTCATTTGGACCTTGGATACCGTCCAAACTATCTTGAGACCATAACACAATCGTCCTCGCTCGAATCATGCAGTATATAAGAATGGCCAACGTGATCTCGCCTCTTGGCGGCCTCACGGCAATTCGCCGACTAGTAAGACCGGTTGGCAACGTGGTTTCCATCGAGGCCAGTTCTCGCCATTGCTTGTGAAAGGCGAGCTTGTTCATCTTTGGATGGGACATCGAGTGGTTTCCAATCGTGTGTCCCTGCTCTCGGATTCGGTTTACCAACTCAGGATACTTTTGACAGGAAGAGCCAATGAGAAAAAACTGAGCTAGCGCACCGTGCGCTTCGAGTAAGTCAAGAATGTGAGGCGTACATTCTGGATGTGGACCGTCATCAAAGGTTAAGTAAAGACTTTTTCCAGTCCGATGCCCTACAGTTTGGATTCCTCCAAACGAGATTATTGACGCGAGTCGCCATATCCGGTTAATCGACCTAGAACTCATTAGGATATGGTTACGTGAAGTTGCACAAAGGCGTCGTTCTTAAAATGGTACGCCGTAACAGATAGAACAAGAATGGCTATTTTTACATAAATCAGGACGATGTAAACGCCACCAATGAATCGACTCGGTTTGCTCAAATTGAGCCGCGGGCGCTAGCCGCGACAACCGTGCCGACCAGGGAAACCGAAACGCGGCTGGCGCCCGCGGCTCAGTAATTTGCCCGTACCAATTGTGGCGACATGATTAGCTAATGCAATTCATTGGACTACGTTTTTCATTTAAGTTCAGCTTTGTCCTGAGAGTATTTCAACCAAAGTTCGTCCAAGCGTGGTGCAATAGATTCAGCGGAACCAACCACGATCCAGTAACGGTATCGATAGGTTGATTTTGCGGCCAAGCTTACTTGGTCTAACGGGGCAACGTGCATGCAAGGGCCCGCTTTGGGATCGTCGCTCAATCCGTGGCCGTGCGCACCAAAGTTCCATGGCTGGGTTGCGGATGGACTGAATACTGCGATTCCCTGCCCGTCTTTGCAAAAAAACCCCATCGCTTGTCGCGGAGGGCTGGCTCGGCCCCATGGCGGGCCAGGGGGTTGAGATTCCAAACGCCATCGTCCCTCTCCCTCATAGCTTTTCGCTTCCGAAAAATTGCGGGTGAAATAGCAGGCAGGAATCTCTTGATGAAGCGATACTGCCTTTCCCCATCTGTCTCCTTCCTCGCGCTGAGAAACAAACTCGCAGCGTACGACTAGCACGTTTGGCATAGAGGGCTCGAAGCCGGTCCACTGGCGCATGATCGCGGCCGCTGGTTCGTTCGGCATATCCCAAAGCTTTGGTGTGGTTTCCGCAAAAAGAGTCCGGTCGTCCATCTGCTTGAACTCATTCACTCGAGCCCACGATCCAACTCCACCTCCTTGGATTGGGTTCCAAGACCACGGGCTCCAGGATTTGCTTTGACCCTCGGCTTGGCGGTTGAGTGATTTGCCCGCGTAGTAAGACTGCTGAATGAGTCGGCCTGGATCGGTTGAGTTGACGACGTTTTTAGGATACGACTGCCACGAAAGCCAAGTGATTGCGGCGCCTTTTTCTCGGTCGATGCCAACTTTGACCGTGCCGTTGTCGAGCGTCAGCAAGTCATCTGATCGAACCGATGAACTGACGAGCGACAACAGGGCAAGCGAAAGAAGGCACAAATAGAGATGTCGCGATCGCTTGATCGAATATTTAATGGTCGATAGCAATTTAGCCTCACTTTGTGGTCCTAATCATATCATTGGCCCTCTGATCATCCATAGGGAGGGTGAGGCTCCTGCCGAACCATTACATCTCCAGCTCGGCAGGAGCCTCGCTCTCCCGAATGTTCTTAAGACTTAACGAGACTCAATCTTTGCGGTTCGCTTCTTGGGAGATCAAGCGATCGAGTCGCGATAGAACTCGGTGTTCGAGCTCGTTCGATGTCGGCGGTGTTTCGACGGCAAGAGCGTCGTGGGATTCAGAAACGTTGAGTGACGGTCCTGGTCTTCCAAACAGCTCGCAGTGCATTCCGTTGTGGACGAAGACTCGATTTCGACCGCCCGTTTTTGCACTATAAAGAGCTTCATCGGAGCGTCGAACGAGTTTGCCAATTCGCTCCTCTTTCAAGATGCGTGCAACGCCAGAGCTGATCGAAATCTTGATGGTGTGCCCTTCCGCTTCGATGGTTTTCGAAGCAACGGCAATCCGGAGTTTTTCCATCACGGTTGCGGCATGCGTAATATCACCATCAAAGATCAATCCAAACTCTTCGCCGCCATATCTGGCCACCATGATCGTTTCATTACTGATTTCCTGGAGCTGTTTCGACATTTCTCGAAGCACTGCATCGCCCGCTGGATGCCCGTAGGTGTCGTTGATCTTTTTGAAATGGTCGATGTCGACAAGCGCCAGCGTAAACGGTTGTTTCGTTTGTTGCCATTTCGCGTAGCATTCATCCATTTTTTGGTCGAACGCTTTACGGTTGGAGAGGCCGGTGAGGCCATCCGTTCGGGCTTCGGTCAAATAACCCGCGAGTTGTTTGGTTTGCGATTCGAGTTTCTCTTCTGCGGAATCGAGTCTGGACTGGAGTTCCCCATTGGCTTGTACGATCTTATCCAGAATGCTTTGAACCTCTTCCTTGGTTCGGACCTTTTTTGTATCCGCAGCGTCCCGGGTCAACGACTGCATGGTGGATTGATAACGAGTGAAGTCGCCAGCGAAGTCGGTCGTCCAAGTTGCCATGTTTCGCAACGCCGCCACTATCTGCTGCTCGACGAGGGGTTGGTCCAAGCTTGTCGATTGTTTCTTGCCCATCCAAAAGCCCATGGCGATTCCGAGGGCGAGCAAGGTCGTACCGAAGAGCAATCCCATCAGCAAATACAACAGCGGCATGGTGGTCATTGGCGGGCGTCCTCTTGGGAGTCAGAAATCCGAAGTAGTTTTGGATTCGAATACGACTGCGTATTCTTACCTTTGGGAGGAGAAATTTCGTCCATGGGCGAGTCAGCGCGATACGGACTCGCGTTCGACTTCATCGATAACGCTGAGAGGTCTTCTGTTTTGGCAACGGTAACAATGCCGTTGTTCGATATGGTAAATCCGCGGCTCTTGTCCAATTCCAAGTCGTAACCGATTTCAAAACCAGCCGGAATGCAAACCCCTTTGTCGATGATTGCATTTCGGATTTTTGCTCTACGGCCGACTTCGACTCCCTCAAACAGAATGCTGTCCGAGATTTGAGCGTACGAGTTCACTCGAACGCCGGTACCTAAAATACTTCGTTCGACACGTCCTCCGCTCACGATGGTGCCCGCACAAACGATGGAGTCCAAAGCTAATCCGCACCGGTCCCCTTCGCCTCTTGAGCCAAACACAAACTTGGGCGGCGGTAAATTCTTTTGTTGAGTCCGGATCGGCCAGCTTTCGTCGTAGAGATTTAACAAAGGATCGATGCCGACGAGGTCCATGTTGGCTTCGTAGAACGCATCGAGCGTTCCAACGTCGCGCCAGTAGGCATCGTTCTTTCGGTTTTCGTCCTTGAACGGAAACGCAAAAACGCGATGTCGATCAATGATTGAAGGTATGATGTTCTTGCCGAAGTCGTGATGGCTCTTGGGGTCGTTGGCATCATGGCAAAGTTGCTCAAATAGGAATCGAGTGTTGAACACATAGATTCCCATCGATGCGAGTGCGTGACCTGGATCGTTTGGGATTTGGCGCGGGTTGGCCGGTTTCTCTTGGAAGCCGACGATCCGTTGGTCCGAATCGATTTGCATCACACCAAACTCTTTGGCTTCTTCGCAATTGACTCGGAGGGCGCCGATGGTCAAGTCGGCTTGCATCTCTTTGTGGTATTGAATCATCGAATGATAATTCATTTTGTAAATGTGATCACCGGCCAAGATGATCAAGTACTTGGGGCGTTCCTTTTCGATAGCATAGATGTTTTGATAGACAGCATCGGCAGTTCCTTGGTACCAATTTTCGTCGATGCGCTGTTGCGGCGGAACAATGTCGATAAACTCATCGAGTTCACGGCAAAAGAAGTCGCGCCAGCCGAGGTTGATATGCCGGTCCAAACTCATCGCTTTGTATTGAGTCAGAACGAGCATCTTTCGCAGCCCGCTGTTCAAGCAATTGGAAAGCACAAAATCAATGATGCGATAGTTGCCACCAAATGGGACTGCGGGCTTTGCACGATCGCGAGTCAGTGGTTCTAGACGTGTTCCTTTTCCACCCGCCAGAATCACTGCAAGTGTGTCTTTCATGTCTTCCCTGTTCGATTGAAACTGCTGAAAGGATTCAGTTGGTGTGCCGTGATACCCCTGCACTATAACAGAGCTTTGAATGGGTCGCATCGGCGATAAAGGGTCCTACTTAGGCGAGCAGCAGCAGGAAGGCTACCTAGCACGACGCGCAAGCTAGTGAAATAGATGCAAAATTCACTAGCTTGCGCGTCGTGCTAGGTATATCGGTGCGCGCCGCTCGCCTTAGAACACAAATCTCGAAATTTGCGTTTGTTTTTGATGTGTCGCGTAAAACTATGCCTGGATATCGCTCAAGGAACGATCGTAAAGGCGGTAGGTTTTGGTGCGGGTGGTTCCGGCTCGTTCGAGTGACCCTCTCGAGAGATGGTTGCTCTCAAGAACCCACGAGAATTCGGCGTCGGTAATGCCGTGCTCGATGCAATCTGGAAGCATTCGTTCCAAAACGACCAGTCCAAGGCCCCAACGCTGATATTCGGGAACAACATTGGTGCTCATGACACGCACTTTCTTGATCTTTTTCCGACCAAACAAGAGCGTGAGGAACCCAAACGGAAACAGCCTTCCGTTGATTTTTTTAATAAGCGGGTTGTAGTCGGGCAAAGTCAACCCGATAGCGACCGGTTTGCCATCGACCTCAACGATCGAGGTCATGGAGGGATCGATAAGGAGTTTCAAGGAGGCACCGAGGCTGGCGCATTCGGCGTCCGTCAATGGGACAAAGCCCCAAGTGCCCTGCAAGGCTTCGTTGTAGATTTTCAGGAACAGGCTGACTTCCTGGCCAAACTTCTTCTTGTTGGCGGGTCGAACCACGACATTGAAGCGACGCTTGACTTCATTGATGACAAACTGGAGCTTGGGATCGATGGTTTTGAGCATCTCGATATTGCCTTCGTAGGCATAGAGATCCTGGACCTTTTCGAAGCCAAAGTTGGTAATCAATTTATCGTAATACGGCCAGTTGTAGGTCATCATGAACGTCGGTGGAGTGTCGAAGCCATCGACAAGTGTCCCGAGTTCGTAGTTGAGCGACGGGTTGCATGGCCCCCGGACGTCATCCATGCCTTCGCTTTTCAGATAGCGACTGGCTTCGGTAAACAGCAAGTTAGCCGCCTCTTGATCGTCGATGCAGTCGAAAAAGCCGAAGAACCCGCGTTTCTCGCCGAAACGTTTATTGTGGCCGTTGTTAATAATTGCAGCGATTCGGCCAGCTACCTCGCCATCTTTCCGAACGAGGAATGTGCGACATTTCGCATTTTCGTAAAACGGGTGCCGTCGGAAATTGACCAACTCCTCCTGGTTCATTCGGAGAGGGGGCATCCAGTTTGGATCGTTTTTATGCAGTTTCCAAAGGAAATCGATAAATTCCTTGCGTTGACGGCGATCTTCAACTCGAACGACTTCGTATTTAGGACTCATGGATGCAGACCAGGAAAGGGAAAGATAACCTCGGCGAACTTGAGCATTTTAGACAGCCGACAAAAGTCACAGTAGTAGGCACATTCCATGTGCCGTTCACCAGAAATCAGAGTAAATGAGCACCAGCGGACGGCACGACGGAGCGTGCCTGCTACTTTTGTCGGATGTGTCTTCTTTATTGTCGCTGAATTGAGACTCCTTGGAATGGCACTATGCGATACAAACCGTCTGTTAGCAACAACTGGATTGCGTCGTCCACTCGTTTGATCGGTTTCTTGACGAGCAGCACCGTATCGCCGTCTCGAAGCCAGATTTCATCAGAAGGATTCGGTCGTTTGCCAAGGTGTGCGCCTTGGAGATCAAGCATTGTCGAGACCAACCGCCAATCTTCTGCTCGTCTTAGGATAACGACCTGTCGCATGTTGGCACCGATCTTCGGGCCTTCGGCCTGAGCGATGATTTGGGTAACCGAGGTTGGGCGGTCCATTTCAAATCGGCCCGGCTTGACGACTTCACCGAAAACAAAGCAAACGTGTGTGGCGGTCTTGGTCAGTCGGGGTTCGATGTCAATTCCGACGTAGCTTTCCCGGTATCTGAGGTTGACCTCTCGCTTAATTTCCTCGATGGTCATTCCCAACACGAACACGCTACCAAGGCCTATCAATTGGACTTTTCCGTCTGGGTTGACCACCGTCGCAAAAGCGCGGCCGCCGGCTGCGAAGGGGCCGTTAACGGCGTCCTTTAGATCCTCAACGGCGGTGTTCACTTTGACGGGAAGGATATCGATTGCTGGAGAGACGATGTATTGTTTGTAGGCAAGTTCCAGGTCTTTTCGCAGGGCCTGAATTGTTTTGCCCGAGGCTGGGACCGGTGCCTTAAGCAGAGGCACAATAATGGTGCCGTCTGGTTGAACGGGGACTTTTGCTTGACGGATGCTACCGTCCGAAATGGAATCGAGACTGATTTCGTCGCCGACCATCAGCTTGTATTCTTCCATCGTCTTCTGACGGTTTGGAATATAGGTAAAGGTGACTTCGTCATTGATCCGAACGCGATACTCAAGTAGGGATGGCAATCGAACGGGGCCGATGTACTCGCCATGCCACAAGGGTTGGAAGTCGATGGGGCGAGCGTCGCGCCATCGCTTTTCGCCGAAGGGGTCTTGTGCGCAATCAATGCCTGTGATGCAGGGTTTGCAGGCACCGGAAGTAACGCCGGTCGGTTGTTGAGGTGGGCACATTTGTGCTGCAGCGGGAATGCGACCGCAGCCTCCGCAAGTACCACAACCAGGAGCAGCTCCGCAGCCACAGGCTTGTGTTGCGGCGTTTTCATAACCGTACGGAGACGTTGCCGATGCGAATTTCGCTTTGATCAACTGAGCCTGCGCGGAGCCGACAAAGCACTGTCCTGTTAGGACACAAAACGAAGCTGCAACCAGCGGCAGCGAGAGCTTTAGAATTTGGTTCTTAGTTTTCATTTTTGGGAAAAAAATGTTGGGAAAAAACTTTTACCAGGTTTTGCTGCTGGAACATTCGTAACGTTTCCGTTTGGCCCATTGGTTTGCGAGCTGTTCGCTGAGAAGTTCTGCGAAGGGCCGACCATGGTTGGTACAGGGCTATACTTTGCAAAAACCGCCGGATCGACTTCCGTGATTTCAGGGTTCTGTGCAGTGTATTGAGGTGTCGCATTTTCGAGAGCACTCGCCTGCTGGACTGCGTACTCAGCTTCTGCAGCTTTTCCTTGTCGGCGAAAGACTTCGGCAAGGTTGTTCCACGCGTTTGCATTCGGTTTGTTTTGAATGGAAGCCGTAAGGGCCACGTAGGCATCATCCATTCGGTCCAAATGAATAAGTGCATAACCTAGTTGGTTTGCCGCATCGCTTTGAGCAGGAGTTATTTGCGTTGCAGCTTGATAGCAGACGACTGCTTGACTCCGTAGCATGACCGTACGAGCTGGATTGAGTTCCGCTTCTTTTTCGAGGGTCTTGCCATAGGCATAGAGCAAATCGGCGGCCCATGGGTGGCCATCGGAGGCTGTAAGCAATTGATAACGAGCGTACCATCGGTAGTGCATGGAAGCCATTTCGGGCGATGTGGATTCAAGTGGCCTATTTTTCAAAGCTTCTGTTGCATGTGTATCGACAACGGCTTGAACACTGACACCCTGACTTGATCGTATGTTCTTCTGGAAATCCTGCTCTTCTCGGAAAGCGACTAGGGCTTTTTCGAACGCGGGTTCGCTGTAGAGACTACCTCGATGCAGGTCCATGGTTCGATACAGTCGGAGCAGGCCCTGACTCGCTTCTTCGCGAGCGCTCAGCACCACACCTCGCTTAAGCAGCGTATCGCAGCGCTCAAGTCGTTGTTTGAGCTCGCGTTCAACGGATTGCCAGCCAGGCAAAGACTCGAGTGCTTCTGGAGCTCGTGCCGAAATGGTTGGCGTGTTCGAAAGCAACTCATGGCTGACTCGCTGTGCCAATGCAAACTTCTTCATCTGGTATTCATCGACCGCTGGAGCGCGACTGGTCGATTCTGGGGCAGGAGCTTTCACCACAGGAAACGCGTTCGCGTTGCTGGCGATAAGCGTCTCTTGAGCCAATGGAGCCGGTGCGGATGCTTTGTTTGGGGCCTCCAATTGCAGGACAGACTCGCTTCGAGATCGAGTCGACGCGACATTGGGTTTTGACGGTGAGGCTTGCGATAGCGTCAGCTGATTCAAATCGGGTTCGCTAACTTCCCTTTCGATAATCGGGCTTGGTGATTTCAATTGAATCGGTTGTTCGCGCCCCATCGAGGACTTGGCCGAGGCCATTTGCGAGGGTAGCAGATTGTTGTTTGAACCATCGTCTCGGTCAGGCAAACCTGCTCCGATACGACGGTTCACTGGAAGTGGCGACGATGCAGTGCTTTCGTTGAAGTCTTGATACGGACTATCAGCGAAGCGAGCATCTTCGGCTTCTAGAACGAGACCGCCTGCCTGCACGCGGTGCCAATCGGATTGTGCGTCAATTGGCTTTTTCTGGGGCAACGCATGGGAAGGCAAGGCGGTCGTTTGATTTGGATTGTTGGTCGATAGCGATGCGTTTCGCGAGTTGATGGGCGTTCTGGAATTGCGGCTCGAATCTTGGGAGCGATCCAAGTTGAGCGACTGCGACTGAGGACGACTGGCGGGTGTCATCGGTCCCATCAGGATGACTGGAGCTGGGCGAGAAGCTTCACCGTATGGAATGTCGGCCGACCGTAGATCGATGGCCGCTTCGTTTTGAGCTGAAGAAGGTTGTCGTAGTCGAGTATTGGAGGTACGGCTCGCATCCTCAGCGCGACGTCCTTGGAGGTTCTCGCCCCGATTGGACCATGGTGAGGCGGGCAAGTCTCCGGATGCGTATTGAGCGAAAGATTCGGATTCAATGAACGTTGCTGATATCCCGAGGCCAAGGACGAACGCAAATGAACGACGGAGCGATCTTCGATTGAATGCGTGGGCCATGCATTCTTCATTCGTTCGCATTTTTCGGGTCGCGGACATTTACTGCTCCAAATCTCACCTGGGATGTTGCGTTCGGAATCAACGCAACAGCCGTTACATTCGGTATTCTGGGTGCCCGCGATTCAATCATCACGCCCACTTGGGGTAGCATCTGCATTTTGGTCATCGCACAAACCGAAAATCGGGATTCCCTTCTCTAGATTGCCAGGATTGCCTGACCGTTGGACATTCCTTACGAGGTAGCTACAATCTTCGCCGACTCGAACTTTGTTTTCCTGAGTATTTCATTATTAAGAGCGAATTTGAATGACTGCTATCAAGCGAGTGGCGATTTTGTTTGCCGGTGGACCGGCTCCGGCTGCGAATTCCGTGATTACATCTGCGGCCTTTACGCTTTTGAATGCCGGCGTCGAGGTAATTGGCATCAAACATGGCTATTCCAATCTGATTGACTTCGACCCCAAAACGCCACTCGTCGAAGGCAAACAGTACTTGAAACTAACTCACGATCGACTTGAGTTTTCCAGAACTGAGCCGGGAATCATGATCGGGACTGCCCGCTCCAACCCGGGCAAAGCGGTCTCCAGCCCCGCTCACTTGCGTGACCCCGAGAAGTCTGCACCGCTGCATCGCGTTTATTCTGCACTGCGATCGTTAGGTGTTGATGCACTGGTCAGCATTGGTGGCGATGACACGCTCAAAACTGCTAACAAAATGAAACTTTACCAGGACACGTTGCCGGCCGACCAAGTGCGCATGCCGGTTATCCACCTGCCAAAAACGATTGACAACGATTATCCAGGCATCGATTTCACGTTTGGCTATTTTAGTGCCGCCGAAACGCTTGCAAACGAAATCCGCAACTTGAATCGCGACGCATCTGCGGGCCAAGCGTATTTCTTATGCGAGGCCATGGGACGTTCTGCGGGCTGGCTAGCATACGGTGCCTCGATCGCTGGCGATGCTAGCATGGTCCTGAGTGTCGAAGATATCGTCGGTCCGATGCGAAACACCGAAACGACCACGCAACCAGATGGGACCGTTAAGACCCGAACCGTGATGAACCTCGATGCGGTGGTAGATAAAATGGTTGCGACCATGCTCGCACGCGAAAAGGCGGGACGCAATTACGGAGTCATTGTCATTGCCGAGGGCCTCGCTGAGTACCTGCCAAATTCTTACCTCGAAGGCATTACCCGCGACGATCACGGGCACATCGCGATTTCGAGCATTGCAATCGGCAAAGCGTTTGCAGCGATGTTGAGCGAAGCGTACAAAAAGAAAACCGGCAAGTCTCGCAAGATCAATGGCGTTCAGCTTGGGTACGAGTCCCGCTGCTGCGTCCCTACCGCCTTTGATGTGATGCTGGGCTCGCAAATCGGTGTTGGGGCATACCGAGCACTCATCGAAGAAAAGCTCAACGGCGTGATGATTTCTGTTGGCGGTCAGTTCAATCTATCGTATGTCCCATTTGAAAAACTAGTCGACCCCGAGACGCTGGTTACCAAGGTTCGATTCATTGAAACCAACAGCGACTTCCACCGAATGGCTCGCCTGCTCGAACTGCCTACCTAGACGATGCATTTAAGCGGCGGGTTTTTGTAGCAGAATTCGTGAGAATTCTGGCCGCGTCTTGATTGCAAAGCGTCTGAATTCTCACGAATTCAGCTACATCCACTGAACTCGTTCCCTGGCTCCGCCTGGGAACGCAATGCATCGGAGGCTCCCGCCTCCTGAGTCACCAAAACGTCAGGCAGAGCCTCGAAAGCAGTGCGTTCCAAGGCAGAGCCCTGGAACGAGGGTGAATCACTAGCGTGCGCGTCGTGCTAAGGTACTTGCGGTCGAATTGCTGAGTGGGCTAGACTGAGGCGAATCGAACTTAGATTTCCCAGCGTTTTATAGGGCGCGATGACCACGCATGAAGATCACTCACATTGAAACACTCGTCTGCCATGCTCGAATGCGAAACTGGGTGTTCGTTAAAGTGGTCACGGACCAACCCGGTTTGTTTGGCTGGGGAGAAGCAACTCTCGAATGGCATACCCGCAGTGTTGTCGGCGCGATCGAAGACTTGTCGCAGTTGTTGATCGGTGAAGACCCGACCAGCGTCGAGCGTCTGTGGCAAATGATGTGGCGGCAGCACTTCTGGCATGGCAACGGAATCGTCCGATCAACTGCAATCGCAGGCATCGACATTGCATTGTGGGACATCGTGGGAAAGCTGCACGGCGTACCCTGTCACAAACTGTGGGGTGGTCCTGTGCGAGACTATATCCGTCTCTACTGCCATTTAGGCGGTGGTTCGATGGAGAGCTTTTATGAGACTCCAGTCGACAATGCGAAACGCTTTGGTGAATTGGCTCAACAAGCCGTGGCCGATGGTTTCTCGGCGTTTAAGTCGATGGCCGTTCCTCCGACAATGCCGATCGAAGGCATGAAACCGGTCAAGGCCGCGGTCGCATGCGTTGCAGCGATGCGCGATGCGGTCGGCGACGATATCGATATAATGGTCGATTGTCATGCACGGCCATCTCCAGCGATGGGGATGCAGTTCGCCAGAGCGCTTGAGCCGTATGGGTTGTATTTCCTGGAAGAGCCTTGTTGGCCGGAAAGTATCGAGGGGTTAGCTGCAATCAATGCAGCGGTGATCACCCCCATCGCAACCGGCGAACGGGTCACTCACTTGGCCGCGTTCCGAGATCTCTTTGTCGCTCGCGGTTGCGAGATTTGTCAACTGGACATTACCCATTGCGGCGGATTCACGGAAGCTCGTCGAGTGGCGGCGTTGGCTGATGCGTACCGCATCGCGCTCGCTCCACATAATCCCCAAGGACCGGTTAGTACCGCCGCGTCCATCGAGTTTGGATTCTCCCAGCCAAGCTATATCATTTGCGAGTCCGTCCACAATGATGTACCTTGGCGCAGCGACGTTGTCGAAGAAGGATTCGTGGTGGATCCGAAGACGCGGACCGTCACTCCTAATACGAAACCAGGCTTGGGTATCTCGATCAACGAGGAAGAAGTCCGAAAGCACCCTTTCGAGCAAGAATTGCTACAGCGAGTCTTCTATCGCGACGGGGCAGTCGGCGATTGGTGACAAGTCTTCAACGAGTTTATCCAATCAATTCGTTGCTAGGGAGGGTGAGGCTCTGAGGCTCCTGCTCCAAACATCTTTGCAATGCCAAGTCAAGCTAATACCTTCGGGAGGGCGAGGCTCCTGCCGAGCCATCGGCGCAAAGGTTCGGCAGGAGCCTCACCCTCCCAAAGGCATTGAAGCGGCTTAAACACGAAAACCAGGTTCTTTTGATCTCACGAGAAAACAAATGACTTTGCCGACCAATGTCGACCTGAATGGTGTGCTCCCCGTTCTGCACACGCCTTTCACCGAAAGCTTTGCAATCGACGTGCCCACGCTCGAACGCGAGATTGACTGGGCGTTTGCGACTGGCGCAGATGGCGTTGTTTGCGCGATGGTTAGCGAGACGTTACGGCTCGGTTATCACGGCCGCAAGGAACTCGCGATGCGTGTTTGTCAGGCGGTCAACGGGCGAGGCTTCGTGGTGATCAGCGTCGGAGCGGAAAGTATTGCTGAGGCTTGCGACTTCGCTCAACATGCGGAGTCGCTTGGGGCCAGTGCGGTCATGGCGATCCCACCGGTGGCAACCGCTCTCAGCAGTGCAGCGACGGCGGATTACTTTGCATCAATTGCACGCAGCATTTCGATTCCGCTTGTCGTTCAGGATGCATCGAACTACGTTGGTGCTTCGATTGATCTAGGCGTGTATCTAAAACTCCTCGATGAGTTCGGTGAGCGACGTATCTTTTTCAAACCTGAAGCCAGTCCGCTCGGTCCAAACCTTTCGAAGCTGCGGGATGCGACGAAGCATGGGGCACGTATCTTTGAAGGGTCAGGTGGAATCAATCTTGTCGATTGCTACCGTCGCGGTATTGTCGGCACGATGCCCGGCACGGACTTGTTGGATGGCATCATCGCATTGTGGCGAGCCCTAAAAGCTGGCGAAGAGCAACGCGTATATGAACTGTCTTTTCCGATCAGCGCACTCGTGTATTTGCAGATTCAAGGTGGACTCGATGGTTTCTTATCCATCGAAAAATACTTGTTGAAGAAACGCGGTATCTTCAAAAACACGCTCCAAATCCAGCCGTGCGGTTGGCAGCCAGATCCCGAGACGATTGCTGAAGTCGATCGCCTTTTCGCACTTCTACAACAAAGACTCAACGCGATTAAGGACTTGGCATGACAACTGTTTCAATGGATGACCGCGAAGTCCATCAAGGTCGCTATCACGTGCTGGCGTTCTTGTGCGCATCCGCGGCGATTGCTTATATCCAGCGAGCGGCCCTTAGTGTTCCCGCGTCGGAGATTGCCAGCGATCTGCAGTTTACGGATCTGGCGCGAGAGATGGGGTGGATTCAATCGGCATGGTATTTATCCTATGGTCTGATGCAGATTCCAAGCGGCTCACTGGCGGATCGGCTAGGAAGTCGACGTGCTTTGGCCATTTATAGTGTCGTATGGTCTTTGGCCACGCTGTTGACTTCATTGGCAACCGATTTCTATTCGTTGTTGGTCATGTGGAGTTTGATGGGTGCAGCCCAAGCCGGCGCGTTTCCTTGTGCGGCAAAAGCAATCGGTCGGATCTTTCCTGAGACGGAATGCGCGCGAGCTACGGGACTGTTGGCTTGCGGAATGACGATTGGGGGCGCGATCGCACCGGTCCTTACCGCGACTTTCCTCGAGTCGTTGTCGCCTTGGAGCGCGGCCATCCATCTCGATCGCTGGCGACTATTGCTCGCAGCTTATGCGATCCCAGGAATCCTTTGGACTGCAGCGTTTCTGTGGGTGATCTCGCTGCGGAAACTCCCTTCGACCGATAGGACACGCGAAGTTCGGTCGAAAGTCGATTGGTCGGTCATGTTCCACAGTTGGCCGCTTGCGTTGCTGTGTGGACAGCAGTTCTTTCGCGCCGCAGGGATGGTGTTTTTCATGACTTGGTTTCCGACGTTCTTGCAGAAGACTCGAGATGTGTCTCTGTTGGGTTCGGGAATTCTCACCACGGTAGCCGGTGTCGGTGGTGTGCTTGGAAGTTTGACAGGAGGAATATTTTCCGACTGGTTATTGAAGCGAACAGGCAACAAGCGCCTCAGTCGGCAAGGCATCGCGGTTGTGGGGATGGGTAGTTGCTCGTTGCTCATCGTCGCGTCTTACTTCGTGCGAGACGTGAATTTCAGTATCGCACTGATTACCGTCGGCGCATTTTGCGCCACGTTTGGAGGTGTTAGCGGCTACACCGTGGCTATCGGTTTCGGTGGCCGACATGTGGCTACCGTCTTCAGCACCATGAACATGTTTGGCAATATGGGGGCAGCCTTGTTTCCTGTCACGGCGGGTTGGCTGGTCGCCCAGACGGGCAATTGGAACTTGATTTTGTTTCTGTTCGCCGCTGTCATGGCCGTCGATACGATGTGCTGGGCACTTTTGAATCCGCAAGGCACTCTCTTTGGAGATGAGAATGAAGGTCGTTAAAACACCACAATCACGCTGTCGGGCTGCGGTCTCGCGATGTGACATCACGCCGCCCGTCGGTATCTACCATCGCATGTGGGGAGCAGCGTTGCATGACCGCGCGACTGGAGTTCATCGCCCGCTCGAAGCGACGTTGCTCTGGCTGGAACCGGATACACCATCGTCCGGCGAGCCGCAAATTATTGTGGCCCTCGATCATTGCATTCTCGACGCACAGGAATTGCGAAGAATTCGACAATGGATCCAAGAATCGACCAACGTCGGATACGAGAATATTCTGATCACACTGTCGCACACGCATGGCGCTGGTTGGATGTCGCGCACCCGAAGCGATCTACCGGGTGGCGAACTGCTAGGTCCGTACCTCGATGACTTGGCGGCACGAATAGCCGAGCTTGCTCGTGATGCCCAACGCCGAGTCGCTCCAGCAACTATCGTCTACGGATACGGTCGCTGCGATCTGGCTGCCCACCGCGACTACTTTGATGAAGAGCGTTCGCGATTTGTTTGCGGCTTCAATCCAGCTGGCCGGGCCGACGACACACTCTTGCTGGCCCGAATCTCGAATGCTTCAGGAACCATCCTGGCAACCGTCGTAAACTACGCTTGCCATCCCACAACCTTGGCTTGGGATAACACGCTAATAAGTCCCGATTGGGTCGGCGCAATGCGAGAAGTCATCGAACAGACAGAAGGAGGGTTGTGTCTGTTTTTACAAGGAGCGTCTGGCGATCTCGGGCCGCGTGAGGGATTCGTTGGCGATACGACCATCGCGGATCGCAATGGCCGACAAGTTGGTTACGCAGCGCTTTCCACTCTGACCACTTTGCCACCACCGGGGACCGAGTACCGTTACATGGGACCCGTTATGTCAGGAACCGCAATCGGCACTTGGAATCATGAACCCATTTCGGGCGACGCCGTTGTTCGTAATGACGAATGGCACTGGGAGCAAGTCGTTATCGATCTCCCCTATCGACATGATCTTCCTACTGTCGAACAGACAACCTCAGAGCGAGAACACTGGCTTGCCGAAGAAGCGCTTGCCCATGCATCCAACGACCAGCTTCGAGTACGTGATTGCAGAGCTCAAGTCGAACAGCGCACACGGCAACTCAACCGATTGACCAACTTGGTGCAGGGGAGCACATATCCCATCACGGTACGACTGGGCATTTTGGGCGATTCGATTTGGGTCTTTGTTCCAGGTGAGTTGTACCAGATCTTTCAGCTCACTATCCGCGAACGGTTTGCCGCTCATCCTGTCATCGTGACCACACTCACCAACGATTGGCAACCGGGCTACATTCCGCCTGCGAGTATTTACGGCTACGCGATTTACCAAGAAGTTATCGCCGCCACATCGCCGGGATGTTTAGAAGTGTTGATCGAGACCATCTCACGTAGACTAAAACACTTGCTGACTCCGTCGAATGCCCAATAGACGTTGGATGATCTCAATAGGAACGGTTCGTCCCTACTGAGCACACCGCCAGGTGCTTGCCTGGTCAATTAGCCTCTTAGGGGATCTTCCGGTTTAGACACCCTCCCGCTGGGAGGGTCGAGCATAGCGAGGGGAGGGTGAAGTGCCAACAGTTATGGCACAAATCAGTTCGCCCTCCCCGGACCGAAGGCCCGACCCTCCCGGAGGGAGGGTGACTTTCATAGTGGCGAACCAAAGGGCCCCACGAGAAAAGCTCGTCGGGCCAAACATGGGATCTAACTACGCGATCCAAGGTTCCTAAAATCGGAAGATAAGATCAGCGGTCAAACGATTGTCCAAAACTCCGCGGCGCTGAGTCATCGGGAATTCAAATGCAACACCGGATTCAATATTGCGATTCGGTTTGATTTTGAAGCCCCAAGCGTTGGTGACAATGTTGTTCCCCTTTACGCCCGGCGAACCCAGGTTAAACAAGTCGCCACCCTCGATCGGTGCAGGGAATGCCGACGCGTCTTTCATGTAGTTGTACCAGTTGAGTTCGCTGAACGCGTAGAACTTGTTCCCAAATCGACGATCGAGGTGATTGGACCAGTAGAACATTTGATTCTCTGCCTGGCTGTCTACTGGCAAAATAAAGCCTGAGGTTGTCAAGTAGTGAGAACGGCTGCCCAGTCTCGTTCCACCCGACAGAAAGAAGTCGAAAACGCCGTCGCCGTTTCCTTGAAGCGAAGCGCGACGACCTGAAGTAGTCTCAAATCGAGCACCAGCAGATAGGAGTCGTCCATTCGTTGGATCTCGGTACAGCGAATACTTCAAGCCTGCTCCGATATCCGCCCAACCACTTGCGATCAATGGACTGGAGCTGGCGATATAACCATCTTTCACCGCGATCAACGATAACCGTTCGGTCAACCGGAGTCGCACTTGCATCGCATAAAGTTGAATCTCGCCTGCAGGATTGCCGAGTAGAACGGGCAACTTATGATTGATGAAGATGCCTCGCGCTTCGGTGAGTTGGCGGGGATCTTCAAAGTAGGCAGGATTGGTCATCGGGCTGATGAAATCATCGTAGCAGCCTTCGCTCGGCAAAACAAAACCGAGCCCCAATAGACTCTTGTCTTTGCATCCGAGAGAGTCACAACTGCTGGTTGAATCGCAACTCGAGTTGTCACAACCTGCGAATTGCATCGGATTGCTCAAATCGAATTTGTCACAGGACGCGTTTCCTTGGCATTGGCAGGAAGCCGGAACCACTTCGGAGTCAATGGCGGTCTGCAGTTTCATTGGCTGCTTTAGGTCCGCCCCTAAGTAATCTACGTTTCCAGCTTGCGCCTGGAAACTCATTGATGCGGCCAATAAGCCGGCCAAAAGCGCTCTGACTTTCATTTCGAAACCATTCATTAAAGAGTCCATTCCTTCGTTCGTGCTACCCTGCGCGAATCCCCCCAACTGCTACAGTTCGACAACCTCTCAGAAACCGAACTGCCTCGAACGAAGGGATAGGAGTTCCTCTGTTCGAGCAGCAAAGGTAGCAATCGTCTGTGTCACACGTGTGCAGCTGATGCAATTGTTGAAAGATCAAGTAGCAGATTAAAAACACCTACCAACTTCGGGCGTATCCGTTATGGATTAACAGAATCGGTTCTGTCTCGCTTCAAAAATGGACTCGATGAGGAGCCCAACTCAAGAGTAACGGGATTCTTCCAATGCAAGATGCTTGGAAGGACAGTTTGCTGTGCCAAATTTGCACACGCTGTATTGATCGTACGCGAAGCCCAATCAATTCATGACTCGGGATGGCGAGGCCACCCCTGTAAACATGTTTTCAACGACTTTACTCAAGCAATTTGTTGCACGGGAGGGTGAGACTCCTGCCGAACCTTTGCACCGCTGGCTCGGCAGGAGCCTCGCCCTCCCGAAGGATTTAACGAGACTTGGCTTTTCAAAGATGTTTTGAGCGGTGGCCTCGCTCTCCCATAGGTCTTCGGACGATTGGACTGCCAATTGATGTTGGCGTACAGGAGAATTCTCGCCCTACCCTGTCATCAACGATTTATTACTGCGCACCTGCGAAGAGCCTAAGCAACCGGTTCTTTTCTTCGGTGATCAGCCAAGGGTCGAGGGTTCGGGGCCGAAGCGCACTGTATGGCTTGCCCGCCTTCCCCGCATTGAGTACCAAACGAACGAGTTCCAATTCCGACTTAATCGGCACGATCGATTTTCGCAGGTCAGCGTTACCACCAGCGTTTTCTTTTTTGATGTCTTCAATTTCATCAAGCTTGGTTTTGGCTTGTGTGATCTGCGACTCAAGTTCTCTGCGTTGATCGGCTAATTTGTTTCGACGTTGCTCTTCGCTTTTCTTCCATTCCACCAGATTCTTTTGGTACTGACTATACAACGACATCATTTGGTTGTACGTGTTCTGTTGTGTCTGATAGTTGGTGAATAGCCCCTGGTAGATGGAATTTCTCTCGGATTCGATGTCGCGTGAGTCTCGCCGCGTTTGAATTTGCCGAGTGACAGGCTGTTTGTTGACGTACTCCGTAACAGTTTGAATGTAATAGGGATCGACATAAATTGCGTTGCGATTGGGTGGGACTGGTGGTCCTTGAGGAGGGAACACAGGAGCTGGCATACCAGGACCATTGCTGGCTCGTTCAAATTCGATACGTCGAATCTGTTCATGTAAATTGTTCATCTCAAGTCGAAGCGATTTAGTTACGGCTTGGTTCTCGCTCGACACTTCGCGAGACTCCTTGACCGATGCCGCAAGTATCTCCTCTAACTTCTCAATTTCCGCTGACATGCTTGTTTCCAATTCCTGCATGCCAGCGTCACCCAATTGGCCGTAACGCTCAAGCATTTTGCGAATTTCGTCGGCTCGGGCATGGGATCGCGTATATTGAGTTTCGAACGCTTGGCTAAGTTTTGTTTCAGCAATTCCCAGCAGCGATTTTTTTGCTTTGGCCAGCAACTCAATATCGATCGGCGACTTTGCCTCGACCGAATCCAAACTTCCGATGATTTCACCCATCCACTCACAAAACGTTTTTCGCAAAGCAAACGGCACCGTCTCACGCTGACAAGCATTCAGCAAGTCTTGGAACAGTTTTGTTGCGGGCGGTCCGTCGTCCAAGTTGATAGCGCACAGCAACTGAATCCTGCCAGTTGTCGCACTAGTGAGTTTTGCTTTTTCACTCGAATTCGATCGTTCGATCGACTTCAGGGCATTTTCAAACTCGTGCTTACGAAACTGAATGATCGACAGCACGCAATTTGCCATCGCATCGGTTTCGTTTTTGGCGATGCTAGCTTCGAGAAAAGCCGTCACCCATTCAACGTCTTTATCTAATGGGGCATCGAGCGCACGAGTGGCATCGAGCACCGTTCTCTTGGTCTGTGCGAATGCAGAATTTGCATTCCACAAAAGCGTTGCAAGAGAAATAGCAATTCCGAAAGCAAAGGCATTTAGACTCAAGCAAGAAAACTGGCAGCGATTCATGATCGGCCCCAAACAAAAGACGAAAAGAAAAGACCACTTCTTTATACCCGGAAGCGTTGCAAGAATAAATTGCGAAACCGCAAAAAACGCTCTGCAAGAAGTCTCCCAAAGTGGGTCATCGTGGGTCGCACCTGCCGGGTGCGACCATAAAACGACACTCACTTGTTAGCGGTACGGCGCGAGCCGTCCGGTGAGGCGGCCAGAAAATGCCGCGAAACCGAGGGCTCACCTTACCAATTTGTTACTCGGGAGGGTGAGGCTCCTGCCGAACCGTGGCGTCGCAAGCTCGGCAGGAGCCTCGCTCTCCCAAAGCGACCGTACGCGCTCCAAATCGCCGAAATCAAAACGGCCGTTTTTGCTACAATTTATTGCTATGTTTCAAGAATCCAGCAATTTGCGGGCTTCCTAACTTCTTGTTCCACGATTCGAAGCGAGACCAAGCACCCATGACAGCTTTAAAACTCCAGAGACGAGGACTGTCCCACCCCCTATTCCAACTGGGACTTGGCATGACGAGCCTCGGATTGCTGTGTGCCTTTGGCGTTTCAATTCAACAACTACCTCCTCAGGAAGCTCTTCCACAATCGCTGCAGGAAACTGTTATCCCCCCGCCCATCGCTCCCCCGCGATCCGTCCCAGGTGAGGAATACATGAACGATCCACTGTTCTTGGAAATTAAGAAAATCGTTCAGCAAGGTAGCACTCCGTCGGCGGCCGCCGCTCCATCGAACACGCAGACCGACTCCATAAGCAATTCCCGTTGGCATGCGGTCGAATCCATGTTGGCAGCAGCTCGAATGCTCGAACAAGACGTCGCCGGGTGCATCGCACGCAACGATGTCGAAGGAACCACCAAGACGCAAAGGGCAATCCGATCCCTAAGGGCACAAGCTCTCGAATTGCTACAGTAACCGCTATGCTGTTTCGTTTCCAATTGCGAAGCTTACTGCTCCTGACCATCGCCATCGCACTGATTGTATTTGGCTATGTGTCCTACCAGCGTTACCAACGAGAGCACATCTTTCTAACGGTCGTTGATCAAACAAGCGGCGTCGCATTGCCTCAGTTTCGATTCCGAACGACGATTCGAACAGAAACAGGTGAAACCACGAGTCAATGGAGCGAGTGTCGATCTCCCAAAGGCTCAACGGCAATCGCAGTCCCAATTCATTGCCTCGTATGGCTGGAAATCGAAGCGACTGAGTCTGTCCCCTATCCAAAACAGTCCGAAGAGTTTCTTGTGTCGCCTGAGGCTCCGCACACGTGGACCCGTCGGCTAGTCAAAAAGGCGCCACAGATTGGAGAACCTTTGACTGGACAACTTGTTGACCGCGAATCCAAGCGACCGATCGCAAACGCAAAGATCTATCCGCTTCCCGATATGGAAGAGCCTGCAACTTCCGATAGCGACGGGAGGTTCCGATTAGAACACGTTGGCGTTTCGGGTTTCATCGTGCATCACGTCGAATACGAACGTTCAGGCGTCAGAGAGGGCGAAACGTTCCAGTTGGATCGCTGCAAATCGATCGAAGGCAAGGTGATCGATCACAACGGCTTACCCGTCCCCAAGTGCACTATTGAAATCAAAAAGATCGCAACACATGAAATGCCGAGAGCGGTTCAAACAGACGAGCATGGGCAATTCGCAATCCCCCTTACCAAATCGGAGATCCAATCGAATCGACTCGAAGCCAGCAGTCCCGGGTGGATAGCTGAACGCATTGACACGCAATTGCATTCCGATTCCCCTTTGCTCATTACCATGAAGCGCATCAAAAACACTTCTGAAAATTCCGAATCGATTGTGTTGGACACTAAACCTCAGGGCCAGTCGGTTCGGGGCAAAATATTGGCTAGCCTCGCGGAACTGCGACACATTCGTGTCCGACTGCGATCCGAGGAGGAGATGCGTCATAGATTGCCTTGGAACATCGGTCCGTTCTCTTGCGAAACACGCCTTGATCGTTCAGGCAACTTTCAAATCGAGAACTTAGCCGACGGACATTATGAGTTGGTGATCGATTGGAAGAATCAAGTCTTCTGTCGACGGCCCGTTATCGTACTAAGAGAAAACTTGACTCTTCCCTGGATTCCATTGCCGGACCGAGGTGACGTGCGAGGTCGAGTGTCATCTCAAAACGCTAATGAGGTCATTGCCTTTGAGGACATGTGGTTCAGCGATAGCGGGAGAACGAAAGCCACTCGCTTTTTCACCAATCAAAACGGCGAGTTCAAAATCGATGGGTTGATGCCTGGCAAGTGGTTTATTGGCCAAGGAAGTCAGGAGACATGTTCGGTTGGACACGCAGGACATGACGTCAAGGAGATTCGCGTGACATCGAATCAAATCACGCGTTGCGACTTCACAAATGCCGATCCGTTGACGTTGAAAATCCCATTTCAACTTGAGCGATTTGATTTTTATCACAGTCTCCTCCCTGAAACAGAGCAACTGCTTGTGGGTAGCGACGTATCGAAGCAATTCCTTTTGGCGTTTCCAAATAAGCGTCCGTCGCATGCGGAGCTTCTTGCCAGCGGAAAGAATACGCGGCAAATTCGAGTGACTATGGCGGCAGGGTTGCAGGCTTGCGAAACGGTTCATCGCGAATTCGAATTCAAGACTCCAGGCGAACCGCTTCAACTGCGTAAGCAGCCGGCCACCGTGTTTATTTCCATGGCCCCCGTCTCGAATACCAAGGACTTGTCTCAAGGTACGGAAACGGCGAGCAACAATCCAGATGACCTGTGGGTCACCGCGTTCTCTCAAAACCGAATAGAGAAAGTTCGCATTGCCGAGAACGGCCCGAATGTAATGACTTCTATGCTAGAAAGAGGGGACTATGACGTGATAATTCATCATCGGTCAGGCTGGGCAGAACTGAAATGCTCCGTTATGGGAGAAAGTTTCATTCAACTCGGGCCAGTTCAGATTCAACCTGGCGCTAGTATCGATGGCCGAATCTCGCTTTCCGACAAACAAGCCTATCCGACGGCAATTCGAATCACTTCGTACGACGAATTTGTACTCGAACGAGATTTGCTCGGAAGAAACGAGGAGCATTTTCTCTTTAGCGGCCTTGCTCCCGGAAAATGGAAAATCGAGCTCATCGACAACAACGCCCCACGCGATCGTGAAGTCATGAAGAAGAGCTCGATTGAACTGAAAGGGACCGAGACCGTTTCTGTCGTTTTATAAACCTCACGTTTTGCTAAATGCAGCCACGCCGGCGGCTAGCCGTTCGTTTTCTTCTTCCGTTCCCATCGAGATGCGCACGTAGTTTGGCAATTTCCAGCGTCGGCCTCCGCTGATCAGTACATCGCGCTGAGCAAGGAAACTTACCAAGGGCGTTGCGTCTTGCCCGACGTTGACCCAACAGAAGCACGCTTCACTTGGTGTCATCTTCCAGCCAGCAGCGTGGAAACAACGCGTCCAGAGCTCAAGCGTCTTTTGATGAAGCGATTTGGTCTTGGCCATGTGCTGAGCGTCATCCATCGAGGCTTCCGCGGCTAACACCCCCGCCATGCTCAGGGATAGTTGCCCCAACATGAACGGTCGCAGCCGATCGATGATTTCGGTTGCCCCTAGACCGTATCCAATCCGCAGGCCAGCCAGTCCGAAGATCTTCGAAAACGTGCGGGCGACGAGCACATTATTGCGAGTCTTGGCTAGCTCCATGGCCGAAACCTTGTCGGCATGCGGCAAGAACTCGATGTACGCTTCGTCGACTAAGAGCAACGCATCTTTTGGAATAGCGTCCGCCACAGCAACAATTTGGGCAAGCGGAATCGTTGTTCCGGTCGGGTTGTTCGGGTTGCAAATGACCACGATCTTCGTGTCCCCATCGATAGCTTTGATCATGGCGGCCGTGTCAAATCGATTTTCGCTATCGAGCGGAATGATCTTGCGCTGCATCTGAGAGTCAGGGATTTCTGCGACAGCATCGCCAACCGCGGAATAGCTCGGATGCGCTTCCACGATGTTGCCTGATTTGGAACCATAAGCCCATGCCACCGCCTTTAGGATTTCGGAAGAACCAATCCCAAGCAGCAGATCGTTTCCACCTTCCAGTTTTGGTTTGGGACCAAGCGACAATTCGGCAGAGGCTTCGCGATAGCTCAGGCCGTGCAGTCTGCGAAGCTTCATCTCCAGTCGCGGTCCCTCCGAAAGCGGGTACCGGCCCAGCATTGACGCCGACGCTTCGATGGCGGATACGGCAAGAGGCGATGGTCCGAGAGGATTTTCGTTGAAGAGGATCCGAGCCTTCTTGAGAGCCAAGGGAGCATTGGCGAATGCGTTGGCTCGAATTTCACCAGCGAAGTTCGACAAAGCCAACGCTGTTGCCGCTGAAACACTCGCTACAAATCCACGTCGAGAACTTTCCATTACTGCTTCCTCTCAAAAGAAAACAACCACACCAAGGAGGTTGCGACATCAAAACGGCCTGAGAGGAAGCTTCGAATATAAGGGACTTACAACGCCAAAGCAATCAGTTCCCGGAAAGTACGCGTAATGTCACGCGTGTTTTGAGGCTATTAGCCATTAAACTCGTTCCCCGGCTCCGCCTGGGAACGCAATGCATCGGAGGCTCCCGCCTCCTGAGTTCACAACTCGATAACAAACGTGAGGCGGAGCCTCGAACGCAGTGCGTTCCAAGGCAGAGCCCTGGAACGAGGGTAAAGCAACGGAGTACGCCTACGGCTGACTGTTAAACCAAAAGTTTCGGCCCATTGGTGAACAATGGAGAGCAATTGATCTACAATAGACGCGTGGGATATGCCTTGCACTGGGTGAGGCTAACGATTGCAATTCTTGGAAACAACAATGCAAAACACGGGCTGCTTGGTACTCTCTTTGCTTGGCCTGATCGCGGCAGCGATCGGCGGCTTTGGTAGCCATTTGCTGCTTCATTTTCGTGGCCGCACATTGGAAGCCTATTGTCGACTCAGGGGAAACCGAGAACGCTTTGGTAAAATCCTCGACGAACAAGATGATGCGCAAACCGCCTGCAATTACCTGTTCATTCTCGGCAGCAGCATCGCGCTCATTTCCGCCGGAACTTGGCTGTCGATCCGGTTCCATTGGGGGCTTTCCAATTCGCAGAATCCGATTTCGATTTACCAGTTGCTCTCGATCAGTATCATCGCGGCGGCGGTATTGGCCTGTGTCTACTCGTGGATCCCCAAGATTGTTGTTCGTAACAGTGCGTCCGTACTGCTTTATCACACCTGGTGGTACTGGCATGCAATCAATGTGCTCTCCCGTCCCTTTCGAGCGTTGGAGCATCTCTTCCTGGCTGTCGGGCATCGATTGAGCGATCGCCGCGTCGAAGATCGGGTGGAGGAAGAGTCGCTAGAAGACGAAGTTCGCAAGATGATCATGGCTGGCGAGCGCGATGGCCTGGTGACTCGCTCCATGCGAGAAATGATTACGGGCGTTATGAACTTGGACGAAGGTCAGGTTTCTCAAATCATGACTCCTCGAAGCCAGATCGATGCGATCGACATGAATTGGGACTGGCAACAAGTTACCGAGGCGGTTGTCGCTTCAGGGCGAACTCGCATGCCGGTCTACGAAGACTCATTGGACAATATCGTCGGCATTCTTTACGTCAAGGACTTGATGACGCTGTTGCAAAATCCAGACCAGCCTCGGGATGTATCGATATTGCGACGGATTTTGCGAGAGACCTGGATGATCCCTGCAACGAGACAAATCGACGAACTGCTGAAAGATTTCCTGCTACGTCGAAGTCACATGGCGATCGTTGTAGATGAGTTTCAGCAGACGCTGGGCGTAGCGACCATCGAAGACGCATTGGAAGAGATCGTGGGTGAAATCGCTGACGAACTCGATGTGGATGAAGCCCTACCGATGTTTGTGGAAGATCCGGACGGCGGTTATAGTATTGCCGGAGTGATGGAAGTGTCCGCCGCGAATCGCCAAATGGCGCTGTTTTTACCTGAATCGGAGGAGTACGAAACCGTCGCCGGTCTGCTACTTTCCTCGCTTGGTACAATCCCCAAAGTGGGGGCCAAGACCAAGATCGGCAAGTACCAATTCTCGGTGTCCCAGGCGACACCACGCCAAGTACTCCGCGTCCGAATCACACCTCTGCAACACGCATAGACAAGTTGCTATCGCGTCAATCGCCAGCCCCGCAATCGGTAAGCATAAAAGCCAAACAACGTTGCAGGAACCGTGGGGAGGGGGACCGTGGTAAGGGATTTGTCTCCAATTAAGTAAGTAGCCATGACGACGAAGCCAAGCACCGCAATCAATGCGATTCCCCATCGCATTTTCCAAGAGCGCGAACTTAAGGCGACCCACATCGCGAATAAACTCGGACCCGCAATCCAGACATCCATCATGCAAATCCGATTCCAATTACGCCAGTCGTTGGCGTTCCAACCAAAGTCGGGTACTGACCTAAAAATGGAAAACAAACATGCAATGGTGATGGTCCAACCAAACAAATCACGAAGGGTAATGGTTTGCGATTGGTGTTGCACGGGTTCTTCTTGCAGTGGCTTCGGATCAACATCCCGTTCCATTCGGAAACGAAGCCATTTCAACGGTATCAATGCAATGAGGTAGAACAGAACCAGCGTAAGAATCCCTCGCAAAGAAAAGGCGAATTGCCATAGGTTCCGCATCGAGGGCGTATTATCCAGGAATCCGACGATGATTGCGACGAGCAAAAGCAATGGCGGGAATCGAAGCGGCCATCGCGTTTTTCCAAAAATCAACCATGACGTCGCAACAAGGAGCCATACCGAGAAAACACTTATACAAACGCCGTGGTCTGAGCCATAAAGGTTCACATCGAACGCCAAAACCAGCCCAGTACAAATGACAAAATCCAACCAGCCATGGGGATGACATCTTGCCGAAACCAGCAGCCAAACGAGGCACCAAAGGGAGTAGGCGGCCACGACGCAGCGCGAACACCAGTCTGACCAGAAGAACGGATCTAAATTGCGAACTAGCTTTCCTGTGGTTAAATCGTATACAAAAATTCGGTAATCACGTGTTGTCAGCGCAAGCTGATTTCCTCCTACCAAACTCCACTCACCAAACTTGTTGGGGCGTTCACGATTCGATTGGTAATGCTCCTTTTGTACGTCGAAACGGCTCAACTCCTTTCCATCGGTCTTGTCCAAAAGGACGCACTCCCAACCTAGTGCCCCCTGTCCTTTCTTGCGAACCGTAATCAATCGATGGTTTGCGAAGTCTTGGTCGAGCAATTCGGAACCCAAAGGGATGGGCAACGTCTGGCCTGTTAGGATGTCGGTATGCACAGCGGGAATGCTCCGCCAACTGACCCAGCTGTTTCGGTCCCTTGCGGTCTCAAGACTTTCGATTGGCGTATCGTCAGGAACAGAGTAGGTCGATACCATCTCACCATTACTGGTGTTTCTGACCTCAATCGTTGTACCGTCCACGAGCGGGCTCGCGACAACCAGATTGTCTCCAATTTTCGCATGCAATAGATTTGAATTGCTCCTCGCAATTTGCCGAAAAATACCGCTTGTGGCATCAAAAAGAAAGATTTCCCGAACGCCGGTTTGCACGTTCTTTTCTCTCTCGACCGTGAATTGGTTCGTCCCATGGATGACTTTCACGTGAAATAGGTTCTTGCTGGGTAAGACGAAGGTATCCAACACCTCGCCCGTATGGAAATCTATCGACTCAAGGGTGTCTGAGCGAAGGCGAATTATTCGGCCGTCAATCATGCCAGTTCCCGCGACCAGTTCCATTCGACTGGCAACGTTTATCTCATGTATCTCAGGCGTTAGGTCATTCGCCAGGTCCGCTATCTGAAGTACAAATTGATCTTTGCTCTTTTCTCCCAAAATCCACACATTGCTTCCAAGCCAGTTTCGCGAAAAAGTGTGAAGCATAGGATGGAAAGTGCGCGTCGACGTTACGCCGGTATCGAGATCTGTCCAATAGAATTGATTGACTCGTAGGGAATATGGGTTGTACCCAAGAACCACATGTCGATCGCCGAACTTGGTGAACTGGCTTGTGACGTTGTTCGGTCTTGCATGCTCTTCTGCCCAGAAGGCAAGAGTGCCAATGGGAATTAAGACGCAGACCATCAAAGAGTAGAACAACACGGCTCTGAATTTCGAAAATTGCATTTCAACTCATCTTTCGTATCAAACTGGCAAAGTTCGAGATGCATCGTTACTTCTGCCCAATCGCCAACCCCGCAATCGATAAGCATAAAAGCCAAACAACGTTGCTGAAAACGCCGAGTATGTGAGTTCCGCTGAAAACAGCTCTCCGCTGAGGAGTGCTATCAACACAGCTAAGCCAATGTCTACAGCCAATGCAATGCCCCAACGCAGTTTCCAAGATCGCTGGCTAAATCCGACCCACATCGCTAACAGACTTGCACCCGCAACCCAACCAATAATGATGCAAATGACAATCCAATCTCGCATCTTGATGGCGTCCAAACCAAAGGCTGGAAACAACCTGAAGATCGAGAAGAGAAATGCAAAGACAATGGTCAAGCAGAACAGATCTCGAAGCGCAATCGATTGCAATTTGTTTTTTGCCGCAGCGTTCAACAACGGCCCGGCGCTTCGGTTGGACTCAAATCGAAAACGAAACCATCGGAGCGGCGTCAGCACTGCAAGATAGATCACCGTTAACACGAAAAGTCCTCCCAAGAAATAAGGTACGACCTTCTCATTGCCGTCAATTGGCAAGACATTCATGATTCCTGACGTAACGCCGACAAGTAAAAGCAACGGTTGAAATCGAAGCGACCAACGAGTATTCCCAAACAACAGCCAGGCGACTGCAGCAAGAACCCACGCCGCGAAAAATCCCACACTGACGATGAAATCTGTGTAATCGAGATTCGCATAAAATGCGATGACCAGTCCGGAACAGATGCCTAAATCCAGCCAACCATGCGGATGGAACTTGACAGAGACGAACAACCACACAAGACACCAAAGCGCAAAGGCAAGGATCACGCCGCGCGTGCACCAATAGGACAAAAAAAACGGATCGATATTGCGAACTAATTTTCCCGAGTTCAAATCGTAGACAAGGATTCGGCAATCACGTGTCGTCAGCACAAGTCGATTGGCATCGTCGAGGAACGCTCCGCCCAAGGCACTCTTGGAAATGTAGTTTTCCCTCGCAACGTCGAATCGGCTCAACTCCTCGCCACTGGTTTTATCCAACAGAACGCAGTCCCAACCGGATGCCTTGTTTGTCTTCTCTCGCATGACAATCAAGCGATTGCGGACAAAGTCTTGTTCAATCAATTCGGAACCAACTGGAATCGGAAGTGTCTGGCCGGTCAAAATGTCCACAGGTAGCGTTGGAATTCCTCGCCACTGGAGCCAACTTTTTTGCCAGCTTGAGACATCTAAAGATGCCATTGGTAATACCAGCGATGGAGCTTGTGGCACGGGGTACTTCGATACAATTTCGCCGTTGCTTGTGTTCCTGACCTCTATGCTTGATCCATCCGCCATCAGGCTTGTCACATAATGTGCGTCGCCAATGCTCTGATTTAAACAATGCAGATCGTTCCAATTGGCAATCTGCCGAAACCGTCCGTCGGTCACTTCCATGAGATGCACTTCCCGCAATGTAGAAGTTGGATCTGCCTTGCTGACTAACAGAAAGCGATTCGTGTTGTAGATGAAATAAATATCATAAACGCTTTGAACCGGTAATGGAATTGAGTCGATGATCGAAACTCTAACGAGATCGAACAACTCAAGTTGATCCGATCGAACACGCATGAGGCGGTTTTCGATCATGCCCATCATACCGTCAAGTTCCGACTTTATTGCTGTGTCCAACTTGTGCAAAACAGGTCCATCGTCGTTTGCTAGGTCCGCAAATTGCGTTGCATATTGATTCTTGCTCGTCTCTCCGATCAGCCATACCTTAGTACCAATTACATTTCCCTTTAGAACCTTATGTCTCAGTCCCAACACCTTCGTCTGGGTAGCCCCCGTTTCGAGGTCGGAACAATAGTACTGAAAAAAGCGGGCTGAAACATTGTTGTTCCCAATGACTAGCTGCCGACTGCCGTCCTTGATAAGCCAACTTGAGCCAAAGTTGGGCCGAGCATACTTTGCCCCCACGGCAATCGCACGTTAATTTCCGAATGGTCCAATGATTGCAGTAGGAGGCTGGGCGGGTACCCCACGTTCGGGTAGCCGTTTCAGGAGTCTTTTTTGCATCGGATGTGCGGTATGGCCAATGCGTTTGTTACCCAA
>JANPHB010000230.1:0-6144 GCA_031424235.1 Pirellula sp.
GTCTGCGATCCGAAAGCAGACAGCTGAACGAAGAAAATTGTTCAGATACCTTTCAAGGTTCAATTGATGTAATCCGAACAGGCAGTTCAGTTGTCAGAGCCGATGACTGGATTCGCGCCAGCATGGACCTGTTTACAAGACAGGTGCCTTTCTCAGTCGAGCCACATCGGCAATTCAGCAGGAACGCAGTGATTCGAACACTGTCCTTCGGCTTTGGAGGCCGAGTCCGCTCCCAGGCGAACATTCCTGTATGGCAGAGGCCCAGCGAACTGAGCTTCTGCGGTTGTTAATCTTCGAGCTCTACTATCCAGTAGGCCTCGCTTATGAACTTGGACCAGCTCTTCACGCGATTCATTCGATCGGCGTAAATCGGCTTCCAAGCTGGACGCACCGGCTCCTTCCGGAGTTTCATGTGCGCCTGAGCCGGAGTCCGGTCAGCCTTCTTCGAATTGCAATCGATACAAGCCAAAACACAATTCGTCCAAGTCGACAGACCTCCCTTAGCACGCGGGACAACGTGTAGCATCAACATGCCGTTGGACTGAATCTGACCCCGAACCCATGGTTATCGAGTGAACTCGGGCACTGAAGTTTCTGTGCCTCTCGAAATTTGCCTTCGTGTTGTATGAACGAGGTTTAGGCTCGAGTAAGAGTCAAAAAGCAAAGTCGAATTGACGCTGATTCGGTCTCGAAATACACATGAAAAATCTAGGACTGCAGAAGACTTGACGATCCATCACTCACCTTTTTTCTCAGAAACTTCAGCATAAGCCAAATCACAAAGCCAACATAACTCTTCGGTGGAACGGCTGATCTCGTCCCATTTGGATTGTTCTTTTATCTGATGCTGAACTCTAACTGAAGCTAACTTAATGGCCTCTAAATCGATCCCAGCAATATTGCCATCGGCAGAAATGGTTTCCAGCTGCCGAGCAATCATGCTTAGTTTCGCAAGTGTTTGCGAGCCATGGGCTCGTTTGAGACGGGTCGATATTTCGGGTAAGGAGTTGATGATCTTGTTCGCCAGAATGCTTTGCTCGGATTCAAATGACTTGCCTGGTGCAGCTTGATGTCCTGCATAGTCAGTTTGGTACCATTTAAGGCAGGTAGAGATCAGCTTTTCTTTGTGAATTGGTTTCGTCAAGTAATCGTCACAGCCTGCACCGATACATTTATCGGAATCGCCACTCATTGCATTTGCAGTCAGTGCGATTATGGGTTTTGAAAAACCGCGCGACCTGAGTCGGCGGGCCGCTTCATATCCATCAATTTCCGGCATTTGCATGTCCGAGATGACCAAATCGAACAATGGGGGTTCGGTCAACGCTCCCTCAACGGTACCGTCGACGGTCAATGCCTCGATTGCGATACGACCGTTATCTGCAATCTGTACCGTTGCTCCAGCTTTTTGGAGTAGGTATGAGATTAGTCGTTGGTTATCTTTGCCATCTTCAGCGAGCAAAATCCGAACTCCGTCAAGTGACGCTGCTACTATGTCTTTCGAAGAAGTCGCACGTCCTATGCGTTCAGGATTTGCATCAGTCACCAATGCGATTCCAGCTAGCGATCCAGTCGGGACTTCGAATGTGAATTTGCTTCCTACGCCGATTTTACTTTCAACTAGAATCCTCCCGCCTAGCATTTCAGCAAGTCGTTTGCTGATCCGCAGCCCTAGACCGGAACCACCAAATCGACGTGTCGTGCTAGCATCCGCTTGCACAAAGGCCTCGAAAAGCCGACTGAGTTGAACTGGTGTCATTCCAATTCCCGTATCGACCACTTCGAATTGAATGACCTCGGCAGCCGAATCACAACGAACGGTAACAGATATACCTCCAGCCTCGGTAAACTTCACCGAGTTCCCAATCAAGTTTGTCAAAATCTGCTTAATTTTTAATGGGTCAGACTGAATGTTTTCTGGCATCGGAGTAGTGAATACCAGGTCCAAACTCAGTTTCCTTTCTCTTGCGTGTCCCCTCAAAAGAGCCACAACGTCTACTGCTAGTCGCGACGGATTTAGCGGTACTTTCTCAGCTTCCATCTTCCCAGACTCGATCTTGGTAATGTCCAAAATGTCATTGATAATCTCGAGTAAGTTTTGGCCGTTGCGTCGAATGATTTCGACACATTCAAGAGCTGATTTTTCATTCGCATTCTTACCTAGCTTAGTGGCTAGTACGTCCGTAAATCCGAGGATTGCAGTCATAGGTGTGCGGATTTCATGACTCATGTTTGCAAGAAACTCAGTCTTAGCCTGACCAGCGCATTCAGCAACAATTATTGCGTTCTCAAGCTGCAGTGTCCTGTCGATCACTATAGATTCGATCTGAGCGTTTGATTCTTCCAGTTCAGCTTGCCGAGTTGCTGTGGCCCTCATCTCTTTGATTCCACGTAGGCAAGCTGCAACCAAGAACACGTCGATAAAAACGACCCATCCAGTGTGTTCGATCCACCGCCATTCCGTGTTTGCAATGGTTCCGAAGATTGAGTAAGGCACCCAGATTCCTCGCAAAACGTGATCTACCACCACCACCGTCGAGGCCGAAACGAGTACTTTCCAGTCGCGATAAAACTGTAGGAATGCAAGAGATCCAAAGATATGAAAATGTGTTTCGATTCTGCCTCCTGAAAGATGGATTAGCATTGCTCCAATAAGCATTTGTGCGATACCTACAATGTGTCGGGTGATGACTGCTCCTGGCATGGCTACTGCCAACGCAATAGGCAAAGCAACAATGGCACCCCCCAAAACGAATGCAGCAATGAGATGAATGTGAATCGCATTCTGGGTACCAACCCACGTGTACGGAGTAATCCAAAGCGCAGTCAATATGGCAACAATCCACTCAACGATGAGCAAGGCACAAAAAACATAATCCGTCTGTTTTGCAACTTCAACTCGTTGCTCACGAAAAAGTTGCTCCGCCCGAAGTGAAAGCATATTGGGAATCCCAACTGTCGTTTCAACTGAAATTGCCTTTAGTAGCGTCATTTCTTTTGGTCTCAATTGTTTTGAATTGAATTCAATAATGGACAACCGAAGACCGGGCATTCTCGGCCTGGAATATTGTTTGCTCGGAGTAGTTCTACAATTGCTTTCGATCCTACATTCTCACCAACTTGCCCTCGGCTTGGCGTGATGCCACCGTGAAAAACTAGATGTTGGCATTTGTCGTAAAGTAACACTTCCCCTGAGGCAGCAGCCGAGAATCGCGTTGCCTCGCATCCATCATCGTCGATATAGACGCTAATGCCTGGAATGGTTATGACCTCATCAAAAAGGCACCCCTCCTCCCATTTACTAGGTGTGCCTACCGGATTGACGAAAAGGACATGGCAATCGACACGACTATCCGTTACGGAAAGAATCCTCCGCAATTGCTCAACCGTTGATTTGGAGCAGGGGCAATGTGGGTGGAGAAAGACTAGTAACGACTGCGTTCCGCGTTTGATTTCAAGTTTGGTGTCTACCGGAATCGATTGTGGCACTGATGACATAGCTGTCGGTCGGGCTGAATAGGCAAGCAAAATGTAGCCGCCACAACCGATACAAAGTAACCATGCCGCCACAGAAATGCCCACAGAAATTCTCTGGTGCTTTCCAAGAGACAAGATCAGATTCATCATGTTTGTCACCCATCGCCAACGGGGTTTGGGTTGCGCGACTACGGCCTTGGCTTCACTGCTACTCAACGGAATTGATTTCGCTTTGATCAAGTTATCTGGCACTGAACGGAAGCAACAAGCGATCCCATTGCAGTGCATTCTCGCTGGCAATTACGGTAAGCAAGGTCACCAGAATCAAAGGCTTTGTGCCCGTTAACATCTTGAGTAACTCGTAACCATCTTTGTCAGGCATGTTCCCTGTATGCTTCGACGTGATTGGTTCGCAGCTAGAGTGCAAAGTCTGCAGAAAGATTCGAATTCATCAAAGTCGAATGGGATGGCACCATTTGCGTTTGACTGCCCAATTGTGATTGAAAGGTGAAACCTTCGATCATATGCTTCGTTTTGTTCTTGCTTGAAATCCGCACCCATCGACCTCCGGCCGTTAGAGCTATTGAACTATCGATGTTGGCATCTCCAGTGATCGGAATTGCAGGGTAAGCTGACGGACAAACCCTCGAAACCACACGCACCGTTTTGACAACGCCAAGTTGTGACCTAGGTTTGTGCGTCATGTTGAAAAGCTTACTATTGGCATTCGCCACATTAATCGCACTCGGCATAGCCATCGACTATGCAATAAACGCCGTGGTGACCTGCGCCCAAAGCGATTTCAACCGCCGTCATAAAGAGTCGGAAGCAACACAAAGGTTTCAAGCACTGAGAAAGACCGACAAGGAAATGCGATCCAAGAGTCCGAAGTGACATTGTGCAAATCCTGCAATTTCTTTCGAAGTATTGCCCTGCCGAATCTCAGGCCTAGTTGTAATTCCCTTATCCTACCGAATTGCATTGTTTTCGCGGGATTAGCGATCATGTCCCCGTTCACTGCATCAAACAGTAAATGACTGCGAAGAACGAAGGTCGAGTCAACGCGACTCCAAAACACTTGTGCGATATGCTGCGACAACCAGATTTTGACGGTTTTTAATCCTGTCCGATGCACTGCAATATGGTGCAATCGATGGTACTCGTTCAGCTCAATTGTTGGGATGACCAATACTTGGCGGAATACAACTATCGAACACCCAGGAAGTGCAGAACAGCCTTCAGTTTTACTTCGAGCACATAAGCTAAGGATGAAATCGAAATGCAATCGCTGATTGACACGGGTATGCCATCGCCAGCTCTCGATAGTAAGCGAGCAATTCATGCTGTGACGAATCTGGGATCGGATTATCCATACTGCGGCGCAAACTCGATGCATGATGCAGTGAATACCTCTATTGGCCCCTCGTCGATGGGCATGCCGTATCTGGATTTCTTTACAGGTAATGGCTACTACATGCCCAGAACTCATTGTCTTGTACTGCAAGACGGATCGACTGATTGGCCATGGGTAATCGCGTTGATCGTGCTTTCAGCTAGTGTGGTAGCTCTCTATCTTAGAATCTTTGTTTTTTGGATTAACGCGTACTTTGAACAAGAAAAGCGGGATCAGAATCGGAAGCTTCTTGAGTTGGCATGCGTATTCTTGCTCTGCGCGATTTGTGGCTATGGTCTGTCGTTAGTTATGTTCGTTTGGCCAGCTTACCGGTTGTTGGCCATATTCCTAGTTTTGCTCAATTTTGCTTCGATAAAATTCTGCATGAACTTAGGTCAATTTCGAAAGGTGTTTTATGCGTCTCGCCTTGAACGAGAGAATCAGGAGTCGCTAAGAATGCGTACGATCGCCTTGGAAGCTCAAAGATTAGCCGACGTAGCTAACAGTAGTAAAAGTGAGTTTCTGGCGAATATGAGCCATGAAATCAGAACTCCAATGACTGCAATCTTGGGCTTTACGGATTTGCTCGAAAGTGATTTTTCAAAAGATGCATCGCAAACTGCAAACGCAATTCAGACCATCCGATCCAACGCCAATCACTTGTTAACGATTATCAACGACATTCTGGACATGTCGAAGATCGAGGCTGGCAAGATGACAGTCGAGCAAATCGATGCGTCGCCAGACCAGATCTTAGAAGAAGTTGCTTCGCTAATGCGTCCTCGTGCGATTGGCAAAGGGATCGATCTTCGATCGACCTACGAAACAAAACTACCGATAAGGATCAAAACCGACCCAACGCGACTGCGCCAGATATTGTTCAACTTGATCGGCAACGCAATCAAGTTTACGGAAGTTGGCAATGTTACAATTGAAACATCGTTCCAAGAGGATTCGGGGCTTATGCGATTCCGTATCGTCGATACCGGGATAGGAATGTCCCCCGAGCAGTTAGACGTTATTCGCAGATTCGATGCCTTCGCGCAAGCCGATGGTTCAACTACAAGGCAGTTCGGAGGAACCGGTTTGGGGCTGCGCATCTCGAATGCCTTTGCTACGATGCTTGGGGGAAGCATCCAAGTTGATTCAACGATTGATAAGGGGAGCATTTTTACGCTAACCGTTTCTGCAGGAGACCTCAATGGGGTTGAATTCATTGAGATCGAAAAGCTCCCTAATCAAATAGAATTGCAACCCGCTAAAAACCTATCCCA
>JANPHB010000231.1:0-10173 GCA_031424235.1 Pirellula sp.
GATACGAGCATCGTTCGCAACAATCAACAGACGTCGGGAATCGTGGCACCGATTACTGCACCATCGGCATTTGGACGGCTTGGAGGTGGGGCACTGATTGACGAGGGCGAAGCTAGCTTGGGCAAAATGCAAATGCCGAGCAGCCCAGAGGCAACGGTAAAGCAAAAAGCTTTCCTCCCCGATACAATCATGAAAAAGAAGCGTTCGGAAGGGGACGTACTGTTTAGCCCGTTAGACGACTATTTCGTTCGTTTCGGAAATGAAGTGGATTAGTTTACTTCGAGTCGCCGATTCGAAGGTAACCGGACCATAGTAAGGGATGATTACCAAAAACACGATTCTCTGGGTTTGCAAACGGCGCCGTTTTGAAAAGAGGTTCGTTGCGCTGTTCAAATTGCTCCTCCCAGAACATCAATACACTTCGCTGCCAAGCATCGGACACGGCCAAATCCTCTTGGTTCTCACAAAACGACTTCATTAATGAAACGGTGCTTTCACCTCCAACCGACCATCGTGAAACGGTGAGCTGCCGTGTCCCCTGGGCGATTAACGGCAGGACAAGTCGCAGCCAGTCGTCCCCAGTAGTTTGCGCTGCGGGTGGAACCGCGTCTACACCTGCAAGCAACATCGATGACGGTGTACCCCACGGAAAGGAACTCCATGTCCGAATGCTCGACTGATTGACGTCCGGATCAGTAGCAACAGGGGCGATTGTGTCCAAGCCCATGGGCGCATAGGTATTGATGCTGTCCGCGGTAACCTTGAACCAACGGCTGGTTGGGAAGAAAGAAGGTTTGATATTCAAGTCAACAATATGACGCTTCTTCGCCGCAAGTTCTTCGCACAGTCCCTTGTGTTTCGTAGCATCCTGACACAAAAAATCGTGCACATGGACATCGATTCCGTGAACTGATTTGGATTGTGGCTTGGCCTCGAACAAGTACGGCACCAAACCGAGAGTTGGCGAATAAGTGATACTGTGCTCGGAAAGGCATGGCAGTGCGAACTGTGAGTCCGAGAGTGGTAGCGACTCGATCGGCAGGTACCATAAACTCGCATCTGGTATCACAATCCAACGTTCGGCGGCAATCATGTTTGCCCAAACGTCTTTTGGGAATAGCTGATTTCTGAGATCGGTTCGTCGTTCGAGCCCCCAGTTCTTTTTGACGTCAATCGTGTCTGCATCTCGCTTCTTCAAAAGCTGCATTTCACTCAACAAGGTCGTGATTTTTCGTTCCACCGAAGCCCCGTCGGTTACTTCCCACGAACGCCATTTGCCCGCCGTGTAGAGGAAACCTCTCAGGGATGAACCATGTGCCGCAAACATCACAACAGCGTCCGTAGGCCGCAACGATTTCGCCATGAGTTTTTGAGAATGTCGTGGTGGAAACGCTTCTGGTATGACTATTGGGCTAATGGCTGCAGACCACAATAACGTCTCTTGTACGGCAGCAAGACGCTGGACCGACTCCCATCGCTTCGTCTCATCTTCGGTCCACTTACGTAGATCCAACTTCGGACTCGCCTGAAGCGGTGCTATCAACTGTTGCATCTTAGTCGCGTTTTGATCCGCAACCGGTAGCAGTTTTCGCAATAGAGTTGATTCGGCAGGGTTTACGCCAAAACGGTTATCGCCATGCAATAGAATTTTCAAGTCAAAGACGCGAGCCTCGAGTTCGTTGTTTCGTCGATATCGCTGCACCTTGGAATCATCGAAGGCGGCGGCAAGTTGACTTTCGTCCTTGGTTCGCAGCTGCAAATCCAAGAGCAAACTTTTGGCTTCTGACTTATTGATCATCAGCCAATCCAATTGCTCAAGTGGGTGAACCCTCCAGTGTCCCGCAGGCCGAGGATTCAGCAGTTGGCCAAGTACATCTTCGGCAACTGACTCATTGAGGGCCTTACCCTTGGTCAATTGCAGTGCAAGGTCCAATTGAAACAACGGTGGCGTGCCAATTCCCTTTTCATTGCCTCGTAGATAGGCAGTGCTTTCAAACAGCTTGCTTATTCCGTCCACGAGTCTCGCTTCGAGCAAGGCTATTTTCGCTTCGGCATAGCGAACAACCGATTCGGCACGAGGCATGACTACTTGTTTGGGCAACAGCATCGACGTTGCAACGTGGCATTGTTTTGTCGCCACATCAATGGCTCCAGCGAGTGCGGATAGCCTAGCCATTTCAACCTGGGCGCGAATCGAAACCAATCGACTCTTGCCGCCAGACCACAGAAAGATTGCTTGCAGACTTTTGGCCGCGACAACATCGTGACCATCGGCAAAGCCTGTTTTGGAAAGATACTCCACGGCTTCGGCGAGGTGTTCTATTTGCCCAGCCCGCCCAGCGACTATCGAAGCTTCCATGGCCCGCTCCTCGGCAAGCTTGGTCGAATCGGAATCGATCGCAAGGTCGGCAAGTGCTAACAATGCAACTGCAGTTAGCGGGTGATCGAGTCCGTTAGATAGACTCAAGTTTTGGATTAAGAGTTTTTCGGATTGGACTCGTTCGCCTGCTCCGATATTTGCAAAAGCGCGGCAAATATTCATGGCGACCTGGATTGGTTCCGACTGGGATTTTATGTCTATGCTAAAGGCCTTTAATAGCGGATCGGTCAAAGGATTGTGTTTGGCGAGCGGTCCCAATAACTGATAGCGTCGTCGAAGCGCAATCGCCTGGCATCGCAAAATCTCCAACGCATCTATTGCCACCAATTTTCCAGATACACCTTGGCCCGCGGTCGACTCGAGCAACAATTCGGTTGAACCAAGCGGAATCGGAGTGACTTCGCTATAGCTGCCCATTTGGGTGGTCCGGAAGGTGCCCGCCCAAGGAACTTCACGAATTCGAGTCTCAGGGCGAATACTTCCCGATTTGTGTAGTAGCGTAACCCACCTCTGTGAATGAAGGAGAGTGATTTGCAAGGCAGCGTCATATCGTTCCAATGCCATCCCGATGTCGCACTGTTCCCAAAAACACTCTCCCAGTTTGACCATCGGCGGAATGCTATCGATTCCACGTTGATTATTGACCGATCGGGATTGTGCGAGAGCCGTGTCGAAGAGCATCGCCGCTTGAGACGTTTGGCCGTCAGCAAAGAAATCGCAGGCCGTGTAGTACTCATGTCGGATGATATTGCCGGTCTGTACCTTGGCGACGGGAGATTGCTTGGCAAAACCCATGCCTGGAGCGTACGACCAAGCGAGCACAATGATCAGGAACCTGACCATGAGCGTGACCGTTCCTCGGTCGAGGATGGTTTTCGATTTTGCCTTCAATACGCACATTTTCTGCTCTTTCTCGACGTAGACCACAGCCTATTCTGGCTTTTGCCAGCAAAGACATTATGGACCGGACTGGAGGCGAACGCCAACGTTTCGATCGGCGAAACCGGCAAAGTTTGACTCAAGTGGACATCCGGATTGTCCGATACAACCCATAGTATAGTCGGCTTACATTGAGTTCGACGCAGCATCGAGCTGACCTTTGACGGTCGGTACCGGCCCAGGATAACGGAAATTCAGAAATGTTGAATTGCAAGAAACCCAACCTTGGTGTTTGGATGGTCATTGCAGCGGGTTCGCTGGGAGTAGCTGCCAATACGGGATGCCAAGTCCACGTAGCAGGCCAAACCCTGCCAAGTCCTTACTATTTGCAAGACGATGTCCAGTACTTCCCAGCGGGTCCTGAAAACAAGCTTGCCAATGAAACAGCGGCCATGAAAGCGGCTCGAGAAGAAGCGAAAGCTCGACGCTAGTTGTTCGCAGCAAACCGAAACACGTAGCCGATGGGTGAAGAGGCTTCGTTTAACGGTCAGCCGTAGGCGTACCGAGTGCTTTTGACAGTACGCCTACGGCTGACTGTTAAACGACTAAATCAACAGGCCGCAAGCCGTCCGGTGGGTGAACCGTAATGCGGCGAAACCGGAGTGTTCGAGCCCTGCCGCTACAAAGACACAATCGAAAGAGCCCTGGAACGAGGGTGACCTTCCTCGCTTACGCTTCGGGTTACCTAGCTTATCAGCTTGAATCGAAGATCCTTGATCTTGAAATCAGGCAGCGTCGCTTTCAAGTGACGCAGGGCCTTGCTCTTGGAATATTCCAGCTCAGACAACACGATGGTGTTGCTTGCAAATACCTGCAGGACTCCGCGACTCACCTTTCCGACTCGCGATTGCGAGAACAAATCCTCGCCTACCGCAATTCGCCATTGCTCTTCTAGCACTTGGGCTGACTGTTGAGCTGCATAGCCTTTCTCAACAATCAACCGATCCATGATCGACGAAATCGTCTTGGCTCGAAACCGGGACGGTTGAGCCTTCGGAATTTGACTGAGATAGATCTGCTCCTCTTTGTCGTCCACGCGATCGTCGTCCATATGAACTCGGTTACGGTTTCTTGAGCGACATGAGATACTCGACCAAGTCCACAAGTCCTTGCTCGCTCATCGTCTCTTGCAAGTTCTCAGGCATCAACGATTTTTCTTGCTTCTTGATCTCGGCAAGGTTCTCGCGCTTGATCGTTTTCTCGATTCCTTTGGCGTCTTTGATCGTGACACTCTGAGGAGTGTCCGAAACCATCAAGCCGATAACAACTTCGTCGTCGTCGGTTCGAGCTGCGAACGATTCATAGTTGTGGCTGATGCCTGCGCTTGGGGCAAGGATGGCTGCGTACATGGCATCCTTGGAGAGCTTGCTGCCAATCTCGGTCAAAGCTGGTCCAACGTTCTTGCCTTCCGATCCAACTTGATGGCACTGCGAGCAAGTTGCGACGCCGGCATAGAGTTTCTTTCCCTCGTTGGGGTTGCCGTTCTTTTTGACCAATACCTCAATGGGCGGCAGCGGGTTTTGCGAGGATTTGATTGGAGGGAACAGTTCGTCTGCTGCCTTTTTGATCGCGGCGTCATCTGAGCTTCTCAGCGTCGCACCAATAAGGATCTTGGATTCACCAGGTAGCTTATTGGCTTTGGCTAAATCGATGAGCTGGGCATGGAACCCCTTGCTTTTGGAAAGACCAAGCACCGCGTCCACCTTGATCACTTTCGAAACGCTTTCGTCGTTGATCAATGCGAGGCGAAGATCTTGCACGGGCTTTTTGCTGCTCAATGTTAGTACCTTGGACAACATCAAGGTCCGATCATCTGGGGCCTTTGCCATCAGAGATTGAGTAAGGGCTGGCAATCCACCTTGTTCGATGGCCAATTCTACGGCTTGAACCGATTGAGTGTTCTCGCCCCAAATGGCAGCAAGATCGACGAGCCGATCTCCCAATCCCGGTACCTTGAGCTTCTGAATGATCTTGAGCTGCGATGGGTCGTTCTTGAGCTGGCTCAGGTGTCGATTGACGGCCTGAACGAGCTTTGGATTGGACTGGATGTCGATGCCGTCCAAACGCATCAGAGCCTCAACGACGATATTGTCTCGACCCGTGATGTCCAACAAAGTGCGAAGTGCTTTTTGTCGCGAATCTGGATCTTGTAGGTCGAGCGCACGGAACATGGCTGGGATTTCGCTGTCCGCGATCTTTGGGTTCCGCAATGCGTCGGCCTGCAATTGGGCCGCCATGCTTCCGCGACCGCGCCAAACGACTAGCTGACTCGCCTTGGACTCGAAATTGCCGTTGTTGGCTTTCTTCCAAGCTGCGAGGCAATCGTCCCAGCGATCGGTCGCTGCGATACCGAGCGATTCCAGATACCAGCGATCGATACCATCGTACTTGGCTGCAAGTTTGCTCCAGTATTCTGGCATCTCGCTCGATTTGTCCTCTCGCAATGCAACTGCCAATTCACGAAGGACGGCGACACTCTTGTCCCCGAGCAATTGCGGTACATAGTCCTTGGTCGCAAGTTTCGCTTGTCTTGCAATTCGAACACCGGTGATTCGAACATCAGCGTCCGCGTCTTTGGTGGCTTGCTGGACCACCTGTTTGGTGTCCCCGATCTTGCTCAAGAGCCAGAGGGCTCGAGCTCGCATGCGAGGGTTTGCGTCCGCAGCCAACTTGCTGAGTTCATTCGCGGCATTTCCCTTCATCTTCATGATCGCTTGATAGGCCATGAATCGAACGGAGTTGCATGGATTGCGAAGGGCTTCGACAGCCCCAGCGGCGGTCGACAGGTCGAACTTTGGAACGGTGTACTTGGTGCCGGGAGGAGCGATACGGAACAATCGTCCCCGTTCCATATCCTCCATGTTGTGGCCGCCAACACCTGGATCGTACCAATCGGAAACAAAGAGCGATCCGTCTGGAGCGACGCAAACGTCTGCCGGTCGGAACCACTTATCGAATTCACCCACTGCGATGTCTTCGATCGTGGCGGAATAGCCAGCACCATCTGGTTTGGCGATGTACGATCGAACGACGTTGGGACCTGCGTCACAGTGGATCATTTGGTTGCGGAATTTTTCTGGGAGCAAGTTGCCTTCGTAGACCGTAATCCCGGTCGGCGAACCGGCGCCGGTGATCAGGACATTGGGCACGACGCCTGGATCGTTGAGGTGCCAGTGTCGGCGAGGAATCTCGGGCTCCCAATTGGTGCGTTCGACTTGCCAGCCTGCGCCGTTGGCTTCATCGGTGTACCCGTAGTTACCGAACTCCATTACGTAGTTGATACGTGTTGCTCGATTGCCGTCATCGTCGTTGTCCGATTGCCAAAGTGTTCCGAACGAGTCGACCGAAACTTCGTAATTGTTTCGGAAATTATGTCCGAGCACTTCCATATCGCTCAAATCTTCGTTGCATCGAAACACCATTCCCTGACGATAAGGTTTGCCTGAGTCGTTGATTTCTCGGCCCCAACGGTCTTTGATGGGGTTGCCGTCGGTGTCGCACAGACGATGGCCCGTGTTACCATAGTTGAAGTATAGTTTCCCGTCCGGACCAAACATGAACGAGTGGACGGAGTGGTCGTGTTGTGGATCTCCGGTTTTGGTGAGCAGAGCTCGTTTCGAGTCCGGCACGTCATCTCCATTTTCATCGATAAACTCCCAAACATAGGGAGCAGCGCTGACAATGACGCGATTGCCGAGGACACATAGTCCGAGGGCTGAGTCGATGTCGCGGCCTTGATAAAAGACCTTTGATGTGTCAACGATCCCGTCTTGGTTGGTGTCCTCGAGAATGAGGATACGGTCACCTTCGGCTCGATCGTTTTTGTGCTTACGGTAGTTAACGACTTCGCAGACCCAGATGCGGCCCTTATGGTCGATATCGATGTTGGTCAAGCTTTTGAGCATTGGCTCGGAGGCTGCCAAGGACGCTTCCAAACCCTTGGCCACAACGAGTCCAGCCACAGCTTTGTCGCTGCTGTGATTGTCTGTTTTAGCCCCGCTGCCTCCCCAGTTGTTGAGCCCTTCTGGGACGCTTTCGGCGGCAATGTGGAATCGAACCGAAGTTGCGTCTGGGTTGCGAGAAACCCCGCCATTGTCGAGAGCACAGCCGACTTGGAATCGTTCGTAGCCTTCTGGGAGAACGAATCCGATAACGCTGTTAGCATGAGTGCCGATTCCCTTGACGACTTGATTGCGGACTTGCAGCGGTCCACCTTCGACGTTCGCATTCTTTGCGACTTTACCGTAATCGGTCGTTGCCTCAAACCACTCCAGGTCCAAGAGCGATTTTTCGCCTTGTTTGCCAACGAGTTTAGGTTCGACCCAATCGGCCCAGTCGAACGCAAAGCTATCACCGGCGGTTACCACGAGATAGAGCTTTTTAACGCCAGTCACATCGACGTCGACATCGATTTGATGTCGTGATGTTTGGTTGTTGACGGTTTGCGAGGAGAAGAGAAGTTTGCCGTTGGCAGGTTTCGTCGTTGTTGCTGGTGCGCTGGTATTGGATGAAATCAATTGAAAGGTCTTGGCGGTCTTTTCCGAATCGAAGTCAGCTTTGACGGGGTCGTCTTGGTTTTCTTGGAGTTGCTTGACCGTTTTGGGCTCGACGATAGCACCAGCTTCGGGAACGGACATGTGCGCGGTCCATAGGATGGCATTAGCAACGAGTTTCGTGGGTTCGGTACGACCCCAGTTCCAATGGAAATGGCCGCCAGTGAATCCGAACGAACGTCCACCGTTAGGTCGATCGGTTGCCCAAGCGACGTGTTGCAGATCACCGCGAGCGACTTCTTTGCGTACGGTTGGGTTACCGCTATGAGGGCCATCGGGACGATCCATGGTGCTGGCTGGTGGCACTGCGGAGAGAATCGGAGTGACTCCTTTCATGCCTTCTGGGAAACGCATGTGGAAGTACCACTCGTCACGTGTTTGAAACGGTTTGACCCCAGATGTGATGGGGTGTTTTGGCAAGTTGTCAAATTTTCCGTCCCAGTGTGGATTGACGGACCAATCGGTTTCAAAGTAGCCACCGAGCCAAGAAAGAAACTCTGGGCCGCCTTTGTCTTTGGGGACTTCGACCGCGTAGTGAATGCAAACAAGACCAGCTCCTCGATCCATTTGTTTCTTAAGACGATCCAAATGAGCCAACGCGGGATGACCGCCGCCACCATCGGAGTAGATCACAATCGTGTCGGCGGAATCGAGAATGGAATCATCTTGAGGCCAACCGTTTCGAATGACTTCGCATTTGGCGTTGGGGTCGGTTTTTTGGATGACATCGGCCAGGATTCGAGAGCCAGCGTAGTGCTCGTGATCGCCGTAGCCGTGGCTAGGGTTACCGGCGATGAAGACGATGCGTTTGGGCGCAGTTGGTTCGGTCGCCGACGCTGGTTTTGTCGCGAATTGCAATGCAGCGGAAACAAAGCAAGCAACCAACATGGTTTTCAAATACATGGTCATGTTTGGTCCAATTCAGGGAGGGATGAAATTGTGTTGGTGGGAACAGGAGATGCGGCTCAAACAATATATCATAGCTGGGCTCGCGAGTCATTGGTTATTGACTAGGGCATCTTCCTCCCTTAACTGCACAGCAAGTCAAAGCGAAAGGCAAAAGCGTCGCTTTATGGCTCATGGTGTCCGTCAAGGTATCACAATCATAGTCCACCAAAAACAGTCTTACCGTCAAAGCTTCACGCCAGTTTTACTTGCTAGGAGATGCGTCCTTCGAAGCCCGAATTAACTCGAACTTTTTTCCCGTCAACGCAGAAAAACTATGTCTTTGTTCCTCCGTTAGGATCTCCAGAATTGAGCTATCTAACGCCTTAACCTTAAGTTCTACATCCTTCATTGCTTCCTTTGAAAACGCGTCGAATTTTCCAATTGTCGAAGTATTCATAATTGTGACCAACTTCTCTTTTTGGGTTGAATCAAGCTTGACTCTTTTCGCGACGATCGGGTTTAACAGCGCTTTCCCGCCCTGTTGCTGACAGAAAATCCCAACCAACCGGTCGATCTGCAACGGGTCTAGCGTATCTTCTATGTTTGACTGCAAAGTGGTGACTGCTTTTCCTAGACGGGTAAGAACATCCTTTTGTTTGGAATCTAGTTTGGGATTTTTAATCGGTGTTCCAAACTTTCGGTATTCGTCACGTGCTTCTCGAATTTCGCGGAAGCTTTCCTTCAAAACTGCTCGCTGGGACTCATCTATCTTCAGTTCCAGCAATACTTCTTCAAATCTCAATAGATCCACAAATGGATCTCCCGTCCCGGGAACTTGCAAACGATCGAGGTATGTCGTCGATTCTTGGATGGGATTCAAATTGCCTTGACCGCTTGAAACACCCGTCATGGTCAAAAATAAACAAATACTCAATCCGATTATGCGCATTCCGCTAACCTCTCATTCCGAATTTACAATATTTTCGAAATTGCAATGTTTCTGCTCAAGAGCCTCCACTATAGCCAGGTTCACCCGTTGGGCAGGCGTAATATTCATTTTGCAATCTATCAGAATTTGCCTGACTATCCTGAAGATACGTCGTTTTTAATGGTTGATAGGCAGCATACCAATCAGCATAAGCATCCCGGAGGCATATTATATGAACAGCAATGGCTAATTGCACCATAACACCCATCTCAAAAAGAACCCATTCAATGCATATTGTTCGTGTAAGCGGTTCAGGATCTGCTTGACAAGCCCCCATTGCCGGGCCCCACGGCAATCGCACGTTAATTTCCGAATGGTCCAATGATTGCAGTAGGAGGCTGGGCGGGTACCCCACGTTCGGGTAGCCGTTTCAGGAGTCTTTTTTGCATCGGATGTGCGGTATGGCCAATGCGTTTGTTACCCAA
>JANPHB010000232.1:0-4414 GCA_031424235.1 Pirellula sp.
ATCAACGCTGCGGGCGCTTGTTTTGCGAACTGCCCTACGATTTTTGCTATCATTGCCAGTCTCCTCGTGCGATGGAAAGGTTACCCTTTTCATCATACGCACCGATGGAATGACGGCTTTACAGGATTCATTGAGGACAATTGTTCGACACTCTACTCAAAACGATAGCCAACGCCGTACACGGTCTGGATGATTCTTGGGTTTTTCGGGTCGCGTTCAATCCGATTTCTGAGCTGGCTGACCATTTGGTCGAGAGTTCGGCTGTTGGGGATATAAGAGTACCCCCAACAGAGATTAAAGATAAGATCGCGTGCAACTACTTCACCCGCGTGATCGTGTAACAACTGTAGCAACTGAAGTTCGCGATTCGTAAGTTTGATTGTGGTCTTACCTCGCATCGCTCTCAACTTCTTGGGATAGACAACAAGACCATCCATTTCAAAGCTTGCTTCACTCACTTTTTCGCGGGCAGCTGGAGTTCGCTGAGATCGCCTTGCAACAGCATGCACTCGCGCCAATACTTCTTGGCAGCCAAAAGGCTTGACGATGTAGTCGTCGCCCCCCAACTCGAGGCCAAGGACTTTGTCAAATTGCTCGGATTTTGCCGTGATAAAAATCACCGGCACGTCGGATCGAGCACTGCGAAACTCCCGGCAGAGATCGTAGCCACTGCGACTAGGCATCATCACGTCCAGACACACCAAGTCAGGAACAACTTCGCCAAACAACTTCGACGCTTGATTTCCATCGGCAGCCCCAAAGCATTGGTGTCCGTCGGACGCAAGCAACTCGAGAAGTGCCGTTCTCGTGTGCGTGTCATCTTCGGCCACGAGTATCTTCATGATGATTCACTTTCTGAATTCGACACTATCGGTTTCACTCGCAGCGTTAGTCGAAAGCGAGAGCCCGATTCGCTATCCACCAATTCCAAGCTGCCACCATGTCGCATCGCAGCTTTTCGGGCGATTGTGAGGCCAAGACCTGTTCCCGAAGGTGCTGTATTGGCGTCATCGATCCTAAAGAACGGCTTAAAAATCCGGTTTCGAAAGCGTGCTGGAATTCCATGCCCTGCATCGAGAATCTCAATCGTCAAAGTGTTTTGCTCCAATTTTGACGTGACATGAAGTGACTTGCCGGACGCAGCATACTTTTCAACGTTGTTGATCAGATTGATTAGGATTTGCTCCAGCACGTCCGTATCCAATTCGACGCGTTGTTGTGCACCAAGTTCGGTTGTGATTGCAATTTCGCAACGGCTCAGCGACGGGGCAAACTGATTCAGAACATGCTGAACCGTATCATCAGGAATCGCAGAACGCCACGACAAAGACTGAGCGCTGGCTCGTCCTTGCATAAACTCGAGTACTCCGGAAATCAGCCGACTTAGCCGTTTGGATTCCGAATCGATCACTTCAAGTCGATCTGCGATGCGGTGCACAGCCGGAGTTTCCTGCGATAAATCGCGTTGCGCCATTTCTGCGTACAAGCGAATGTTGGTCAATGGAGTGCGGAGCTCGTGAGACACTTGACCGACAAAGCTAACTCGCTGATCGGCGAGCCTCAATTGCTGCATGGTTGCAAAAGTGACATAGGCCCCAAGTCCCATCAACGATAGCGCAATTGCGGAAATCCCTAATCCCCAAGGTAAAAAACGTGCCCAGGACGCGGCTCCAGTTTGATGATCCTGTAGATAATACTTCAGTCGCCAAGCAGCCAGCGGCTCCTTGAGCGATACCTCCGCAAGCGGCTGTTCCATGGCAATATCGCTTGCGCCCCACCGGTAGAGAACGTTGCCATTGGCATCTGTCAGGGCTGTTGCACCGTCGCTGGTACCTGGATCTACGTCGGGGAGAATAGCAATCAAGTCCGCGATCCATCGCGCCCTTTCTAGCCAATAGCCGGTCGCCGAGCCATCGGGCAGAACGTCCCAAACAACCAGTTGTAAGCCTTCGTCAAAGTACGATTCATGCCATAAGGAGTCTGCCCTTGGCGTCTCAGGCTCTACCGAATCTTGCGCGTTGAGCTCGACAGCTTGAGCTTTGGGTTCTTGACGAGTCGCTGGACTTGTTCTGGTAACTTGATCTGATTTGGTGTCGGCAGCAACAATGGCTTTTCGAACGGCGAGTGGAACGGGTGGCCGTTGGCGCGCCATCATCAGCAATTCGTTGTAAATCAAAAACTCGTTGCCCGTATTGATCGTCGGAGCAGGTGGGTAAAGCAATTGTCCGCGAGCCGAGACCCACATGGCGCGACGGACGAACGGGTCCGTCCGCTCAACCGACATCAGCTGTTCTGCCAGCCCCTGCCGCACCATCTTTTGCTTGAGGGCACGATGGTGACTGGACATGACGCCATCGATGGAGCGAACCAGTTCATTCAACCTGGCCTCGGCAAGCGAAGTCACTTGCCGTTTTGCATTCAATTCTTCGTTTCGAATCAAGACGACACCGATCCAGCCGAGCATGGCTAGCGGTGCTGCAATCAAACAAAGAAGTGCGGTCAGGATGCGTAGTGGCAAAGCGGTTTACTTTCCTCTCTTCCCAGCTTCTCCGTAGGACTGCTGACGTGACGTCTGGTCTTGGTACTCACGCATTCCCTTTCGATTGACGTTCCACTTTGCATTGTCGGCCACCTCTGCGGACTGCTTCATGTTCAGAGCGCATCCCAATTCAACGTCAGGGCAAACAAAATGGTTTTTTGAGCTGAAGTCAGCAATACTTCCGAGGTCCGAAGCGTTGCGCAAAAGCAGGAGCCTTGCTTCCTCAATTTTCCCTGCGTCTCGTAAGGCAGTGGCTTCGCGGTTGCGTTCAGCAGCAATTTGGACTGCGCTCAGTACCTTGGCTTCAACGTCCACGTCTGCTTCCACTTTCTCTAGCTTGTCGGAATATCGGACCGCGATCTTGCTTGCGAGCACGTCGGTCGTGTGAGTATTCATATTGCGATATTGTACTCGAACGTCGGCCAGCGGAGACTCTTGTCCGTTCTCACCCGCGGGCACTTCGACTTCCAAGATGAAGTAGCGTTCTTGTTTCGCGTAGAGTTGAGCCAGGGGCAGTCGGATGACTTGACCTTGGATATCCGCTTTATTGCCTAAGCAACGTACAGGTCGCATGGTCCCAGCAAGGGTGATTTGGATTTCGAACTCCGAAGCGACCACGCTGAGCAGATCGTCGAACTCGTTATTGAACACTCCCACCAAATTGTCTGCGTTCTCGATGAAGACATGGTTTCCACTGGATGCGGCGGCCAAGCTGGTCATGAGGTCTTCGTTGTAACCGGAGCCGAGCCCAAGTGTGCTGACGCTGATTTTCTCTTTGAGAAGCGACTGACCGAGTTGTTCCAATTCCGAGGGTGAGCTTGGGCCCACGTTGGCGATCCCGTCGCTGAGGAGAATGACTCGATTGACGTGTTTGTCATCCAGGAACTTTCGTACTTCCGCGGCCCCTTTGGAGACACCGGCGAAGAGGGCCGTATTGCCATCTGCCTGGATGGATTCGATGGCTTGCCGAATCGAATCTCGGTCGCTGGCACGCGTTGCGGGGACGAGCACGCGAACGTTGGTGTCGTAAGTGACGACCGACACGATGTCTTCATCTCGCAGCCGATCGATGGCGGCCAATGCGGCTCGCTTTGCTTGTTGGATCTTTTCGCCTTTCATGGACCCGCTTCGGTCCATCACGATCGCGATGTTCACGGGTGGACGGATCGCGGCTTTTGGTAAATCGAACCCGGTGAGTTTGATTTTCAGGTGGTTGAGACTTTTCTCGCCGGCAAGCATGGTGGGCTTAGCGAGTGCTGCACTGAGCTTGATCTGCTCGGCAACCGCTGGCCGTGCGTTGAGGCACAGGCCAATGCTTGCAAAGGCAAGCAAGGCGAAATACGATCGAGTCGAATTGCGATTCATCATGATCACTCCTTTTGAAACCTTGAAAACGCAGAGCAGCACCAGCGTGCGGCTTGAGACTGCGATGAAGTCCATTTCAACAGAGTATGCATTCTGAATGGTCTAAATGGGTTCAGTCCATTGTAAAAAGAATGTAAGACATTTCACGGGGCGAGAGTGCACAGAGAAAACGTTGATTCCAACTTGCCTCGTCCATCGTTTTGAAATCTCACTATGGATACGACCCAGGTTTTGTCCGAAAGAACAGCATCAACGGCAACACAGTCATCTAGCAACATCATTAAGTCGCCCGACCGACGATTTTTGTAAGGTTCGGGCTTGACGCGACGAACAATGGCGCAGCCCCCCCGGTTAGCGGGGGGAAGGAGAAAAGGGTTTGGGGGTACCTTATATACAATTCGGATTTCATCCACGTGAACTTCAATTTGCTTTACCAGGAGCTTCACAAGTGTCCGTTTCAGCTCCCAGTCTGCTGCAGCCAGATTCGAGCCAACTTGCTCTACGAGACTG
>JANPHB010000233.1:0-15836 GCA_031424235.1 Pirellula sp.
TTAACAGTCGTATCCAATCGATCAAAAGCGCCGCGCGAGGTTTTAGAAACTATGAAAACTACCGAACAAGGATCCTGTTCTTCTGCGGAAGACTGGAGCTAATCCCCAATGTTTCCAGCCACTAAAATTGGCGAAGAACCCGATTTCGAGGCATTGATACAAGCTGATGTCCTCACTTTCATGATGTCACTGTTGGAATGTGACGGTAAATGGATACCTCGCTTGTTACATTACAATCAATACTCATCAAGTTTTCCGTTTTTTATTCGAGCAGCGCAACACCGAAACTTCAAAAAGTTGGCAGTAATAACAGGTATTAGTTCTGCAGATGAATTACGGTTGAAGATGCGCAGTGCATTTGAAGGCAACCAAGTTGGTCGGTGGGTTGACTTTCGATTTCATAGCGACTTTAACGAGCTGTTCAACTTGGATGGTTTAGACACTATCAATTGAACTTACTATTGTTTTTAAGGCTCGATCCCCATAATTGAATGACGTCGAAGCGGAACGTTCTTTGGTTTCGACGGTTTTTTCCGTTGTGTTGTTGGCTCTGCGTTGTCCTCTCCAGCGTGCTCGCTCTCGCCGTCGAGAAACGACATAACGTTCTTGCGAAGGAACCTTGGCAGGCCTTTTTTTATGCCAGTGGTGAGGGATACTGACTTGAGTCGCTGTGACTTAGCCAGTTTTGCAACCGTGTCTTTCGAACACCGAAGAATCTTTGCTACCTCTTCGGTTGTCAAAACATCGGTTGGACTTTCTTGAGTGCTCATCATTCGTAACCTCGGCTTTTCGTCATCGTGTCTAGTTGTTCGGTCTTGTGTTTCTGGACCCAAATTTTCATGTAGTTTCGTAATCCCCGGTGCCATCGCCAGGAGTTCAGCAAAGTTGCCCCAACTTTCATGTCGATCAATGCAGCTCGAGTTGCAACATCAGAAACGGTCCATGGATTGCACTTCATGCCTTGTTCGAAATAGTCTTTGATCTCGCCGGACGCAATTGCTCGAGGTAAGTACAGCCAGGATGGTTCTATGACTGCAACGAACTTGTCCGCGACCGATAGTTTTGATGGCTGCCGATCGAGCTTCTTGGCCAAGTAGCGAGAATGGAGTAAGGTGAACCAATACCAATCTTCTCCAAAAAGCCGTCCCATGATTTCGGCGCCAGTGTATGGATGTCTTTCGCCCTCGTGCCCGTCCATGTTTGGCTTGCCCCAATAGCCGATGTCGTGAACTAAGAACGCGACCCACAATCGAGGATCCCATGGGAATCCGTAAAGCCTCCACCATGCGATGAAAATCAACACAGGATGGATCGCGAAGCAATGCACACCAAATAGGACTGATTTGGTTCCGACCTTCATACGTTCACCTTGGATTTCGAATAATTGGCTTCAACGAGTACTTTGGCCATCACAGGACAGACCGAATTACCGATTCGAGCCACTTGGCTTGTCTTGGTGCCGGTCAATTCGTAGGTGTCCGGGAAGCCCTGAGCGCGGGCCAACTCCCTGGGTGTCAACATTCGCATGCCGATATCGACTATCACATAAGGTTCGCCCTCGATCGTGACTGTCACCAGCCCGCAGCGATCCTTCGATGTCGCGGTAGGAAGCGGGTCTCGAACATCTGATCCGATGGCCGTTCCGAAGTATTTCGTTAGAAAGCTATAAACCAACGCGGCATGATTCCCAGTTGTCACGGTGCGCGATGGCTCGTCGACTCCGGACCATTGTTTTTCGCCGTGATTCAAGTGGACCAAGTTCGCAGCGACAACTTGGTTTTGCGTTCCTCTCATCGTTGTCGTCGGAAGTGGTTTGTCTACCTCGGTTCCGACCTGTCCGCCGAAGTGTTTGGCGACGAAGGCTGATACCAATGCTGCTTTTGATCCGCCGGCGACAACGGTTCCCAGTGGCGATTCCAAGTCCAAGCAACGTGGGAATTGGCCTTTTCGCTCGCCGTATCCGGTTTGGACCAACGTTGCAGCGACAACTGCGGATTTGCCGCCACCGTTTGATGTCGTTGTTGGCAATGGCTCATCAACTCCGCAGCCAATTGACTTTCCGAACTGTCTCGAAAGCGTTGCAGCAACCAAGCCGAGCTCGCCACGGTGGGCGGTTGTGATTGTTGGCATAGGTTGGCATGGATCAATCGGTTTCCGATCGCCGTCATGAGTGATTGCAACCAGGGTGGGAGCAACTACCGCAAATCTGGGTTGGGTGTCGAGCGTGTTGAATGGCTCGCTGAAATCCTTGCAGCGGGAATCGGATTCAGTTTTGGCCCCATGGTACTTCGAAAGGATCGGAGTCACGATCGCATGGTTATTGCTCCCGGAAACCGTTCCGATTGGAGTTTCGACGGAATTGCTACCAGTTCCCCATCGACCGTTTTTTCCATCGCCGTGCGCGACTTGTGCGACGATTGGAGTTATGACCGCGAATTCCTCTCGCTGGCTCATCGTCCTGGTTGGTTCATTGACCGACCAACAATAGGAGCCGCGTCCGGTTGTTCCTGTGTGAGACGTCTGAACAATGTACGGTTTTGGATTGTCCAAGACATATCGCTGGATCCCGAGAGCGATCCTCCGCAGCGTTTTATCGGCCAATGGCTTCTTGCGTTCGAAAATGGACGGGCATGGAATCGACCAGTCGATGCACTCGGCTGCTGTTCGGTATGGTTTGAGCGAGCCAAACAGTGGCATGTCGTCAACTCTTTCGGGAGCCGCGTGCGTTGGCTCTGGCCAAACGATTTCTTGGCCATCGTTCCTCGCTACCAAAAACAAACGACGGCGATGTGTTGGAGCTCCGTAGTCCGCAGCGTTGAGGCTACGCCATTGGACCTGGTATCCAAGCCTTTTGAGTCGACTGACAAATCGTTTGAAAGTCAGTCCCTTTTTTGTTGGATCAGGAACAAGCGTCTCAAGCTGTATTTTTAGTCGTCTTGATTCGCATCGTGGGCATTTCCTCCGCGTTCGAACGAGAGTCGCTTGCCCTTCGGTGCCAACCCACTGGCAGTCTGAGCATTCCAAGCGAGGAACCAGCGGGCCCCAATCTTCGAACTCCCGGACGTTCTCGAGGCAGATGACTCTAGGCTTGATTTGCTCTGCCCATTTGCAGGCGATCCAGGCCAACGAGCGAATTCGTTTCTCGACCGGCTTCGCGCCCTTGGCTCGGCTGGAATGTTTGCAATCTGGAGACAACCAGAGGAGGCCGACTCGTTTTCCCTTTGTCAGCTTGGTCAGATCAGTGCTCCAAACATCCTCGAGCACGTGTTTTGTGCTTGGATGATTCTTGGCATGCATCGCGATTGCGGCCGCATCGTGGTTGATTGCAATATCTGGAGCCCGACCCGTTGCCCAGGCTATTCCGAGGCTTGCTCCACCGCCGCCGGCGAAGGAATCGATTATTAGTTCGCGTTTCATTCGTCTTCAAACTTTCCTTGTACGTTGATTGCAAAAACTGTCACTGGATTTGGGCCAAACTCTTCGTGAATGATGGTTTGCTCTATGACCCTTCCAAACTTGCGTCGAATCACAGATTCTGTGTCGCAACGCTTTGGATAGCCTCGAAGTAAATGCACTTCTTGGTAAGTACGTCCAATCAGGCGTTTTCTCCAGTAGTCCGTTGCTAGCCGAAGCTCATCCGACTTTTCACCCGACTTGATTTGGTTCCACCATTTAGTTTTGAGGTTGAGTCTGAGAATCATTCGTTTTCTCCCTCGTTGAGTGCCTTAAGCACTTGGCTTCGGAATGGACATTCAAATTCGCAGTACTCGGAACCTGCATGCGAGCAACCTCCGCCTAATGATGGTGGAAGTTCACCGCAGTTTGATTCGTGCCATTCGTGATCGCATTCGTCGCAATCGCAATCAAAGCCATGGCCATCGGCTCTATCGCCCCAGTCGTCGAAGTCGTCGTACTCTGCGTCGAAGTCTTCGTGGTCTTCTTGTTTTGTCATAGTTGCCTCAGAAAGTCACCTTGTGATCGATGCCTACGAATCTTCTGCGACGGTCTCCGCCGTTCATGTACTGGACGGTATCAATTGCGGAATTGATTGCCTTCAACTTCCTGGAGAAAGATTGAATGGTCCCTGCGTCCGAAACGTCGTTTTCGTCGCACCATTTTTCCCAAACCTCGAATAGATATCTCGTGTCGCATTCTTTACCGCCTCCGATTGCGCATTCGTCCATAACGAATTGATAGACAGGGCTGATAATCGACTGCATTTCGTTTCGTGTCTGCGAGGCCATCTTGGGCTCTGCAATTTTCGGATGTTTTGCAGTGTTAAGCTTGTGCCGCCCAGCAATCGCCCAGTTTAGGATTCCTGGCAATTCCTCAGCTAACGTATCGTAAAGCTCGTAGTTTTCTTTTCCTAAATGACTGTTTGGCATTCGAAGGAACAAACATCGAGACAAGAACGCGGCCGATGGGTCTTTGATCCTCGGGAGCATGTTCGAAAACAATGTGAACCGTACTTTCAAGTCAAATGCGGCTAGCGTGTCTTTGTACTTCCTGGAAATGTTCTGAGGGTCGCCACCACTGATTGAAAGCAACCGTTCGGTAATTGTCACTTCATCGGCTCGATCGCTTAGTCGGGCGTCTGGAATGATCGCAACCGTTTTCCCAACCAGGGTGGCAAGGCTGAATTCTCGCGACAGCTCGCCCAATGTCGGCGTTGCGATGTTTGATCCGCCGAACAAGTCGTTCATGATCTTGATAATCGTTCCCTTACCGCATCGCTTTTCGCCAATCACCATGAGGATTTTTTGGAGTGAAGTGTCTGGCGTGAGCAAGTATCCGAACCATTTTTGGAGCAAGTTCATCGAATCCGCATCATCGTTGAAACAGCCTCTCAAAAAATGTATCCATTGGGGGCAGGTCGCTTTGTCGTCGTAGTTGAAATTAAGCTTGGTGGTTGAAAACCAGTCTGGTGAATGCGGAACGAGTATTTCGTTTTCCGGTGGAGCTGGTAACGTTGTTGCCTTGGTGATATTTAAAATGCCGTTGTTGACAGCCATAAACCAGTCTTTATCGTTCTTGTTCTTTATCCATGCGTGCATTTTTTGGCTTTGGTCTAAAAGCACTTCTTCCTTGCTTGCCGTCGCGCTCATCACGTTTTTGACTAACGAATCGTTTACTTTGCGAATCTTTGGGGCACCGCGGTCCTTGGCCTCGTCGTAGTGTTTCGAGAGTCGCCATGTGATGTATTTGTCTAGTTCGATTTGGTGCGATCTTTCAAATTCAAGTCGAATCGATGCGTTTAACCGCATGGAAAAGTGATCTTCGGAAAGCTCCTCATAAACTCCGCCGTGCCATGAGTAGAAAGTCTGCTTCCAGTACTTAAGCGATCTTTTGTGTTCTTTTTGGTACTTCTCGAGGTTGATTCGGGCGAGTCGATGCGGATCATCGATCGATTCGTGTTCGAAATCAGCCACCGAAACGTTTTTCAATGGAGATGCTTTCAGCTCGACGGCATCGATCTTGTCGCCTCGGCGAGCCGATTCAACTAACTGCTGATAGACTTCATCGGGGCGGTTGTTTGCCGCGGTTCGCTGGATAACCAGGTCTCGCATGTCTTGGCCGTGTGCATCAACCATTGCATAAGGCAGTACGAAATTGCGCACGCGGCCAGCTACATTGGCGATTGCAGGCGCCCAACCAGGACGGGTTTTTCCGTTGTTGTTGGACACGAATAACGCTCCGGATTGACCGGATTTATCGCAGTCGTGAACAACGAACACTTCGGGTACATCGCGATAACGCTCAAGCATCCAGGGTGATGTTGCTGGGTCTTCCTCCGCGCCAAACAAGTTGCACGAAGCGAAATGCCCCTCGGGAAGCCCAAGCGAAATCAGAGCCAGTAAGCACGATGGTCCTTCGGTCTTCCAACCGACTAGCGGTTTTGCAGGTCGTTCCGTTCCAATCCACCCTGGTTGACTCCCAGCGGTTACTTTGATCTTCCTCCATTCAGTTGGTTCTTTGCTTCCTTTTTGCCAGATCGGTAACCGTCAGCCATCTTTCCGCATTCATTGCAGACAGCGCCACCGGTCTTTTCGTAGTCGTCGAAAGTTCGCCATTTGTCTTTTCCGCCGTGTTTTGGGCAAGGGCCGTGCTTGCCTGTCAAAGATTCGTCGGAAATGCCGCACACTCGAAAATGCACGGTAGCCCAATGACCCATGACGGCTTGCTTAACTTCATCAATGCAAGGGACTCGGCTGATGCGTTAGTCTTCTCTGTTGGTCCGACAGGCACTGTCAACGCCCGAAACTACACCCTCACGAATCCAAACAACGCAGAAACCGCCGAGTTCGGTTTCTTGTCGAGTAACACGTACCTGCAAGTTCCGAAAGTCTGGATAGGTGCCAACAGCACGAATCAGATTCGGCTGATTAACAGCAACCTTAATATCGAAATATTCTCCGGTAGTTCTGGCTACGGTACGGTGTTCAACGGTGCCGCTGGTGCAAAAGTAGGCATTAACAACACAGGCAATCCAAGCGGTTGGTTGGATGTTCGTGACAGTGGTTATGTCCAAAAGCTGTTGGTGACTGATACGGCTATCACTTGCGGTTCCGGCTTGACGCTTGGCTTTTCCCAATCGCGATTCCAACAACCATCGGCTCAAGTACTCCAGACCCAATGCTTCGACACATCACTCGCAGCATGGCAAGAGACCACGCGATCGCAGGCATCGCCCACCGGTGCCAAATGGTCGGTGTTTGGCGCAACGCCCATCGTCCAGCAAACACTTCCAGCGGCCGCGACGGATGCCGCCACGACTCAAACTTTGTGCAACGCTATACGATCGTTGCTTCTCAATTTCGGATTCTCCAACTAAGGAATTTTCAAGTAATCATGGGTACATTCGCAAAACCTTACCTCGCTGGCATGGCTCTTAACCTTCATGAGCATTTTGCGAAGGGTATTAGTACCAACAGCCAGGGGAGACAAACAGCGGTCGTAGGCAAGCAAAAACCCGCTTTGACTGTCGAAATCGATTTGTATTTGTCGAATCGAAACGTCGGACGGCAGACATATTCCTTTCTAGACAAAGCTCAACCCGCAACAGCGTCTCACAAGGGTTTACCTGTCTATTCCGAAGTGCTCGCCCCTGAAATTGTCGCGGCATGGGAGGATGGTTTTGGATCGGCAATTGACGTCGAGTTCCCGGCATACTCGGATGACTCTGACGATGCTAAGAAGTCTGGCCCTGCGATCTATCCTCGCATCAATCGAATCGAAGCCGCATTCCCATTTGAAAAGCCATCGGAGCGATTCGTTGCGGCAATCATCGGGCTCTACGAAGATCCGGAATACACTCGGCAAATCATCAACGCCGACTTCATGGTGGCGTTCAACCAGGATGAATCGATCACAGCTCAGGTCAGACAACAGTTTGGCTTGCAGCCCGATCAGGAACTCACCAGCGAAATGATCTCGCAGGTTCGTAGGGACCTTATGCAGTACTCGCTTAAGGATTTCGTGTCGAATCCAGCCATGCAACAGTCAATTGGAGCGATGGCCGCAAGCGTCTTCACGGTCCTGAAAAACCAAGTGTTTCAATGGGCTGAGATCGACGTTGCGACGATCATGCAGTCGTTTAAGATTCCAGTTGAGTAAATCGCTGAAAACTCCATCAAATGACAACTCTCGCACTCAATCTACCAACCGGCTACGGAAGTACAGCAAAGATCAGCACGCAACCGCGGGCCGGTGGTAGTTGGAGTGCGCTAATCTCTCCTGATTCGGTTGTCGGCCAAGTTTATTCTTACACGGTGCCATCGGGGGATATTGTCGTCCAATTGACTGGAGTAAGTGAGGAGAACGGCGAGCCGTTTAACGTGCGAAATGGTGTCCCGTACTTGTATCAAACATGGCAACAGATTGACACTACGGTTGCCGTTTCTCCAACTATCCCACTACCTATAACGGGCCTTTGCAATGTCCTTGTGTCCGTGCTGTTTAATGGGGCTCCTGTTTCTAGAGCTGTGGTTCACTGCACATTAAGCGAAAAAAACAACACGGTCGACGGGTTCTTACTTTCTCGGGCTGTTGAGTCAGGGTTTACGGACGAATCCGGCAATTGCATTCTGACCCTAATCCAATTTGGTCAATTCGTAACTGGCGGAATCTACCATTTGGTAGTCGCTGATTGTGTTGAGGCAAACGGAAAAATCCTTCACGATCGAAAAGTGAAAATCCCCAATACTCCAACCGCAAACGCGGAAGATTTAGTGGAAGCATAAATGTCGCTGTTTTTACTGTCAGTTGTTAGCATAGCGCTCGGAGTAGCCTCCTTCCTGGTTGTCGTTCTTCTGTTTCGCGATCGCAGTCGAGCCGTATTGCAATCGCCAGCGAATCGCGGCCTGTTTCGATTCAATGATGGGTTGAATGTTCGGTACGTCGATCCGATCGATGTGATGATGTCTTTGGATCAGGAAAGAGAGTACTCGCCCGAAATCGACGCAAAACGAGCTCGTGACGGTCACGCGAATTCAATTCGAATCCAGTGTGAAGCAATCAAGCGAGCGTTCGGAGTCGTCGACTATTCGGGGCCAAAGCAACCAGGGTTGACGGTTTCGGAAATGACTCGGTTGCTCTACGCGTTTTGGGCCTACGTCGATTTGCAAAAAAAAAGTACCAACCGTTCGTCGATCTCTGCGGAATCTACGGATGCGACATCGATCGAATCCGAAAGACCCAATACGAACGATACGTCGCCCTCTGGATGTTCCGCGATCGCGGCTCCGCAAAACTAGCCTCGGCTGTTCGAGACGGAGTTTACGCTTCGATTGGTCCTGAAATCGGCATGAAGCTTCCAAAGTCATGGCACTACAACACGACAGACACAGACGACTTGGCAAAGGTCTCGATGGAAGTTGATTCGATGCGAAGGCTGCAAAGGAAACAGTAATGTCGATCGATTACAACAAACTTGGCGATTCCATTGTGAACGACTTGCTTGAAAAAGTGAGCAAGTCGAATCTTGAATACGGTGATATTCCAGATGATGTGTGGACGTCCTTCATTGACCATTTGAACACGCTGGCGGATTCAAGCGACATCTATGGAAATAGTCGTAGGCAAAAAATCAGCGCCGAAGATATTCGGCATCTTAGCGCTTCTGTGTTTAATGCACAGAGAGTAAAAGAGGTAAAAGGCTGGAAGTCATGGTTCCATACAAACGCCAACATTCAAGGTGATGCCGAAGGGAAGATTGATCGTCGCGGTTCCGTGGATTTTTCACCAAGTCGAAACGAAGAAAACGAGCCAATCGAAGTATCTTCCAATCAATTGCCAGATATTTCGGAAGTTCTTCCGAATTCGTTCAAAGATAGTTCGCAGTCGCCGATGGCAACTCCAATTGCCGACATGATGCGAGAGCAAGAAGCACACCCGCAACAAACTTCGAGCGTTGATCGTCTTGAAAAGATAATCGGCAAGTTCGGTCTGAGGTTCCCGGATTTCAAAGCGGCCAGTTACACAGGCGCAAGCGAACGCGAACTAGACACGCATGATTACTACAAGCTTGGCATCGATGATCTCGCATCGAGTTTGGCGAGCGGTGGCCAATACGCTTCGAACGCTCACGAACTCAACAAAAATCTCTATCACGGAAACGCTAACCATCTCGGGCAGCCGATCCCCGATAAGGATCAGGCTTTGCGATGGGCCGAAAAAATCCGTGCTTTCCATGAATCGAGAGTCGCAAAACTTGCTGAAAAAAACGGAGCCCAACAAGCTTCTCCCGTTTTTTCGCAATCAAAGGAGCAAACGAAGTCCTACACTGCAGAAGCGATCAAGCAGGTTCAAGAAAAACAAGCCGATGGAACCAGCGTTCCTCAAGGGCCAGAGACGCCGGGCGCTTCGTCGATCGAGTCTCCGCCAATCCAGACGGATGAGAACAAAGCAACCAGCGGTGATGGCGACAGCATGTCATGGCTCGATTGGTTACAGGTTGGTTTAGACGGCATTGGAGTTGTTGAGCCAACTCCGTTTGCTGATCTCGCAAATGCGGGTGTCTCGGTTGGTCGCGCTTTCATGGACCCAAAAAACGCCGGTCAACATTTGATGAATGCTGGAATCTCGCTGATTTCAACAATTCCATACGCCGGCGATCTCGCAAAGATGGCAAAGGGGTATGGCAAAGGTGGTAAAGCTCTTGGGAAGTCGATCGAGAGTTTTGCGTCTGGTGATTTGGGTAAGACTGCCTATAAGTTGTTTGGCGGGACAAAGAACGGTGGAGCTGGATCGCAAAATCCTCCAATAAGTCCAGGCGGCTCCGGATCAAATCCGCCTGGCGGAAATGGTGGTTCTGGGGCTAGCGATCCCCCGCCGTTTAATCCAACTGGATCAGGGAACGGAAGTAGCGATGAACTACCCTCCTGGCTGCAAGACACGATTGGAAAGTTCCTGCCGCTTGGAGTTGTCATCGGATCATCGATCGCGGCATTCCGAATGCTAAACCAGTGGGTGAACAAAACGGCCGAACAGGGCAAAGTACTCCTAGAAGGACAGCGAGAGTACACGCAATACTCTGGAGCTGCTGGCGTTGGATTCCTGCAGTATGACGCACGCGAAACGATGCGGAAAATAGAGGAGGCTAGATACCTCGGTAGCTCGGTTGGCGATTTGGCAAGATCTCAGGCAACGCTAGAAGATTCCCAGAGTGTCGCTAAACGTCCATATGACAGGCTTTTCAACAACATACAAACGGAATTCAATTACCTGGCGTCTGGTGTCAAGAAAGTTACGACGGCGCTTGATCCACTAGGAAATGCACTGAATTTGTTTTTTGAAGCGATCGACATGGCCAAGCCGGAAGACTTGGAGTCGAGGACAGGTTTTGAAGAATTCCTTCGCGATCTGGACAAAAAAGATGGGTTACACAAGGCGAAACCAAAGCTTCCAGCTAAGGAGCAAAAATAATGTCCGGAACGACAGTTTACTACAATGGTGTTTGCCTCCAAGATTGCTTGACAACCGATTGGGAACATGTTGTTGAGTACGATGAATCTGGATATCAAGCGATCGCAAATCGATTTAGGATCACAGTAGATTCGACTTTGGTTTCGTTCCATAACGCATCTTCGGAGTCGACGAGAACAACGAACTATCACCCATCATCGGTAGCAACGGCTCGGGCGTTGGATCAGTCAACGAGTTCAGTTAAGCAGCTCGCCGTTGATACTCTTGCCGAAGTCGATTCTTTGTTGAGTCAAAATTGCATGGATTTCGTGATGACAATCCATGATGCATCAACTGATGCCAACAAAACGATGCCAAAGGGGTACTTCCAGAGAGACGGAGCCAATCGCATCCTCCTGGCTGCAACTGGTGTGGCAAAAACGAACACTTTCGGAGCTTTTGGCCTATCGAAACTGTTTGTTTATGATCCTCAATTGAGCGCAGCAAGCTTTACCGAAATTGATATCCTTCGTCATGATGTGCTCGATTGCGACAATGGCCCGAAGCCTCAGAATGTCCGAATCACTGCATTGACTGGCGCGAGAGTTTTTCGCGTGTCTGTCACCTTTGAAATCTGCCGTCCGATTATTTCGGATTGGGTCGCAGACCAAGAATCGGAAAGTTACGATCCAAGAAAAGCCAAAGGAGTCATGAAAAACCGATGGAGCGTTACGGACTCGATGGACGGGGATGGAGCTGTTTCGCATCGAATCCGCGGAACGCTAGCAGTCTCAGATATTCGATACAAAGCAAATGCAATGCGACTAATGGCGTTTCCATTGGCTTTTCCATTCGCAAAGCTTGGTGGCCGCGAAAACGAAGTTTCGGAGGACGGCAAAACCCTCGGGTATACGATCACATACACCCATGAGGGAAACGCTCCTCCCCCGGGTGTTCGGGATTACGAAGCGCAGTACATCGAGGGCGCGTCATACACGATGAAGGGTGGATACTATGGTGCCATGTCAATCAAGGTTAAGGGGTGGCATCACCGAAGCACTGACGATGCCGGTGTGTATGTGACAAGTCAGGAACAAAAGAGAATTTTGCTTCGTGGCGCCACTACGATTTTGCATTCTCGAATTCGCGGAATCAATCTTGTCTGGGATCCGCTTCCCGGTCAGGTGCCAGTCAAAACGCTTATCAGTCAATTCCGTATCGCCGAAAACGTAAAAAAGCCAGAACTCGAGTTGATGGTTCAAGTTCATTTCGCGAGCGAAAACGAAGATAAAAAAGAGCTCCCGGTTCGACTGGCAAACCTCGGGGCTTTGTTTGACATTCCCGATTACGATCCCAAGTGGTGGCCAATCGATAATGAATGGGGGCGATTGCTAAATGAGGATGTCAATAACGTTTTCTTGCGATCGAGTTACATTCCTCAATCCGAACTTGGGGAAACAGAAGATATTGATTACATGAATCAACAGCGTCATCAGTCTGGCGAATGGGCCTACATGACACCTAGAATCACTCAATTGCCTGTTGCGTCTACTGATATTCGCGAACACGTTCCAACCTCAACGAGCGGAACTACACCCGATACAGTTGGCACGATTTCCCCTGATGTCGTTCCAAAAACACCGAATCCAATTCCAGCTACTACATCATTTTCGGCATACCTTAGTCGCGACTTGGCTGGGGAAACGGTTCTTTCAAATGAACCGCTCAGGGATCCCGGAGCTGATGGGTCTGGAATCTCCGAAGTTCAGCAAAGTGGATTCTCTTATCTGTCTTGGAAGTCAGAGATATTGAACGATTCGGCAAGTGGAATGATTCAGTTGCCTTTGAGTCGTCCAAGGCCAATTAAGGCCGGTTCAATTGGTCTGTCGCCGAGCGTTACCGTAGTTGGCAATCAAACTGCCGTCACGGTCCGTTTGCACGCTGGAAAGGGTAAACGAATCTACAGCGTTGCAGCAACCAGGGTGGGAGATTGGCCCGAACTCCCTTTGCCAAATGCGATGATTGTTAGGTACGCTCCCAGCTCATCGAGCGGCGCTCCAATTGTTTCGAATGTGGAAAGGCTGATCGGGTCGCAATTCATTCCAACAGGTCCAGACTTGGAGGCCGACGTCGTTACTAATGTTTATCGCATCGATGCTCGGTATGAGTATTCGCTAGACATGACTTTTGCGGCCGATGAAGACACAAACGGACTCGGCGCGGGTGGATCGGTGTTTAGCAGCATCGTTGATTTGGGAAAGCTCGAGCAAATCCCCGTAATCAAGGATCCTCGAACCAAAGCCACCTTTGGAGAAACAAGCATTCTCGAACTAAACAATATTTTGAAGGATGGCTATATAGCTTAGGTGGTCAAAACTTCTTGACCAAAGAAAACTCGCTTTGATCCATCATCAGATTCACCAGTCCACGGAACCACGAAATGGCCACAATTCGAACACAATACTTTGCGATGCCGCATTTCGGCAACGTACTGCCCTTTGTGTCCGCAAGCGAAGCAAGTGGCGTGGGCTCCACTCCTGGATGCATTCGCTCGGGCTGGTGTGACGATGAAATCGGGATGCTGGAACGATTTGATAATCTCGCTGTCTCTATCCGTTTTGGGTGGCTGGTCCGAATACTCGTCGTCCTCAATGCTGGTTTCTGGCTTTACCGAATTTGTCAGGAGTCCGCCCGATGATCGCAATCCCCATTTCTGAACCCAATAGCCTTCGATTTCTCCTGCGAGTTCTCGAGCTGCAACCATTGCCAAGAAGTGGTACCAAACACCTTCGCACGTCTGTAGCAGTGATTGAATTGTGTCGTGCTTTTCTGTCCATCGTTGTCGTCTGTCGTTTCTGGCCTCGGTTGAATGCGAGAAGCATCGATAACCCGATCCGACCCCAACATAGAACGGTAGCCCTGAAGGATAGCAAAGAGCGTAGACGTAATGATTTGGCTTGGAGTAAAAAGCGAATCGCCTGGCGATGGATTCACCCAGGAGGGGAGATAACGGCCGCATTGATTGTGGCAATGCGTAGGCTGTTTTTGCGTCGAATCGAATTCCGAACATCCCACCACAAAACGAACAATGCCACGGCGTGTTTAGGTGCCATTTTGGGCTCGGTGGCTCGATTTGGTTTTCGCAGTGTGGGCAGTGCATTAAAAACCGTGGGGGTGAAACATGACTTTACCATTCGATAATACTCGTCGGTCTCGCGCCTCGCAAATCGAAATACTGAAAGCCTTTGTTGATAGGCTGCAAGAGATCGATAATTTGAACGACCAAAACGTCGTTGTTTCGGATCAGTCGATACCAAAACAGACTCCTCCGACTGGGGGAAAGTTGTTCATAACTGTTTCATATGGCGATGGCGATTTCCCGAACGGTCGAAATCAAGAGTTCACAGAAAACTCCTCCCTGGTTGTCGCAATCTACACAGTGTCGAAAAAAGACAAGGCAGGACGCGCGGAGGCGAAATTATTGCTCGACGATTCGTTGACAGCATACAAGGGGAAAGTGTTGTCGAAATTGCTTGTAGGCAATCCGTCGTTGGGCCGCGATTCGCCGCCGTGGGAGCCAACCAGGGTGACGGATGGGAAACGCGTTCCGATGCTTCGCGAGCCAGCTACTCCTTTGCGGTGTACAGCTCCTCTTGATGCGTGGGGCGATTGGATCGGTATTCAAATTTCATTTAGAGTCGTGTTCGACTGGGACCTCTATTCATGACTGGCGTAACTGATGATCCAACCGCAATAGATTACGGGATAACAATTGCAGATAAGCCGGTTTTCATTGATTCAGACGGCGAAGCGCAAGCCTGGTTTGATTCCTATTTGTCGGTAGAGAAGATTTTTCGTCGACAGTTTTCCGATGTCGACACTTATCTCAGTGGTCCGCGTGGAACTGGTGAGTTTTTCGATTCGTCGTTTCCTGAGCTGCCAGCCATTAAAATAGGTCAACTCCAATGGCCTTGTACTGGTGTTAGTCGATTTGCGAAAGCGCTTTTCCTGGTCGATCGAGTGGCTTTGTTTGATATCCTGAATGTTGCGTGGGGGATTACGATCCCTCCAACGTTTCCGTATCCAATTCCCGAAACTTGGGATCAAACGAAAAACCAGACTGTAGCCGTACAGTTGAATCCGGATTTTGCGGTTCATCTATTCGTGTTATTGCCAATTCGTGTTACCGATGATCTTTGGATTTTGCCAATGGTGGATGGTCGGTACTACGGGCTCGGTCAGCCAGTACCAATAGACGATATCGACCCCGAAAAGCCTTCGACTACTTGGGAAGGTTACTTTTCGGCGTGTGCTGCGTTCAATTACAGCATTGCGTACACCGCAGAAGAAGACATTTCGTATGGAAACCCCGATCCGATTTTCAGGAATCCAAACGTCTCGTTGCCTTACGCGATTGACGCAGCTTGTTTTTCGGTTGGGTGTCGCCCTGTAGTACCGTTCCCAAGCGTTGCAGATCAAACGCAAGCTGCGTTTGTCCAAGTCGTAAACTGCGAATTGCCAGTAACAGCCGAAGGCAAAAAAGCAACGTTGCTTGAAATGGACATGATAACGGGAGGCGTTTCCGGTGAAGCCACCAAGCCAAGCGGAGTCTATTTGGCGACTCGATTAGTTCAGCATTATTACAGCGGGGAAAATCGATCGTACCAGTACTTTCAGAACATTGGTTCAGGCGATGGCGAAGGCGTCTTGCTTTACTCCAAGTGCTTGTGGAATGTTCATGTTCCTGCGTCCGATCCGTATACGGAATTTCAGGAATATGCGAGTGCGATTGCGGCCACGGCAATCGCACGTTAATTTCCGAATGGTCCAATGATTGCAGTAGGAGGCTGGGCGGGTACCCCACGTTCGGGTAGCCGTTTCAGGAGTCTTTTTTGCATCGGATGTGCGGTATGGCCAATGCGTTTGTTACCCAA
>JANPHB010000234.1:0-1936 GCA_031424235.1 Pirellula sp.
GGCGTCGTTTGTGGATCGTGTCATGATGATCTCGCGGGAATAGGGTTCGCTGCTGGTGACGAAGTTGCCACAAGCAGAAATTACCCCGCGAATCAAGCCCGCGCCGACTTAAACCGTACTGGTTGTGGTGTCCGCTTACATCATTTTGACTGTTTTTGCCACAAGTCCAGCAAAAACGGAAGTGTCAAGCTAGACGGTTCTGGCGATGTGGGAAACGTCTGCTGTCTTAGCGCTTTCCGACAAAGAGCAACGGCAGTACGAATAGATTGACAATGGTTGCTGCTGCCAATCCGCAGAGGATAACGATTGCCATTGGATACTCGATTTCTTGGCCAGGTAGATTTCCCGTATAAACCAATGGAGCTAGTGCAAGGGCGGCTGTTAATGCTGTCATAAGGATAGGCGCTAGTCGCTCTTCCGCCCCGCGTAGGATTAGCTCGCGACCGAATGGAACGTTTTCTACTTCGTTCAAATGGCGGTAATGACTAATTAGCATAATCGCATTCCGAGCCGAGATGCCGATGACAGTTACGAAACCAACAAGCGAACCGAGCGACAAGACGCCACCGCTAGCGAAAACGCCAAGCACGCCGCCGAGAATTGCAAGTGGCAACATGCCGAGCATAAGAAGCACCAATTTCCATGACTGGAAATCGACATACAGAATTACCGTAATCATAAGGATTGCGGCGATGGACAATAGTAGCAGTCTCTGCCTTGAAGCGCGAGCTTCGGCGTACTCGCCCAAAAACTCCGGATGATATCCAGTTCCAAACGCAACATTTTTTTGGACCGCAGCTTCGATCTCTTTTGCAACCGCACCCAAGTCACGCCCTGCGACATTGCAAGTTACGTCCAGTCGACGCGAAGCGCCTTCACGTTTGATTTCATTTGGAGCTGGAATGATCGTGATGCTGGCAACACTGCTCAATGGGACCTGAGCACCCGAAGGAGTATCAATCATCAAGTGCTGCACGGCTGTCGGGTCGCGATGTGCCTGGTCCTTGCCTCGAACAAAGACGCCGAAAATTCCTTGGTCACGGTAGATCTCGCCAACTTGCGTACCGTTGACCAACGTAGAAACGTTTCTCATTAGCATTGCGGGTGTCAGGCCAAACTGCGATGCCGCTTCCGGGCGCATTTCGATGGACAATTGAGGAACCAAGACTTGTGGTTCAATCTTGAGCGTTGTGACTCCCTCAATAGGCTTGATCTGCGATGACACCTCTGCGGCGATAGAACGCAATCGATCCAAATCAGGACCATAGATTCGAACTACAATGGCAGCACTCGTTCCGGTAAGCACTTCCTTAATGCGCTCTCTAAGGTACGTCAACAGGTCGCGATACAACCCCGGATAGCCATCTACGACGCTTTGCACTTTCGCAACCGTCTCGTCGTAGTCTTGTGAATCGTCGATACTGATCCAGAGTTCCGTAAAGTTTGGGCCGACTACTTCGTCTGCGACGGTTGCTCGTCCAATATGTGATCCAAAGTTTCGCACTCCAGGAACCGCCATGAGTTCCTTACTCGCTCGCGTCGTAATACGATCCATGGCGTCGATGCCAATGCCGGGTTTCTCAACCCAGTGCATCAAGAAGTCAGTCTCACGAAAGTTTGGCATCAACTCTTCACCTAACCAAGGAATGGTGCAGGCGATCGCGGCAAACATCGCCGCGAATCCACTGAGCGTTACCAGCCGGAGATTCAAAAGTCTATGCAAAAAGGCTCGATACCATTTCTTCAGTACTCGAACCAATGGTCCGTCCCGGTGCCGCATTCGAGCAGTTGCAGGAAGTGAATCCTGTAAAGCCGTCATTACCTTGCATTGAGTAGAGCTTGAGTTGCGACGTGTCTTGAGCCGTTGAACTTGCGTTTTGGCCTGGGTTTTGTTGGCCCACGAACATGCTTTCGATATCGTTTGAGATCGGCCTGC
>JANPHB010000235.1:0-25881 GCA_031424235.1 Pirellula sp.
AACACATAGCCCATCTGCGATTTCGTCAATCCCAGGTCGCGCTGGATCGCCTCGCTCATCACGCCGATGCAGGCGCGGTCGAGATAGGTGATCATGGCGAGTGTCACCATGAAAAACACGACGATGTAGCGGGTCTTGCTGCAGAAAGGCATGGGGATGAAATTAGAAGTTAAAAGTGATTGGCAAGAACATCTATTTCAACCCATACCCTACCATTTCGACTTGCTATTTGTCACAACATTCGCGTACGAGAACTCGTCAAGCTGGAGTTTTTAACGCAATTTCTCTGGTGGGATCGAAAGTCTATTGGCATTTCGTAATCCTCGCCCACAACCTGCGCTGCACCCGCCAATTTGTCGTCAGTGGCCTTATTAACTTCTCATGGATCGGAGCTTTCCCCTGGATCACTTCCGGCAGTTTGAAAGCTGCTTAGCGCCATCTACCTGCCACGATTCAATCCGATTCCAATTTTCACAGGCAGGTGCCGTCCCGCCGCTGTTCCTAGCCTGACCGATTCCAAGCCGTTTGCTGCATCGCATTGACCAGCCGCATTTGGATCGACCTGCGAGAGCAAGCACGTAGTATGATAAAACACTTCACCAGCCCTGTGGCATTTTTTTCCTAGATCACATTCAATGAAACCCACAATCGCCCTCATCGTTGTATCGCTACTTGCGCCCTTGAGTTCGCTGCAGGCTGCGGAACACTTGATCCACCCTGGCGATTCTCCGCAGGCCATACTCGACAGAGCCGCGCCTGGCGACCGCCTGGTGTTTCTGCCGGGGCTGCACCAGCACGGACTGGGAAAGCATCGCTCGATCCTCTATGTGGACAAATCGGTGGAGATTGAATTGAAGGAAGGCGCAACGCTGAAGCTCGCGCCCGGCGTGGTACATCTTGAAGCAGAGGGCGAGATCACAACCGATCAGGACGCAGGGAAGAAGCTCGATGATCTCGAAATTGGTGGACGCTTTGATCTTACGCGGCCAGCAATGGATGGTCCTGAGTCGTATGGCGCAAGGATTTACACGATCATCTGCGACGGCGTCGGAGCTGACGGACAGCCCGATACTTTTGCGTGGGGCGACGGAAAGTTGTTCGAAACGCCGAATAAGAAAGTAGACATCACTGGCGACTGGAAGGAACTCAGCCATGGAGTGAAGATCCGCTTTGGCAACCGCACGGGACACAGCCTGCGCAGCCTTTGGTTTGTTTCCTACGGCGCACCGGAGTCTTACGGGATTCGCATCGGTCACGGAAGCCAACCGGAATACATCGAGAACGTCCACGTTTTTGGAAAAGGTACAATTGACCTCAACGCCTCGCAAAACGCGCAGCCGAGTGGCCTCGTAAAGAACATCAACGCCTGTGTGCTCATTCACGGTCGTGTGCGAAAGGTCTTGATCGAGGACATCACGATGACAGACACGATGCGTTCCGTCATGGCCTACGGAGAGCATACGGGTAAGTTCCTTCCGGGCGGCAAAGTCGGCCCTGGTGTATCGTTCGACGCCGAGGACATCACCATCCAGCGCACTCGCACCATCAATCCCAATGGTGCCGCCTACCTACTCGGCCACCCGTCCTTCCGCGGTCATCTCCGCAACGTCCGCTGCAACTTTAACTACATGGAGACGGGCAAGACCGCCATCGAGCCGAATTTCAACCTAGATGGCTACGAGGTCATCGGAAACGTCATCAAGAGCGACGGTCAGGCTATTCACTGCTGGAGACACTCGGCACGGGGCGTCATCGCCGATAACATCCGCATCCATGACAACTCCGGCAAACCCGTTGTCGTGGTTAATGCTCCAGCCGGCTGGCAAGCGCCCGAACCGCCTGTACAGCGGAACAACCGCAATCATCTTAGCGAAGGCACTGGCAAATGATAGAAACCAGCCAACCGCGTCTCGGCATTCCGACTTGGGGGTTGTTACTTCTAAAGTCGACTGTGGAACGCGAGAACTAGTATTGGAATTTCAATCTCAGTGTGATTTCCGATTCGAAGAATTCCTTTGTCCACATTTGGGCAGCAGCCGACGGACTCCAATGTCCACAGGTATGTGCTGACCAACTTCTATTTCGGGTTTTATCGCTTTGGTTTTCAGGAACTGTTCCGATAAAAATTCACTGATCGTCGCCTTGTTAACCAGTCTGCCGCTTTCCCGCCATTAGCTGCCGAAATCAGATAGCACCGGGGCGATGGGCGAGAATAAATGCTGAATCTCTATCCCAACAAGCAACGGGTGGCTTACCAGGGAAGCGTCGACGAGGCAAAAACGTTTGCTGAGGAATTAGCATCGCGGTCCAGCCACCTGCGGGAGCGGCAGGGTCGCTCCCTTTTGGCCAGGGCATTGAGTATCGTCTCGCAATTTACCTTGTCAAACTTCGTGGGGTTATTCCTCTACTCCGTCAATATCAAACAATTCGCGTAAGGACGCATAAGCGCCTCGTAAAAAACTGTCCCGTCGCCGCGTCGGTACAATCGCCATGCATTTCGGAAAGTGCGAAGTAAACCACAGCAAGACCTCTTCGCGGTTGGCTGATTCTACGATCGGACGGAGGCGTTTAACTTCCTCATTCCAATCGTCCGATTCGAGCTCAAAAGGAACAAGGCCGGAAAGATGGCGACATAGCTCTCGACCAGCATGTTCGTAGCCTAAACTGCCGCCCTGCGTAGCATCTTGGCAGCATGCACTAAAGAAACTTGGAACGCCCGAGAAATGCGGGACAACAATACCAGTATGCATAGCACAATCTCCTCAAAAAAATAAACCGAGTACCCCGATCCAGTACGTTACTCAACGCACGTAGGTTCTCTGTAGTTTTGAGGCGGCAGGGCGGCAAAAGTCATCGCAGCCCACCCTGTTAACGCCAATGAATCGTCACTCTTAACGAGCGACAATTCCCATGCCATGCTTCTGCGACTGTTCACTAACTTAAGCACATTGAAGCTTCGGGGCAAGGGTGCGTCAGAGAAAAAAAACATCCTCGCTTTTGGGGATCGCGAAATCTGGTGCAACGTTTTGTTGAGCGGTTTTCTGCTCGTTTCCACGTTCGGACAGGCCTTTGCGGAATCGTACTCGGCTCATTCGACACGGGCCTTCAAAAGCACCAGGGCCGTCTCAAATGCCTCGTTGCGGCTTCGAGGCGGTCACGAGACGGGCTCCATCCTAGCCCTCGGCGGGTGACATCGTACAGCCCGAGTTTGGCAAGTTGTGCGTGGTATTGCCGTGTGCCCCGAACGTCGACGATGAGCAGCCGACCGCCAGGGCGCTTCTCTCTGCTCTACTTAACCAATGTCAGCAACATGCCCACAGGCGTTTCCGCCTTGATGCTATGCGGCGTCTTTGCGACCATTTGCATCCACGTTACAGGCTTACCCTCTAAAGATTCGCCACCAACGGTGAGCGCCGCCGTTCCTGAGATGATTTGTATCGTGGCATCGAATGGTGCCACATGCTCGGCAAGTCCAGCGCCAGCAGCAAACGTGAACAAGATCACTTTGGTTTTGGCGTTGTCGATCAGAACAATACTCTGCTTTCCTGATTCGGGAGTTGCAAGTTCGTCGGTGAGTTGTTTGACGAGGTATTGGGATTCGTTCATTGGCTTTGGTCCTTTTGTCCCATCATAGCGTGTACTGGACCACTTCTGCCTCGATTACTCGGTTTGGCATTGCGTGGTCCGTCTCAGCCCTCAGTTAAACACCCTTTTACCGCTTCAAAGAATCTCCCCAGTTTCATCTCATCAAGTCTGCCATCAGTCCGCACACTAGAACACAAGTCGATTCCAAAAGGCTGAACAGCCTGAATGGCGTCCATCACGTTGTCTGATCGCAATCCACCAGCAAGAAAGATAGGCACGTTAACAGCTTCACGAATTCGGCTACTGACTGACCAATCGTGAATTCGTCCTGTACCGCCAATTTGATTGACGGCTAGCCGCTGATCGCCAGAGTCCAGAAAAAGAGCATCGACTCCTTGTTCGGCGACACTGCACGCTTCTTCGAACGACTCCTCACCAGTAACATGAATGACCTGCACCAAAGAAATGTCCGGCAACGCCGCTCGAAGATCGTCATAGTTACCGACTCGAAGTCGATCTACGATCTGCAGAGTATTGACTCGGCATCGGTGTTGTTGGTCGATGATCGATTGGACGTATTGTTCACTTGTAAGTAGGAACGATCCGATTGCTGGAGGAATTGTGGCTGCTATTTCAGCGATGATAGGTTCAGGGATTACCCCCGGGCCGCTTGGCATCTTTGCAACCAAGCCAAGTGCCGCAGCACCATGTCGAATCGCCAATTGAGCTTCTGCAACGCTACAGATGCAGCAAATCTTAATTCTTGGTTGTAGTGTTGGTTCCATATTTCCAGTCTGTTTCAATCGATTCTGCACCTGAGTTCGGTGTCACGCAGCTACAGCAACACACCCACGATTTTGTCCACGAAGAATTCTACCAATGTTGATCCGTTCTTTTTCATCGCTAGATAGATGAGAGGCAGGGGGTCACGTCGTACTCTTCGGTGATCCGCTTCCACGGCATGCCGAGGACGAGCCGCCCCAGCCCGATCTCGAATAGGACCGTAAGCACGACCCAAAGCAGCCCCATAGCGACAAACTGGAGTTTCGTCCGTGCAGCAATCCACCGGATAAACAAGTATGCCACGCTGAAGATCAAGAGCGAACCGATCAGGACGCCGATTTGCCGGGCTGGGAGGTCGCCGACGATTGGTACGAGCAGGATACCCCCGCAGGATTCCGTGTACCGTTTCGGCAGCGATGATTACAAGCCAGACAGCGAAGGCCCGGATCATGAACATTGGAATTCTCACTCCATCAGTACCAGCAGCATCACTACTGGCGTCCTTGCCTTAATAGAGTGCTTCAATTCTGCCGGCATGTGGACCCAAGTTCCAGCTTGTGCCTCTTGAACATCATCGCCCAGGCCGACGCTCGCCTCGCCCTTCACGAAGAACAGCATGGCCGGTTTCGCCGCCGTGTGCTCTGAGAGTTCCTGACTCTGGCCGAAGCCGAAGACCACGGCCCTGATCTGGTCGTCATGGTAGATCGTCTTGCTCAATATGCCGTCCGTAGTCGGCGTCGTGAAAAAGCCAGTCCACGGTTCCATCGGAACTGGCGATGTAACCGTCGAGGCTCGTGGCGATGAACAAGACAACCATTGACATGGTTCGCTTCCGTCATTTTGCATTCTTCAGAGCCGCAACATCGGCCCCGACGATGGCGGGCAGGTTCCGAGTGATCGTTTTCCACCGGCCAGTCCCACCATTTGATCGCCAGCAGTTCATTGACGACCTCATCGGGGAACCGCTGCTTGATGACCTTGGCCGGATTCCCGCCGACGACCGAATAGGCCGGTACATCGCTCACCACCACCGACCGAGCGGCAGCGATGGCCCCGTCACCGATCTTCACGCCCGGCATCACCAACACATCGTATCCTAACCACACGTCGTTCCCGATGACAGTATCGCCCTTGTACGGAAAATTAACCGGCTGCGGTGTCACTGATTCCCACCCATTCCCGAAGATGTAGAAGGGGTACGTTGAGAATCCGCTGATCTGGTGGTTGGCTCCGTTCATGATGAACCGCACGCCACGGGCCACCGCACAGAACTTGCCGATCACCAGCTTGTCGCCAACGAACGGGAAGTGATATAGCACGCATTTCGACTCGAACTGCTCCGGGCCTTCAGGATCGTCATAGTAGCTGTAATCACCGACCACGATGTTCGGGTTCTTGACCAGCGGCTTGAGGAACCCGACCTGCGGGAAGCCCCTCAACGGGTGCGGATCATCGGGAGACGGCCCTTGCATTCAAGACTCCTTCGCTGCTTGCTTGATTTCGGTCAGATGACGAGCGATGGCCCGCTTCAAGAAGAGCGAGATAAACCAGAGTACCGGCTTCGTCAGCATCGACTTGGCGTTCAACTCGAAGGATCGAAGCGCCCTGGTATCGTGCCCTACCCGCTCGAACTCCCACGTTTCCACCAAGCCGGTCGCCAGACCGGATAACGGCTTGGAAAACTCTACCATCCGAAGCTGTAGCCGCCGAGACGATTGCCACTCTACGATCTCTTCAACGTGGGTTGATCCGTCCAAGTTTGTGACCCGGATGCGGGAGCCGACGACATTCGGTGTTCTTGTCTCGAATTCCGCCGACTTGATGCCGGGGATTGGCCCATAGCCTCGAAAGTCTGGCCACTTCGCCAAGTCGAGGATTTGCTGTGCAACTTTTTCGGGGGCCAGCGGGAGAGTCTCGTGGCAATTGAACGTGATCGGCATCATCCGGCACCCCCACACGCCCTCAACATCTTTTCCAGCGTCTCCGAGTCGGCCAAACGGTGAAGTACATCAGTTGGATTCGCTAGTTGCATCGAATCGTTGGTGATGATCTTGACGGGTGACTGTCGAGTTCCGATCACGGGCATGTCTTCGTCTCCAAGTTCAAGGCAATAATCAACTTCGTGCACAATTCGATGAGATTATAGCGACGAATCGCTGTCTAAGCGTTCACCAACTCCACCCTCTTCCCCCGATACCACTTCGCCCATCGGACAGAAATCTGTTTTCAGATTCACCACCATCCATTCTGCTACATGCCTTATCGATTCACCAACGAACGATCGCTAGCATTTGGGGTAAACGCTGAAAAAGTTTGGAGAAAGATTGAGCAAGCCAGTTTGCTTGAATCCGAAGTTGACCAAAATCGATTCTCCAGAGCAATTCAAACACGATGTTGGTTGCGACCGCTGCCATGCACTCTTGATTGCGACCCAATGTATTGGGCCATTTACGATTCCATCTGCCCTGTACAAAAATGAGCTCGAACCTAAACTTGAGTTTCGAAAGACGAAATACGACGCGAAACCAAACGACCGAAGGTCACTTCTAATCGAGACAGATTATTGTCGCAGATACTCCATTCGAGTATCACGTCCTATTCATTCATAACTGCCGTCGGTGAGATGCAAACCGACGCAGATTGGGTGAGGCCGCTAACTCGCACCGGTTTGACAAGCGTTTGATACGCCGGAGCGACGGTCGATGGTGTTGAGCGTCCGGCGGTTGCGTCGGTGAGATTCACCACAGAACATGAAGGAAGAGACCGTTTGCCCCGGGTCGGGCGACTCGACTTTTTAAGTAAATGGTTCGCTACATAACGAAACGAGCGATTTTATAGACGTAACGTTCCAGTCGTCGTTCCAGTTTGTCGGTGGCTCCGGACGTTACCGCGCTTCAGGAAAGAGGTTCCTAGCGCCGCGATGACTCTCCAGATGACGGCGATCACCGACTTGATGAAGTCAGGTTCAAGAGCATCAAAGAGGCGTTTGAGAGCACTGAAAGTTGTGATAACCTTTTCATAGCGTCCGTTCCGAGTGAGTTGATTGGCGGCAAAACCAAAAATACTCATCAGGACACGACGCCATTTTTAACCAATAGTAATTCGCAATTCTCGGACGTGCGAGCCTGCAACTAGGCCGACTGCATACCCGGAGTACGATTTGACAGAGGCGATAATTGATTCGTGAAACTAGGTTTGTTGGACCACCTGAGTGGTAACGGTTTGTCACCCATTGCTGGAGCCAAATTTTCAATAGCACCTCATTTGTGGGAAATTCATCCGATTTTTTGAACCGGATGGCGTGACAAGAGGTCCTGAAGTCGGCTTGGACGAATAGGGGAGAATGATGGTTACAGCATTTCAAACAAAATCCAACCGAGAACTGCTCGCCAAGGCTGCCGAGGGAGACCAAAAATCCTTGGAGTTTTTGCTAGCGGGATATTCGGGATACCTGAACGTCCTTTCTCGTGGACAGTTAGCTAAAGAGATTCGACATCGTGTCAGCCCGTCCGACGTCGTCCAGGAAACATTGCTGGAAGCTCATCGGGATTTTCACCGGTTCCAGGGGACCGATATCGAGGCATTCACCGCTTGGCTGAGGAAAGTGTTGGTCAATAATATTGCGAGTGCCGTGGAGGCCCACCTCATGGCTGCCAAACGTAGCATCCGTCGCGAACATTCCCTGAATCAATTGTCCGCATCGGTCGAACGATCGCACTCGCGCATTTCAGCGATGGCAATCAGTCCACATCGCTCGCCCGCTTCGGAACTCGATCACGAACAGTCGCTGTTGAATTTAGCGGCCGCGATTGAGAGTCTACCTATTGACTACCGCATGGTGATCACGATGCGGCACTTGGACGGCGACTCCTTTACCGAAATCGCTTCACACATGAAGCGTTCGACGGGTGCCGTTCGGATGCTTTGGTTGAGAGCCATTGAACAACTTCGCAAGACTTTGGAACAACCATGATGATTCATCCAACGTTATCACATCCGCAATCGCATGATATCGGTGTCGCTGACAGTGACAGAGCGCATCCGTCAAGTCAGTCGGACGAAACGCAACAGTCGATCGCTGTCCATTTGGACAATTACGCGTTGCGACTGGAAGCGGGCGATGAGAGTGGCGCAGAAGAATTATTGAAAGATTTTCCTGAACTTGAACGCAATTGGGGCGAGCATTTGCAAATGCTTCGGGCACTGAGTCGCAGCTCCCGGCAAGCTTCTCAAACCAATCCAAAACATTCAGTAGCAGGGGGTGGCGTTTTAGGCGACTACCAACTGAATCGAGAGATCGGTCGCGGCGGCATGGGTATTGTTTACGAAGCGACTCAAATCTCATTGCGGCGGAGTGTGGCCCTTAAAGTCCTGCCGTTCGCGGCGGTTCTGGATAAACAGCAGGTTGCTCGATTCCGCAATGAGGCTCAAGCTGCCGCGTCGCTGCATCACCCTCACATCGTCCCCGTTTTTGCAGTCGGCTGTGAACGAGGCGTGCATTATTACAGCATGCAATTGATCGATGGTCGAACAATGGAAGAGGTGTTTCGTGAACTTAGGGCTGGTCCCTCTCGAAGCCACTATGACCAACCCGTTGCGAGGTTTGCCTACAGCGTTCACTTTCGAACGACAGAGGAAATGCCGATTGGATCGCAGAGCGAGTGTCCACTTCCCAACGCTCAGTACGACGATCAAGCAGTCCTGCCCCACAAACATCAAAATACACGGCCAGACATTGCCCCGGCCGCTAGCACGTTGCAAACGATTCGTCAGCGTAGACACATCGAAGATACGATTCAACAGATCATTTGTATTGCCGATGCGTTGGACTTTGCCTATCAACAAGGCGTCGTGCATCGCGACGTGAAGCCTTCCAATTTGTTAATCGATTCCAGTGGGAAAATATGGATCGCCGATTTCGGACTGGCGCGGGTCCGCGGGACAGCGAACATGACCGCCGAAGGTAACATTATTGGCACCGCGCGATACATGAGTCCCGAACAGATCGCCGGCAAACAGCATGAGATAGATCATCGGACCGATATCTATGCGCTCGGTATAACGTTTTACGAATTGCTAACCCTGCAACCAGCGTTTGAGGCATCGGATCGCGAAGCGATCTTTCATAAAGTGCTAAGCGAAGATCCCGCATCGCCGCGTCGCATCAATTCAGCAATCGAAATCGATTTGGAAACGATAGTGCTCAAAGCGATTGCGAAACGTAAGGAGGATCGCTACGCCACTGCAGGCGAAATGGCTGAAGACTTACGATTGTTCTTAGCTGGGAAGCCGACGTTAGCGCGTCGTCCAACGCTGGTGGAACGAGCGATAAAATGGTCGGCGCGAAACCCAAAACTCGTTGCCACAACTGTTGCCTTGTTAATGATTGCAGTGGTCAGTTTGGCTACGGCCAACCGATTGATTTCACACCAAAGCGACTTGAAGGACCAAGCCGCCGCGCGAGCAAGGTTGCACCTCGATCAAGCGCACTCCGTGGTCGACCGATTCGGTGGCATGATCGCCAAACGCTTGGAGAGCCTGCCAGGCGGCGATACGCTTCGGGCTGAAGTACTTCGCGAGGCCGAGCGGTACTACAGCGACTTTCTAGCTTACCGTAACGCAGCCGGAACATTACCGAGTGAAATTGCGAAGGTCCGTTACCGATTAGCGGTAACCTATGCTGCGCTCGGAGAATCGGAGCGGGCAGAAAGAACGTACGAAGAAGCGATCGCATCTTACCGGGCGCTTGGTGACGACATGGCTGTTCATCCCGAAGAGCAGGCTAATCTCGCGATCTGCTTTCACAATCTTGCCGCTTTGCAAAAAGAACTTGGACGTTATGTCGATGCTGCAAAAAACTATCGTCGTGCTAGTGACTTGCAATCGCCACTGCTGACCAATCACTTACTTTTTCCGCGAATCGTCAGTGAATGGGCTATGACGCAAACCAATTTGAGTTTGCTGTTGATTCGATCATCGAATTCACGGCAGGCGATCTCCATTCTTCAGGACGTTAAAACAACGTTACAGGATGCATTGAGACAGCAGCCTGACTCCGTACCGCTGCGTCTGCAACTGATTGAATGTAACAACTCGACGGTCGCAACGCTGATCGACAGTGACCTCACAAAGTCGGAAGCAGTGTTGCGTGTGAACCTTTCCGAACTGAACCATATCTTATCGATGGACAAACCACATGATCTGGCTTCAGTGGATGGAACGCTGTGGGTCACCGATCAATCGATCGAGTGCCAATTAGCCGTGACGAAGAGCAATCTAGCGACCGTATTGGCTCGCAGCAATCGAATCGATGAGGCTTTAGAAGTGCAGATGGAAGCAATTGATCGGCTAGCGGGAGCCATCAAGGGTGGCAATTTCGACGCCGGCTGTAACGAACAGCTGGCGATTGCAAACGCTAACCTCGGCCATATCTATTCTCGCCTTGAAGGTAAAGAGTCAGACGCATTTACCGCTTTTGAGATGGCAGAGAAATTATTCCGGTCACAAATCAAATCGCAGCGAAATCGATCGGAATCGCTGAGCCGTTTGGCCAACGCGTTGCACCAACACGGATGGCTCCATCATGTGCGAGGCAGCGTGTCCGAAGCGATTAAATGTTTATCGGAGGCGATGGAAATGCAGGCTAGAGCGATCAAGGACTCCCCATCTAATCAGCAATCTCGAGACCATTTGGAGCAACATCGCGAACTGCTTGATCAACTGCTTAGTCAATGCAACGGAACCGCTAAGCACGAAGTTATAAAGGAGTGAAATGAATGTTTAATCAAATCAGAATCGGTCAGAGGTCCAGGTCGCATATCCGATCAAGATATAGATTGAGGGTCGAGCGTTTAGAGTCGCGAGCATTGTTCGCTGGCTTGATCAACATTGACATGCCGATCGCACCAACTCCGGCGCAGTTACCTGCAGCCATTGTCTCCACAATGGATAACACGGTGGGTGGTGGATCAAACACCGATGCTTTAGATGGAGTACCTTCTTACTTAAATAAGCACAGCAGTAACGAAGGAAGGATGAAGGACCAGAATGATTTGGGAGCGGTCACTGGCGGAACCGATGATGATAAATCCGATACTGACGAAACCGATGCTGACGGCTCAACGGTTGTGTCCCCCGTCAAAGACTTGGGAGCAAGTGAGACTGGTAATAGCGGTTCGGGCAATGAATTATTCAGCGGTTCACCTGATACCGCATCACCACCAGTCACTTCACAGTCACCGCCATCGTTCCCAGTCTACTCGACGCCTCCGTTGTTGTCGCGAACTGACTCGCCTGCCGCCTCCGCTGCGCCGATCGTTTCGCCAAATCCAGAGTCACATTTTCGCTATTTTCAATCGGTGAACGACCAACCAAACCATCCCGAATCCGCAATCAGCGATGAAAAACTAGCTCAATTGATGGTGCGAGATTCCTTCGTCGTAACCATGACGCTTAACAAAATGGGCGATGAAGCTCACATTGCGAAGACCTGTTCGTCGACGGTTCTGACAGCTCATTCGGAATCAGCAAGCAGGCTAGCGGTTCAGAGAGACGTATCTTGGGAGGGCGTTGCCGAAACTGAGAAGCAGGAATTGCTTGACCGCGCGATGTCGTCGATGGAGTTTGCAACTGAAATCGTTCAGAACGCAAATCTTGCATGTGCTGCGCCTATAGACGCCGACAGGTCGCCGGCAGTGATCGAGGATAATTTCAACGTCGAGAGTCCCGATGATGTGGCACTCAAGGCATCACGATCAGAACCAAAGTTGCGACTGAGAACTAGTCGCTTTGATTTGCTTAGCCTAGTGTCGATGCTCCTTCCAATTTCAACGGCAATCAAGAAGCCGCGGCAAGTTGATCGGACGCCCGTAATGACCGTTAGGCCCCAGTCGCATCTTGGTGTACGCTCCTCCGGTACTGCAAGCAATGACAATCTTCCCAAAACTTCCGAACCAACGGTTGAATGTCATGACGCATGGCTTGAAGCCGGGTTGACAGTGGCAACGTATAGGAAGTCTTAGTATGGGCATACCGGTCAGTCACGTTACCTAAACGTTTTAATGACTCAAAAACTGAGACGCAAGAAAGTATTACTTGATTCCATTTTACCGCTGAATGGCTCCGGAGCGATCGGAAGGCAGACTGCTCGATCGCTTCGAGCGTCTCACCCCGAGTTGGCGTTCGTAATCGGCGGCCGAAGTTTGGCCAAGTCCGACAAAGCCGCAGCAGATATTGGTGATGCTCAGGGCGTCGTGCTTGATCCGACCTCCGATGACCTCGGACTGGGCGACCGCCCCTTAAGTCTCAAGAAGTCATAACTGGATAATGAAATGAAAATTCTCGGACAGACCTCTGCAACTTCCGGTCGCTTCGATGGATAACGTATAAATGATTGGATTCTGCGTCGTTGTTCAGTGGAGGCACGTTGGTTGAACTGAGGTCGCTTGCGCGATCTCTGTTTTAGGGCTTAAGAGAGCAGCCCTAGCGGCAGTTCTTGATTCGCTAGGGATGCACGCTCACCGCAGCAGGTTTTGCCCCCAACTCGCTCCGGTTTGACACGCCGGTGCGGCGGCTTTGCTCGGCTCCTAGTCAAACATCTATGTCTGAGCATCTCGGCTGCACATTCAACCAGCAGATGGAGTACATTTAGAATGTGTATGCCGGCACCGCGCCGAAGAATTACTGGTTCTGCAAACGAAATAGATCATGCCTTTCGACTTTTTATGCCCGAAATGTGGACTAAGCTTCGCGAATGGCTGGTTCGATCATGACGGAATTGAAGATCGAGACCCTTATTGTGAGTCAGCTTTATTTGTTTGCTGCAAGTGCGGAACACAACATTGGATGGACGTATCTACCCATGAGATCCCATGTCGTCTGAGATGCGCAATTGGTCCTTTATTCGCGAACGTTGACACGCGTCCAGCGGGGAATGCAGACGCCCCACAAGAAATGATCGATCTCGGATTTTACCAGAAATCTAAGGTCATTCCTGAGCATCAGTTACGCAAGACGATCGAAACTGTGGAATGTGGCTTCTGCAAAAATACGGCGGCATTGACCATCGACTGGTACAAGACGTCTTGTGTATGTCCCCATTGTTCGGAACTTATCTTGCAGGGGGCTTTTTGGATGACATGAGCAAGAGTTTTGCAAAAATCGGGCAGGGATGCCCGTCTCCGTGCGCTCACCCGCAGCCACCCGTACATGCGGGGACCCAACACGCACCGGTTTGACACGCCGGTGCGACGAAATCCATACGCATTTAGGCGCCACGAACCTCGAACTTCCTGTACACGGAGAATCCAACAGTGATCGAAATCAAGAATTTGAACAATCAAGTATTGCTTAGCCTCTCTGATGGCAAGATTCTGAACAGCGATGCCCAGACCATTGGCATGACAAATGGAAAGAACCTGCTAAATCTTGCCGGTCAAGTTTTGGCAGAGGTCAAGGGTGGAAGCATATTCCGGAAGAAGGAAGATGTGCTTCTTAGGGTAGAAGGATCGCGAGTCGTCAATATTTCTGGACAACACATTGCCACTGTCGAGAATGGAAGCGAAGATGAACGAGCTTTGCTTGCTGCCGCGTATCTAGTGTTCTTGCAGTGAGCCTGCAGCATTGCTTTGAATGGCCATGCTGCGATGGTTCGCCCCTTCTTAGGCCAGCCAAAAGCGACATCAGTCGCGCCTAGCGGCAGGCGCAACGCTATGGAAACCGCAGAAGCTTGTTCGTGGGAAGCGGACGTAGTCAAATTGGATGGCGTGAATCCAGCCTCATTCCAACCTGTGGAAGTGGTAGCTGTTGGTTGCTGCTAGGTCGATCCTGCAGGCGACGACATTTTCACAAGCGACTGACCATCGGTGTAGAATTGTAAGACACTTGTCGCGTTCGCTCTGAATTTCTATCGTCGTTTCGCGCCCGATATTGGCGTGCTTGCAAATCACGTCAGGTCAAGGACTCTCACTTCGATCATTTGTTGCGAACAAACATTTCGTGAAACAATTGTTTACAGCGTTCGAGTCCTTCGGGTGTCAGCGAGACAGACTTGGCCTTTCCGATCGGATCATGGATCATGCCTTTTTCATGTAATCGTCCGAGTGTGTTCCAGTCATGTCCTTTCCAAGCACGGTCGCCACCGCACATCGTTAGCCAAAGAAGGGCAAGAACCGTGTCATCAACTTTGTTTGTGTCGAGTTCACTTCTGTCGTCCATCGTCGAATTCCTGGCAGCGTCGAGTAAGATGGCAATTATTGTTAGTTGCCGAATAATGGGAGCAGCAATTGCTAATGTAGTCGCTGGATGCTGGCTAGGCCAATCCTGCAGATTGAAATCGGGAACAGGTTTCGGATACTCGGCTACAGTACACCCGGATAAGGACGATCAGACAGTTACACCCAAGCCGGTGAGCGGGGGCTTTTGAACTGGCCCCCTGCCAAGCCACTCGGCTAGCCTGTTGGCCACATCAAGCTTGGGTCAGGGACGCACAAAATCACGAGTGTTTGACACACCGCCAACTCGCTCCGGTTTGACACGCCGGTTGCTGATACCCTTGCAAGTCTGATAGACTGTAGCCAGGAAAAGCGGAACGCGTAGAATCCGCACAGACCATACACGGCGAAGCGACTTAGCCCGACGCTCGATCTATCCCACGGCTCCACTTCGCTACTCTCGGGATAGATCGCTATACGTTCTGACCACAAAACTGGATTAACTGATGCGGTTTCGGATTTCAGTCCTTGGGTTGCTTGTCTTGCAATTGGTTATCGCAATTTCCTGTTATTTGATTCAGCCTTTTCGTCCCACCATCACTATCACGCCTAAGAAGTTTGTTGATACCAACCAAAAAGGCAACAGAGATTTCAAAGTTGTCTCAAGCATTCATAATGATGGGCATTCATCAGTGTACATTCATTGGACCGGAGAAACGTCCAGCGACATTTCCCTTTGGGAAGGCTGTCCATGGCCAGGACATGGCTTCGAGCAAGACACCGTTTGGGTCCCAATTCTTGAGCCCCGGCATATTGACATTCGACATCAAGTCCCCAAAATCGGATACTTAGAAATTCGGCCCGGGCAAAGTCAGGAAATTACTACGACTCACCTTGCAATCAACTACAAAGACATCTGCAGACTAACAGTTGAACTATGTGATTGGAGAGGCCGGGTTGCTCGCGTCTCGTCGGAGAGGTTTGATCTGAATGCAATTCCGATACAACAAGAACTTAACGAGGCAGAACAATGAATCGGCATGGGGGCCGGATTTCGCAGGCACCCTGCGACACCTCACAGAATGCGGGGACGCACTGGGCCGTTCCTCTTTCGAAAGCAAGCGTGGGAAAGGGACGCAACCAACTCGCTCCGGTTTGACACGCCGGAGCGTCGGTCTTTACTCGACTCCCAGCCAAACATTCAACTCCAAGTATCTGCCCCATTCAACCAGCCTATAGGGTACATTTGGAGTTTGTTTACCGGCGTCGCGCCGGAGAATTACTTTTTATCTGGCAAAGAACGTGATGACAACGAATGAAAAAAAGTCAAGTGTTGCTACTCTGCTGCCCCAATTCGGATTGCGCACCGTTTTCATTGCGATGGCTGTTGTTGCCTTGGCGCTTGTACCGATAGTCGCAATCCAGCGTGCCATGTACAGATCGCCGCATCAAAGAGCAATCGATAGTGTCAACGACCGTGATGGTTGGGCTCGCGAAGAAGCTGACGGTTACGTCGTGGCTGACTTGAACGGCGGAACTTGCCCGGTCTACGATGAGTCATTAAAAAAACTGGTTGATTGTCAACGTCTCAGAAAGCTTACCGCATATCAAACGCAAATTACGGACGCAGGGTTGCATTACTTGCTCGTACACAAAGAGCTGCGGATTCTGCATCTCGACGATTGCTCGGGCATCACGGACAAATCTGTTCCTGAGTTATCTCAACTTAATGGAGTCACAGAACTCTCGCTTACAGGTACTTCCATATCGGAATCGGGTTTGCAAGCATTGCGTGTGGCACTGCCAAGCTGTAGCATCAACCCAAGATCGCATGGCCTCGCCAGAGAGTAACAAAAGCAGAAGTACGATAACATATAAAGGATTAGACTCTGCGTCGCCGTTCGAGGGACGTACGCGGTCTGTACTGCGGTCGCTTGCCCGATCTCTGATTTGGGGCATAGGGCCTGATACCATTATCCAACTCGCTCCGGTTTGACACGCCGGAGCGTCGGTGCTTGCACGGCTCCCAACCAATCATTCACCTCCAAGCAACTCGCTTGCCCATGGCGCTGCCTTTCGTAGTATCATTAGCGGTCTTAGAGTCGCAACGGTTCAGCCGTACGCACCATTTATCTCTTCGTTCCGCTTTGCTGCAGATGGGATAGATTGTTATTCGTTCGCCGTCATCACATGCACCACCAACTATGCACCTTCTCAAACCCGGCCTTGTAGAAGTCAGCGGCGACAGCGCCGCCGGACAGGTTCTTTTTACGGAGTCCACATTCTTCGCTTTGCGCACCTGCAATGGTGCTGCTATGACCGGCGGGTTCCTTGGCGGCTTGACCGGCGGCTTGCTTGGCGGCTGGACGGGCGGGTTGATTGGTGGATGGATAGACTCCAAGCGTGCCAAGAGTGCCCCACCGGAGCATCTTAAGCACCCAGACATTGTGGCTCTGGACGAACGCACACGCCTAGGCCTATTAACCACGAAGCTGCTTTGCTCTATCCCTATGACTGACGCCTTTATAGCCAGACAGATCGGTTATGGATTCACGTTCACCGCGAAAGATCATCCAGAAGTGCTTTACAAGGGACTAATTCACAAAAAACGCCTCCTTGCTTACCTTCGCGAGCGGGGTGTTTCAGTTTTGACGTGACGAGGACGGTTAGCTGTTGCTTGAATCCAATCCCATGTTCGAGAAGCCCAAGCGGCAATGCGGAGGTTGGCAAGGGAGTTTGCTCGCTACGGCAGCCGTCGGATCGTTTCGAGTTCGGCACTCGGTTTGCCAACCTAAATTGATGCCAAAGGCTACTGCTTTATCGAAACTGCCAACTCGCTCCGGTTTGACACGCCGGAGCGCCGGTGTTTACTTGACTCCCAACCCAACATTCACCTCCAGTCAATTCCGCTGCCCATTCAACCAGCCAGATAGGGTACATTGAGGGTGTGTTTGCCGGCGCCGCGCCGTAGAATTACTAGTTCTGCGATAAGGAAAACTGTGACAGAAGATGCCGACGATCAACCAAGACTAACCGACAAAGTGATTGAAGATCGGCGAGTCATAGAGCTTCCTGGCACGATCGATTGTTTAAGCATTTATTTTCTCACTGCGATACTTGGTTTTTGCGCTGCGGTACCATTTCCCTACTGCGTTCTGTTCGCTCTCGCAATGACCGTAGTTTATGTGGTCCTTATCGCCATGTTCGGACAGTCTTTGACGGAGAGATTGAGACAGATCAGGACACTATCGATGACTCCATGAATTGGATCCTGCCCGGTTGTTGCGTTGGGGAATTCCCGGAGTGGGATCGGCCATGGCGCATTTGCAACATCAACGAGACAGAAAACTGACGAAGCACCGGTTTAACACGCGGGTGCGGCCGTGTTCACGGCGCCCAGCCAAACATTGATCTCCAAGTAGCTCGCCAGCCCATTCAACCTGCTTGACGAGGCAGACTTAGACTACGCTTATCGCCGCCACGCAGAAGAACTGCTTGTTATCTGAAGATGGACGAGACTATTTTCACACACCTTGATGTCGTTCGCTCGTGGGATCGTATTCCGCCGAACTCAAGAATACGGATGGTCGAATTCCCCATTCGTTGCTAGTGTACTAAACCAATACATTGACTTCTTGCAGTCTCAGTGGCAAAGTACCGTTGATATGGAAGAGTTACTGCAGGGAGACGATCTCTTTCAAATGGGATCGCCTACTCCAGTTGCTGAAATCCCTTCGATCTAAGCAACTTGCCAAAATCGACTTGAGGTTACTGCGTTTAACCGCGTGGGTAGCGCCCCGCATTTTCTACTGCTTGAGGCCCATGGGCACTCAGTTAAACGAAATGTTTTTGTGAAGTTGCTTAATCGTTTCGGTTTATGAGTTCGTATCACTCGTGAACGTGTCCGCCACTTACCTTCGGCTCGCGATGGCCGTAGAAACTATAGAGCAATGGCACTAGGTTAAAGAACAGCAGGGTTGAGAGCATCCCGCCAACCACAACAATTGCCAGCGGACGCTGAGATTGCGACCCGACGGCAGTAGAGAAAGCAGCCGGAAGCAGTCCTAGGATGGCCGCCAGCGCGGTCATCGTGATTGGACGCACGAGCTTCTCGGTCCCCTCTACGATCGCTTGTCGCAGTGGCACGTGTCGAGAACGCAGATTGTTGAACGACGAGACCATAAGCAAGCCGTTCATCACTGCGACACCGAGAATTGAGATGAAGCCGACGGCTGCCGAGATATTGAAATTCAGGCCTGTCAGAACAAGTGCCCAGAGGCCTCCCATCGACATTGCGACCACGTTCACATAAACTAGTAGTGCGTCTAACAGCGAATAGAAAGCGAGATACAACATGACCAGAATCAAAAACAACGACAAGACGACTACGTTGAGCATGCGTGCTTCGGCTTCCTGCATTTGCTGGAATTCACCGCTCCAAGTTGCGCGATAAGGGGGCTTAAAGAGCGGCGCGGTTTTCTCCTGTGCCTCGGCGACAGTACTAGCGAGGTCGCGGACGCGGACACCAAATTTAACAGCGATTAACCGTTGCCCCTGTTCTCGATTAATAGTTGACGCGCCTGTCTTTACAAATGAACCAGCGACGTCCGTTTTTCCAGTGTCATCCACGGGCGTGACAAGGTCGCGAAGCCGTCGGCGCGGAACTTGGCCGCTCGCCGCATCTAATCCACCTCTGCCAGTTGGCGAGGGCATGCTCAAAGTTGTTCCAATGACATTCAGCCTAGCTCCGCTCCCCGCGGTTGTCGGCTCGAATCCTCCGGTAGTAATGTTGTTCTTCACGACGTCCACGGGAATGTTAAGAATGGCGTCTGGGTTTTCCCTGAGATTCTCCGGCCAACGAAGCGAAATGTCGAATGACTTTTCCCCTTCGGTCATTTGCGAGAACGGCTTGCCGCCTACCGCCGTTTGAATGACGTCCTCAACATCGGCCACACTCACATTCCAAATTGCGCACTTGGCCCGATCAATCGGGAACGAAAGGTTGGTTTGTCCCTTGATGCGGAAGACGCCAGGATCAAAGACGCCAGGAACATGGCCTATGGTGTAGTTAACCTCGGCCGCGATTCGCTCCAACTCAGTCAGGTCGGGACCAAAGATTTTGACCGAGTTCTCTCCCTTGACTCCCGATAGCGATTCCATTACATCGTCACGGATGATTTGCGAAAAGTCCCAATTGACGCCAACGATGTTCCGCGATAGCTCCTCGTTCAGATCGTCGACTAATTCGGGTTTGGAACGACGTTTGTTTCGACCTGGTGGGATCGGCCATTCATTTGGCGGCTTGAGTGGGACGAAACACTGCATTTCAAATGCACCTGAAGGGTCCATGCCATCGTCAGGTCGACCAATCTGAGAAGCGACCACGGCTACTTCCGGATAACTCATCAGGATCTTTCGAGCGATGCGGGCGTAACGAGCAGTTTCGTCAAGTGCGATATTCACTGGGAATGTGCCGCGGACGACCATGTTTCCTTCTTCCAGTTCGGGCATGAATTCGCGGCCCAGAAACGGCACGACGCCTAAAGTGATCGCCAACAAACTCATCGCTACTACTAGTCCAGCAATTCTATGATTGAGCACCCAGTTTAGCTGCCATATCACCAGCCTTTTTAGATTTCGCACAAGAAAATTGTCGCGTGCTGGCTTCAGATTTCTGAAGAACAACGTGCAAAGAACTGGTGAGATAGTCAGGGCGAGCAGCAATGCTCCGCCGAGAGCGAAGGCATACGTGTCGGCCATAGGGCCGAAGATTTGCCCCTCCGGTCCCTGCATGGTAAATAAAGGTAAAAGGGCACAGACCATAATGAGCGTCGAATAAAAGAGACTGCGTTCGACCTCGCGGGCAGCTTGCAAAATTCGCTTCGACAACGGCAATTCCTTGACTTCCTCCCCGCTGCTCACCCGTCGGTAAATGTTTTCGACCATAATGACTGTGGAATCGACGATAATGCCAAAGTCGACAGCGCCGATCGACAACAGATTTGCCGAACGGCCTCTCAAATAAAGTACGCTGAACGCAAACATTAACGCCAGCGGTACATTGATCGCAACGATTAGCGCTACGCGGACATTATTCATAAACATCAGTAAAATAACCGTTACCAGAACCATGCCAACCAACAGGTTGTGATGCACGGTTTCGGTTGTAACGTCGATTAGCGTGGTGCGGTTGTAGTAAGGCTCGATCTGTACGCCAGGTAGCAGCCAGCCTTTCGTCTCGTTTAACTCGCGAATCTTTTCTCGCGTGGCTTCCAGAGTAGGCAACGACTTCTCCCCTTTTCTCAAAAGGATGATGCCTTGAACCTTTTCGTCTTCGTCGACAATCACCCTCTGGCTGTTATTCATGATTTCGTGTCCGCTTTCGTCCAATTCCGGGCTCGCAAAACTAACTTTGCCCTGTCGGGTATGGTGCCCCACCACTACGCCTTGCCTGCCGAGGTCTGCTTCCGAATGGTAGGGACCTCCTTCGACGACATGTTCGACTCGAATCGGAACGTTGTTCGTTGCGGTGATCACGATCTGCCTAATCTCGCCGATGCGGCGACGCTCTTCCGAACGAAGGTAGGCGGCAGCCTCCATCGGGTCGGTGAAATGCGTTGAAGCATATGCCATCGGGTCTTCACCACCGCCGATCAGTCCGATACCTCGGATAATCTGCACATTGCCTCCCTGGACGATCATATCGCCACCGACGTTTGCATTGCTGGACGAGATCGCGTTCTCCAGCTGCTGCAAAGTGATGCCGTATTCTTTGAGCCGATCCGGATCGGGGTGAATCTCGTACCGTTTTACCATGCCGCCACAACTCGTCACTCCAGCGACGCGAGGGATACGTCGAAGTTCTCGCTCCAAAGTCCAGTCTTGTAATGCTTTCAGATCGTAAAGCGTATAGATGTCGCGGCCCAGTTTGTCTTTTGGGCTCCTCAACATGTATCGGTAAATCTCGTCGATGCAAGAAGCTGGGGTCAACTCTGGCGTCACGCCTTTGGGCAACTGAGCTTGTGAAAGACGATTGATGACTTCTTGCCGAGCATCCTTGAAATCGACGCCGTAGGAAAACTGGTTGAGCATGTATGCGAGACCAAACATTGCTTTGCTACGGGTGTACTTGAGGCCGGGCATCCCCGCCAACGAGACTTCCATTGGAACCACCAGCTGTCTCTCAACCTCCTCCGCCGAAGCGCCGGGATAGATGGCTGCGACGCCGATAATCGCCGGAGCCGGATCTGGATATGCCTCGACGTTGACGTTCAAAATGGCGTGACTGCCAACCGCAATCAACGTGCAAGTCACCAATAAGACAACGACCCGATTATGAATTGCCCAATCCAGTAGCTTACTAATCATAAGGTGTTTTTCTCAGCCGAATTTTTGGAAGTTGTTGTTGCGGTCGTTGATGTCTCTTTCGCTGCGGCACGTAATGATTCTAGCTCGGCAGCCATTTGGACTCCCCCGGCTTTTACTACTTGCTCGCCAATCCTAAGTGTGTCGTACGGAAGTTGCCCTGGCACATTACGTGGTTTCGTTGAGATATACGCAAACTGGTTGCTCCTGCGAGTGGGCAATACGCTACGACATGTGAATTCGTGTTTCAACGGGTCGGTCGCCACGAACACACGCGACTCTCCTTCCCGATCAACGAGCGCAGAAATTGGAATCACCACCTCATCGGGATCGGGTGGCAGATTGATCTGTGCGGAGATGAACTGTCCGGCTCGTAGTCGCCCTACCGAATTGTCGACCCAGCCCATCACCAACGCTGTGTGTTGTGCAGGATCTATCAAGTTGCCAATCCGCTGAAAGCTCCCTTCCAGTGGCTGCGATTGTGGATTTGCGTTCAACCGGATGGTCCAATGCCGATGCCCTTCAGGTAATGTTTCCAGCAAGGCAATGTCTTCTTCATAAACATGTGCTAGGACATCCAGCCGTCGTAGGTCAGCTATTTTGAAGAGATCAAGATCATTGCTGACGAAGTCGCCCACAGCGAGGTTCTTTTCGACGATTGTCCCGTCCATCGGAGCTCGAACTTCGACTCGAGCCCACGACTCATCGAGATTAGTATGCCAATCGCCCTTGTAAGTGCGAATCCGTTCCGCCTCTTCGCGAATCGCCTGGATCTGTTCTACGCTAAGTCTCCATGACCGTAACGTCCGCTCGACGCGAGCAATCGTGATTAGGCCCAACTCTACGTCGTGACGAGTATCGAGTAACATTCTTTCCGACATCACAGCAGCCGAGGCTTCCAATCGTTTGAGACGGTCTTCGTTGAATCGCAACATGCTCAAACCTTCCACAAGTTCGCTTTTCTTTTCCCCTAACTCTTTGCTCCAAATCACAGCAAGAAGCTGTCCTTTGCAAACGAGGTCGCCAAAGCTAACCGAACGATTGGTGGTCTTGATCCCCGAACTCGGATTCTGAGGGTTTTCAGCAGCTTCAACTTGCCCAAGTTCAATGACGTCACCGGAGAACCGAGAATTGACGTGCACCAACCGGTTCGCATCTAAATACAAAGAGCCTTCCAACTTCAACGATTCCGATGCGGGAGCGGGCCGAACATCGGAAGTTTCGACCTGCATTGTTTCGAGCACTTCTAGCGGCAACCGCAATGTCCGCTTTTCAGTACCTACCAGTGTCCCATGGGGCTTTTGCTCTGGAGCATTTGCGGATTCGACAACACGATGATTTTGATCCAACCACTTTTTGAATTGTGGCACGCCCACAAATCCGAGTATCGGTAGGGCTGCGATCACCACTAGCCATAGACCAACCCGAATGAACCGAAAAACAGGATGACTCATAGTCCAGACTTTCTTTCCCAATCGAAGCACATTCTGCACAAACAACCACTATTCACGATTTCCAAGTCGGAAAGCGCATCGTTTCGCGAGTCTCGCGAAGCGTTAATTCAAATTCGTTGCTGCGTTCAGCCGTAGGGCTTGCAGACGCAAAATGAATATGAACGAACACTGTTTTGCGCCAGCCCAGAGTCAAATCAACGAATCTTTCCGACGATGTCTTCATCCACGCGATCATGCTTTGTACGTTCAACAACATCTTTAGGAGATGCGAGTGTAGCTGCTAAAGAACATTAAGTCGGCGGAATAAAGTTACAAACCTGACAGGATTGCCGCTGCTGTGCCGTTTAAGCGTTTATTTGAACTGATTCGTTCGAATCAAAGTTCCAATCATCAATTAGCTGTTATCTCTTGAAGACGGGAAAAACCGCAGAGAACACCTGGAAGACCGTCCATTTAAACAGCCTTGGGCGTATGCAATTTGAACTTGCGTACCGAGGAACAGATCGTGTACACGGATTTTGCCAGATACAGCATATTGGAACGCTAGCGGGCGGAGATCGGGCTGAGTTCCAGCGAGTTACGCTTCCGCACCCTTGTGGAACGCTCACCGCACTGCATTCATGAAATTGACCGCGAGGGCCGCTTGAAATCGATGAATGGGGCTGGACGTAAAATGGTAGATGTAGACGAGACGATCTCGATTTTGGGTCGGTCGTTCCTAGACTTAGTCAATGAATCCGATCGCGACAGAATTGCCGGTTTACTATCAAACCCAGTAGCCGGAATTGCGTTCGAGTTTGATTTTCGTGCATGCAATGGACTTTTGTATCATTCGTCCTTCGTGCCTATCTTTGACGAGATGGGAGTCGTCCAAAGTTTGATAGGACAATCCGTGGAGGATATCACGGCAAAACATCAGGCAGAGGAAGTGGATCGATTTCTTACGACGGCTCGTGCAAGTTCCGCTGACGCGTTCTTTCCCGCCTTAGCAAGATTTCTAGCCCAGACTCTGAGAATGGATTTCATTTGCATTGACCGTCTCGACGACGACGGCCTAAACGTCACCACTTTGACCGTGTGGATGGATGGTCAATTTCGAACTAATTTCAGCTACGAGTTAAGCAATATCCCATGTGGAAAAACCATCGACAATAAGTGGCACCATGTTCATCGCCTTAAGGTCGGCGAAAAATATCCACCGACACTGCAAGAGTTCACTCGCGTCGATGAAAGGAATTGACTTCAATACGCTTACTTGCGAAATTAGGCAGAACATACGCAGACTGGCCTGCGGTCGATTGCCCGGTCTTTGTTTTGTGGCTTTAGAAGTTAGTCAGAATTTGATCATGGCTTCGAGAAGCCCAAGCGGCAGTTCTTGATTCGCTGGGCTCCACCCGTCCGCGACAGCTTGGCTGCTTTGCCACCAACTCGCTCCGGTTTGACACGCCGGTGCGTCAATAACGGGATGATCAAGCATGGACTGACGTTCGCCCATCTGAACAGCTAAGTGGGCTACAATGAACTTCGGTTTACAGACTCGTGAGTCTGAGAATTACTAGTTCTGCAAAGAATGGAGAGGATGGCGTGAACCGTATTGTTGTCCTAAGCGTCCTGGTGTTCGGAATTGCTGGCTGTGGTGAAATTTCAAGCAACAATTCACCTCTGAGTATTGCGGAGATCAATAAGCGGCAGGTAATTGGAAATCTTGGGCTCCCACTAATTGAAACGGCTACCGTTCGGGCGACAATTGTCGATGGCGATACGTTGAGGTTGAAAGGATTTTCGAGCACGTACTTGCTATCAGTGACCTCTGTCAACGGCACTCCGCTACTTGGGGACCGCCTGTTTCGATTTGCGGTTCCTCCGCCCTACGAGCAAGACGACGATTTTGGACTTGTGTCTGGCTCATGGGAATTCAGTGAGCTTTCAAATCGCAAGCATGGTAAACGCTTCACTGAAGAAGGTATTGATGAACTTCGTGCAAGTTATGCTGGTACAAAGCTTCTTCTCAAAGCATACGAGATTGGTTCGTTTTACGGCGACGACGATCCGGGAACTGCGGAACTCGGAATCAAAACTCCGCATTACCTTGCCACAAAGCTTATCGTTCTGTCCGCTGTAAGAGATTCTGGAAATTGAGCAGAACCAAATCGGCATAGAGGCCGGATTTTGCTGGCCCGTACCACGCCATCCGACTAGCCTTCGGGGCCGCATGTGGCGGTTCCTCGCTTCCAAGCAAGCTGCGGTCAAGTAGACAACAAATGGAGATAAGTTCGCCCAACCTCTTTTCGCTCCGGTTTGACACGCCGGTGCGTCGGTGATTACTCAACTCACTGCCAAATATTCACGTCCAAGTAGCTCGCCGGCCCATTCAACTAGGCAGATAGGGTACATTTAGAAAATTACTATCGGCGCCGCGCCGGAGAATTCCTAGTTCGTCCACCGTGACCATCGGATAGGAATACCCAATGAACCCTTCTGAC
>JANPHB010000236.1:0-19236 GCA_031424235.1 Pirellula sp.
TTGGGTAACAAACGCATTGGCCATACCGCACATCCGATGCAAAAAAGACTCCTGAAACGGCTACCCGAACGTGGGGTACCCGCCCAGCCTCCTACTGCAATCATTGGACCATTCGGAAATTAACGTGCGATTGCCGTGGCCAACTGGGGCACTGGCGTTGCTAATTTTAGACCCAGCTTACCCGCCAATTCCGCAGATTTGGCGATCACAACCACTGGGCCAACATCAGTGACTGCGGGAACTAATGCAACGTACACCATCACTCTCAAAAACAATGGACCGAATGCCTCGCAAGCTGTTGTGTTGACAGATGTGATTCCAACTGGCTCGTCGCTCGTTTCGCTGAGCCAAACTACTGGGACGGATGCTTTTACGATTTCTTCGCTCACCGCGGCTGCAAACGCAAGCATCGCCTCAGGAAGTTCTGACTCATTTACGCTTATTGTAAACGCGCCATTGACGCTAGCCGCAGGCGCGAATTTCTCGAATCAAGCTTCTGTAACGAGCAGTACTGTAGACTCGAATACCAGTAACAATTCAGCCACAGCGGTCGGCTCTGTAGTCGGACCATCAACGGACCTAATTGTGTCGATCTCCGGTCCCGCCAGCAAGTCGGAAGGAGATACGTTCGATTACACAGTTACTGTTACCAACAGCGGCTCCAATCCTGCGACGAGTGTAGTGTTGACGGACACGCTTGGTTCCGGCCTGCGTTACGTCTCTTCTGTTGTTCCAACCGGCATCACGAGCGTTTCGGGCAACGTCTTTACGTTTAGTTTCGGGAGCCCAATCGCAGCTGGAGGCTCTGCCACCTTGACTATTCGCGCTCAAGCCATTGAGGATGGTGCGGCGACCAGTACAGCCTCGGTTACAACCACCGCTAGCGATTCGAATCTGAGCAACAACACAGCAGTCGCTGCGACGACTGTCGCGGAACCTCCCATCGTCGTATCGGCCCCGATTACGAGCACGGCACGAAGAATCAGTAGTTCCGCCGTAGCGACATTCACTCACGCCAATGGTATCGAACCGACGAGCGCATTTGTCGCGACCATCGACTGGGGTGACAGAACCACTTCGACAGGTACAATTGTCTTATCTGGTACCACTTATACGGTGACAGGTTCACATCGATACTCTGGTGGTAGCACTCACACTATTACAACGAAGATCGTGGAGATTGGAGCCGCAGCAGAGTTATTGCTCCTAAAAGTTGGTGACGAAGTACCAGATCTGCCGGCTCACCTCACTGATTCTCACGAGCACGATTGCCCTTCACTCAACCGTCAAACGAACGACTTCGCAAAAAGCGTGGATGCTTACCTCGGAAAACTGGCTAATGGCTCATTTGGTGCTGGAAGCAACTCAGCGGCGAAACCAAAGCTAAGCGATCTCGCGGACAGCGTGACCCAGTTGCTCAAGCGTGGCAAGAGCGAAGGGCGATCGGTACAGCTAGGGTCGCTTCTAGCTAGCTTACATGCTCGCGATTCAATCAAGTCGCCACTAAATGAAGTGCTTTCGATGATCGATGACGTTTTCGCGGAGCTTGACGATTGATGCCATCCATTGATCGCTATTCTGAAACTGACTAAGGAGACAGGCGGCGGGGCCGTTGCCCGCATAGCCTGGACAAGTAAACAACGAACGGAGGCGGTTTAAAACAGCCGCAACTCGCTCCGGTTTGGGTGACCGGAGCGACTTCGACGACTCAATTGGGACTGGTTTTCGCGAGAAAACATCTGGAGCAACGAGGGCAAAGAACTTTATCGCCTGCGAGAATTTCCGTTTGACGCCCGTTTCGTTACAATGAGAGGTTGGTTCTTGATTGTTGATTGTCACGCCAAGCACGGTTGAAAATGCGACTTCATCAAACCAAAACGTTCGCGTTCCTGATCGCCATTTTCGCAGGTTGCTCGCAACACTCCCAGAGCGACTCGAACTCGAAGGTTCGCGATTCTGCAACCGCTCGATTGGATGTACCTTCACAAAACTCCATTTCGGAGATTGCCTCCGAAGCGGAAACAGTCATTGCGGCACATGAAGCAAATACTGATCGGGCTGATGCCGAAATGGAAGCATGCTTGATCGTGTTGGAATCCGAGTTGTCCCAGGCTCGCTCAGATGAGTTGAAGTTTGTTGCCATCGGACGCGATGAAAACGGATGGATTGACCCTACAGATGCTGTCATGAAGCGATTGACCGAGGGTGGATTGTTTCTGAGGCCCGCGTCCAAAGCTCGATTGCCAAAGTCAGGCGAAATGGAAACTGGCCGCCGATATAGAGGTATTATAGATCCCACAACCGGAAAGAGAGCCTACATCTACTACGCGTCGGTTGATAAATGGATCGACGACAATACCGTTGAGGTTTCCTACGGCAACTACGGAGGTCCACTTGCTGGCGGCGGTGGTACCGTTGTTGTTGAGCGGAAAGAAGGGAAATGGTCGATCAAAGAACACACGAGCTTCTGGGTGTCCTGACTGCCCGGCATTCATTAGTAGTTCGTGCTTTGAGGTAACGTGTGGAGACTCGACCGTGGCGTGACTCACCATTTGATAAGGATATTGACCTTGGACCAAAAACGTAAGAAATCCGTGTTGACCAAGAATTTACACTTCTACTTGGTCCTGCCGTTTCTGGGGCTTGAGTCAGGCTGTTCGCGCTCGAATACTTTTGATCAGAAAGCGAAAGTGATTGAAGCAGTTAAAAATACTGATGAGTTTGGAATCGTTGCAAAGGGCGGTGCTTCAACTCCTGGCGTTTGTACGTTCCCACTAATTGATACTGCCATAGATTCGATCGATCTCATGTCGAGTTACAAATTGGCAGAAGAATTGTTGCAGGATTTCGCCAACCAGCCGCCCGTGCAGCAACATCGAGCAGTGTATGCAATCAATGAGATTTGCAGAAAAGCGCCACGTGACTACGATTACAAGACAATTCAGCAACTTTTGGAATCCAAACTACGCAATGACGCAACACTAGATTTTGAAGTAAAATCACTTATTGAAAGTCTGCTTTTGTTTCTTAGGCGAGCGGAGGGTTCAACACGGGTGTGACCGGCCAATCAGGGCTCAAATGGTGTTGGCGACGGTTTGCTTGCACCACATTTAGTAGCAGCATTCCAGTGCTCCACTATTTTCCGGCCGTTGGCTCAGACCTTACTTCGTTGAAATGTCACGCGTCACCCGTGATGATTGGGTCAGAGCTGTCCAAATGATCGATCAACAGAACGCTGGTATCAATGGGATGGACGCGAAGGGATCGATCGACCATTTTTGACTTGCGTTGGGTCAGCTTCTCGCCCACCGTCATCCTAGGCGTTAATTGCGGTAGCACTTGCATTGATAGTAAATCCATACGAACCAAAGGCCCAGACTTCAATGCCCGCTACTGATGACCCGGCGCAGTATGTCATTCCGGTATCACAACTCGCTTTCTGGTTTGGATCGATACTATTCATCGTTAGATCATTAATTTCATTCTACCCAGGCTCAGAAGTCAGTTGGTTTGCCACAACTGTCACACTCGTTGGATTGGGACTCTTTGTTCCCAGTAAAAAATATCCCATTGCGTCTATTGTGATCGTGTCGATCTGTCTATTTTGGGCATACTTTGGATACCAACGAGGTATGGAATATCAAGAATGGCTGAAGACTCGACGTCTATAACTTCGTTGCTTCGGACCTGGGCGACCGAAAATTCTAAATAACCGTGCATGCAGCGGAGCCGGCGATCGGCTTCTGCGATTTCGAAGGCAACCGGTACCCGCCGTCAACCCGCACCGGTTTGACACGCCGGAGCGTCGGGGGTTACTTCGCTCCCAGCCAAACATTCACTTCCGAGCAGCTCGCCTTCCCAATCAACCAGCCAGATGGTGTACATTTGGGATGTGTTTACCGGCGCCGTGCCGGAGAATTACGAGTTCGTCGGAGCAACTGAATGGCAGTTAATAATGCTGATGACACCCTATTCGCATCGATTTTGATGTACCCTGCGACAGCAGCTTGCATAGTATTGCCTGGAAATAGTGTGCGCAGATTGCTTGTCAGTCTTCTCATGTTATCGGTTGGCGGATGTATACAACCCAAGAACGATGTGTCAGTGCCTGCATTGCTGGCCGTTACAAAGTCGCTTTTTGTTCATGTTCCAGACCACCCGAAAGATAATCCGGGAAGCTTTCGGATTGGTGATGAAGCAATTGATGCTGCCGAGTTTGAAACCGAACTTCGCAAAAGACTTTTATCGAAACAATACGACAAAATCGAACTCTCTACGGGCAAAGCAGGAGACGATCACTTCGAGGGGCTGGTTAAGAGGATCGCAATTGAAAACCAAACTGCGATTGTAGAGCTTCCTGCTCCGCGAGCGTGGTGAAAAAATGGTTGGTCCCGCGACCCAATCGCCAGCCCTCCGCTACACTACCTAGCGTTCGGGACCTCACTACGCGGTTCCGCTTATGGAGCAAGCTTGGGTCAGGTACGCAACAACCCAATGTTTGCTTAGCCCTCAACTCGCTCGGTTTGACACGCCGGTGCAGGTTATGGAAACATGCACTCAAGTTTCGAGGTATGATGCAGCCATGGCTTTTGATACGGATGGACAGAAACGGTTTAGAGGAACTGACCATGATGCGAAACAATAGTCGAAAAACCAATGGTTTCCGTTTTCTCGTTGTTTGCTTACTCGCATTCTCAGCCAACTGCTTTGCGAGCCGTGGCAATGCCGACGATTCGACGGCTGGTATTGGTGGTTCCAAACCGACTCAAATTGCGGCAGGCGCACAAGAAGAAAAGAAAGCTGTATTGGAATTGATCCGCGATGGAAAGAGCAGCGAGATCACAGACGATCGTGCTGAAAAGTTTGTGACGATGATGCGTGCTCAGTTCCCCTACGAGTCACTCCGTCCCCGATTGGCCTACGAACCAAAATCGACAAAACCGCAGAACATTCGATTACTTAGTCAGGTCGTCACGTCTGACATCGTTGACTATGAATCCAAGAAAGGAAAAGGCAACAGAACCGACGGGGAAGAGGTTCGCCCAAAGTCATTGGAGTTGCTCCACAAGGAAACGGTTCGAGATTTTATTGCGCGAGATGGAAACGGATTTGGGCGGACTCCTCCACCCAGTGCAGTCTATTTAGAGATTACTTGCTATCCACCTATTCCGTTCGATTCGATTTCCGATGCATCGAAAAACAACAACGCAGGTCAGCCTGTCAAAGAGGACTCGTTTTCTGGTGATTTCCCCTCACCGTATCGGAGCATTGAAGGTGAAGAACGAAGAGGTTCCCTTGCCGCCCACGTTGCAAATGACAAAAATAAGTTTGCGATAGAGTATCCTTTGATGATCCCTAGTCGAAAGTTTTTTGATCGATTGCACCGAACGACACGAGACGAATTCGTTTCACCAAGTCGATCCGGACATGTCAAATCGGTCGATCAGGTCTCAGGCTTTGCGCCACACCGACTCGACCGGCGTCCGAACATTGAACCTTGGGATCACAGATCAAGTATTCTCTTTCGAGACATCCTGCTTGAGAAACCTGGACGTGGCATTCGCGGTAATCTCGATATAGATAAGGATGATCTCGACGCGTTCCGAGAAATCGATCGAACGGCACCGACGGATGCTGTTTGGTTGCTCCGTAGCTTGGAGCTTGTCAGTCTGTTAAAGCACAAATCACCAGTTGCTTACGTTTCGAGCTATCTTCCAGACATGGAAAAACTTGCAAACGTGGAGACTCGTTCTTTGCATCCTTTTGAAAAAGAGTCGCTGCCAAGGCTTGAGTTCGACGAAGATCTAGTGATTGCCGCGAGAACGAACGAGATTCGACTCTTGGGTTCAATTCGGGCATCTGCAAGCTGTTTGAAGTGCCATGAGGTTGAAACCGGTACGCTGCTCGGAGCGTTCTCGTATCATCTGACTCGAGCAGTGCCCATGAAGGATCGAACTTCGTCTCAACGAGGCCAGGGAGCTAGTCATAAACCGTAGTATGGACGGCAAATGGAATGTGCCAACTGGGTTGTCCTTTACTCGCCAATATTTTCGCAAGCACTACCAGCATCGCGTCGATCTGTTCGTCGCTGCCGACGCTGATCCGTTGTAGTTCTACGGACGTACGCAGGCTGAACTGCGGTCGGTTGCCATTTCCACACCGAGACAGCTTGGCTGTCGCCCCCCAACTCGCTCCGGTTTGACACGCCGGTGCGTCGATACCCGAATGACGGGAATGCCGGTAGTCCATTTGGCCAGCTAAATGGGCTACAATGATACTTTCGTTGTTCAGGGCATGCGCCTGAGAATTACTAGTTCCGCGTTAAAGGGTTTATACATGGCAATGAGATCGCCAACAATGCAGCACTGGATCGGCTTACTGGGCGGGCTGGGGGGAGGTGTGGTATTAGCGCTTTCGTTAGCCGATGGGATGACTTCAAACATGATCGGCTGGAAGGCGCTTAAACTTGCTGGGCTACTGCTAGTGATAATTTATGCGGGTATTGGTATTTACAGTCGTTTCAGAAGGCTGCCTGACTCCGAACAAGGCGATGCTCTCAAGGACACAATTCGTCATTTGTAACCACAGCTCTGGCGGTTGATCGATGACAGCGAATTGGTTCAGATGCATAGAGGAGAGTCATGGATTCAGGATGGACGGTTGACCGGATCGCCCCAGTCGGTGATGACTGCATTGAATCGTATTGGTTTCCAACCGCGATGGCTATGATTCAAGGTCAATCCTAACATCCAGCGGATTGTCGCTCGAATCCGAAATACCCTCGAGCCATGATCGGCCGTCGAACTCTTGCCACGACATCTTGTTCGCAAGCTTGGGTCAGGAATGCAACAAAAGGAAGTTGAGTTTGCCTATCCCCGAACTCGCTCCGGTTTGACACGCCGGAGCGTTGTGGTTTACTCGGAAACCAGCCAAACATTTACCTCCAAGTAGGTCGTCTGTCCACTCAACCAGCTAGTTGGGGTACATTATCCGATGGATTTGCTTGATTCATTGCTCTGAAGGCTGGCTTACTGCGTGCTTTTGACGAGTCGCTTCCACTGCAGTCGTTGCTTTTCCCAGTTCGCGGTGATCGCAATTGTACGCACTTCGCGTTCGCGGAAGCGTGGGACGTAATCGGTGCTGGGTTCGAGGTCGAGGATCGATTGCTGGATGTCGGGGGCGAGGTTGGTGAGGTTGAGGATCTGGGTTACCCGGGCGCGGGTGATGCCGGCGACGCGGGCGATCTCCGCTTGGTCTTTGACTTGGCCGTTTGCCAGCAAGTCCTCGAGACGAATCGCCAACGCCATCAGCTTGGTGATGTGAGGTAGCTTGGCCGGCACAGAGGGGTACTTTGGTTTAGGTGCACTTACGCGTTGTCGACCATGCGAATCGGCAGTGGTTTGAAAACCGACTTTTATATGAGGGGTCATTTGTGGTTACTCGTCTTTTGGTTGGAGCTATCAGTAGGGTTGGTTGCAAAGGACTTTAGTCCAAGAGGACTGAGTGTGATGGAAAGCGTGCTGTCGGTGGGATCGTGGTCGATACGTGCCACCAACTGTGACATCAATCAGCGGCGTTCTCCACGCCGTTTTTACTGGCCCATTCTCGGACTTGGTCCCGTTGAATGGGAATGGAATTCTCTTGCCGGTCTTGTGCCGAATGTCGATAGTAGGCGATTGCTCGCACTCGCTTGGGTGCATCGGCATCTTCAATCGCGTCTGATTCCCACCACTGTTTCATGTTATGCTTCCTTGGGTCGTTGCTCTGACGACGCCAGGATCACCGCTGGCCGTCGACTTCGACCACACAGTTACCTCTTGTGGAAAGGAAGCTCAAGCGGATGTGTGGGAGATTGAGCGAGGTTATCTGGAAGGTCGCGAGAATGATGATTCAGAGAATTGACCAACCTGTGGACATCGACGAATGTCGCGCCGATGAAAGCAACAATTCAGTCATATGCGAATCACCAGTTGTGGTCGTCTATCGCTAAGAAATCCGGAGCGTTGCTAGAGCGAATCATCCCAAAGCGGTTTACCAGCGCCGGTGTAGATCAATTGCATGTTGTGCTTTTTGCACTGAGCGCTGAGCTGGATGGAGCGGTCGTCGTCTTGGGACCTACCCAAGCGACTCACATCTAGGCACAGGATGTAAGAGAAGTCTGTGCGCTCCATCACCCAATTCGCCATCATCTCGTCGAAGGCCGGACGATCCTCGCAGATATTTCCCGATTTCCCTACATCAAGGAATTCGCGGATGATTTCTAGGCCATTTTTGGCTGCCCACGCTCGCACTTGAGCTTGCTGTGGGGTGATTGAATGCTCCGATCTACGCTCTGATGAACTGCGGAAGTACGCAATGGCACGCTTCTTGATTGGTTCATCGGCAACCTCAATCGCGTCTGATTCCGACAGTTTCATGTTATGCTTCCTTGGGTCGTTTGCTCGGACGCCAGGATCACCGCTGGCCGTCGACTACGACCACACAGTTACCTCGTGTGGAAAGGAAGCTCAAGCAAGTATGTGGCGATTAAAGCGAGGTTGTTGAGAAGTTTCGAGACGAGGAGTTGGAAAACTACGTCCATCCTGTGGATATGTCATCACAGTGTTGTCGAGGTGCATATTTCGTTTCGAATACGTTGGCTTTATCGTTTCCAGATCGCTAATCTGTAGTCGAATGAACCAGAATTACTGGGATCGCTATCGTTGTAAATCGAACGCCCATCCGAGTTGCCGCTACAGTGAATGGCTAACCAAATAATCGTTGTTTTTCGCAACCAATGTTACACAAATAGAATCGGCAGATATTAAACTAAAAAAATCCCGGGGCGATTCCTACCTAAAACGATTCCTACCTATCAGATACAGCGACCTATCCATGTTCTACGAACCAATAAGTCCCCGTTCTTCAACAAGAAACCCGTCAAAAGCGAAAGGACAGCATCGCAAACGATCCAATCTGCGGAGGCTGATGGTCGAGTCTCTGGAAGACCGCCGACTTCTAAATGTTGATTGGAGGAATCCCGTCGATTCAATCGACGTGGATAGCGATGGCTCAATCTCCCCTCTTGATGCTTTGGTCATTATTAACTCTATCAATGCCGGTGGGTCCGGACCTCTCCCAGCGGTGCACGATGCGAGCAAGCCGTACTTGGATGTGGACGGTGACCAAAGCGTGTCTCCTCTCGATGTTCTCAGCGTTATCAATCATATTAATGCCCTCGGGAGCGGATCGCGTACGATAAGAGAATCGGCGGGGGTGCTGGTGCAGGAATCGGATATTGCCATCACGCTCGGGCAATCTTCCGGCAGTCGCCACTACCGCGTGAAGCTCGATGTGAACATCGACAAGGCCGACGCATCCTCCCAGGAAGATTTGGTCGCGGTCTATCTCGTCAACCCATCCAACCCTACAACAACGTTGCTGGATCGAGGCGTTCAGGGTACCTCTCTCTTCTCATGGAATGGGACTCAGGCTGAGTATGCGATCGGCCGAGTAGGCTGGCAAGACTCAATTCTGGATATCAATCTGAGCGACCTCAAAGATATCCACACCGCATTGCTCAAGGTGCAGTTGATCAATCACGACCATGACTCAAACTCGAAGGTTACCATCACTCCACTTGCGAATACGGTCGACGAGTCCATTACTCCCGACTTCATTCCGCAGACGGCGAACGTCGCTACTCCCGCTCCCACGCTCGATTTGAGTCAGCTCGCGTCGAATACAACGCTAAGTTTGGAAACACAAAATGCGCGTTACTCCAAATCGAATGGGGTTTATGAGATCGATGCTCGAGTGATCAATCGCGGTCCCTCGGTGGGACGGAATGTCGCTGTCGTTTTCAATAGCCTGCCCTCTGGAGTGACCGTCCTCAACGCGTCTGGAACGACGACGACAGGCAGCCCTTACATCAACTTTCAGTCGGCCATCGCTCGCGGCGGGCTCGCGACGAACGATCGCTCTGAGTTGATCACGATTCGAATTCGAGATACTTCCGGAGTTCAGTTCTCGCTCACAAATAGCCTCCTATCGGCAGCCAACCACGCTCCCAACATTAATGCGATTGCACCGATTTCGACCAAGCCAGGAGACGTGCTTCGCGTTCGCATTCCCGCATCGGACATCGACGGAGACGGGCTCACTTATGATATGAAGTTCAGTGGCAATAGTCTTCCGACCCGTGTTACCGCAGATGGCTATTTGGAATTTCGACCTGATGCATCCGACATTGGAAACTATTCACTCGATGTTCTCGCAAGCGACGGGCTACTGGTCGCGAGTCGATCGCTGACGGTCAACGTGGTCGCGGATCCGCTTTCGACAACTCGGGTTTCCGGTAAAGTCCTCAAAGTGGATTCGACGCCGATCGTGGGCATGCGAGTCGATATTGGAAACGTTCAGGTGCTTACGCAGAGCGACGGTTCCTTCAGCCTCGATCTCGGTACAGGTACGGTCGCTAGCGATACGATAAAAGTTCGAGGCGATCTCTTTGTCGGCGCTGTGGGTTATCCGTTCATTGCAGAAAAGATCGCCTTCCTTTTGGAACATCCATTGTTGTCCCATCTCAACAATGTGATCAGTCGGCCGATCTTTTTGCCCGCAATCGATCGTGCAAACGGCATGCAGATCGATCCGACCCAAAATACTACACTTACAACGAATGCCATTCCTGGAGCCTCTGTCTTTATCGCGGCCGGTTCTCTGGTGGATCTGCAAGGTACGCCCTATGCCGGCAAGCTCTCGATAACCGAGGTCCCGGTCGAATTGACTCCCGCAGCCCTTCCCAAGAATCTTCGTCCCGATTTGGTCGTCACGATTCAACCAGGCGATATGGTCTTTGCTACACCGGCCAAGGTCACTTTACCAAATCGTTCAGGCAGAGCACCTGGTTCTCCGATGAACTTGTGGGCCGTGAATCCGACGATTGGAGAATTTGAAATCGTTGGAACAATGGTGGTCAGCGCCGATGGAAAGACCATCGAGACGGTTACTGGCGGCGTACGGTATAGCAGTTGGGAATTTGCAGCTCCACCGGTCGATCAAGCCAGTGGCGGACCGGAGTCGTACGAATCCAAAAAGGGCTGTGAAGATTCGAAGCTCGTGTGCCCGATCAACTCGGTTGTGGAGAACTATACCGGCGCGGTGATAGAAACACACGAGACCGTTTCTTACCAGTCGCAGGGTGTCTCGCGCGGGGTGACGTTGGTCTACGATTCCTTGCGAGCCGACCCAAGACCGATTGTTCACTTCCGTTACGATGCTGTTTCTTACGACGAATACAAACGCATTGTCGCGGGGGCCTCAGTAACGGGCGAGGACTACTACAAGCAGTTCTCCTATTTCTTTGACGACGGGAGATTTGCTTCGTCGGAAGCGTTCTGGTCCATACCCAAGTCGGGCGGAACCGTTGATGCGGCTATGCAGTTCGACATGCGAACAACTCCGACGGGTCTGTATTCGTACCAATTGGACACAGGCATCCTGAACGCATCGGTCAGTCAAGGCGGGACGATTAACAATTCCGGCGTGGCTGGAACAACCTCGACCAAGACAGGGTCGATTGTTCATGTGAATACCATCGATAGCCCGTTTGGAGCCGGTTGGGGAATCGCTGGTCTTCAAAAACTTTACGTCAGCGGCTTGGATGGTAGCGTGCTACTGGTCGATGGCGATGGCAGCGAATTGTCGTTCGGTCCGGGGCTAACATCTCCGGCGGGTGATTTCTCTCATCTAGCAATTCAAGGAGACGGGACTTACACTCGAACCCTTAAAGAACAAACGGTATACGCATTTGATCGACAGAATCGATTGTCGACTGTGACAGATCGAAATGGAAATCGAACGACCTACGCCTACACAGCCGAGGGATTGCTCCAATCGATCACCGATGCGGTAGGCTTGCAAACGCTCTTCGCGTACACCAATGGCAAGCTCCAATCGATCACCGACCCAGCACAGCGTGTCACGCGCTTCAGCGTGGATGCAGCGGGCAATTTGCAACAAATCACCGACCCTGACAATTCGTCGCGCCAGTGGCAATACGACGGCAAACACCACCAAGTGGTCGAGATCGATAAACGCGGCAATCGGGAAGAAACCTTCTTTGATTTTGCGGGCCGTGCATCGGGTTCGCGACGAGCCGATGGCACCACCATTCGCATCAATCCCGCTGAGGTTCGTGGGCTCTATCCCAATTATTCGAATGCCAACAATGCTCCGGTGGCGAACTTCATCGGCGAAGCGGTTTCGCAGTACACGACCGCCAACGGCAACACGGTCACGAGCTTTCTCGATCGTTTTGGTCAAGTGATCAAGTCGTTTGATTCGCTAGGCAACCTGCCCAAAGATGCGGTCAATGCGAATAACCTTGTGACATCTCATACCGACGCTCGCGGCAACATCACGCTCTACAAATACGACGCGCAAGGCAATCTCACAAGCATCGAGGATGCCATTGCCAATACCTCCCAAATCGTGAATGAATTTACCCAGCCCGGCGAACGTCACACCTATAAATTTCATGCGGCAGCGGGCACGCGACTATTTGCAAGTCGCTTGATAACCACTTCGGGCGGAGAGTATTTCGAGCTACATGGCCCGGATGGAAGGCTTCTCAAGAAATATCTCCCCAATACCTCGCTGGAATGGCCTCCCATCATCTTGCCTATGGATGGCGAGTATCGGCTCGAAGGATCGATTCAATTCGGCATCGATATAGGTGTAGCCCATTCATTGACCAGTACCTATCGGTTCGGGTTGCTGCTAGATAACAATGCCCTCGTCGTGCAGCCTGGCCAACTCGCGGTGCCTGTCGAGTTGGAACCAAACGAAGCGAAAATGTTCCGTCGGCAAGGGACAGCCGGTGAAAAGTTTTTTGCGATCTCAGATCTCTCGAGTGTCTCCGTTCGGTTATTTGCACCCGACCAAAGGGAAATTTATCTGAATCAAGGCTCGGTAACGATTCCTGAATCCGGCTCGTATTTGATCGTAATCAGCAATAGTTCCACGGATAAGAAGTCTGGGAGTTTGACGATCACCTCAACGTTACCCGCCTCGACAAACCTCAGCGGGCTGAATCAGGTTTACTCAGGAAGCTTGGCATCAGATGAATCGAAGGAGTTCTTGTTTCGTGCTCCAGCTGGACATCCGATTCGGATCGATTCGCGCGGGGACAACGATATCCTGTCATGGATCGTGTCGCCCTCGGGGGAGGATCTCGGGGTATCATATAGTACGCTAGTACTTCCCGAGTCGGGAGAATACCGACTAGTGGCAAAGAACTACGATTCTTCCAATAGTCATACATATAACCTTCAAGTCGTCGATTTGGCGGCTTCGGCCAGCGAGCTTAAAGAAAATACTGCATTGCCGGTCAGCGTCGCACCCTACCGCAGTGTTTTTCTTTGGTTCGACGGTTTGATCGATCAACGCATTTTCTTCGACGCACCCAATTTGATGGTTTCTGTCGAGTCTGTCACCGCCTATCCAGCATCAGTGGTGGACGACATTGCTACGCTGCCGAGAACGGGGCGATACTACGTCAAATTAAATAACCCATCAGGTGACATTCAAAACGTGTCGGTAAAAAGAAAAACCCTGACTTCCATTACGTTGCCTGAGGGGACGAGTGCATCAGGAGACGTTCCCAGCGATGGAAGCCCCGTCGTGTATCGATTCGATGGAATTCAAGGTGATCGATTTCGGTTCCATGATCTCGGAGGCGCACGCGGCGGTCGATGGTATGTACTCGATCCGAATGGAAACATAGTTTATGCCACAAACAGCTATGGTCTCGGGAATTCACTACCAGACTTCAACGTAGGTTTCCTTCCAGTGACAGGTGTCTACTCATTGATACTAACCACGCACCTTACAGGTGCGCTTGGAACCAGCGTTCCCTATCACTTCGAATGGTTGCGACAAAAGATCACGACACTTCCTATGTCGCTGGGCACGACGGTCACAGGACATGTCGACCGCGTCGATGACAAGGTAGAGTACTCGCTCGATCTGCAAGCTGGCCAGCAGATCTTCCTGGACGGCATTGCCAACAACAGCTCAGGCTTAAAGTTGTGGATGTATTCTCCGTCAGGGCAGCCCCTGATGCTGAATTACGGATACTACAGTCCCGGCCCTGAAAACGATGTCGTAACGTTGCCTATTCACGAATCAGGAACGTATCGAGTAAGTGTCTACGGCGATTGGGGTGACGGCTACACGGGCGATTACTCGTTTCGTATCCTCGACGTTGCCCAAAGTCTCGCGTTGCCATTCAATCAGCCCGTAAGCTATGTGCTGCAGCCTGATCACAAAGCAGTTCCCATGACCTTCATCGGGCATGTTGGTCAAAAGGTGAGACTGAACGTCACCACGTCGAATGGAACGATTTACTACAATCTTTACGATTCAATGAACAAACCGGTGTCCAGCGTCACGAATAACTCGGAGGTGTTGCTGACTTCCGAGGGACGGTACATGCTCGTCAATCAAGGGGATCTTCGTCCTGGCGTGGATCCGCCGAATACAGTTACGATCACGATGTCAGACATTTCCGATGCACCGGTTTCCAATACAGGACTGAATACATTGCAGTCGGGAACTCTGGCCGCTGGTCAAGTCAAGACCTTTAACTTCACTGCAGGTGCCGGCACTCGCCTGCTATGGGACAATCATCTGGCCGAGTCGACCGGTGTCAGCGTTTCGATCTTCGATCCAGCCAATCAGCGAGTCGGCGAGTTTCAGATTGGATCGACGAGTTACAATTGGTTTCGCCTCGTCTCAAGTGGTACATATCGAGTCGAGATCCACGGTTTCACTCCTCAGTCCGCGGGTGCTTACAAGTTTCGATTGCTTGACATCGATACAGCAGCAACACCGATCACCTTGGATCAAATTGTTCAAGGGAACATTACGGCGAACGACCGGAGTATGAAGCTGTTCCAATTCGAGACACAGCCAGGCCAATCATTCCTTGTCGATCAGTTTGAAACCGGATGGGGTTATGGAATATGGAGTCCTGATGGCTTTCGAACGGCCTCCATTCCTCAACTGACCTATGCGGGCAAACATATCTTATACATCCCGTCTTGGGAACCTTCGGTGACCTCATTCAAATTCCGGGTCGTCGATCTCAACGCCATTCCTCTCGTGGTCCCAAGTGCGCTCGAGCAAGGGGTCGCTGAGCCAGGTGAGGCCAAGATATTTCATGCCAAACTGAATAAAGGGCAGCGATTCGTTTTCGAAGTATTCGATAGTCAGCTTATGAGCGTCGTTAACGCCAGTGGAGGAGGTGTTGGCCGATCTGTCCAAGCGAACGAAATCGTTGCTCCCGAGACTGGATCGTATTTTTTCATTCGCGATTTTGATGGCATCCGAAATCAGTTTCCGTATAAATTTCGTCTATCATTCCCGGAGGTTAAGACGACTCAGGTCGCGGACAATGGTGGATCATCGCATGTCCCCAAGTGGGATTACGACCCCCAATTCAATGTGCTAACAGAATTCTCCGATGCACTAGGCCACATAACTCAGTTCCAACGAGACAACCGAGGTAATCTCTCGAAGATCGTGTATGCAATCAACGCATTGGGCGGCACCGATGATCTCACCATCTCGATCACGGTGAACTTTCATGGATTGCCTGATCTGATTACCGATGTCCGCGGTGCGGTTACCGACTACGACTACGACGCATCGGATCGAGTGATCCGAGTAACGCAGGCCAAAGGAACATCGCTGCAGACGTCCGATCAATTTGAATACGACACAGCAGGCAATATCACCGCAACGATCGACGGGCGGGGCAATCGCACTACCTATCGCTACGACGTCATGAATCGACTCATCGAGGTCATCAGTGCGGATCCTGACGGAGCTGGACCGCTTCTTCCTCTATCCAACAAAACGGAATATGACCCATCTGGCAATCCCGTCAAACTGACGAACTCGCTCGGAAACGCGCAGACTTTGGAATACGATGCTCGCAATCGACTGACGCGGTCAATCGATGCCCAAAATGGCTCGACATCTTATCAATACGATACGATTGGGAATGTAATTGGGATGACCGATGCCTTGGGTCGAGAGACCCTTCAAAAGTACGATTTGAGAAGCCGTGTCGTACAACAAATCGGCCCCGACGGAAATCGCACGCAGTTCAAATACGACGTCGATAACAACATGATTGGCTTGATCGATGAATTGGGAAATGAAACTCGCTTAGCGTTCGATCTTCGCAATCGTTTGATGTCCGAAACTGACTCACTGGGTGCGACCAAGTCGTTCGAGTACGACGTGGCCGATCAGCTTGTGAAGCAGGTTGATCGAAACGGACGTTCGACAACATACACGTATGATGACCTAGCGCAACGGATCTCTGAAACGTGGAAGTCTTCCTCAGGGCAAACAGTCAACACAATTCAATACACCTACGATGCCTCGGGCAATGTCATGTCCATCAAGGACACGTTCGATGAGTTGAACTTCGAGTACGATTTGCTCAATCGAATGACTCGCGAAACGTCCGGCGGGATTCAGGGAATACCGGCTTCTGACATTATTCATTCGTACGATCTCACCAGTAACAGGTTGACCACGCAAGACACAATTGGAGGCATCGCAGGGGGCTTGCTCACTTCCAGTTTTGACGCGCTGAATCGAGTGGTTCGAATCACTCAATCGGGTGCCCACGTGTCGAGCCAACGAATCGACTTGGGTTACGACCCTGGTGATCGTCTTTCATCGATACGACGCTACACTGATTTGGCGGGTAGCCAACTGGTTGCAACCTCGACGTCAACATATGACTCGCTCGATCGTCTAACTCTCGTGAGGCACGCCACCTCGAGCGACATCACCATCGACTCGTTTGCTTCACAGTACGATGCCGCAGGGCAAACCACGCGAATGACAGAAAAAGCTGGCACAATTCAGTTCGTGTACAATCCGAACGGTGAACTTACCAGCACCACGTCATCTAACCCCGCACGGACCTCCGAGTCGTACGCTTACGACTCGATGGGAAATCGCGTTACCTCGCAAGGGCAAGGAACGCAAAATGTGATTGGAAAAGACAATCGTTTGACATCGAACGCACAGTTCAACTTTGAGTACGATGCAGAAGGCAATCGGATCACTCAGACCGACAAACAGTCCGACGCCGTTCGAAGGTTCGAATACGACCATCGAAATCGATTGCAAAAAGTTAGTGATTTCGCAAGCGCCACGGCGTCCGCGTCCAAAGTAACAACGTTCCGATACGATGCCCTCGATCGACGCGTATCGCAAAAAGTGGATTCCAATCCAGGCGATGCAGTCGATGGCGTAACCGCGTATTACATCTATTCCGATGAGGACATCATCGCGGAATGGGTCGATCCAGACGGGGCGGGAACGGCGCCCGCAGCCCCCTCGATGCGATACCTTCATGGTCCCGATATCGATCAGATCTTCTCACAAGAAACGGCCAACGGTACCGTTCAATGGCTCCTCACCGATCCCATCGGAACGACGCGGACGATCATCAACTCTCAGGGAGCAGTTCTGAACCAACTCACGTACGATAGCTTTGGCAATCTGATCGCCCAAACGAATCCAAATGTTTCGACCCGGTATCGGTTCGCAGGACGTGAGTTCGACAGTTCAACCGGGTTGCACTACAACCGCGCACGCTACTACGACGCAGCCGAAGGACGGTTTCTATCAAGAGATCCCATTTCACTCGCTGCGGGAGATGCCAACCTCTATCGCTATGTCGGCAACAACCCCGTAGATAATACCGACCCAAGCGGCTTAACGAAGAAAGCAAAACCCGGTCTTAGCACTATAGGGAGGGTTTTGAAAGCCGGTTTCGAAACTCTTGCCTGGGCCATCAAGAAAGTGGAAAAGGGAGTCAAGAGCGGCAAAGGGAAACTTGCAAAGGCCTTCGGTTGGGCCGTCACAGCGCAGGATGCCTACAACGATGCAACGATGACTTACAATGAAATGAAACTCTCCGATTATCAGCGACAACAAGGCATTGAACCGCTGTGGGACAAGGTCGAGCATATGGACGACACTGGGTGCCCACCCGTGATTCAAAATCCCAACGATATGCGGGCCAAGCGAGCCGTCAAGGCATTCCAACCTATCACGCGCCGTGCCGGCGACAAGGCCCAAGAATTCGTCGACAACACAGCGTCCGGAAAGGCTGCGGGCTACTACGCCAAAGCCAAAGAATTCTTGAACAAAATGCGCGGCAGCCGATAGGAAAAAGGGTAGCGTTCTGGCGGAGGACGACGCAACGTACCGCGCCTTCTGCCAGGGAATCGTGGAAGGCTATCGCAAAGCGCCCACCGGGGTAGCGGCGGAACGAGCGATTAAAGGTTGCCTGTTACGGCCGGGAGCAATCGATCTCGGTGAACTTCCCGGCGATCTGCTCGCCCAGTCGCTCAACGACGGGACCTTTCCTGAAGAATCCCGTTCATGGGGCTGGTCTTCTCGGGCTCTGCTGGCGTACCGCAGCGGCGATGCCGAATCGGCGGTGAAGCACATCACTCAATCGGAACAACTCAATCCCGCCGATCACAACAACCACGCCATAAACCTCGCCGTCCTGGCACTGGCACAGCATCAACTGCAACACCCCGACGAAGCCCGCCAGGCACTCGACGAAGCCGCGGAGGTCATACAACGTCTGCAGGCGATCGACAAGAACAACTCCGACCTGCTGATCGCCGAAATCCTGTTCCGCGAAGCTGAAGCGTTGATGAAGGAGAAAGAGCAACCGAAAGAGTCAGACAGCAAAGAGAAATAATTCGCGATATGTCATCAAATCGACGCACGTTCTTCACAAGTTCCAGCCAAGCCTCAGGAGGGCCCGAATCCAGTTGATTTGGCCCAACGGGTAGCAGACATTCCGACTGCGGTTCTCACTCAGGTCGAACCGTCCTGAGTCAGTTGTGCGCACTTTTTTAACGCTTATTCCCAGCGACCCAATGCAAATCCAAGATTTCTCTGGAAGCATAAGTTGGACCAGCCGAAGAGATTTTTCACCCCAAGCCCCAACTCGCTCCGGTTTGACACGCCGGAGCGTCGGTGTTTTATTGGCTACCAGCCACCCCCCCGCTCCAAGTAGCTCAGCTGCCCATTCGTTGCGTGACCGGAGCCTGTGGTTCAGCCGGAGTGTGTTCAGGCTTATACGATTGAGGGAATCTGATCCAAGTTCGCGAACTCGAGGATCAAATCCCCTTTTCCATC
>JANPHB010000237.1:0-2426 GCA_031424235.1 Pirellula sp.
TTAACAGTCGTATCCAATCGATCAAAAGCGCCGCGCGAGGTTTTAGAAACTATGAAAACTACCGAACAAGGATCCTGTTCTTCTGCGGAAGACTGGAGCTAATCCCCAATGTTTCCAGCCACTAAAATTGGCGAAGAACCTCAAAATTGATACCAGTTTTCGCATTCCAGTTTCGCCGATCGAAGTGCTTTGCATAATCTCGCGAACTTCATAGGGCAATTCTCCATCGAAGATAAGTACCACATATTGCCGATTTCCTTGGTCTGACGGGTCAGCCTCAACTAAATAGGTCTCAGGTACTACCTGTCGACCAAGGCGCAAGGGGGAGTGAGGTATGTCGTCGGCAAACCACCTGCCTTTCGATTCTTGGAGTCCGAAATATGCGCCCGGTTCAAATGGATTCAGAATTTCCAACCCAAAGTGCTCATCCAAATGCACCACAGGTAATTGCGCATTTGCTCGAGTTGCCAGATCTATAGCTGACTCGTAGGTGAGCAAAGCCGTTTGGCCGCGCTCTTTCAATAATCTTGAGAAAGAGTAGCCGGCATCACATGTCAGCTCAGTCAAAATGTCCAAGATCGAATCGGTAGTGACTTGTAAGTTTTGCGAGTTGGTATAGGTACCTGCAATCATCTCCGTTTGAAGAATATCACGGAAACGACTGTTGCTCTTTATTTCAGCGGATAGGTATTTACGAAACGAATTGATCCAAGGCTCCACATCAATGCTGCCCGAACCGTAGCCTTGTCGTATGCATCGGGTCAAAAGTCCGACATCTGTGATACCACTCTTTTTTTGCAGGTAACTCACGACGCCCGATACAATGGCGTCTTCTGCCATTTCACGAGACAAGGCTTCTGCTTCATACTCTGCTCTGGCGAAGAATGGTGTCACAAAATTTGAGACTTCCTGGATCAGTTGGTTGTCAAATTCGCCAATTGCTCGGTCTGGCTGAATATCCCCCAAACTCTCAATTGCCTGCTGGCAATCAAGGATTACATCTTTTAGTGATCCAAATTGGTTTACGACAGACAACTGCTCAAAAAACTGCCTTAGTGACTTAAAAAGCGAAATAGCTATTGCTTTGACGATGTCGTGGTTTCGTGGCTCTACGAAGGCATCTTTAAGTTTGTTAAAACCTTGCGATGAAAGCTGCTCCGCTCGATTTCCAATAAAGGCTTCAATTATAGTGAGGCCTAACCAACACAAGAATATCTTCACAATTTCACCACAAACCAAAAGTTGATTACGAAAAGTTATAAGTGCTGACTAAGCCACACGCTGAGCTACTTAAAGGGCGTTAATTTACTGGTGTGATCCGCTGCTGCTTTCTCATTGAATGCCACTGAGCAAATTTGGGGACGGATCTGCTCAAGGCTGATCATAGACTGATCTGGCTTGCGACTGGCAGAGAATTCTTCGCTGATGTCAACCACGTCAAAAAGCTTCATTAACGAATCCAAGCGACGATTGCTATTGGCTAGACTCATCGACAGAACCGGATTGTTGGATGCAACAGCCGGCACAGTGTCTTCTCCGTTTACTCGTGTCATTCCTAGCGCAGCACTGAACATATCGTCATCATCTGTCTTCAGTCCAAAAGCCTCTGAAATTCGAGCTTTGTACGCCGACGTGCTTTCGTACACGTAGCGACGAGCATCAGCAATGTCTTTGACATCCACGCTGAACAATCTCTGAAGACTGTCCAGATATTCGATCTTGGCCTGCGAAATCTTGGAGACAGGATCGAGGAACGCGTAGAACAAATAGCCTTGATCTACGGGCAGTTTCGATGGCAACCTAATGATTGGGATTTCCTTAAGCTGGGCTTTTCGGACTTGCTCGACCAGCAGAAGTTCATCGAAAGCCTTTCCGATTGTGGTATCAACCGCAACCCCATAGGATTCTGATTTATTGAGCTTAGACTCTTGTGTGAGGGTTAGTCCGAAGTTGTAATGATAAGCCTGATTCGCGATATCCATTATCTCGATCATCATCTTTCGTTCGGTTTCATTCAACGCACGTTCGATTATTTCTTGGCCTGTTAGCACAAAGAGGGCAGACTTCTCGAATCTATCGCGAGCGTTGGCCTTCGCCGGATCCATTTGGTTGAAGTGCTTTTCTACTGATGCAAGTTGCTCAGGCGTCCAAGTCTCTATACCGACATCTTTAGGGTCGGAAGGAAATACTCTCCTTATGAGATTGGTAAATCCTTCGCTCATGTTGTATAGCGGCCAACTTCGAGGATTGTTGTTGCGGTACAATGAGTTTGACAACCGTCCCCAAAGCACGGCAATCGCACGTTAATTTCCGAATGGTCCAATGATTGCAGTAGGAGGCTGGGCGGGTACCCCACGTTCGGGTAGCCGTTTCAGGAGTCTTTTTTGCATCGGATGTGCGGTATGGCCAATGCGTTTGTTACCCAA
>JANPHB010000238.1:0-7826 GCA_031424235.1 Pirellula sp.
AGACAAAGTCACTGGCCACTTCTGGGAAGGTCGCTTCAAGGCCCAAGCTATCACCGACGAAGCAGGCTTGCTCGCATGCAGTATGTACGTAGACCTAAACCCAATCCGCGCCGCCATGGCTTCGTCTCCCCAAGAGTCGATTCACACCTCCGCGTACGATCGCATTAAGGCACTCGAAGGAAATACAATCCAATCAGCCGCTGTCGACTTAGTGGCTATCGAGACCGAAGAAGCGGGCCGAATCCGCCGAACAACAACCCCCGCCGAACTTCGCAAAAGAAAATCCGAAGCCAAAAAGAAACGAGGCCCGACAATCCTGAGAGACGCCTGGCTATCGCCGCTCACGCTCAACGAACATGACAAACCTGGCGCCCAAACAAGCCGCAACGGGGTTCGAGCAAGCGACAAAGGTTTTCTCTGGATGAACGTATCGGACTACTTGAAACTACTCAACTGGACAGGCCGACAGCGGGTTGGCAGTCTTGAGAAACCAATTGTCCCAAATGACCTTGCGTTAATCCTCAAAAAGCTGGGCATCGACGGCAAAATGTGGTGTGACTTGGTCTGGAATTTCAAGAAGTACTTCGGCCGAGGAAGCGCTGCGGGCTCACCCAAGAGCCTCAAGGAGTCAGCAAAAAATCGCAACCGCAAATTCTCGCCCGGCCAGAATTTAGCCGCTGCCTGCTTCATTGGGGCTTAAAGCGAAACGAAGTAGCAAAATGGATTAGCTGGAACGCTATTGAAAGCTCGCCAAGTCCAAAATCGAGCATCGCGTTTTCGATCAAGTTCACGAGTTGACCGGAACGTTTCCTACCTTGAACACAGTCTCGAGGTATCGAAAGCCGATCGATTCGTAGAGGCGAATTGCACCCGTGTTATGAACTGTAACTTCTAGATTTACTTTAATGCAGCCGGTTTCTCGGAAGCCTTGAAGTGCCCGCTGAAGCAGCTCACTGCCTATCCCCATTCCACGAAACTGAGGAACAACTCCAATATTTTGGATTGCCCCTTCGATTGCGCTGAGACGCAACCCTTGGATGGTTCCAACAGGAACCTCAGGCTTCCCGTCAGGGTCAGCGATCGCAAGCCATGTCGCCTCAGGTACGAAATTAGCTCGCAACGAGATATCTCGCATCAGTTGCCGACAACCATCTCGATCGCCAAGGCATGGGAAAACGTTGGCGTCAATTTCCAGTCGAAAACTATCCCATTTCGCCAAAGCATGTTGCCCTAAGACTTTTTCCGACCAGGGCACAAAACGAAGCATGCTTTCTCCAGGCACGTGTGTCTGATGGAAGTGCAGAAGATCGATCTGCATTTTGTATCGCTTGAAATAAACGACTGGCATCTACGTTGGTTTGCCTCGGATCAGTTGCAAAGGTTTGAGGTTCGGAGGAAGCTACAGCGCGATCGCTTGGCCATCGGTTCGAGGGTCAGTGGCTGCGAGCAAGCCGCGGGGTGTCATTTGTATTCCTTGCGCAATTGCAAGTGAACTCGACGCCTTGAGCGGATGTCCGAGCATGGTTAGTTGCTCAGTTACTTCGTTCCTCTCGTTCCCATTTTCGTTTAGGGGCTTGCGCAAGCCACCCAAGTTGGGTTCGTGGTAGACAATATCTGGGCGCCATTGCTGATGGACTCGAGCAGACGCGATCGCCTGATCGATTGGTTCGTTAAGGTCAATGCATCGAATGATATTTTGCAATGTTGCGTTGATAATTTTCGGGCCGCCCGCCGCACCACAACTCAACGTTGGCATTCCATCTTTGCTTAGTACGATAGTCGGGCTCATGCTTGACAGCGGACGTTTGTTGGCAGCAATTGCGTTGTTGGCGGAGCCGACAAGACCGAAAGCATTGGGAACACCTGGCGAAATGCTGAAGTCGTCCATTTGGTTATTGAGCATGACACCGGTGCCTGGAATCATGACCTTACAGCCCCAGGTTGTGTTCACGGTGGAGGTCAGCGCGACCCAATTGCCCTTGGAGTCCGCGGTCGCCAGGTGTGTAGTATGCTTCTTGTCGGCGTCGGCTTCCAGGCTTCCATGTACGATATTCGAGGAAGCTTTGCCCAGACTAATTTGTTGTGCCAACGAAGCCGCGTACACCGGATCGACGAGGAATTTTGGGACATCAACGAAGTCGCTGTCGCCAAGCCAGTGGGCTCGGTCTGCAAACGCTCGTTTCATGCACTCTGCAAGCAAATGAAAATACTCCGCTTTGGATTTTGCATAGATTTTGGCGACGTCAAACGTTTCCAACATGTTCAGCATTTGAGCAATGTGAATACCGCCGGAGCTCGGGGTAGGAAATCCGATGACTTGATTTCCTCGATATTTGGTTCGAACGGCAGTTCGCTCGATGGCTTTGTAGTTTCCAAAGTCTTGCAAAGTAAGGATGCCAGCGTGTTTATCCAAGTATTCGACTGCGGCTTTGGAAAAGTCGCCTGCATAGAACCAGCCTGGGCCATACTTAGCGATGTTCTCGAGAGTCTTGGCTAAGTCAGGTTGTCGGAGAACTTCGCCAATTTTCGGCACGCTTCCGTCCGGTTTGAGCAAAACAGCTTTGCTCGCTTCATAGTTACTCAGATTCTCTCGTTCCGAGGAAATTGCGTTATGGGTCGCTTGGCCGATTGCGTAACCATTCTCTGCCGCCTCGATAGCTGGTGGGAAAAGAGATGCCCATTTTAATGCACCCAGCTTATCGTGCGCAAGCTTTAGAGCTGCGATCTGACTTGGAACAGCGCAAGCGAGCGATCCGGTTTGGCTTAATTCGGCAACCGGTTTACCATTGCGAATGTACATTGTTTCCGAAGCGGCTGCAGGAGCCGTCTCGCGACCGTCGATAGCGTGGATCGCTCCTCCTTGGGTTCGAATCAGCATCAAGCATCCGCCGCCAAGGCCAGAGTTGTGGCCATCAACGACCCCTAGGCAAAGAGCAGCAGCAATCGCTGCGTCGATCGCATTGCCACCGTCTTGATAGATCTTCAAAGCGGCGTTCGACGCAATGGGATGAACCGTCGCCGCGACGTTTGCGCCTATCGCCGTTCGTCGATTTGATTTATCCGTCTCGGCAATTCGATTTTCTTTTGCGAACAGCTTTGTAGCCCCGAGGGTCGAGCCGACCAATGATGAGGCGGCTACTGCTCGATTGAATTGTCGCCGGTGGAACGTTCTCGCCATGGTGCAGTGCTTTCGATCTGAAAATTCGACTCAATGCTATTGGACTACTTTGGGTCAATCGCTTCACCGCGAAGCATGTCGCTGCGCGGCAGGTATTTGCACATTCCGATCCCGACGAAATAAAGACCGATCAGCGGAATCGCCATTCCCAGCATGCTACCGACATCGTTCGGCGTCAGGATCATCGATAGAAAAGCAATAATCAAGATGGCCATTCTCCATTGTGTCACATAAAGCTGAATCGAGAGAATACCGAGTCGCTCCAAAATCAGCATGACGAGTGGCAATTGAAATGAGATCCCGAAGCCTAGCGGTAACAGTACCGCCATTTCCATGTAGTCAGTAACCCGAGGTGACGCTTCGATGCCGAGACTTGCGTTGAATTCGAGTAAAAAGTCGATAACCATGTTGAAGATAAGAAAGAAGGCGAGGGCGGCGCCTGCCCAAAACAATAGCAAGCTAGTCGGGAGGAAAAAATAGACATATCTTCGTTCATGGGGGTAAAGCCCTGCAGAAATAAACTGCCAAACGTGAAAAAAGATGCCGGGGCTAGCCACCAGGAAGGCGACAACCAAGCCCGCCTTAAACCAAAGCAAAAAAGGCTCTTGCAGCCCAAGTGCTTCAGCGTTGGAATTGATACCTACATATTGTCTGAATGCCACAAGAGCTGATACAGGCGGCAATCCCTCACTGTCAGGAGAGCTAACGTCCTTTTCATCTAAAGTGCCATCCAAGGCTGCTTTGACGCGGCGCATGTCCAACAAGACAACCTGGCTTGTCTTTTTTTGGTCGATCAACCATTTTGATAATTCGGGTGAGACGTCTTCTTTGGCAGACTCCGCCATTTCGATTTTGTTTTTCTTGTCGAAGTACTTGTTGAGCGACGTCTGCAAAGGCACTTGCATAAATCGCAGCACGGTCGTTGCCGACGGTAGCCCCACAACTAACCCAACGGCTAGCCAAATGGACGCCTTGAGCAGTGCGCGACGTAGTTCTTCGAGGTGATCGCCAAAGCTCATGGAGCTTTTCTCAAATAAGTCGTCGGCCTTCTTTAGTGCAAGGGCGCTTTTGGCCATCAATCAATTCTCCAGTATTGGGGGGCGGCAAAATGGAATGCCGGCGTGCGTAGTTTGTTTGGGGCGAGTAAAATGTTTTCGGGGTTCCCATTTCGTGTCCACCCAGTTTGTTCTTCCTTCTCTTTTTGGCAATCCATGTTTTTACCAGATCAGCCGATTCGTTTTGAGCCGATTTTTCGTTCGTACATCTGGGGAGGTGATCGTTTGGCCTCACAATTGGGCAAAAAACCGCCAGGAAACGGCATTTGGGCCGAAAGTTGGGAGATTGTGGATCACCGGGAGGGGGAGTCGATCGTTGCAGAAGGCGCTTTTGCCGGCTGGACGCTCCGACAATTAATTGAGTCTTTTCCTAACGAAATTATCGGTCGTGACGCTCCTAACGAGCGTTTTCCTTTGTTGTTGAAGTACTTAGACTGCCAAAGAGTACTCAGCGTTCAAGTTCACCCAGACGATGTTTATGGTGCCAAAATGGCTGTGCCAGACCGTGGTAAAACGGAAGCATGGTATGTCATTGATGCCGAACCGAACGCCAAACTCTATGCAGGACTCAAGTCGGGCCTAAACCGACAGTCGCTTTCGGATGCCATCGAAAATGGGAAAACGGAGGAGTGCTTGCACGTCCTTTCTCCGAAGGCAGGTGATTGTGTTTTTATTCCGGCAGGTACCGTTCATGCCTTGGGTGAGGGGCTTTTGGTGGCCGAAATTCAACAAGCGAGTGATTGCACGTTTCGACTTTTTGACTGGGATCGAGTCGACAAAGACGGCCAGCCACGTCAGCTTCATATCGATCTCGCATTGGAAGTTATCGATTTTGAGCGAGGCCCAGTAGAGTTCGTCGCACCCTCGCCGGTTGGTGCCTCAGGAGCACGAACGCTAGTGGAATGCGATAAATTTACACTTCAAGAATACGCTCAGGCAGGTTCGTATTCGTTGCCAAGCCATCAGCTTTCGATCATCACTGTTCCCAAAGGTACTGCAGTTTTGCGAACCGACAACAACGAATATGCACTTGAACGAGGCCAATCGATATTGGTGCCTTTCGCATGCAATTCTGCGAACTTGGATATCTCAAGCGACACGACCGTTCTTTCCTCGACACTGCCTAGTTCCACATGAAGACGAGCATAGAGCCTCAGCAAGTGCAATCGTGGAACTTGTTGGGGATGAAGCCGATGCATAGGGCGTTATTGCGACGCACGGTGGAACGAGCTGCAATTCCTTTAACGGAATCAGCAGCATCGCGATTTGAGCTCATATGGAACGATCTTGCTGCGAACCAGTCAGATTCCGATTGTTTCTCTCGACCAGGTGTGCTGATGATCGATAGGGGTACATTGACCAAGCGAATCGAAGACCGTGAAGGCAGTGAGTTTAACCTCGATATGTACTACCAGAGATCAAATGCTCAAATTCGACTACTGTGGAATTGGAGCAAGAGGGGCAAGGAAGATTTGATATGGTGTACCGAATTTTCATTTGACGGTGTCATTTACGACTTGGCCTCGATGAACCGTTGGGTACGCGTTTGCTTGAAACGAGGTAGAATTATCCAAGGTCAGAACAACTTCCTTCTTCGAGATCTACAATTGCCGACAATCTCTCCACGCTCATCATCCCTCGTTTAGCCGATTGGATATTCAATGCAGACCATCCTAGTCACTGGTGCGGCGGGGTTTATCGGCTACCACGTTGCAACGCGTTGCATCGATGCTGGGATGCAAGTCGTCGGCATCGACAATCTCAACCCGTATTACGACGTCACACTTAAGAAAGCTAGGCTTGCATGCCTCACCGAATCCTCGAATTTTGAATTCGTTCAAATCGATCTGAATGATCGCGATGCGATGGGCAAGCTCTTCGACGTTCGTACTTTTGACAAGGTCGTTCATCTGGGAGCACAAGCGGGCGTACGTTATTCGGTAGAGAATCCGTACGTGTACGTAGACTCGAATGTGATGGGAACTCTCAACGTCTTGGAAGGCTGCCGCAGCAGGGACGTAACGCATCTCGTTTATGCGAGCAGTTCCAGCGTCTATGGAAGCAACACGTCACAACCTTTTTCCGTTTCCGATTCAGCGGATCACCCACTGAGTTTGTATGCTGCGACAAAAAAAGCGACTGAAATGATGGCTCATTCCTACTCGCATTTGTACGGGCTGCCAACGACTGGCCTTCGGTTCTTTACTGCGTATGGGCCTTGGGGGCGGCCGGACATGGCCCTCTTTAAATTCACAAAGGCGATTCTAGAGGGGCAAGAAATCGAGGTTTACAATGCAGGGAAAATGAAACGAGATTTTACCTATGTTGATGATATCGCCAAAGTGGTGGCTCTAGTATTGGAGCAGGTACCTTCAGCTGATCCAAATTGGAATAGTCAGCATCCAGATCCCGCGTCCAGCTCTGCGCCCTTTCGCATTTACAACGTCGGCAATCAACAGCCAACCGAATTGATTCGCTTCATCGAAGTGTTAGAGGACACGATCGGAATCAAAGCAAAGAAGAAGATGCTTCCGATTCAAGCGGGCGATGTGTTAGATACTTTTGCCGATGTAAGCTCGTTGGCAACTGCAATTGGCTTCAGTCCGTCCACCCCTATCGAAATCGGCATTCAAAAATTTGTTGCCTGGTATCGGGAGTACTATTATGTCTAACTCTATGCGAACTTGTTTGTCTGTCAACGTGAACAAGGTTGCACTGTTGCGCAACACGCGTCATTTAGGAGAACCGAGTGTCGTTCGAGCGTCGCGCATTTGCTTGGAGGCAGGCGCGGACGGCATCACAGTTCATCCAAGACCGGACGAGCGTCATATACGTCGTTTGGATGTGTTTGAGATTGCGGAACTGCTCAACGAATGGCCAAGTGCAGAGTATAACATTGAGGGAAATCCGTTTCACAACTTAATGGAATTCATCCGTCTCGTTCGGCCCTCGCAAGCGACCTTTGTGCCAGATAGCGAATCCCAGAGCACCTCGGACCACGGATGGAACTTGCTAGCGGATGCAGCAAAGCTAGAACCGTTGATTCGCGAGTGCAATGATCTTGGGGTTCGAGTCAGTCTGTTTATGGATCCTGAAGTGGAACAGATGGGGATTGCAAAACAGCTTGGTGCCGAGCGAGTTGAGCTTTACACCGAAACTTGGGCAAGTTCATTTCCCACAGCGGCTCGCGAATCGACGCTCGCGAAATTTGCAGCAGCGGCGAGGTCGGCCCAAAACGCTGGGCTGGTGATCAACGCCGGTCATGATTTGAATTTGGTCAACCTGACTCCGTTTTTGGTTGGAGTGCCGGGGGTCGCCGAAGTTTCAATCGGACACGCGTTGATTGGAGATGCGTTAGAAATGGGTTACCAACGAACTGTGCGAGCGTATTTGGAGTGCATTTTAGCTTCCTACGGACAGTAAAAAGGAAAGGCTTCCTTACTACGACGCGCAAGCACGGCAATCGCACGTTAATTTCCGAATGGTCCAATGATTGCAGTAGGAGGCTGGGCGGGTACCCCACGTTCGGGTAGCCGTTTCAGGAGTCTTTTTTGCATCGGATGTGCGGTATGGCCAATGCGTTTGTTACCCAA
>JANPHB010000239.1:0-84759 GCA_031424235.1 Pirellula sp.
TCTTCACCTGAAATCCTCCGTGCTAGCGATAAAACGTTTGTGTTGTTACTACGTTAAACCGCAAAAACACCAGGAGGTTTCAGGTTTTTTTATGAAATCGTCAAGAAACCTCAAACAAGCTTCGCTTGATTGAGGACTAGCTTGCGCGTCGTGCTAGGTATAGTGGCCGGCAGGTTTCTTCGATCCGACCAACGCTTCAAAAAGCGGCGACGCCATCAGAGTTGTGACAACCGCCATGATAACTAAGATCGCGAACAGCTCTTTGCTGATCACGCCGCGTTGCAGTCCAATGTTGATAATGATGAGCTCCATTAGCCCCCGAGCATTCATCAACGTTCCGATTCCAAGTGCTTCTCGATTCGGCAGGCCTGTCCAGCGGGCGGCGAGCCAGCAGGCGCCAAATTTCCCGGCTACTGCCGCTAGGAAGACTAGCCCGCACATCAACCAAAGATAAGGCGTCTTGAGAAGTCCGATTTCCGTGTTGAGACCTGAGTACGTAAAAAAGAGCGGCAGAAGCAATGCAACGGCGAGCGGCTGAATTCTCACAATTAAGTCTCTGGCCATAACTCCCCGAGGGATGCATGCTCCCATCACGAACGCACCGAAGACCGCGTGCAATTGAATCTTGTCCGTGAACCAAGCGCCAAACGCCATCACAGCCAGCCCGATGACCAAGCCGGTATCGCTCAGCGTCTCATCCGCATTAATCATCCAATGTTTGAACCGATCCAGCAATGGACGGACCAACGCGAACGCAATCAGGACAAACAAAAGACCTCCAACAATGCTCCAAAAAGCTCCAGACATGTTCGAGTCGAAACTTGCCAGTACCACGGCGAGCAAACACCAAGCCATGGCATCGTCGATCGCACCTGCGCCAATAGCAACGGTTCCCATCAACGTTCCGGCCAACCCTTTGAAGTGAATAATCCGAGCCAACATAGGGAACGCAGTGATACACATCGAAGCTCCCAAGAACAGCATTGCTTCCGACTGTTTCGTTTTCTCCGGAAATAGCTCCGTGTAGTGAAAGAAGTACCATCCAAGACCTGCACCCAAAACGAAAGGGGCTATCATGCCCGCCAAGGAAACCGCAAGTGAGCTCTTGAAATGACTTCGAACAATGTCAACTCGAAATTCCAAGCCTACAATAAACATGTACAAAGCAAGCCCCAACTGGGAGGCGGGGAAAAGATAGCTCTGAGTATCTCGAGTCAGCTGCGTCTTGTCCCAAGGAAACATCGTCTTTTGCAACTCTGGAAGCAGCAGTCCAAACAAAGAGGGACCAAGCAATACTCCTGCAATCATCTCTGCAACCACTTGGGGTTGCCCAAAATATTTTGCAATCATCCCAACGATGCGACACGCAATGAGAATGACACCGATTTGAAAGAAGAACTGTACGGCTAAGTGAACGTTGCTGACCGGATTCATAGTTCAATGCTATTCGAGATTAGGACCATAACTTCTTTTCTTCCTCATGCGGCTTTCGTGCACTGCGAAGGAGCGAAGCGAGCTGCTCAAGCTCCCGCGGATTCAAATGTCCAAGCTGCCTTTCATGACATTGCTTGAGGGGCAGAGCAATGTCGTTGAGCAAGTCCAGTCCGTTTTTGGTTACGCTGATGAGAACCAAGCGTCGGTTCTCGGCTGGGCGGGTTCGCAAAATCAACGAAGCAATTTCGAGCTTGTCCAACATTCGAGTGATGTCTGGTGATTTCGAAATCATCCGATTCGCGATCGTGAGTGTTGGGACCGGTTCCGGATGATGGGCAGCCAGCAAACGCAACACGTTGTATTGCTGGGACGTAATGCCGCGCGGTCCGAAGACATCCTCTTCCAGAGCCCGCAAACGATCGTAGGTTCGCCAAAGATTGAGGTAAACCTCTTGCTCTAGCGAGTCAAATTCGACCGTTTTGTTCGTTTTTTTCCCCATGCCAAGAATATAGTTGTGCAAACAACTATTGTCCAGACGTCCTTTTGCGGGCTCGCTGGATTGGGGACTCTGTTAAGCTATAAGGGCGAGTAGCAGCATGAATACTACCTTAGCACGACGCGCAAGCTAGTGAATTGGATAGTTGATTCACTAGCTTGCGCGTCGTGCTAAGTCAGATATCAGCCTGCCCGCCCCCCTTCAGGATTATTCCATGTCCAGCAGAGTTTCCGCACTTTCAACCATTCTTCGATCGCCGCTGCGGATTCTTACGCTCGTTTTGATGTTGGTTTTTACGGCCGAAGTTGCCGTCATGCTGGTCCTGCCCTTCATTACCCCAAATGTGATCGGCGAAGGTGCACGTGCGATCCTCGACGCTTTTCTTTTGACGATTGTGTGTGCCCCTGTCTTGTGGTGGGTGATTATTGGCCCGCTTCGCAGGATTGCAATTCAAGAACACCAGCGCAGCGAAACCATTGTTGCCAACGCAAGCGAGAGCATTCTGACCTTCGATCGCTTTGGTACGATCCTCTCCTGCAACCGCTCCACCTTGGAGCTGTTTCAGGGTTCAGCCGAAGACTTGATCGGCAAACCCATTCAGTCGATTATCCCAGACCTTCCAGTTGACTTCGATAGCTTTCCATTGGGATGTCGATTGTCTGCGGTGCGATCGAATCGCGAATCTTTTCCTGTCCAAATCTCGGTAAGCGAATATCCATCCGAATCGCAGAATGTCCGTATCGCTATCCTTCGCGACCTCACTTGGTCCGAACGCGCAGAACAAGAGCGTCTAGAACGTGCACGCGAGACCGAAGCCCTTCGCACACAACAAATGGCTACATTGGCTCAACTTGCGACCGGCGTTGCGCACGAAATTCGCAATCCGCTCACTTCGATCAAAATGCTCATTCAAGTCAATCTTGCTTCCTTTGCCAAAACAGGTTTACCAACCGACGACTTGGAATTGGTCGAGCAAGAAATTCGCCGAATGGAGCGTTCCGTTAACAGCTTGTTAGACTACGCAAGACCCGAGAAAAGCGAATTCGTAGCCTTTTCAATCCAATCGGTTCTGCGCCGTACTTCGCAATTGATTTCCGGCCGTTGCCAATCGCAAAATGTCCAGCTGTCCATAAACGTTCCAGCAGATTCGTTGACTCTGGTCGGAGACTCGGCTCAGATCCAGCAGCTGCTCCTGAACCTTTCGCTAAATGCACTCGACGCTATGACCGATGGCGGTAAGCTGGAAATAGCGGTGTTTCCAAAGGACTCTACCATTAGAATTGCCGTTCGCGATACGGGGCCTGGAATTGAAAGCAGCATGCTGCCCCAACTCTTTACTCCCTTCGCTACCACGAAACCAAACGGAGTCGGGTTGGGGCTCGGTATCTGTCGTCGCATCGCAGAAGCACATCATGGCACACTCTCTGGTACAAACTCGCCGGATGGCGGGGCCGAGTTCCTGTTGACGTTGCCGATCGCATTGCCCGATTCATCCAAAGTCACGCAAAACAACAATACAGAGTGAGCATGCAAAGCCTATTAGTGATCGACGACGAGATCTCCATCCTGCGAGCATTTGAAAGAGCGTTTGCAGACGAATCGACGCTTGTCTTGACAGCAAAAACTGGCCTCGAAAGCGAACGCATCTTCCGTGAAAGCAAACCGGATGTAGTCGTCATCGATCTCAGCTTGCCCGATATGTCAGGCTTGGATTGCTTCAAGCGATTGCGAGAAATCGACCCGAGGGTACCGTTTATTTTCATCACGGGGCACGGGACCGTCGAGACTGCCATCGAAGCTACAAAACTTGGCGCCTACGATTACTTGTTCAAGCCGCTGGAACTGGATGAGATGCGAGGCTTGTTGGACAAGGCGTTTAGCCTAAGCCGAATGGTTCGCGTTCAACCTCGGTTAGCAGACGAGGAAGATACCGTTGAGGACGCCATCGTCGGGCGCTGCCACGCAATGAAGGAAGTGTACAAATCCATCGGTCGTGTCGCATCCCAAAATCTAACTGTCTTGCTTTTGGGCGAAAGCGGGACTGGCAAAGAAGTCGTCGCGCAAGCGATCTACCACCACAGCACGCGATCCAAGGGGCCGTTTCAAGCCATCAATTGCGCCGCGATTCCAGATGCGCTGCTGGAAAGTGAAATGTTTGGACACGAACGAGGAGCGTTTACGGACGCCCAGCGACAGCGAATTGGAAAGCTCGAGCAAGCCGATGGAGGAACACTGTTTCTCGATGAAGTTGGGGACATGTCGCCGATGACTCAGGCTAAGCTCCTACGAGTCCTCCAAGATCAAACCTTCGAACGTGTCGGAGGAAACACGCCGATCAAAGTAAACGTTCGCATCATCGCCGCCACCAATCATGATCTGAAGAAACTGGTTTCAGAGGGGCTCTTTCGTTTGGACCTCTATTATCGCCTCAGCGTTGTATCCATTCACCTACCGCCGCTTCGTGAACGCGAGGGTGACCTTCGCATTCTTGCGGAGTACTTTCTTCGCAAGAACAGCCACGAGTTCGGCAAAGATATTCGCACACTATCGGACGACACACTGAAGCTGCTAGAGGCCTACCACTGGCCGGGCAACATACGCGAGCTCGAAAGCGTAATGAAGCAATCGTTGTTGATCGCGCGAGGCAACATCCTGCTGCCTGAATTTGTACCGACCTTGACCGCTGAGGAGCCGCAGAGCGTTCTCGCCAAGGATGCAGAGACGCTTTCAAAGAATTTCATCTCAGAACGCTTAGCTGCCGGCACCGAGAACTTGTATGCGGAAGCGATCGCAACGGCAGAGCGGCAACTCTTCGGTCAAGTGCTTGCTCATACCGGTGGCAATCAACTCAAGGCGTCTGGAATCCTCGGGATATCGAGAGTCACGCTTCGGAGCAAACTGAAATCATTGGGAATTGAGGCAAGTCGATTTAGCGAAGGATGACTAAGTTAGACGGATTGGTGGTTATGCTATTTCCACTGTTATTTCACACCTTCGGAGCTTGCGACGCAACATCCCAATTTCATCCGCATCGATTTTAGGTCGGACCAAGTCTAACTTCCTTAGCTTGGTCATTTTCATCAACGTTGAAATGCAATCGGTTGAGAGATCATGCACACAAAGTGCATACAGTTTCTTGATCTGGCCAACAATCTTCATGAGGTCAGCGTTGTTTCCTTCGATCGTAACGAACTCAAGTTGTGGGATTCGTAGCAGTTCGTAAGGATCTGAAAGCGAGACTCGCAATATTTCGAGCGATTTAGTTGGCGTTCGTGCCAAGCAGGAAATGTCTCGCACCTTGGAACCGTTGATGCAAAGGTAAGCAAATTCAGGCAACACTTCAAGTGGCCGCAGGTCACTGATCTCCGTATCTGCAAATGAGAGCTTAGTTAAAGTCGTGGACAAACTCTGGGATGCGAGATCCGTGATTCGTGTCTTGTCAAAATCCAACCATGATAGCTTCTCGAGGTTTGCAATAGGAGTTAGGTCGGAAACATCGGTGTTGTTAATACTGAGAACGCACAAATTGTTCATGTTGCTAATCGGGGCGAGATCCGCCAGCGACGTGTTGCTCAAATCCAAATGACTCAGATGCGATATCTTAGAGAGAGAAGTAAACACAATATTTGGGCAACCTACGAGGTCCAAGGTTGATAAATTGGAAAGTGTTGAAAGTGGCTCGATATCGCTGATGTGTGTGTTGTTAAGCTCTATATTTCGTAATGATGATAAGCCAGTCAATGCTGAAACGGAAGTTACCTGAGTGTCCGACGCCCCCAACGACGTCAGGGATTGAAACCCGCAAAGAGGATTAAGGTCGGCAACCTTGGTTCCGTTCATGAAAATGATTTCTATCCGCTTTCGATTGGCCAGCGGCTCGATGCTTGCGATCTCGGATTTAGAGCAATAGAGCAGTCGCAGTTTTTTGAGATTGGCTAGTTGGTCAAGATCGTCAACTTGAGTACGCGAGATGTCGAGATAGCGCAGTCGATGCCAGTCGGCTAAGCAGTCAAGGTTCTTGATCTTCGTTCCATCGATCCGCAAGATATCTATGTTTTCATGATTGGGGACATCGCTCAAGCTGGAAACTGGAGAGTCCGACAATTTCAGATCGGTAAGAGTTCGCAAATTGCGAAGCGGTGAAAGGTCGGTGATTTTGGTTCTCGAAAACTCGACGCAATTTGCATGATGGAAGTCTTCAATCCTCGTGAAGTTCTCGATGGTAACGTCGTCAAAAAAGAGACTCGCCACAGGCGAAAAACCGACAAAGGGGGAGTCGCACCCAAACCACTCATACCACATCCTTTCAAATTTTATTCGTCCCAGGTGCCCAAATTCAGCTCTACGGTCCAAAGACCTAAACCATCGGCTTGCTTTCCTCTCTCTCCACACTTCATTAATGAAGTGCTTTAGATCATGTAGTCGATTGAGAAAACTCATCGTCGATGTTCTGGTTAAGTGGGCTGGTTGCGAAGTGGAAGCTCTCTTTTTTGCTCCTTTGACTTCGTCGACTGCAAATAATCCTCAAGCGATTGATGCGTTGGTACATGCCGGTTTGCACATGGCGAGTTCGCAAGATTTTCTAAGAGTGCGTCATTGCTGAGGTTGGAGAGGCCCGCCGGTTCGGCTGGTCTTTTTGTCCCATTAGGGTTGGCTTTGTTTTCGGCTTCCATTGAATCGTTTGTTTTTTGCGAGGAAGAACAGCCCTGTATTTCTTAACCGCGATAGCGGTGATACTTAGTAGCCGTGGGGCTCGCCCCACGGTTTTGGACGACATTCTAATGCAAAAGCCATGGAATGGCGGCACGGTGACGCCGTTTCACGGCTTTTCAATTCAGTTCGTTACAGTGTCTGCGGGGCAAGCCCCGCAGCTACGAACTGCCGCCGTTACACGGCTAAAAACGCATCTACACGCTTCAAATCTCGAGAAGTCATTTTTGAAACGGGTCGTTACGGCACTCATTTTCCCGTAGGATTGACTTAGGACAGTCTGATCAACTATTATATATCGGTTCGAGCAATCGAACTCCCGCCGCTCCACTGTGATTCCCAATCACTCCTATCCCACCTCTTGGCCTGAAACCCGCACACTATGGCCAGTTTACCAGAGTCCAATCCAAAAGAGCCTAGTCGGCCAAAAGCCAAGTTACTAACTCTCGGGTTTGCGATCTTCGTTGCCGTCTTGCTTCAGTTGGTTATCGTACCGGTCCTTTTTGCAGACGAACAGGCCAAGCCCACGAGCTTCGTCAACGATGTTGTTCCCCTTTTGACCAAGTCGGGTTGCAACTCAGGGGTATGCCATGCGAAAGCCGGTAACGGCCAAAACGGCTTCCGTCTCTCACTGCTCGGCTTTGAACCCAAAGAAGATTTTGAGTACATGGTCAAAGACAGCCGAGGACGAAGGGTGTCGCTTGCCGATCCCGAGAGCAGCTTATTACTGGTCAAGGCAACAGCCAAGGTAGCGCATGGTGGCGGAGCACGCTTCCAGGAGTCATCGGCCGAATACGCTGTGCTGCACGACTGGATTCGAAATGGAGCTCGCTTCGATGTGGATTCTGCCCCGAAACTGCTTTCGCTCGAAGTGCAACCCAATCGCGCGACTCTCAAGCCAGGTACGCAACAGCAATTAAAAGTCACCGCCACGTATTCCGATCAGAGTCAACGCGACATCACGAAAACGGCTTTGTTCGAAACCAACGATAGCGCGATGGCCGAAGTGACCCCGAATGGACTGGTAACTGTCTTGGATCTTCCTGGCAAAGTCGCTGTGATGGTTCGCTACCAAGGTATGGTGTCGGTGTTCAACGCATCCGTGCCTCTCGGTGCTGCCATCGATTCGCTCCCTCCATCCAAGAACTTTGTCGATGATGCCGTCTTTGCCAATTTGAAGGAGTTGGGTGTTCCCCCCTCACCTTTGTGCGACGACACAACGTTTCTGCGACGGGTCTCTTTGGATATCGCTGGTAGGTTGCCTACCGATGATGAACGAACGCGTTTCTTTGCCAGCCAAGAAAGCAACAAACGCGAGCTCGCCATTGAAAGTTTGCTTCGCAGTTCTGAGTACGCCGACTTCTTCGCAAACAAATGGACGGCGATGCTCAAAAATCGGCGGGATGATGCCAGCGATATCACTTCGAACTTCGCGTTCCATGCGTGGGTTCGCGATAGCTTGCTCGCAAACAAACCATACGATCAGATGGTTCGCGAACTGCTTGCCGCAACCGGAACGGTCATCGCCAATCCGCCCGTGGTTTGGTACAAGCGTGTGAAGGAACCGAAACAACAAGTCGAAGACGTTGCACAACTTTTCCTCGGCGTCAGAATGCAATGCGCTCAGTGCCACCATCATCCCTTTGAACGTTGGAGCCAAGACGACTACTACAGCTTCTCCGCTTTCTTTACCCAAGTCGGACGCAAACCAACAGCGACGCGCGGTGAAGACATGATCTTCCATAAGCGTGGGATGGCCGTCGCTACCAACGTCAAATCAGGAAGCGTTCTCAAACCAGCGGCACTCGGTGACGTTATTCCCGCAATCGCTGCCGATGAAGATCCTCGGCTCAAGCTGGCCGACTGGATGAGCTCGCCCAACAATCCGTTTTTCGCGAAGGCGGTTGTGAATCGCTACTGGAAACACTTCCTACGACGTGGGCTTGTGGAACCAGAAGATGACATTCGGGATACCAATCCACCCTCGAATCCTGAATTGCTCGCGGCGCTCGAAAAGCACTTCATCGCATCCGGCTTCGATCTCAAAAGTCTTATCCGAGTTATCACCAGTTCAAATGCCTATCAACTCAGTTCATCGCCTAACCAATACAACATCGCTGATCAGCAGAACTACTCGCGATACTATCCGCGTCGACTGCAAGCGGAAGTGTTTCTCGATGCTATCGATGACTTGGCTGGCTCGCGGACCGAGTTCCCGAATCTTCCTAGCGGCACTCGTGCGATCGCTTTGCCCGACAATAGCTATAACAATGCCTCACCGTTTTTGAAGGTGTTTGGGCGACCTGAAAACGAAAGCGTTTGCGAATGCGAACGAATCCAATCCTCAAGCCTGGCTCAAAGCCTGCACTTGATCAATGCCAAAGATGTGAAGTCGAAACTTGCAACGGGCAATGGCAGGGCTGATCGGTTGTCGAAATCCGATAAGTCAGCAGAGGAGAAAGTTCGAGAACTTTACTTGGTGGCTTTTTCGCGTGAACCACGATCCGAAGAGTTGAAGAATAGCATTGAATTCCTGGCTGAGCCACGTGTTGATGCGGCCGGAAATGCAATCGATCCACAAAAAGCCAAACATGATGGTTTCCAGGACCTGATCTGGGCCTTGATCAATACCAAAGAGTTCCTCTTCAATCACTAGTATTCGAGCCCAAACATGTCGAGATATCCGCGTGCGTTTATTGTAACCCCTACCCCTCACCCCGTTTCGGGGAGAGGAGTTGTTACAAGGGAGGGTGAGGCTCCCGCCGAACCGTTGCATCCCACGCTCGGCAGGAGCCTCGCCCTCCCAAAGAGTTTAATCGCTAGCGTGGGGAGCGATTTCTTTTGGATCATGCGGCTCGTTGTTGCTTTTGTCTTAACATCGACAATCTCCGCCACTTCATTAGCTCAGTCCGTTTGTCTGCCGCTTCCACGTCTGCTAACAACCATGCCGATGGGCGGAACCGTCGGATCGCAAGTTGAGATTACGATCACAGGCGACAACATCGATGGGTCCGAGGCGTTGCTCTTCACGCATCCAGGACTCGCAGCGGTACCGAAGCTCGATGCAAACAGCAAACCAGAGGCAAACAAATACATCGTCAGTATTGCGGCAGACACTCCAATCGGTATCCACGAAGCGAGATTGATGACGCGGCTTGGAATTTCCTCGTCCCGTGTCTTCACAGTGGGTTCGCTTCCCGAGGTTTCTCAAATTGGACCGACAACGGCACTGGCCAAAGCTATGCCCATCCACTGCAACTCGATTTGCAATGCGGCCATGACGGACAAATCGATCGACCACTTTTCGTTCGATGCAAAGCAAGGGCATCGGTACATTGTCCACTGTGCGTCACGCGGCATTGACTCCAAGTTGGATGCTGTCCTCATCATAGCGGATGCGGAGGGTCGCGATCTTGTCGTAGAACGGCGGGGCGGGACCTTGGACTTCACTGCCACGAACGATGGCAAGCACATTCTGAAAATTCACGATATCACCTTCAAAGGTGGCCCCGCTTATTTCTATCGATTGACGTTGCTGGAGCTGCCAGTGGGTGAAACGATTCCAACCTTTCCATCTACCAAGTCGGTCAGTTCGTTTTCATGGCCACCAGCTAGCCTGGAGCCCAATGCTGCGACACAAGAATCCGAGCCAAATAACTCGCATACTATGGCACAAAAGATCTCATTGCCATGCGACATTGCAGGTAGCTTCTTTCCTGCCGCCGATGTCGATACCTTCGAGTTTCAGGCGACCAAAGGAGATGTGTGGTGGGTCGAAGTTGCGTCTGAGCGACTTGGTCGCCCTACCGATCCATCGGCAATCGTTCAACATGTCAGTGTCAATGCGGGTGTCGAAAAGTTGACCGATGTGGCTGAATTTAGTGACATCGCTAGTCCTGTGAAACTCTCCTCGAATGGCTATGCATATGATGGCCCTCCTTATGATGGTGGTTCGCTCGACATTATTGGCAAGCTTGAGATCAAAGCGGACGGGCTCCACCGTATTCAATTGTCGGATCTATTCGGTGGCACACGTAACGACGCTCGCAATGCCTATCGAATGATCATTCGCAAAGCTGCTCCGGACTTCGCATTGGCGGGCTGGGGACTCCACATGGAACTGCGAAATGGCGATCGCAACGCGCTGTCGAAACCCTTGGCGCTTCGCAACGGAATGACAGTCGCGTTGGAAATCGTGGCCGTAAGACGCGATGGCTTTGACGGCGAGATTGAACTAATGATGGAGGGGCTGCCGGACGGCGTGACAGCACAAGGACTAAAGATCCCTGCAGGCAAGACGCGCGGGATCATGCTGATTACGGCCGACGAGAAAGCTCCGAAGAGCTTAGCCGACGTAACCTTTTACGGGAAGTCGCTAGTGGGAGGCGCTGAAGTGAAGCGGCCAATACAGATGGCTGCCATGGCTTGGCCGATCGTCGATTCGTGGGGCGAGATACCGAGTCCTCGGCTGGTAAAGGGCCTGCCTATTTCTGTGACAGGGGCTGAGTTCGCACCGATTTCAATTGCCCCCAAGGAAAAGAAAGTTTGGGTTGCGACTGCTGGCCAGAAGTTGACGATCCCACTGCAACATACTCGAAGATGTGAGTTTTCTGGTACTGTTCTGCAGCTAAAGACATCCGGCGCTGGTTTTGAAAATGTACCACGTTTCGATGTTTCGCTTGCGTCGGACAGCTCGGAAGCAACGTTGGACTTGGCTGCACTAAAGACGCCGCCTGGCGATTATCTCATTGCATTTTATGGCAGTGCGGTTGCAAAATACCGAAGTGGAATAGCCGACAAAGATAAGACACCGACCAGTGACACAGTGGAAATAGTTCTTTCCGAACCGATAGCAATCAGCGTAAAACCTGCGGAGGCAAAATGAGCGATCCCTTTCACGCTTCGTCCATCGTTCCATGTTCCGGACCCACCTTGTTCGGAGCTCAGGATCGACGGGGCTTTATTCGCATGGGCTTGGCTGGTTTTGCAAGCCTCAGTTTGCCGGCGTTGCTTAAGCTGCAATCGGCCAACGCACAGCAGCCAGGCCAAAATGCCAAGACGAGTCGAGAAAAGACCGCCGTCATTATGGTTTGGAAACCGGGCGGGTGTTCGCATCTCGATACGTATGATCCGAAACCGGACGTTAGCAGCGAGTACCGAGGTCCGTTTTCCACCATTGCAACAAAAGTTCCCGGGCTGAACTTTACGGAACTGCTGCCGATGCAAGCTCGCATTGCCGACAAGCTAACCGTGTTGCGATCGATGCGTCAGACTGCGGGAGGCCACCCGGCTGGATCGATGCAGATGTTGTCTGGCGATCCAGATACGCGCGACAAGCCGAAGCCCAAGTACCCCGACTGGATGACGGTCACCAACTACCTTCGATCACAAGGAGCACAGCGAACAAATCCGTTACCTCTCTATGCAGGTATCAATCCGCCGCTTGAGTACAACGGACCAGCCTACTTAGGAGATTCTTATTCGCCGTTTACGGTCAATGGCGATCCAAATTCCCCGACGTTCTCGGTCCCAAACATTGGCTTGTCGGACCAAAACGAAGTTCGGCGGCTAGATCGACGTTCAACTTTGCGACAGCGGCTGGATACCCTTGAACGAGCCTTCGATCGACAAGGGGAACTAGGTGCACTTGACCAGTTTGAATCGCAAGCCATGACGCTGCTGACTAATCCAAAGACGCGCGAAGCGTTTGATTTGACGCGAGAGTCAGATGCAACCCGAGATCGTTATGGACGGAACGCTTGGGGACAACAATTGTTGATGGCACGTCGACTGGTCGAAGCTGGCGTGGAGGTGCTTACGACAAGTCTGAGCGGTCCGCTTTGTGGACGTGTTGGCAATTGGGATGACCATGCGGTGAACCATCACGTGTTCGACGCGATGCGATTTCGTGCACGGGCCTATGATCAAGCCGTCTCGGCGTTGATTGAGGATATCTATGAGCGTGGGCTCGACAAACGAGTGCTGGTGGTGGTAACGGGCGAGTTCGGGCGTACGCCGAAGATCGAGTATTCACCGAGCACGGGCGAGGGAAATGCAAGTGCACCGGCAGGCACGATGCAACCTGGCCGCGATCACTGGCCGCGCGCGTTCTCTAATGTTTGGGCCGGTGGTGGCATTCAAACGGGACGTGTCATCGGCGCAACGGATAAACGTGGCGAGGATACGATTGAGAGAACCTGTTCTGCTGGCGATTTTTTGGCAACGATTTATCATCATCTAGGAATCGATGCGGCAAATACACTCATCAAAGATTTTAACGGTCGGCCGACACCGGTTGTAGATCATGGCAAACCGATACCGGAATTGATGGGAACCTAAGAGCGCCGCATTGAAGAAATATCGCCGCAAAGCCCGAAGAGGCTGTGAAAAAATGTAAGACGCCCTTTTTAGGGCGTCGAAATTAGCTGTTTTATGCAGTAACGACGGCCTGAAAAGGCCGTCCTACGAATAAATTCACAGCCTAGAAGGGCGGCCCGGCAATCCAAAAATCGCCTTGCTCGCTTCAATTGCCCAAGATCTCATTCAATTCCAAACGGATTGAGTGAGAATCGATTTGTGTCGAAGCGCAGTCACTCGCTTTTAGAATTTGGCACTTTCGATAAGTATCACCGTTCGGATCCGTAAACTGCTCAAGCTGGAATTCAACTAAATTTATGATCCAATATTCGTTCACACCTGCGCTCGCGTAGATACGGGCTTTACTTCGATCTTTCTGAAGTGAAGCATCTGCGACTTCGATGACCAATGCCACGTCCTCACCGCTGGGATGTCGTGTTCGGTAGTCGCTGTGAACCCCACGGACGAATGCCAAGTCGGGTTCTGGTTCACTTGTCGGCGTTGTAATTGGGAGTTGGCATCGACCGATCCAACCCGCGGGGAGACCATCGATCAAGCTTTGAGTCAATAGACCGACGACATATCCATGGGCTGGTCGATGATTCATGTTTTCTACGATCCATCCATCGAGAAGCTCAACGCTTTCTTCCGGCCCGAGAACTCCCAATGCACCGAGACGGTGATATTCGTCAACGGTAAATCTACGAACCGGCCAAGGAGGTGCATCCGCGGGATTCGGAATTGCTGGTATTGAGATGGACATCGGCAAGATTCCTTGAGTCTGTGGTGACAGAACGGGTTTATTGTACTCTGGTAACTTTGGTGCCACCAGAACTTTTCAAGAACCCGTCCAGCGTGCTAAGCTACGGTTTTGATCTTTCCAGTCCGAATTGTTTTCTGCAGAGAATTGTGAGCAAACGCATCCCATGGCCAGTCGATTTTTTCTTCCGTTTTGTATGTTTGTCCTGGCCATTACCATCTCTGGGTGCGGTAAGAACCATCCGGGAATCTACACTCAGCCAGAGGTGGAAGCACAGGTCAAGAAGAGTTTGGAGTTAACGGAGATTCAAATAAGTGCAGATCCGTCGGGAGGATACACAGGGACTGGCAAAGCAGCTAGCGGCGAAGCCTACAAGCTCAAGATTACTCAGAACGTCGCAAAGAAAGAATTGAGCTGGAAGGCGGAAGGGGACCGCGGTGACTTTCGAGAAGGCGAATATCATTTCGAGTAGCACGACCCGCAAGCTTTGAAGTTGCACACTTGTGTTTTTGTAGCAGAATTCGTGAAAATTCTGGCCGCGTCTTGATTGCAAAGCGTCTGAATTCTCACGAATTCAGCTACATTTCTCAATACAGTGCAACTTCAAAACGCGCTAGCTAGTGAATCGACATAAGCCCTAAGCAAATCTCCCCAAGATTCGATCGGTAAGCCGTGGGAAGAGTCTGCCTGCCCATACAAGCCCCTTGCCACCAAGACTCAGTATCATTTCACGTTTGGAGCGCACGAGCGTCGAGATTGCGAGTTGGGCCACGCGCTCTGGCCGCATGCTCCCAACCGATTGGCTTTTCACGTTGGGGTTGGTATCAACCAGCGACTCAAAAAATTCGCTGCGTGTTGTGCTTGGACTCAGCATAAGCACTTCAATTCGTTGCACCGCCAATTCCACTCGCAGCGATTCTGCCCAGCCACGCATAGCAAATTTGGCAGCGCAGTACTCACTTTTGTTTGGGACCGCACGATGCGAAAGTACCGAACCGATATTGAGAATGGCTGGCCGGCGTCCCTTTGCCAAAAGTGGCAAGCACAATCGGGTGAGTTCCACGGGCGCAAAAAAATCGATCTCCATGACACGCCGCAGTCGCTCGGCAGACGCACCATCGAAACGCCCTATGGCACCAGCTCCAGCGTTGTTGACTAAAACGTCAACTGCATTCCACTCTGCAGTGGCGAGCGAGACTAGCTCCTGACGATGTTGTTCACTGGTCAAGTCGCCCACGATGGTCGTTAAGCTTCCGGGCATGGAACCACAAAGCTGCTCAAGTTCTTGCAATCGATCGGCCCGGCGGGCGGTTGCGAGTACCGTTGCCCCTCGCTGACAAAGTTGGATCGCCAGCGCTCGTCCGATCCCGCTCGATGCGCCGGTCACGATGATCCTCGCATCCTTTAGATTGCGTCGAGCCATTCGCTAAGCAACTTCGCCGATCGAGCCCGAAGTTGCCCCACCTGCCATAGGCTCGTTACCCGCATGACTTAGATCCTCATTGGAGCCTGAAGGCAAGAAAGTCGCGGAGTCAGGTAGACTCTTTTCCGCGGCGACTGGAATCTTGCCCGCGATGACACGAATGTCCGCTCCATGACCAGCCAATTTGCCGGCAGCACTGCTCGGCATTCGGCAATGAACGAGCGCATGGTCATCGTTGTACTGCTTGGACATGATCTCAGCTACGCTGGCCAACCATGCAATCGTCTTTCCATCTTCCAGTGGCAATCGCACCTCGAGTTCCACGAAGTTTTTCGTGAGCGCATCGCTGACTGCCATCGCAAGTTTTTGGATTCCGAGTCCGGTGTGCGCTGAAATTGGAATCGAATTTGGATAGCGATCTTGGATGGACTTAACTCGCTCTGTAGCTCCTTCGCAGTCCACTTTGTTGAGGACGAGCAACGTTTCTTTTTCTTCGATGCCGATTTCCTTGAGCACTTTGTAGACCGCGGAAATTTGCTGAAGCACCGCCGGATTGCTTGCGTCGGCCACGTGCATCAGAAGGTCTGCGTGTCTCGTCTCCTCAAGGGTCGCGCGAAAGCTGGCGATGAGACGGTGCGGCAGATCGCGAATAAAACCAACGGTGTCGCTCAGCAGAATCGGTCCCCAACCCGGTAGCATCCATTTGCGAGTTCGCGTATCTAAGGTGGCGAAGAGGCGATCGACCGCTTCAACGTTTGCGTTGGTCAAGACATTCATCAATGTGCTCTTGCCGGCGTTGGTGTACCCGGCGAGTGAAACGCTGAAAGTATCGCTTCGCGATGCCACCTCGCGAGCCTTTCGTTTCTCAACTTTCTCCAATTCCGCCTTCAAGTCTTGTACGCGTTTTTCTGCGAGTCGGCGGTCGACTTCCAATTGCTTCTCACCGGGTCCACGCATCCCGACCCCCATCGACTGGCGCGACAAGTGGGTCCACATTCGCTTGAGTCGGGGCAGCGAGTATTCCAGCTGTGCCAGCTCGACCGCCAATCGGGCTTCGTGCGTCTGGGCTTTGGAGGCAAAGATATCGAGAATCAGCTCGGATCGATCGATGACCTTGATATTGAGGGCACGTTCGAGATTTCTCGTTTGAGAAGGGTTGAGGTCGTTGTCGAAAAGAACAACGTCCGCGTTCTGCATTTCGATGAGCCCAAGAAGTTCAGCCACTTTCCCTTTGCCTAAATAGGTCGTCTGATCGGGATGTTCTCGACGTTGAACCACGGTGCCGACGACTTTCGTTCCCGCAGTCGTTGCCAAGCCATTGAGTTCGTCAAATGGGTCCTCAGCTGCTGTATCCTTTGGCAAAATCAACCGAGCCAAAATACTTCGTTCGCTTGCTAAACCTTCCGAGCGATCATGCGTATGCAAAGGGGTAATTACTCCTGAAATTGGGTTCTTAAAACTTGTGGCCATAAACTGTTTGGCATCTATCCTTAAAGTATAGCGACTGCCGAAGCCATCGGGCGTGAAAAATGTGGCTCCGGTCAGTGAACCGGCGTGTTGTGGCAATCGAAAACGAACGAATAAAGCAACTTTTCTGCCAAATCATCGGTTTTCTGCGACTTCGTTCCATCTGAGAATTCGGTTCGCCCCCGTTAACCATGCCGTTTGGACACTTTTCATCCCGAATGGTTCGTCAACTTCGCCTTGTCAGTTCGGAATTATTGATTCCAATTCAGTTCAACCTAGTTCGTGTCACTTTTCCGATGGAGTCGAAAAATGCGTACGTCCCTATTGATGGCCGGTTTGGCCTTGAGCAGCATCGCTGGCTTGTCCGGCTGTGAATTGAAGAAAGCGCCCGCGAAGGCGACAGCGAGTGCAGATCCGCACGCTGGCCACAATCACAGTGCCCCAGGCCCCAACGGTGGTCATGTCGAGGCCTTTGACAAGTCCGACTTGCATTTTGAATGGGGTGACGATGATGACTCCCACAAACTCTCCATTTACTTGGATGAGATCGTGAGCAAGGGCGGTAAGGTAGAGTCGGTCAAGATCGATGTTGTTTCCGGTGACACCATGAAAACGTTCACGCTTGAAAACGACGAGAAGGCAAAAATCGCAGGCTCCGTCTATTCCATCGTCAGTGAAGAGCTGCTGGGAATGGTCGACGCCAGCGGAACGGACACCAAAGGAGTACACTCAAAGCTGATCGCGGTCATCGATGGCAAGGAACAGAGTTGCTTGCTAAAGCACGAGGATGGCCATAAGCACTAGACGTATGGGCAGCCGTAGCGGAATTCGTGAGAATTCCGAACCAGCTGAATTCTCACGAATTCAGCTACTTGACTTCCTTTACCACCTACTAGGACCTTACGTTGAAGATTTTATTGGCTAACGACGATGGTATTCACGCGCCCGGCATATTGGCGATGCGAAAAGCCTTAGTGCAGCTAGGTGATGTGTTGATGGTCGCGCCCGCGACCGAGCAAAGCGGCGTCGGCCACTCCATCACGTACTTGTCGCCACTCACTTGCAAAGAAATCTACGATGCCGAAGTCTTTCGCGGTTGGGCCGTAGATGGTTCGCCGGCAGACTGTGTCAAGCTTGGGGTATCGGAACTTGCCGGTGACAAAGTCGACTTGATTGTCAGCGGAATCAATGGCGGTCTGAACGCCGGCATCAATGTCCTGTATTCAGGAACCGTAGCGGCAGCAATCGAAGGTGCATTCTTTCGAATTCCTAGTATTGCTGTCTCCCTCGAATTCGATCCTCATGCCGACTTCGATGCCGCGGCGGAAATTGCTGTTTCCATCATCCGCCAAATCTTGATGCATCAGGGAACGGCAAGCGAACTCTACAATATCAATATTCCAACTGCAGCTACCACAGCCTATCGAGCCGGCACGATGCCAGAGGTCCATTGCGTACCGATGGGTGTCGAGCGATATGGCGATCACTACATCAAGCGGCAGGATCCTAAGGGCAGAAATTACTATTGGTCGACCAACGACCCGCCGCCAAAGCCGACCGATCATGAAACCGACTTGAATGCTCTCTTTGCTGGATTCGTTACGGTGACTCCACTGCAATTTGATATGACGAAACAAGGGTTGCTAGATCGCATGGGCCAATGGGGACTCAATCTCAACGACAAGCCAACGGGAAGTCGTTTGTCGTAATGAATGAATCTGTTTCCATTTTGCTCGGCAAGCGTATCGTTTTCGTAGGAAAACTTGGGGCTTTGTCGCGAAAAGAAGCGATGCAGCTTGTGCGTGACCACGGTGGAGTTCCGCTCGAGCGAGTCACCAGTGACGTGGAGCTTGTAATTATCGGGGCGGACGAACTCCCGGCCGAAGATGTGTCCGCTTTGCTCAGCGAATCAATTCGACAAGGACTTCGCGAGGGGCGAACGACGCTCATTCATGAGCATGAACTCTGGTTGCAATTGGGAGTTGTTGACGAATCGACAAGTTTGCAGTTGTACACGCCAGCGATGGTAGCTGGGTTAGTAAAAACTCCTGTGCGTAACATTCGTCGTTGGTATCGCATGGGGCTGCTCACCAGCGCCAAGGTCGCGCACCGCTTGCCGTATTTTCAATTCGTACAAGTCCAAAATGCTAGGCAGCTCGTCAACTGGATCGGACGTGGAGCCCATCCAAGCGACATTAAGCGTCAATTGGCAGATTTCTCCACATGGGTTGAGAATCGCTCTTTGATGGAGCTCGATCTGGTCGTCGATGGACGCAGACTGCTGCTACGCCACGGTGACCAATTGCTTGGTGCAAACGGTCAATTGCATTTGGACTTTGACCGGACCGAACCGCTTGGAGCTGCTGAATCGACAAGCTCTCCAGTCGTTATGGCAACGATTCCTTTCCAGTCTGAATCGCACACCGCAGATTCTAGCGGCAATGACGTTCAAAACTGGACTCGCGAAGAAATGCTTCAGGCGGCCGAGGAGCTTGAAGATGACGGTCGGCTGGAGCAATCCATTGGCTGGTATCGGATCATTCTGGCTCGCTATGGTATGACCGCCGAGATTTGTTTCCAGCTGGCGGAATTGCTCTATCGAACTGGAGATATTACAGCGGCCCGCGAACGATACTACAACGCGATCGAACTTGACGAAGACTTTATTGAGGCTCGTGCAAATCTCGGATGTGTCTTGGCAGAGACGGGGCAGACGATTTTGGCGGTGGCGGCGTTTCAAGGAGCTTTGTCACGAGACGATAGTTACCCCGACGTCCACTATCACTTAGCCAAATGCTTGGACGAGATTGCTGAAAGTGAGCAAGCGGTTCGACATTGGATTCGCTTCTTGCAGTTGTCGCCCCAAAGCCCATGGGCAGAGGAAGCATTAGATCGTCTCGGACGTGTTTAGAACCCGAAGCGTGAGCGAGGAATTAGCAACCTTACTCACCGGCTCGTTGATTTATTCGTTTAACAGTCAGCCGAAGGCGTACTCAGCTCTTTGACAGTACGCCTACGGCTGCCTGTTAAACGAAGTGAATTTGAACAATCGACCTATCGATCTCGTCTCGGGCCACGGCCTCGTGGCTGGCGGTTTTGAGATTGATTTCGTTGGTGATTTTCCATGTTCACAGCAACCAAGGTTCCAATCGTTTCTTGCCACGATGGAATACCGCTGTTCTTGCTGATGAAGTCGCTTGAGTCATCATCTTCCTCATTGCGATCTTCGTCGATTGAGCGAGCGTCCGTCGAGGCTTCACTGTCATTGGTTCGCGATCCGCTTCGCCGACCGCGTCCGCGCCGTCGACGTGGACGTGCTTCTCGCTCGCCAAACTCGGATGTGGTCTCATCGTTCGTATCCGATGGAGCACTTTCGCCTACAAAATCAAAGTCGTCATGCGATTCGATCGGCTCATCGACGAAAGCAAAGCTGTCATCGTCATGAATCCCAGCCCCGAAGCCACTCGGTTTCTTTGGCGGACTGGAGGCGGAGGGCCGTCGGTCAGATGGAGCATCTCGATTGGTGCGTTCGACGCGCGATGCGGCGGGACGCTCCGATCGTTCGCCGCGAGGAGGTCGGTCGCCCGCTTCGCCTCGAGCAGGTCTCTCAGGTCGAGCAGTTCTTTCGCCTCTGACACTTTCAGCGCGGGCTGGGCGTTCCCCTCGATCTGAAACATCTGCACGAGGAGCTCGCTCAGGTCGATCTGCTCGCGGTGGCCGGTCGCCTCGTTCTGGTCGACTAGGTCGATCCGCGTTTGCATTTTCCGAACGAGCTTGTCTCGGTTGACCTTCAGGGCGAGCAGGTCTTGCCGCTCCTTCGGAACGAGGCTGTCGTTCCGGACGATCGCTAACTGCTTCGCGATCGAAACCGTCTTCGCGAGGAGATCTTGCTGGCCGTTCGGCTCTTCCCTCGGCTTGAGGACGTGGTGGCCGATCGTCACGAGGAGCTCGTTCTGGTCGCGGTCCTCGTTCAGGCCTAGGCTCGCGTTGTCCTCTGCCGCGTGAGGGACGAGAAGCCTCAACTTGGGGCGCTTCATCGCGATCGATGTTTTCAATTTCTAAAATATCAGGTTCGTCTATGATCGGGTCGGCAGCGAATTCAGGCTCGCCGAACGCGGCCTCAACTCGCACGTCCGCTTGTCGTCCGCGACGCGGCTGTTGCCTTTGGGAACGACGTTCCGGATCAAGCGTTCTTGGCTCGTCGCTTCGGTCCGGAGCCGGTGAGCGTCTAACGGTGGGCTCGGAAGCCGTACCTTCACTTCGTTCCGAATCATCCGACCTAGGGCCACGGTCACGTCCTCGGGATCGGGCGCGTGGGAACTCGGAATCGCGGGGCGATTCTGTTTTTTCTTCAAATCGCGGGATAGGTTTTTCGACCTGGAATGCCGCTTTTTCGATATTCGGTGGGCTTACTGGTTCGTCCGAACTATCGCCCCACATGCTTGGCTTTGTTTTCTTAGAGCCAACCAAACTCTTGGAAACGCCAGCGGATTCGGTCGACGCAGCGGCTTTTGGTTCGGCCTCGGACGGTTGTTCTGGAGCGGCCACACCAAAAAAAGTTGCAACGGCATCCCAGGAACTTCTCAATCGCGACGGCTCCGGTTTCGCCTTTGGAGCTTCTATCGGTGGAGTTTCCGGTTCCTCGTTTCGAACGACAGGCTCGACGGGCGCGGTTGCTTTTGGTGGCTTTGGGGGGCCATCCGTCTTTTTGGCGGTTGGGTTTAGGGATGGGGTTTTAAGCAGATTTGCAATGCTATTCCAATGATCCGACATATCGAAATCTTTTCGCGGAGCCGCAGCTCATACAAGATAATGGTTTGGGGAGCTCGATCGCTCGTCCTTGAATACTAGCTCAGTATAGCAGATAGAAGCCGTTTGGGGGAAGCAAGGATTGGAGCAATATAAGCCCTAGCAATAGATCATCCGTGACGCTTTTCAAGCATTTCGTTGACCGTTTTGATGTAGGTCCGGCCCGCACGAGTGTAGGGCTGCACAAGATTGAAGAATAGAATGTACCAAATGGCTGCAACCCCGTCCCAGGTTCCGATCTTCTTGCCTTCTTCATATGTCCGGCCGTAGTAGGAAATAGGAACTTCGTACGTCCTAGCTCGCGTTTTGCAGACCATCGCTGTGATTTCGACTTCCATTCCAAATCCTTTGCTTTTCAGACACAAAGGAACGATCACGTCGCGATGAAAGGCCTTGTAACACGTTTCAATATCCGACATGTTGCGATTCGTCAGGATATTGCTCAAGCATGTCAGTAACTTGTTCGCCAAATAGTGGTAGTAATACAAGACCCGCGAAGCCCGTTTGACCAGGAATCGACTGCCATAAACCACGTCGGCCACACCTTCGACAATGGGGGCAATGACTCCCGGGATATCATCCGGGTCATATTCCAAGTCGGCATCCTGAACGATTAAAATTTCGCCTGAACTCTCAGCGATTGCTCTGGCGATGGCTGCCGTCTTTCCTCTGTTCTTAGCTTGCGAATACAAACGAACCTTCGAGATAGCCGCAGCCACCCGACGAACGACATCGCCCGTAGAATCCGTGGAGCCGTCATCTACCACGATGATTTCGAAATCCACAATTGGCAGCGTCAGCAGCTTGTTCAGCACACGTTCAATGGTCTTTTCCTCGTTGAACGCTGGAACCAAAATGGAAACTTTCAAGCCGATTTCCTTAGTAATATTGCTGGCTGACTGGTTTGATGACGATTTCCGGAACATGAACTCGCTCGGGAAGACTGGCCAACCCTACCACGATTTCCGCAATGTCCTCGGGCCGCAGAATTCTTTGACGATGGTCTTCGGTGACCGGGGTTGGCCGTTGTTCCAGGATCGGCGTGTCGACTTCGCCTGGGTACACATTCGTCACTCGGATGTTCTCCGCACAGACTTCGTTCGACACGCAAGTCCCAAGCGCAGTCATCGCGAACTTGCTCGCGGAGTACGCGACGCCACCCAAAGCCAACGCCCGCTTACCGGCCACACTCGAGATATTAATGATCATTCCATTCTGCCTAGCTCGCATTTGCGGCAAGACCGAATGGATGCAGTTGTAAGCACCTGTCGCATTGATCGCCATAACTTGGTCCCATTGCTCAGGTGCCATGCTCCCAATGGATCGATCGCGAATATTCACTCCGGCGGCATTGACCAAAAAATCGACCTGGCCAATCGAAGTCGCAATCCAAGCGAAGAAACTCTCGACGCTTTCTCGCGACGCCACATCGAGTGTATGGCCCAAGATGCCTGAGTTTGACAACTGTATCGCGCTGTCGATGGCATCCTGCCGTCGTGATCCGATTGCGACCTTGGCACCACTTTTGGCAAAAAGATTTGCAATGGCAAATCCAATTCCGGTAGCCCCACCGGTTACAACGACATGTTTATTCTTCAACGCCGTGCTTTCAATCATATGTATTTCAAAATGGGAATGAGTTCAGGTTGGATTCCAAAGGCGAAATGTGAATTCGATGATTTTTTGGCGAGGAGTTAACGTACAATCAAGTCATTCCGCGAATACGTGGAATAACTCACCCAAAAACTCTAGTCAAACGAACATCGTGCAGCATTCTACCAAAACCCAAGTCGTTGTGATCGGAGGCGGTTTCGCCGGAATGTCATGTGTCAGGGCTCTCCGCCGAGCGGACGTCGAGGTCAAGCTGATTGATCGACGCAATTTCCACTTGTTCCAGCCACTGCTTTATCAAGTTGCTTCGGGTGGTCTTTCACCCGCGAACATCGCAGCCCCGCTTCGCAGTATTTTCCGCAGACAGAAAAATGCACAAGTGCTTTTGGGTGCCGTCGCCGATTTCGACCTAACCACTCGAAACGTCATTTTGGAAGATCAATCAACCATTCCCTTCGATTACCTCGTGGTCGCAACCGGCTCCACCCACCATTATTTTGGAAAAGATGCAGAATGGGAATCGCTTGCTCCGGGCCTTAAAACCATCGAGGATGCGACCGAAATTCGGCGCCGCGTCCTTTCTGCTTTTGAAGAAGCCGAGCGCACGGACGACCTTGAAAAACGGTCCAGTCTATTAACGTTCGTCGTTGTCGGTGGCGGTCCAACCGGCGTCGAAATGGCAGGCGCCATCTGTGAACTCGCCCATCAATCGATGAAGAACGATTTCCGAACCATTGATCCTTGCAAGGCACGTGTTGTCCTGGTGGAGAATAGCAAACTCATCCTGGACCGATATCACGCTACGCTTTCCGCCGCCGCCGCCCGTGACTTGAGCAACCTAGGCGCTGAGATTTGGAACGAAACGCGACTCATGGAAATCAAACCGGACCACGTTATTGTGAGTCATGCCGGCGAGTCCAAGCGATTGGACACCCATACCGTGATTTGGGCTGCAGGCGTCAAAGCCTCCATGCTTGGCAAAAAGTTGGCAGAAGCGATGCATTCGCCAGATCAAGTGGATCGATCGGGGCGCGTGGCCGTCGACTCACAATGCGCCGTTGTGGGCCACCCAAACATTTTCGTTACTGGCGACTTGGCCGCCTTCACCGTGTCCGATGGCAAGACGCTGCCAGGGGTCGCGCCGGTTGCTGTCCAACAAGGAGACTTTGTCGGAAACTTGATCGCCAAGGCGGTTCGCGGCAGTCGACCGACGAAGCCGTTCAAGTACTGGGACAAAGGCAACATGGCAACCATCGGTCGCTCGCATGCGATCTTGGAAGCGGGCAAGATTCGAATGACGGGGCGTCTTGCGTGGTTCGCTTGGCTTTTCATTCACATTATGTATCTAGCGCGCTTTGAGAATCGAATGCTTGTCCTCTTTCAATGGTTCTGGAACTATTCGACACGCAACCGTACGGCTCGGTTGATCACCGGAGCACGTAATGAGATAGCCAATCCAAACGAAAACGTTACGTCACCTCGTTGAAAACGGGCAGGTCATCGTCACCTTCTCCAGGTCCAATCGCGGACTGGATGCCCCACTGCTGAAGGCGCCGCAAAAGCCGAGCTCGCGAAATATTAAGGAGCTTGGCGGCCGAAGTTTTGTTTTGAGGGTAGCGTTCGAGCGCTCTGAGGATCATGGTTTTCTCAACGTCCTCAAGAATCGCATCCAAGTCCACCGTCTCGTCCACTTGCGATTGTTCGATGTGCGAGACACACGTTCGAATGTTGACGGGCAGGTCCTTTTCGGTCAGCTTTTCACCTGTAGATTTTCCAGTCGCGTGCTTTAAGGCTTCAGCCAATTCCTCGACGTCCCCAGGCCACGAGTACGCCATCAAAGCCGCCATAAACGTCTCGCAGATTTCGGTTCGGCTCGACTTCAACTTGGGTTGAGCCATCGTCCATGCGCTGACGACTGTATTTAGGTCTTCCAAGCGATCGATCAATCGCGGCAAGTCGACTCTGAGTACACTTAATCGAGAAATGATGGAACACCATCGCTGATCTTTTTCCTGCAACGCATCCATCGCGGTCTGATCGCAAGTAGCCATTCGGGTTGCAGGAGCCGACCCTTGAAAGAACCCCTCTAACGTGGAAAGGCACTCCGCTGGCAAACACTCGAGATTATCGAGCAAAACCGTGGGCATCACTTTCAATTTGACCTGACTTTCCTCAACAACTTCGAGCATGCTTTTCAGCAAGTCAGCGTCCATCAAGGAGCAGTCGATCCGAACAAAGGAGTCGCCTGCCGCAAATTTCCGGTCCTCACCCTGCAGGCCCCTTCGCTGCGATTGAATTGATTGAGCAAGCCGAGAGCGGCCTGATCCTGGAGGGCCATAAATGATCAGTGGCAACGAATTCGCAACCGCCAATTGAACTTGCTCCAAGGCTCTTTTCGTTGTGGTAGACACCCCTTGCAAATACCACAACTCGTCCAAGTACGCAAAACGCGTGCGGTTCTCACGCATGATTCTTTGAGACGCCGATGACCGTTCGTCCACGAGATCATTGAGCACGAGGCTTGGGTTCGGACTGAAAACACAAAGAACGCAACCGTTTTCTTCTTCCAACGGAATGAGGCACCGAAGCCACTGGACTTCTTTCTCTTTCGTCTCGAGTTGACCAAGGACAGGAAATGGTCCAGCCTCGGGGACAAGCTTTAAAGCTCTTCTCGACCAATGGACTGGCAGAGCAAAGAAGCCGACGAGCGAGGCGTCAGCTGTTCCATCCGCGGGCGATGCCGAATTGCATTGCAGGCCCAATAAACTCTCTGGCGAGCGTCCTAACAATTCCCCCATGGCATCGTTCGCAAACACCACGGTGTCTTCTTCGGAAAGGACGCAAATGGGAAGCGCTGAACTGCCAAGCAGCCTTGCGATCTGTCGCTTGGCTGTCGAGCGATTGTTTTCATCCATTTTGCCCTCGGCAGAAAAACGAAAAAACACTGCGCGATCAAATGACCCACGCAGTGTTGCGGGAATTGTATTTTTTGAATACCGAACCGTTTAGAAAACGTCGGTTAGGAAGTGGTGTCCCCAGTGATATCTCTGGGCTGTTGGATAGTAATTGTACCACTTGCGGTTGTAAACTGGGATCTGCATTTCTGCAGGATATCGATGGTAGAGGCTGTCGCTGCTGCGATAGTACTCGTTACCATAGAAGTTCTGTGGATAGTACACATATGGGTAGTGATTGAATCGTTCGTAGTCGCGATTGCTCGCAGCACCACCCCATGCCTTGCCATATGCCTGCGCCTGAGGCTGAGCCTGCTGGGCTTGGGCGTCGTCGTACGAGGCCATACCAGCGACAATTGCTAGTGCGGCGACCAAAAAGGTCTTGCGGACCATGATAAACCCCCCGGTTGAATCCAATTTCCTTCGCTCTTGCGAACGTTCGTTACAATCGACAGAACGAGGGTCCCGAGTTGAGCTTTTTATTCCTACAACCCGAATCCTGTGCACGGAAAAACGCTACCGATCCGAAAACCAACCAAGGAATTGCGTTTCGCCCAATCCACCTAGACCTCAAAAAGCTCTTAGTTTGATACCATCTGTATTCCCACTATCATTCGGAAGAGCACATGAAAGTTTGGTTTATCTCGGACACCCACGGCAAACACCTGCAGCTTCATGTCCCAAGCAATATCGACCTAGTCATCCATTGCGGGGACGAATCGGATAGCGGTGATGCTTATCTCAATGAACCTGAAGCGAGGGATTTTTTTGAGTGGTATTCTGCCCTTGAAATTCCAACCAAAGTATTTGTCCCTGGAAACCACTCCACTGCCATCGAACAAGGACTGATTCGGAACAGCGACTACCCACAAGTGAGATTCTTGATCCATAATCAGACCGACTGGAATGGGCTAAAAATCTTCGGGTCACCGTACACGCCGGAATTCTATCATTGGTCTTACATGAAGCCGCGATCAGAACTCAACGCGGTTTGGCATTCCATTCCCGACGACATCGATATTCTCATTACCCATGGCCCGCCCAAGGGTATCCGTGATGTGACGAAGGATTTTGATACTGGCGAACCAGTCCATGTTGGCTCCAAATCATTGCGAACCCATGTCGAAACGAGAATCAAACCCATGTTTCACGCGTTTGGTCACATTCACGATGAAAAGGCGATTCAGAATTTCGGCACGACTTCAGGCAATGGAACCCAATTCATTAACTGCAGCGCCTGCGATCTCTCAGGAAGATTGAAGAATCATGGCGTCATTTTGGATGTATTTCAGGACGGCTGGGGCTTGCCCCCACCGTCCGCAGCTTTGGAGTTCTAAATTCTCGTCGCCAAATCGTAGAGCTCTGGCTCCGTAGCACCGCCCTTGGCTGCGTTACGGAGCCAGGTAATCATTTTCATCACGAGGCCCTGTAGAACTCCGAAGCGGTGTCCGGTCGGGACCAGCCCGAACCGGACAAAACGACAAATACCAAAAAACGCAGTCGGCAAAACAAGCCTGCCAAATATCGCATCTGCTCGTATTTCCGATCGAGCACGACTACGAGCACCGTCATACGACTGAGCACGAGTACGAAATCACAAACAAAAGCGGAGTGACAAAACGCATCAAACTCCAGGAAGTTTTACAACCTCCCCTACGAGAAAGGCTTATTTCCGACTTACTCCGGCCTCACCACTTCAAGCAACTCGATCGCAGGTTCGTCGTCGCAGTGTATTAACGCAGTTCTTCCGTATGTCACCGTTCCAACCGGTACTCCAAAAAAATCCGCAAGAACCGGTCCGCACTCCACTCGAAGCAAATCGAACAACTCAATCTTCCGAAGAACATTGTTTTCAATAAGCACGCGACCAAGCGGAATACGTTGCTCTAAAATCTCATTCCGCGGTTTATCTGCCAAGAATCTGGTGTTCAACCGAACAATGCCATATTGGACAACTACGTTTGTTTTTCGGGTTCGAAGCAATATTTCCCTGCGATAATGCACCCCAAAAACGTCAGAGCGGAGCACTTGCACATCGACTGTGTCACCGTGATGCGATTCGACCGTCACGGTCATATGATTGGTGTGGTCGAGCAGCTTGCGATAAACGCTAGCTACGGTTTGATTTTCAACTTGCTCAAAGCGACCGAGCAAGCTGGAATCCGGGTAGTAAATTCCAATCAATTCAGCTGCGGAAATACATGGTCCATTGCATTGTTCGTGCAGTGGTTCGTTGGCAGGTGTATGCATTCTAGCGAGTCTGGATCTAGGAGCGGGCAGCTTCCGCTGTCCCCAAAAGTGCTGCTGGAGGTTTCATCGAGATACTATGCGTCACCACCACAGGTTCTGGCGCTGCCGCTCCCTTGATGTCTGCTTCGCTCAAGACGGTGTCGATCAAGTAGTGGAAGAGACGTTTCAAAGGCTCTGGCTCGATGGCCATCGCAACTTCGACGGCTCTCTCCCGATGTCGATCGATCAACTTCTCAGCCTGCTCGAAGACGCGAGCTTTGGTAAATAATTCCTTTGTCGTTGCAATCCGCGAGGAATCCGAAAGGCCCGAATCGCTTCCCATGACAGCCAAAAGTCGTTCCGAGTCTTCTGGTGAAAGAGACTGCAAAGCCAAGGCAAGCAGCACGGTCGGCCTTCCCCCCAGGACGTCGCCAGCCGCAGATAGTTTGTTGTGATCGTCGCCATGCCAGTCTTGCAAGTCATTGATAATTTGGAATGCAACGCCGATGTTTCTCGCAAACAGCTTAATCGGCTCCGCATACGCCTTTGCGTCACCCGCCAATCGCACTCCCGTAAAGAGAGCTGCCTCAAACGCTGGCGATGTTTTTAATGCATAGATTTTCAACGCGTCGAGTGGCGTTAGCCGCTTGTTAGGTCCGTCTCGCCAAAGCAATTCGGCACCTTGCCCCTCAGCCAAACGCATGTGGGCCGATGACAAGCAATTCAGTATTTCGGCGGCTGCCGCTGCGCCGATCGATTCGATTTCACGACCGATTAGTCGGTAGCCCATCCCAATCATGTAGTCACCTACGTTGATGGCTGTCGATAGTCCAAACTGCTGATGCATGGCAGGCACGCCGTAGCGAAACGCATCTCCATCCTCAATATCATCGTGAACCAACGACGCTTTGTGGAAGCACTCGATGCTCAACGCCGCGCTTTGGACACCGCGCGAGTAACTCGCTACTTCTTTCTCGCCACCTTGGCCCGTCGCTTTGCCACCATTCATGGCGTCGTAAGCAGCCAATGTAATAAATGGCCGCGAGTACTTGCCGCCCCGCGCCAGGAAGTTGCATGCCAACGCCTCGGTTGCCGCGATTGGATCCACACCTGCGAGCGGATCGGTGGACTCAATATTGATCTGTGTTTGACTGCGTTGTCGGCCGACGATCGAGTCGAGCTGCGGTTGTGAAAACAAATCGCTGGCACCGCGCATCAAATGCACATAGGACCTGGTTTTTTGTTCAGCAACCGGCCGCTGAACCATGATCATGTCGCGCACCCAAGCTTCATCGACACTCGTATTCCGGCAGTCGCTCGACAACAATGGAACCGCCATGCAAGGAATCCCGGCGAGCAGAATCTTGTCGATGGCTTTTTCCAACACATTCAAACACGCGACACCGACGATCGAATCCACGTATCCGCTTACAATGATCTTCAATACGACTGGCGAACCCTCTGCGACCAAGACCTTATAGCCCATCTCTTCGGCTTTGATCCGGAAGTCGGCAATACTGCAAGCACCGCACTTCTTGCAATCCATTCCAAACTCGTCGTAGTCGGCTGGGCAACCTTCCGCGTGTTTCAAACAGTGAGGAAGCAAAAACAACCGCCGGCTCGGAGGAGTTGCAGCGACCGCATCCCGGAAAAACTCCGTGCTGAGCATGACCATAATCCAGCCTACATAGCCCTCAGCCATTCCCATTTCCTCGAGCGTCCGGCGTGCGATTTTCTCGAGCTCATCTTTGGTTGGCGGCATCTCTTTGTTCATTCGGGCTGCCACTTCCCGGCATTTGTCCCGCATTTGCTCTCGCAATTGGTGCGTTTCTGGCACCAATTTCAAATGGCTGGTTTTGCGTCGCGTCTTTTTCTCCGATTTCTCGGTTGCGTTCGGTGTTTGTGTTTCGGGCATCGAAGCAGTTGGGGTTAACGTTGACAAAACTCAAGTCCTTTTTTGAGAGCACCCATGGAAAAGACCAAGGGATACAATTTTTCGTGATACCAGAGCCGAGCGAAATAAAATCCGATAGGTTGACTTACGCGGTGGTGGTCTTGCTGGATCGCATCGCACAACCAATTCAAGGCTCGCATTATAGAGGGGATGCTGTCCTTTGTGCCACCTCCAGCCAGGATTCCTTCCAATGCGACGCTTGTTTCTTCAATTGTGCTAGTGATTACCGGCAAAGATCGATCGGTTCCAGGGTAGTGGCTGTTATTACCGCCTCCCCACCCCCCATCCGCGTTTTGGTTGGCCAGTAAATAGGCTAACCCTCGCTGAAACGAAGGGTGATTCGTTCGGTTACACTGGCTATAACACAACAAAACCCGTCCAGTTCCGTAAATTGGATTGTCTTCTGCAGAACGGTCTTGGTTGCCAAACCAAAGCGGCAACCAACTTCCGTCCGCGTTTTGGTGCCGTTCTAAATACACCCAGCCCCGTTCCATGGCTGAGGTTGCCCCCTCAAACGCCGATGGAAAGACCTCGTTCCAACAGTGCAAAGCTCGTATCGCGTGAGCCGTCAAATCGCTGCCGCTCCGGTCAAATGGCAACGTTCCCCAACCGCGACAGAAAGTCGGCCAACCACCATCTCGGTTTTGCAATCGAACCAACCATCGACAGCCGGCGCGGGCTGCGACTTGAACTCGAGCGTCGAGATCGTTATCGAATTCAAAATCGGGCCTCAAACCCGAAGACACCTGCCTGCTCGTTCCCAACCATTTCTGCATCGCGATCAACGCTGCTGGCGTATCATCCGAATCCGGCACCGCACCACTTAAATTGGTCCAGCCCCAACCTCCAGGCTCCGCCCCCGTAAATGCATGCCGCTTTCGATGCTGACAAGTTAGCAGCCAATCGATCGATCGATTCCACTCCAATAGATCGTCGGCCGATAGAACATTTCTATCTCGATGTCCGGCATCGAAGTAGTTTGCTGATGCCAATGAAGTGACCCAAGTTGCCAGATTCGTGTCAATCGGCCAACTGCCATCTTCCAAGACCGAATCGACAATGAACTTCCTAGACTCAACCGCAACTCGCGATGCTCCCTGGCCAATCGATGCCAAGCTCATCAGCACAAAACTGGTTAGCGGTACGGCTTCCAAATATCCGCCACTCGTCGGTTGCATGCGAGTCAATACTCGCATGGTCGGCTTGCGAGCGATCGCACGCACCGTTCTTAAAATAGGATTTCTCGGTGGCCGATGAAAGTACTGAGCTTGACCGATCGCGACCAAAGCAGGAATGGCATAGCTTACAACGGGAAGCTGCACAAAACGATACCACGATTGCGGAAGCGCCGCGGCTTCGAATGGCAGTGTCGGAATCTTGCCCCAATCCACCAATCCCGCTAACGCACAATTCGTCATGATGGGTACGACAAACGTTTTGTCTTTGCCATAACGTTGCTTCAAACCATCCCAACTCCCACCTCGCTCAACATAAGCCCAAGCGGCCGAAATCTTCGCCGCATATCGGGAGTTGTGCCCTGCCAATTGCCAAGCAGCCAAAACCAACAATGTGGTTGCAATATTGGAAAGGGACCTATCGGTATCGCCAAAGCCTCCATCCGAATTTTGAGCTCGCGAAAGCCACTCGGAACCTTCCTCAATTAGCTCGTCCCAACGCCGAGGACCATAGCCATCGCTGTCGCCGTCATGAATGGACCAAGCGTTTTTTCGAAACTGGTCGCGGCAAATCGACAGCGCACTTACCGCAGTTGCCGTCGAAAGGGCCGAGGTCGATAGTGCACCAGTCCAATGATTGGAGCTTCCCTTGGAATCCGCTAAATCCGATCGCAATCTCTGAAATGCCTGCTCAATACGATCCTTAAGAATGGACAAGTTCATATCAAGTTAACGGGATGCGCAGACCATCGTAAGCGAGTCGAACATTCTCAGGCAACAAACTATTAGCCGATTCGTAGTCTAGGTCGTGTGACAGGTGAGTTAAAAAAGTCATCTTGGGCCGAACCCGATCAACAACTTCTAACGCTTGTTCCACCGAAAAGTGAGTCGGATGGGGCGTGTATCGCAATGCATCTAAGACCAACGTGTCCAGGCCATGCAATAGCTCTAAACTCGTATCGGAGATAAAGTTCGTGTCAGTGCAATAAGCCACGTTGCCGAACCGAAACCCAAGCACATTGCAATTGGGGCCATGAACGAGCGGAATCGGCTGAAAACGCGTGTTTAGAACTTCAAAAGGGTTCGAGTCGATATTGTGGATTTGCAATTGAGGCGCTGCCGCCGCATGAGTTGGCTCGCGCCGATCAAAGGCATAATCGAAAACGTTGCGGATTCGAGATTCGACCAGGGTGCTGCAATAAAGGGGAACAGCATGCCCAAGGGCGAACGGAAAGAGACGCAAATCATCCAGGCCATGCAAATGGTCGGCGTGCTCATGCGTGAACACCACCGCATTCACCATACCGATGCCTTCTCGCAAAAGCTGTTGGCGAAGATCCGGCGAAGTATCAAAAAGGAGATTTCCATCGGGTAATCCCAGTATTGCCCCAGAGCGTGTCCGATTGTTTTTGGGATTCGAACTCGTGCAAACCGAGCAATCACAACCGATTGCCGGGACGCCTACACTCGTGCCCGTCCCAAGCAGGATCATCTGCCCCGTAAAATCAATGGTGCGAAAACGTCTTTCCACTACGAACTTTCCTAAACTGTCGCATTCGACAAAATCGCCAAGCGAGCCCTCCAGAGCTGTGAATTTATTCGTAGGACGGCCTTTTCAGGTCGTCGTTACTGCAAAAAACGGCCAATTTCGACGCCCCCGAAAAGGGCGTCCTACATTTTTTCACAGCCTCTTCGGAGCTGCCAGCATGTTGACCCAAAGCAGTGTACTTGAAATCTCGCTCTCTCCCAAGCACATCACCTCGTGTTCTTTGTAGCCATGAGCCGTTGGGCGCTAGCCTTGTCTATACCCACATCTTTTCGACTAAGCTCCCCTCGCACTTTTAGCCTTCTAGGGGAGAAAGGCCGGTCTAGACACCCTCCCGCTGGGAGGGTCGAGCGTAGCGAGGGGAGGGTGAAGTGCCAACAACTATTGCACAAGTGAGTTCACCCTCCCCGGGCCGAAGGCCCGACCCTCCCCGAGGGAGGGTGACTTTAAGTCCCCGGTTTCCTTGACAGCTCGACATTTGTCGAGAACTGCGACTTGCGTTCAACCTTACAAACGGACTTTTGGCTTTTTCTTTCATTTTTTGAAATTCCATTTCCGATCCTTAGAAATTGAGCGAACGAGCACCAGGATGCCCATTCCAAACAGACAGTTTTGATCGCGCATGGATGTTGCGAAAGAACCACCACGGTCCTATTCCCATTCAAGCTTCCGCGTACCATGGCTAAAAAATCAAAACGGAGCGATCTTGGCGCGTCAAACAAAGCTCCTCCCACTTCGCCTCCCAGTCCAAGTCGCCAGCCCCGCATCGTCGGATGGCTGGTTCTCATCGCTGGCGGAATCAGTACTTGGTATTGGTACAAACCGTTGCCGGACTCGGTCCACCAGACCGTAAACTCAGCGAGCGCAGCTTCCTGGGCAACTTCGGATTCCGGCCCAAAAAGCCTCTGGAGCGATCAAGGACTCGTTGTGCCTGGCACATCCGGTGTTTTCGAGAACCCGATCGAGTTTCAAAGCAGCAACACAAACGCCCAGTCAGCCGAGTCTGCCGAAGCGAATTTGGTCGGCACTCCCAAGGTGACGCTGGTACCCTGGAGCGATACGCAACTTGACATCCGAGAGGTTTTGAAGAAAGAAGCCAGCGCAGTACCCTCGGATCGCAAAGAAAGCAACTTCACAGCTGAACCAACTCGATCGTTGCCACCTGCCGCCAGTTCTGCATTAAGTTCCATCGAGACGACAATCAGCAAACCGAGCTGGCCGGACGAAGGTTACGTTCCCCCTCCAAAAGCCAAGCGTCGCAACCAAGCCCAAATCACGGCGCCGATTCCTCCATTCTTGGAAACTGGCATGAAGTCGATTCGCACTACCGACTCGGACGACAACTCACCACCAAGAGATGCAAATCAACGAGATGCAAACCAACCAAACACGGAACAACAGTCCGCCCCTGCATCCGTCCCAATTCGCCAGCCTCAATTCATTCGCCAACCAAAGAGGTAGCAAAAAGGACAGCCACCTTTCTTCTGCTTCAAACCTACACAGAATAGGCGTTTGGCCTGTTGTCTTCTTTTCGCTGCGATTGCGCCATATCTCCACTGCTGGCGTCAGCCACCTTACCGATTGTCGAACTCATCTTTGTCGATCGAATACGTCTCCAGTTTTCGATACATGGTGGCCCTTGAAATGCCTAGTAATTCGGCGGCTTCTGGGATGCTTCCTCGAGTGCGACGCATGGCTTCCTGAATCAGCCGTTTTTCCCATTGCTCGATGTTCAAGGTATCGAAGACTTCCGTTTTGGATTCGTGCAACGTCAAATCGGAAGCTTGAATCTCGTCGCCGGTTGCCAAAACGACCGCACTATCGATGATGTTTCGCAATTGCCTTACGTTGCCCGGCCAATTGTATTCGAGCAACCTCTTGCGAGCCGCCTCGCTCAGTTTGATTTGCGTCCGACCATGCTGGCGGCCAAAATGCTCGAGGAAATGATTGAGCAATAGAGCTATATCGCCAGCCCGCTGCCTTAACGGCGGCACCTTCATTTCAAAAACGCTCAAGCGATAATACAAATCCTCCCGGAATCGTTTGTCGGCAACGAATTCGCTCAAGTCTCGATTGGTGGCGGTTAAGACCCGCACATCGACCCGCACTTCTTTGCGTCCACCCACTGGCAAAAAAGGATGCCCCTCAAGAATTCGCAGCAGCTTCGCTTGTCCGGCAAGCGTCATCTCGCCAATCTCGTCCAAGAAAAGGGTCCCGCCGTGCGCTTGTTGAAACCAACCGATATGGTCTTTGTCGGCTCCTGTGAACGCACCCTTAACGTGGCCGAAGAGCTGGCTTTCCATCAACTCGCCTGGAATCGCCGCGCAGTTCACGCTCAACATCGGTCGATCCGCTCGCGTACTGGCCTTGTGGATCGCTCTAGCAACCAGTTCTTTGCCGACTCCACTCTCACCTCGAATCAGAATACTTCCCGTCGCCTTTGCAACCCGCTTGATACGCTCCTTGAGCTCAAGCATCAACGTGCTCTCGCCAAGCAACTCATCGAAGTCCGCATTCTTGACTTGAAGTCGTCCGTGATCGATTCTCAGCGACGACTCGTTTCGAGCTCGGACCAAGCCTGCAGCCAGAAAGCTCGCAGCAGCGATCGTGAAATCAAAGGAGTGTTTTTCAAAAACCTCCTTCTCGCGATACAAGTGAATCACACCGATCGTCTTCCCCTCATGCAACAGCGGAACGCAGATCGCATCTGCGTAATGTTGCAATGGCCCTTCGCCTGGTGCCTGCGATTCGTTCTTGACCCAAACGGCAGTGGCTTGCTTGCACACCATTTCCGTCAGCTTATCGCTAAGCGTGATTCGCGTTTCGTGATTGTTGTTGGGATACTTTCCCTGTACAGTCAATTTACCATCGTCGTCTGCTAACAAAAACGCAACGAACGTAGCTCGGGTACGGCTTCGAAATACATCGATCGCCAAAGCAACCACTTCGTCAGGCGTCGTCAACGAAATGCAGCGGATGGAGAGTTGATGCAGATCGGCTAGGTCTTCGGTTCTTCCGGCCTTGCGAAGGGAAAGAAACGCGGACATTCCAGATGCAAGGCCATCTGGCGAACTACCGATCTTGTCCCCTCGCAGATCATGAGAAAGATTGATTCGCTCGACAGTGATATCTTCGTTGATGGTGTCGTCGACGAACTCAAGCTCCGTGTTGCCGATGCGAATCTTGTTGCCGTGGGCCAAAACCGCCGAGTCAATCTTCGACCCATTGAGGAGGGTCCCGTTTCGCGAGCCCGCATCCAGAACTCGCCACTGCGATTCCTTGAAAACCAGCCGAGCGTGAACGCGCGACGACAGGGGATCGTTGAGTTGGATATTGCATTCCAACCCGCGGCCCATGGTATTTTCGATTGATTTGTCCAACGAGTATCGAGAGTCGATCTCTCGGCCTCGGGTAATGACCAGGTATGTTGACATTGGTAGTGTGTATAACAGCGAACTTAAGGCGATCATCAGTATAAGCGAAATTGTCTCATTTTGCTACAGATCAGGTTGCCCGCGTTCCGCTTTCCCTGGTTTTCCTATATCATCTCCGTCCGAAACAATTTGTCGAATTTAGCATTCCGCGTAATTCAAAGGTCCCACCAACTTGCAAGCCAAGATCGTTTTATTGCCAGGCGATGGCATCGGTCCCGAAGTCGTTCGTCAGGCCCGCCGAGTTCTTGAAGCCGTAGCTTCCAAATTTGGCCACAAATTTGAGTTCTCCGAACATATCATCGGCGGAATCGCAATCGACCAAACCGGTGAGGCCCTGCCCGACGCAACGACCGCGGCTTGCAAAGCCTCCGATGCCATTTTGTTGGGAGCGGTGGGTGGCCCAAAATGGGATGATCCAAATGCCAAAACTCGCCCCGAAGCCGGACTTCTCAAGATCCGCAAAGAACTCGGCTTGTTCGCAAATCTGCGGCCGATCGTAACCTTTGATGAATTGCTCGACGCTTCGCCGCTCAAACGCGAGATCATCGAAGGGACGGACATCCTCTTTTTCCGCGAATTGACGGGCGGCCTCTACTTCGGCCCGTCCGGTCTAGAAGATTTGCCCGACGGTCAACAACGCGCCTACAGCACAGCCGTTTATACCACCTCCGAAGTGGAACGCATCGTGCGAATGGCCGCACAAGCCGCCCTCAAGCGTCGCAACAAGCTAACCATGGTCGACAAGGCAAACGTCCTCGAAGCGTCGCGACTTTGGCGCCGCGTCTCAGCCCGAATCATGAAGGAAGAGTTTCCGACCATTGCTTATGACGTGGTCCTGGTGGATTCGATGGCCATGCACTTGCTGAGCAGACCGACTAGCTTTGACGTCGTCGTTACCAGCAACATGTTTGGAGACATTCTCACCGACGAAGCGTCCATGTTGCCCGGTTCGCTCGGCATGCTCCCCAGCGCATCGCTTGGTTCAAGCGGCCCTGGACTTTACGAGCCGATCCATGGCTCCGCTCCCGACATCGCTGGAAAGGGCATCGCGAATCCATTGGCCACGATCCTTGCAGCCGCAATGCTCTTGCGTCATTCGCTAGGCCTAGAGGCGGAAGCAGTCGCCATTGAAACCGCTGTGAAACGCGTCTTGGCAGCTGGCCATAGAACGGCCGACTTAGTTCGCCGCGGGGAACCTTCGCTGGGAACCGTTGTTGTTACCGACCACGTGCTTCAAGCTATGGCCTAATGATTTGTCCATTTTGCTCACTACTCTGCGATGCGGATGACTTAAACCAAGTCTGTTGTCGACGACGCGAATCATCGCTCGTCGAAGTGACCAAAATGCAATCATTGCATGGTGCTCCGAACCTTGATTCTGAGTCCCTCTCAAATGCAATAACCTCATTGCGTTCAGCAACCAGAGTCCTAGTCACAGGACGAATCGCCAGCGTCCAGACCGCTCGAGCCGCAGTTGCATTCGCAGCCAAATACAATGCTACGATTGATTGTGCTGAAGGCGGACACGCATTCAAAAACATTCTAGCTATCCAGCGTTCCGGTTTGAACTCCGTTTCGCTAGCTGAAGCTCGTGACCACTCCGATGTTTTCATCGTAGTAGGCGATGACCGGTTGCTGGCCAAAATACCGCGAATACCCTCCGCATTGGCAAACGAAAAAGGTGATAAGCGAACCGTCGTGCTCTTAGGCAAATTTAGTGACACATCCATGTCCAGTTGGCGAGAAGCAGGCTTTGATGTCTGGTGCGTTCCATGCGAATTGAATGCTGTCCCCACGGCACTTGCACAGTGGTCCCGTTGGTCGGACTCGAATCGCGACGCATTAAGTGCCGCTGGTCCGCTATTCGAACAACTTGCCCAAGCCCGATACACAACAGTCCTGTGGTCGGCCGAAAACTTGGAGATTGAAAACGCAGACCTTTGGGTCGAGCGCATGCTGCAATGGATTGCCACTCGAAACGAAATCACACGCTGGGCAGCGCTCGCATGGTCTTCGCTGGATGGCACGTTTCAACAAGTCTGCACATGGCTAACCGGCTTTCCTGGTCGCATCGCATTTCAGGCAGGAACTCCAGAATACGATCCGTCAGGCTATTCTTACCAAGAATGGTTAGCCAAAAAACCAACGAATGAAAAGGTAAAGTCGGTCCTGATCGTCCTTGATGAGACCGCTTCCGGAACTCCGTTTTTAGAGGCCTGCGATTTGCCTGTCGAAACACAAGTGATCGAAGTGACGACCAATTCAAAGACGTTTCCAACCGCGATCGCGGGCGTCGAAGTTGCCGCAGACATGTTCCGTGCGGACCAAACTTTGCTGGCACGCGTCGAGCCCTCCGTCGAGCCACGCTCTGACGCAAAATCGGCAGCCCATTGGCTGGAGGAGTTGTCGCGATGGTAACTCGTCTTCATGGTGCAGTCTGCATTGACGGAGTTAGCAAAACCGAAGTTCGAGATCTGTTCCTCGATGGGGAAACGATTTGTTCCGAGTTGGCCACGCACACTCGTATTGATTCTGAGTACAAGCTAGACAACCACATTGTCGTTGCGGGCGGAATCGATTTGCACACTCATATCGGCGGCGGCAAAGTTAACATCGCTAGACTGCTTTTGCCAGATTTGGTCAATCATCGGAATTCGAGCTCCGAACGTATAGCAGCCGAGCAGCCGTGGATTAAGCCACTTAGCTCGCCTGTTCCTGGTACGTGGGAAACCGGACGACGCTACTTGGAAATGGGTTACACCGCTTGCTTTGAGCCTGCTCTGTTACCCGCCAACGCTCGGCATGCGCACGCGGAAATGGCGGACACACCGTGGCTTGATACAGGTGGCTATCTCTTGCTAGGCAACGATCGACTCTTGCTAGAGTGGATACGCGACGGAGTCCCTCAGGAGCAGATCAACGCTTACGTCGGCTGGATGGTGCATGCGCATCAATGTTGCGCGGTGAAAGTGGTCAATGCAGGCGGGATTGACGCGTTCAAATTCAATCAGCGCCATCTGAGCGTTGACGATTCTCATGTGCACCTCGGCATAACGCCTCGTCAGATTTTGAATGCCTTATCGCAAGCCGTCGATTCGTTGCAGCTTGCTCATCCGCTGCATGTGCACTGCAGCAATCTTGGCCTGGCTGGCAACATTGCAGCAACGATGGCAACGATCGATGCCGTTGAGGGGCGTAGACTGCATTTGACGCACGCCCAGTTTCATTGTTACGGAACGGACGGCCCGCATGGCTACAGTTCGGCAGCCCGCGACCTTGCAGATCGAGTCAACGCGGACCCAAGTTTGTCGATCGATGTTGGCCAAGTGCAGTTTGGACAAACCGTTACTTTGTCAGGCGACACGATGCACCAGTTTGCGAATCGAAAACTGGCGAGGCCGAGGAAGGCGATCTTTCAAGACTTAGAATGCCAAGCCGGATGCGGTGTATTGCCATTTCGCTATCGCCAAGATCAATACGTGCACGGCCTGCTCTGGAGCATTGGTCTTGAGTTGTTCTTGCGAGTCGAGGATCCGCAGCGAGTTTTTCTAACAACCGATCATCCGAACGGAGCACCGTTTACGTCGTACCCGCATTTGATTCGTTTGCTGATGGACTACGACTATCGCATGTCGATTTTCTCGCGTTTGCACCCAGACGTTCAAAAATCGAGTCCGCTGCCATCCCTGACTCGCCAGTACTCTCTAGAAGAGATCGTCAAAATGACACGGTTAGGGCCTGCCAAAGCGCTCGGGCTAAGCAATCGTGGTTCGTTATGCGATGGAAAACTGGCGGACATCGTCGTGTACGAAAGGAGCGAGAACCCGGAGCAAATGTTTTCGCAACCCAAAATGGTTTTCCGTAGAGGCCAATTGGTCTATCGGGATGGAGTCTTCCTCGCGGACTCGAACAAGTCGACAATCGTTTCAAGCCTTGAAATAGAGCCACAAATGAATGCCATGCTCAAGAAAATTTGGCGCACCCGTTACGGATACTCAACCGAAATGATCTCTGTTCGAACCGACGAACTTCAATCGGAACGACGAATAGTTGAGGGAAATTGACTCCAACGAAGAATAGCTTCGATGAAGATTCGTTTAACAGTCAGCCGTAGGCGTACTTCCGAATGCCGTAGGGATGCTATCGGTTTCGATTGCGACTCGTCCAAAAAACTTCGCGGCTCCGCGTCTCAAAAAAGTCCGAGGTGTTTTGTTAACGCCCAGTTGCGGAGAGGAGTATTGCTTTATGGGTGGCAAAAAAATTGAACGAGTGATGCTGTTAATCTTTTTGCCCCTCAATCTTTTTGCCATCTCCATTCTCTGCGCCTCTGTGTGGTCACTAGCTTCCGATTGGCACACAGAGTCACTAAGCCGCAGGGATTCAGTATGCACGGCCACAAAAGGGCACAAAGACCACAGAAACGATTATTGCTTTTGCGTTCTTTGCGTTCTTTGTGATCTTTTGTGGCTGACAAACGAGTCCGCTTGGATTCAAGATAGGCGTGAGCAGCCCAGTTTAGTTCAAAGCCGATGGCGTGGTCACTTGCGAACACGCGTCACAGACCAAAGATCAAAGTCATATGCTGAGTCTGCTGATCTTCGCTTCGAATAGTAAATCGTTCGCTCGTCGGACGAAAGAGACGGGCCACTGGTGACCTGAGGCGCATTTACAACAGGACCTAATTCTGTGGGGTAGCCAAACACACCCTTCACGGAATCGCGCATTGCAACCCAAAGGCCGACCTTTTGACTCTCCTTGGCACTGTGAACGAATAAAAGTAGCCGTCCATCATCAGTCAATCGAGGAAACGAAGAGCAGTCCCCTTCATTAACATTCGCAAGTTCCTGCGCCTCGCCAAAGTCCTCGTCCTCGTGCGCGCGAGTTGCCTCAAAAAGCTTGAACTTTCCGCTTATGGAACGGCTGAAAATCAACGTCAGTCCATTTCGACTGACCCATGGTGACTGTTCATAGCCAGTCGTGTTTACGTTAGGGCCAAGACTGACCGCAGGTCCCCACGAATCCTTCAGCGAATTGCGCTTGCTTACCCACAAGTCACGATTTCTCGAATCGTTCGAATGGACCAATCCAAAATACAACGCGAGGCCATCAAAGGATAGAAAGGGGCCGTCAGCGCTTTGCTGATTGAATTCCGTTTGCAGAGGAAGGGCGGTGCCAAACTTCTCGTTGACATTGATGCGTCGGCTTTCGTAAAGTGCAAGTCCATCTGACGCAATGCGGTTGAAAATCATATTCAGCCCGTCCGAAGAGAGGCACGCATTCTCCTCATTATCGAGTGAGTTTATGCCCGGCCCTAGATTGACCGGTGTCTCCCAAACGTAGTCATCGGAAAGCAGCGGATGCTGGCGCGCCGTCGAATGTTCTTCGCCGAGCGATTGGCGAGTCAATGGACGGTCATTGCCGTCGGTGTGGTTGTTGTCTGCTTTCTTTCGAAACAAACTGGGGAGAACAAGCAGTCCGCACACTAGAATTGCGCCTGCTGTAATCGCCCAGCCCGGATGTAGTCGAGGCTTTGCGGCATTGACTCCCGGCTCCTTGAAGCCTTTGTTTGTTAATGCCTCAATCAATTCCCCAGCGGATTGGAAGCGGTCCGCTGGTTTTTTGGCCATCAGCTTTTCGATGATCTTAACCAACCAAGCTGGAGCCTGGGGATTGAGTTGTTGAATCGGTGTGGGGTCACGATCAGCAACCAATCGCAATATCGAAATGACCGATGCAGCTTGAAAGGCCGTTTGACCAGTGCACATGCTATACATCACACTACCTAGGCTAAACAAATCCGTTCGATGGTCTAAAGGCAGCGCGTCGGCTTGCTCGGGTGAAATAAATTGTGGCGTCCCGATTACGATGCCGGTTCGGGTGATCGATGCGTCAGACGACACTCGAGCCAATCCGAAGTCGGTGATCTTGACGCGCATAGACTGATTGCGGCCTAAATCTTCAATTAGAATATTGGCGGGCTTGATGTCTCTATGAATCATCTCGCGAGCATGTGCAGCCCCTAAGCCGCGGGCGATTTGTATGGAAATATCGACCACTTCGGCTGTCGCAAGAGCTCCAAGACGTTGAATTCTTTTTGCTAGTGACTCCCCCTCGACAAGTTCCATTTCGATCAAAGCGACCGCGTTGATTTCATCGGCGGAATAGATCGTTACGATATTGTCGTGTCGCACCGATGCCGCCAATCGAGCTTCACGCAAAAAACGTTGCTTGGCTAACCTGTCTCGCGTCAATTCGGGCGCCAACAACTTGACAGCAACCTCACGATCTAACTTCAAGTCCCTGGCCCGAACAACCACCCCCATTCCACCGCGTCCAAGAAGTCCGAGCACTTCAAATCGAGAACCGATTGCTTTCATGCAATTCGGATCCATCCCCATGAGCGGGACCGTCAACGATTGATCGATACAAGTTTTCAACTCATTATTCCATTGCGGAAATCGGTTGGTGTACTCGGCCGGATCAGGTTGTTCACCGGATGCTAATCGAAGTTCGACCTCTGTGCGTACAAGTTCCATCAGCATCACTCTGCGCAATGATTCCGGAGCTCCCAAAACGATCTCTTCGATGCGGGTGGGTTCGCCCTTGAGCCAAGATTGATTCACGGAATCACAAGCTGCATCGACTAGCTCTAGCTCCTCGAGTGGCAGATTTTCTAACGTTCTGCTTTCGTTCAAAATCCTTCCTTTTCCCATCGCGCCCGGATGATAAGCAATTTACGTTCGATCGTCCTTTGGCTAACTCCCAGTTTGACGGCGATCATTTCGCTATCGTAACTCATCAAAGTTAACTCGGCCACCTGTTGCAAAAAGTCATCCGCGAGCGATTGCAATAGCGCTTCGCACAAGTCGCCGAACTCCGCGGCAAACTCCGGGCTCGGCTCGCGACCTGCAATTTGATCTAGCCCTCCCTTTGCCGGCAATTCGAGAAAGCAGCTCTCAGTGACGGTCCGACGGATATCCCGTTTCTCACGATACTCATCGCGCACTCGATTTGAAATCTTTCGCTCCGTTATAGTGATAAGGAGTCGCCATAAATTGACACGATTGTGCAAGTCAGCATGACGTTCAGTCACAACTCGACACAGGCTATGAAAAGCACTAACGGCTGCATCTTCCTGATCATAAGTGCGACGAAGTTGCGGCGATAATCGACGTTCTGCCATTTCCATTAGACGATGGCAGAAATGATTCCAAAGCGGTTGTGCGGCCGCTGACTTCCCCTGTTCAAGTTGTCGGATCCATAAGGTAACGGGTTCATCCGAATCAGGGGAATTGAGCTGCATGAGGCAATGGTTTGGGGCTATTTTGGCGAGTAGGCTGCTACGGCGAGCGGCGGGTTCAAATACCTAGCACGACGCGCAAGCTAGTGAATTGGATAGTTGATTCACTAGCTTGCGCGTCGTGCTAAGGTTGGATTCATGCTGCCGCTCGCCTAAGTAGTTCTTGGAGGCGGGAATATCCTAGAACATTTTAAGCACTTCAAGTGGACCAACGAATCCCTCAGGAATATTGTCCGGGCGATTTGTTCGTTTTTTCGCCTCAATCGCAGGCCTGGATAAATCTTTAGCTTGTTTTCAAATTTTTCGAATTTTTCGAGAATTTTCGTCGCGAACATGCACCCTACGGACACTGAGCCTCTAGACCGAGGCGCTGCGGAGAGCTCAGGTCCCGAATTCTCGAATTCGCGGTAGTCCCTGCCAGAGGGTCAAATCTCTTGAGCTCTCCGCACCGCGTCTGTCTTTTTCAACACTGTTCCATCGCCAGAACGCTGGACTGAATACCGAAAGCAATTAAAGTATGACCGTTCGATCCTCTGGCAATGTTGGACAACTTACGAATTCAGAAAACGCGACACCCCTTCAGTGGGGTTCAGCGCAGATTCCCTATTCGTTTCCTCCTTTCCATCCTGCCATGCCGACTCCCCCCCTAATTAGCTCTGTTTTATTTCTCTTTTCACGATCACTTCACCTTGCTGCACTGTTTTTCTTCAGTGTCTTCTGTGGTTCGACTGGCCGTTGCGATCTAATTCTTGGCAACTTGGCCTCAAGCTCCAATGACAATGGTGCCCTGGCAGCTTTCGAGTCATCTATCGCATATTCAATAGGCTTCACGGTCGGCGCGACTCCGCTTACTCTGTCTAGCGTCGACATACGTCTGCGTTCCAGCACCGATCCTGGCTTTGCAACTCTGGAGCTTCGGAGCGACGTCGGCGGCAATCCTGCCTCGACGGCACTTAGTACCTTTGGAAATCAATTCGTCACCTCCAGTTTTGGCACCGTCACCTTCTCACCCAGTGGAGCTGTTTCGCTGTCGGCAGGAACGAAATACTGGCTGACTTTTGGAACGCTCATTGCGGCCCCGAACGGATTGGTTATTGGGGCAAATGATCCATCGCTCTTGCCTACCGGCCTTCATGCCTCATTCGACGCCAATAATGGAATTCGGTTCGGTTCTCCCAATAATCAATCTAACGATGTTTCTGGTTTAGTCAGCACCCCCACCTTCGCGATCAACGGCTCGATTGCAGCAGTGCCTGAACCTGGCTCGATAGCGCTCGTGACACTTGCTTCTGGCTTGCTCATCTTCCGTCAGCGTCGCAATCTCCTTCTTAAGACTGGTTATTCAAAGTCGAAAGAATAACCGACTCAAAGGCCTTACCTCATTGTTCTATCGAATTTGCTAACGACAACGAAATAATTAGATTGAACTTAAAAAGCGCGCTCGCGCCCTTCAGTTATCGAGAACGAAATGTCAAACAAGAAGCCCCGAATCAAAAACTCAGACCGAACAAAACGACAAAATCGAGCTGCATTGTTGGCGCGCCTACCCCAACTCGAATCTCTCGAACGCCGCGAAATAATGGCGGTCCTCAGCGCAAGCGAAAAAGCTGGCCTCAAAGAAGCCTTTGAGGCGCTCGGCGGTTTTTCTACCAACCTAAAACAATCTGATTTACTTAACACTACTATTCCAATCCTTGACAAAAAGATTGGTGATGTAGTCAACGTAGATCAGTTGCTACGAGAACGGTTTATCACACCCGTCAATAAATTTCTTGATTCGGCACAGCCGACAAGCGAAGACCTGCAAAAGCTTTTCCAGTCAGGACTGGCTGGCATCTCCAACGATGCTCTTGGGAAGATGGCTTCGTTGCCGACACTCATACCCAACGTCAGTTTCGCAGCCAGCTTTGACATCGATCTCGCAAAGTCTTTTCAGTTCGAATACGATCTCGGCGAACAACTCAAAGCGGCATCCGTCGAAACCAACATCGGCAAAGTCACCACCGATCTCAATTTCGAACTGCACTTCGGTGCCGCTATCAATATCGATCTGTCCAAAATCGGTGGTGCACCGAGCGACATCGTCAAGTTCACGCTGAAAGACGGGACCAAGACCGAAGGCTCGCGAATCGTTGCCAAGGCGACAACGACACTCTCGAACTTTGATGCTTCCGTCGGTGTTGCGGGCGCGTCTGTCAAGAACGCACAGCTCGCTTTGGATGTGGCCTTACCGATGGATTTCGGAGCCGCCGCAGCCCCGTCCTTTGATTTCTCACTCGCGGCTTTGAAGACGACCGCAGCCAGCGTTCCGGGAGTTTTCGGACTGAAGACGGACTCAGCCTCGAACAAGAGCCTGCGCTTGAGTCTGCCCCTCACCGTCGAAATCGGCGGTAGCAAGATCGTCGACAACCAATCGCTCATTATCAAAGACGATGACCTCTTCGATCGCAAATTCGATCTTAGCAAAACAAGCGCGAATGCTGCGGATCCGAACGTGTATCTCGTCGTGCCCGATGAAATGAAGGACTTCCGAGCGATGGGTAAAACCGTCATCGCAGGTATCTTCGATCGCCTCAACGACTACTTCGGTAATATCTCGCAATCGGAAGTGTTCCAGACCGAGATCCCATTCACCGACGGCAAAAAGATCGGTGACGTCATCAATCTCAAAGAAGCTTTCGATGCCAAGGTCGTAAGCAAGACTCGCGAATCGGCGAAGAACACTGCCGGCCAAATCGTCAATACAGCGACTGGAATCGCGAGCGACGCGCGCGATGTGGCTTTCAAAAATGTCCAAGACCTTGCAACGCGTATCGGCAGCAAAATCGGTTACAAGTCCGATCTGAATCTTGATGGCGACAATAACCCTGCCACCAATCCTGCTCGAGGATTGATGTTCCCCATCGACTTCAATCACGTGGCGAAGGTGCCTGATACCGCTCTCAATTTCAATCTAGAACTCGCCGACATCGGAAAATTGGGCATCGATAAGAGCAATTTAAGTCTCTCCGCACAAGTCGATGCACACTTCGATTTCATCGTGCTGCTCCAATCTCCTGGCTCCGAAAACATCGACAAAATCGCGGATCAAAAACCCGATGGTTCGATCGACTTCCGTACGAGCCGACCTTTGACGTTGCTCAACGGCGGTGGCGAACTGCTTACCACAGCCGGCACGGATATAAAGATCACGCTGGCCGACGGTACAGCCTTTGAAGTTGACCTCGATGAATCGATCAAACCGATCAACTCGACAATCAAGGCAAAAGTGGTGAACGATGCTCAAGGCAACACTTCTAACGTTGTCGAATTCGCAGGCAAACCCGACTTGAGCGGCGTGAAAAAGGACATGATCCTGTCGCTGATCAATCGCGTCGACGGCAAGGAACGGACCGATCGCTTCAATATCGATGCGATCGATGTAGCCAACAGTAAAATTACTATTTCCCCAACACCCACGCAGGGAACAGGCGATTTTGATTGGGCTGTAGACCAACCAGCCACGGATTTCGGACAAATCATCAAGCGCATCAATGATGCCATCGAAAAAAACGCGAAAGGCAAAGTCGCGCTTACCGCGAACAGCGATCTTACCGGTCTCAAACTGATCGACAGCACCTTGCCGATCTCCACTGCGCCCAGCAGTACAGGCTCTGCTCAACTCAAAGTCGAAAATCGAGGTTCTTCCCGAGCCGCAATCGCTTTGGGCATCGCCGGACTTGGCAAGAGCGATGTCTCAGGTGACCCGATCGCTCAAAGCAGCGTCAATAAAGCAACTATCGCCGCCGGCAAGTTCACTCTCCAAAACTCGGACCTCGCTGTCGACGCTCCTCCGCGCGTCGGCGATACGATCCAAATCAATGCCGAGAACCTGCGCATTACGAAGTTGACCAAGGGGACAACGACCACCGAACTGGAAACAACTCCCGCCTCCGTTGCACCCAATGGATCGTACGCTTGGAAGATCTTCCGCGGGGATTCCGTCATCGAAGGCTCTGGCTTGCATGGCAAATCCATTCTCGACAATGTCTTCATTCGCAACATGCAGCTTGATGCAGGCGCCAACCTCGATGCCACCATCGACAAAGCCAGTGCGAGTCTTGGCATCGTGGGTGTCAACGTCACTGGCGGTACCGGCTCAGCACGGGTCGGCGGAACCTTGGCCATTCAAGACCCTGGCCCGATTTTTGATGGTCGCGTCACTCTTAGCGAAAGTATGAATGCCGTCACTAGCCACGCCACGAAGCTTGTGGCGCAAAAGGACGTTGCTTTCCCAGTAACGCCGAGTGAAACGTTGGCGATTACGGTACACGGTACAGATACCAACGTCAAAATCCCCGTCGGCCAAGTCGCAGATGTAGCAGCCCTCGTAGCCAAGCTCAATGCCGATGCAACATTTTCATCGTTGGCCGTAGCTAGCGCTGGAGCCAACGCAGGCGAAGTAACGGTCGCACTCAAAACAACAGGTCTAAGCGATATTCAAAAGGCAGCGCTGCGACTCACCATCAATCAAGCGTCGGCGTTAGGTCTCAATCGGGCCAACATTGCATCCGATCAGGTTACCTTCAAACCCACGTTCCCGATTCCCGCCGGTGTTAACTTTGAAGCAACGGTATCCGCGGACGATAAGAACAACGTCGTCAATGTTGCCTTCGATGGTACCACCGCCTACGGCACCATGAAGAATCTGGTCGATGGTATCAATGCCAAGCTTGCAGGCACCGCCATCAAATTCGCAAACGATCGGTCAAAGCTATTGGTTACGGTCAACAACGGTCGCGCCAGGACCGTGGACGTACCGACTTTTACGGCCCTCGGCTTCACGGCAGCTCAGAGCGGCTTCCTCGTTCGCCCTGCGTTCGGCGGTTCGGCCACCTTTGATTTGCCATTCTCTGTCGAGGCCGCCTTGCCGATCCCAGGTTTGGCATTGAATTCGAAAATTGCAATCACTGTTCCCGACATTAGCAAACCTAAAGAAATTCAAATCGATTACCCAAATGTCGCATCGGCCATTCGGGATCGATTGAACAGTCTCAAAAAGCTCGACTTTGCGAGTGTCGTATCAGGCATCAAAGCTGGTCTCGAGTTCTTGCAAAACATGAACGTCGATGAACTGCCATTGTTCAGTCAAGATATTCCATTGCTTGGTATCAACCTTCGCGATTCTCTCAACCTTGCCGTCAAGTTCTCCGACTTCTTGGTCGAATTTGAAAAAGATCCGGTCTCCAAACTCAATGAAATTGCCGCCAAGATCCAAAAGGCGATCTCGGCCAAACGCGTTCGATTCTCCTACGACGAGTCGGTCGTTGGCAAACCTGCACTTCGATTGGATATCGTGTATGGAACCAGCATCGAAAAAGATGCGCCGCTCAATCTCGATCTCTCTTCGATCGATGCCATCAAAGCGTTGGGCAGTATCGTCGATGTCAATTCGACAGGCAACTTGAAGGTCAAAGCGGGCGCCGATGTGACCTTGTCCATTGGCCTCGACGTTTCGGACCCAACCAGTCCAAAGCCGTTCTTGTATTCAGATGATACCCGTAAAGTCCTGGGTGGCACACAAAGTATCGGCTCGATCACCGCCAAGGTTGTGACATTTCCAGCCGGTACGGACATGGCCCAGTTTACCGCTGGCGATTTCCTAAAGCTCGCGGGTGCAGCAGGTGGTTTAGGGGACACCGACAAGAAATCAGACTTGTTCAAGATTGGCAGCATGGCTGCTGCAACCCGTCAAGTGACCCTCATCCAACAACCTACCGATGCGGCGGGCGCGAATTTAACAGGCACTCCCAAATGGACGCTCAAACGACGCGGCTTGGTATTGACCGCCGGCGGCGCATCGTCAGATGTGATCGCTAGTTCGGCAACCAACGTCATCACTTTCCCAGCCACAACCGACATGTCGGCGTTCAATCCAAACGCATTCTTAGTCATCGACGGTGCTACCGGTGGAACCAAAGAATCCGATACGGGAACAGCCAACTTGTTCCGCATTGCCAGCGTTAATGTCGCCGCGAGAACGGTTACGTTGCACGCAACCCCAAAGCTTGGAGCAGGCAATGCAACCCCACAATGGAGCCTTAAAGAAGAGCTCGGTACCGGAGTGAAACTCACGGCGGATGCGGACGCGGACAACATCAACATTACGACTTCACTCGGTCCGTTAGGGCTCGAGGTCAAGAATGGTTCCGCCAACATATTCCCAGGGGGCAGTGATCCCAAGGTCGCTGGTGGTGCAACCTTTGCAGTCGGGCTCCGCGAAACCAATGAACCGATTCCCGATGGCCGCCGCTATCTCAACGAGTTCGCTACCAATATCGGAACCGTGACGCTCTCCGAGGCCGATGCCAAGATCAAGACAGGTGCTGGTAGCAACAACTACGACAAGTTCACGGTCTCTCTCGGCAGTACCTTGCAAGGTAGCGAAACAGCATCGGTAACGATCGAAGTGAGCGACGACAAAGAAGCTCTCATCGCGATTCGCAAATTCACAGGTAGTGCAACTCCACCCAACGATGCTGCCTTCAAGTCCTCAACAAAGTTGACCTTTACTTCTGCCAACGAAAAGTACGAAGTCTTTGTGAAGGGTGTCGATGATACGATCACCGATGGCAAGAAGTCGACGCTCATCAAACTCAGCGTGGACAAGGCTGCACCGGGATTGCCTGCCGATCTCAAGACGGCCAAGGACAAGACCGTAACCGTCATTACCCTCGACGACGACGTAACCTCAAAGGAAGCGATACCTGATCCTGTCCGATCCGGCAACTTTAACGTCATCGTCGGCCAGTCGCTCGGTCTGGCGGATATCGGTATCGATAGTGCCAACTTGACAGGGACGTTTAAACAAGCTCTCGAGGGGCAAGTCAAGGCAGTCTTGCCGATCAAACTTAAAGGCTTGCCAACCTTCGTTAAAGGACATGAACTCCTACCCGACGGTACCATCAGCCAAACACCTTTGACGACGAACGATCCGCGACTGCAATTCGAGTTCACCCTCAATAACCTACTCGACAAGGGCTTTAAGCCGAAGATCAATATCAGCGATAAAAATGGCAAGATCATTGTCGATTCAAGCGGCAACGCGGTCGTCGGCCAGCTCTTCACAGGTGGGATCGATGCGCTGAAAAATCGTGGTTTCAGCAATCTTTCGGCTATGGTGGGTGGCTGGGAAGGTGCCTTTGACTTGCTCATCAACGCGATGAACGGCGAAGTGTTCGGCATCTCGTTGCCGATTGTTGGCGACAAGCTTAAAGACGAAGCCAAGTTCCTTGAGGACATGAAGAACAAGGTCTCTGCTGGCTTGCAACTCGTAAGCGACGCAGAGGAGCTCGTCAAAGAACAGGTTCAACAAATCATTTACGCGGGGCTTGGTCCGGACGGTATCAATTTCCTCAAGGATGCGCATAGCCCTGGTCCCGATGGCCTTTGGAAAAAAGATGGTGTCGTATCTCCAGATGACGTCGGTATTCGCGTCGTCAAGGGAGCGAACGGTTTGCCCGAAGGCGTTCGTTTTGAAATGCAACTTGGCAAGGACATCAGCTTCAGTACGCGACCTGGCTTCGACATCGGCGTACCTGGCTTAGACTTCGCCGTTGACGCGCCGATCCAAGGTAATATCGGTATCGACTTTGTATTCATGGTAGGTATCGATGCGACCAGCGGTTTCTATATTGAGACCGGTATGGTCGATGACAAGGGCCAACCAATCATCGCTAAAGATGCGATCGGCAATGTGTTCGGCAATGAGCTGACGGTTTCGGTGAACGTATCGACACCCGGCTTGAGCGCAACGGGCAAGCTAGGATTCCTGGCTGCCAGCGCGAAAGATCTGCCGGGAGCTCGGCTGCCTGTGCAAAACGCTGATGGGACGACCGGCTATCCATTGTTGGTAACCGCCAAAACCGCCGATCGCAACCTCGAAGGAATCGCGATCGCCTATCAAGCCGTCGCGACCGAAGGTGCCGTTGGTGCATCGTATGACTCGAGCAGACGACTCATTACGTTCTCGATTCAGCAAAATGCCAGCGGCAAGGTCCTCACCACCGGCAAAACGCTCGCAACCAAGGCCAATCAATCCGATTCGTTTAATGCATTGTTCTCATTGAACGTGGTCGCCGACGGTGACAAGGCTGTGATTCCAGCCGGTTCGGTCATCGGCAGCACCAGCAAAGATGCTGCAGGCAAAGCCAAACCTGCGATCTCCATCGCGCCCAAGTCCCCGAGCACCGAGCTCGGCAATATTCGTTTTGAATTCAAAACGAAGCAAACCGCCGACTCCGTGGTCTATGATAATATTACGCGCAAGATCACGTTCAGCACCAAATCTGCGACCCCGACCGCTCAAGACCTTGCGACGATCGCCAATGACGCGACCAAGTCGGCAACGTTCGTTGCTGCCTTTACCGCGTTTGTCGTCGACGGCACTGGAGCATTGCCGGTAGACGCCAAGAGCGTGCAAAAAGGGCTTGGCACCGTTACGAAACTGGAGCCGAGCAACTTCCGTGCGACCTTTACGATCGACCTTAAGGACGATCCAGATGACAAGGACACGAAGCTGACGATCCCTGAGTTCGCAAAGCTCAAGGGTAAAGCCGTTGATTTCATGGTTGATGGTGCAGCCAGCCTCAACTTCAAGGTCAAGACCGAGCTTGGCGGCGGTGCGTTTCCAACCATTCGCGCGGATTTGAATCTCGATTGGCGATTCAACTTCCCCAAGGCTGCCGCTGTAGCCGCTGGAGCTGCGGATAAGAAGCCCGCAGAAACGACGTCCAAGCCGAAGATCCCGAACTTGCCCAACATGATCGCGATCAACAATGTCGAATTCAGTCTCGGCGAGTTCTTCAATAACTTCGCGGGCAAAGCACTCGGCAAAGTCAAAGAGACGCTCAAGCCACTCGATCCGATCATCAAGACACTGTCGGATCCTATTCCTGTTTTGAGTGATCTCGCGGGCCAACCCGTTACTTTGCTCGACATGGCTCGCCTCTTTGCGATTGGTCGATCGGACGTGCGGGCTGTCGTACAGTTCATTGACGCCGTGAAGATCTTCAATGACTTGACCGCGAGTATCCCGACCGATGTTGGCAACGACTTGTGGTTGACGATCGGCAGTTTCCAGTTGGATCCAAGTTCACTGCGTCAAAGCAATCCGCTGCTCGGTACTGCGGAGAAACTGGTCCCTGGGATCACCAACATGGTGACTGCTCCGGACTTCGAAAAGCGATTTACGGAAGCCACTAAGAACGCATCGAAACAACTCAAGCAGCCCGGCAACAAGTACGATGCGAAGAAGATGACCAAATCGGCTGGCACGTTCAAAGAAGGTCAGTTCAACCTGTCCTTCCCGATCTTGAGCAATCCGACGTCGATCTTCTCATTGCTCGTCGGTCAAGATATCGATCTGATGTATTTGGAGTTGCCCAAGTTCGGCTTTCAAGCGACCATTGGCAAGCAGTTCCGTATTCCGCCGTTCCCAGTCGTTGGCGTTGAACTAGCTGGTACCTTCAAGACAACGGTTGACCTCGGTTTCGGAATGGATACATCCGGCATCCGCCAGTTTGTCAACACCAAGAATCCGCTCGATCTACTCAACGGTCTGTTCTTGAAAGACAGAGAGAAGTTCACCGGCGGAGAAGACATCCCCGAAGTAACCATGACGGCAGGCTTGGCAATCTATGCTTTCTTTGACTCGGTTTTAGTGAGCGCCAAAGTGGGCGGTGGCATCTATGCCAAGGTCGATTTTAACCTTCACGACAACAACAACGACGGCAAGATCCGCGTGAATGAGCTGATCGAGAACGCAAAAGAGACCGTAAAAATCGCTGGGATCGACGTGCCCGGAATTTTCATCTTTGATGTGTCAGGCAAAGTCTGGGCGGAAGCCAAGGCCGAAGTAACACTGGGCATCGATCCATTTACGTTTACCAAGACCTGGGATCTAGGCAGCATCGATATCGTTAACTTCCAATTGGAACGCCCAGCCCCAGTTGTCCCGCAAATCGCAACGAAGTTCGGCGGAGAACTGATGATCAATGTCGGCCCACGAGCAGGCAATCGTGGCAACGGTTATACCGACAAGCAAAAAGAGAAACTCGACTTAAAGGATGGCAACGACGTCATCAAGATCCAAACAGGTGCCAAAGCAAGTCAAATCATTGTCACGGGCTACGGTGTCACTCAAATATTTGATGACATCAGTCAAGTTACCGTTGATGGTGGTGCTGGCAACGATGAGATCACCGTCGACTCGGCAGTGACCATCGGTGTCGCGATGCGCGGTGGTGACGGCGATGACAAACTTTATGGTGGCAGCGGCAACGACAGCATCGATGGCGGTGCAGGCAAGGACCTTATCAAGGGTGGACTCGGCGACGATCAAATCAATGGTGGCGCAGGGACCGACACGATCTACGGTGAATTTGGTAACGACACGATCGATGGTGGTGATGAAGATGACGTCATCGATGGCGGGTCCGACAACGATACGATACGCGGTGGCGCCGGCAACGACAAACTCTCCGGTGGTTCAGGTGACGATCTGATCTACGGTCAAGCTGGCTTCGACACGCTCGATGGTGGTGACGGCAGCGATGAAATCGACGGCGGTGATGACATTGACAAGATCACTGGCGGAAAAGGTGCCGACACGATTCACGGTGGCAAAGGCAATGACAACATTAGCGGCGAAGCAGGCCGCGATATGCTCTATGGTGACGAAGGTAGTGATACGATCGACGGCGGCTTCGACGAAGATGAACTCTTCGGTGGCGAGGGCATCGACTCACTATTGGGTCGTCAAGGGATCGACATTCTGCGCGGTGGCGACGGCAACGACATCCTGGTCGGCGGTACGAACAGCGACCAACTCTTTGGCGACGCGGGTAACGACGTTCTCTACGTGACCGAACAAGATCTAACGGTCAAAGAATCGTTCGACAATCAAGCTGACGGCGGTGACGGCGATGATATCGTCTATGGCGATCAAGGAAACGACATTCTGCGCGGCGGTGCGGGCAACGATGTTATTTATGGCTATCTTGGTAACGACCAAATCTTTGGTGACGCTGGCAACGACGATCTGAATGGTATGGAGGGGGACGACCTGATCGATGGCGGTTCAGGCGATGACAACATTAAAGGTGACGTTGGAAACGATTTGCTGATCGGTGGATTTGGCAAAGATAATGTTATCGGCGGCGATGGCGACGATGCGATGTTTGGTGACAGCGCAGGTGCGCTCGCAGATCGCAAACTGTTTGATCGCAACAATCCCGCCAACTACGTTCGCCCTCCTCGCTGGGACGATGCGGACATGGCGGTCTTTGCCATCGCGGGCTATCAACCTCCATTCATTACGCCTGCGGTCGTAATCAATGGCTACGATGGCGATGGCGGTGATGGAGATGATAAGCTCATCGGAGGCCTAGGCAACGACGCGATCATGGCAGGTGGTGGTGTCGATGTTGTTATCGGCGGATTGGGCGATGACTATATCGATGCAGGTGACGGGGATGATCTCGATGTGCATGGCAATGAGGGGAACGACGTCGTTCGCGGCGGCGGCGGCAACGACGTTGTCCACGGTGACGATGGCATCGATCAAGTCATGGGCGATGGAGGTACCGACAAGGTGTTTGGCGATGCATCGCCAAATCTTTCGGCCCAGAGAATCTTTGGTGGATCAGGCGATGACGAAATATTTGCATATGTACCGACAACCATCGTTGGATTGCCAACCAACAAGCTGCTCGCGTTTGGTGGTTTTGAGCTCAATGGAGAGCAACTCTTTGGCGAAGGGGGCTCCGATGTCATCCACGGTGGTAACGTCACCAAAGATTTGATCGTGGGCGGCAGTGGCGATGACCGAATGTATGGCGATGATGTCACGATTGGCTATGTCCGTTTGACCGGTATTTAGATCCAAACGCAAGGTGTCCCGGACTTGCTCGTCGGGGACGATGGCGATGACCTTTTGTTCGGCGGTGGCGGCGATGACCTGATGCTCGGCGGAGCGGGTTCCGATACCTTCGCCGGAGAAGCTGGCAAGGATACGCAATACGGTGGCGAAGGTATTGATCGCTTCTTAATCCCTCTCGAAGACGGCATTCGTCAGGACGATGAATTGGTGCGTGGTCACTATGGCAATCGTACCGCAGGTGATGTGCCCGACGATAATGCAACCGACATATTGGTCTTCCAAGGGTCTGACAACGATGACACATTTGTTCTATCGCAAACGAAAGCTGTGGCTGGTCAACAGCCGAAACTTGCACTGGACTTTTCAACTCAAATTGCGGGAGCCGGGGTCAATAAATCGATCGTGATGGGCTGGGCCAATTCGGCCGGGCAACCCGAGATCGAGCAATTCCAAATCGCTGGCCTTGGCGGTAACGACCAGATCGGCTTCGGTATTCGAGCGGCTGAACTTGGCAACGGCGCCATCTTTGCACCGTTCGACATCACCAATCGCAATGATCGCGATCCGATCGACCTGAAGGCTCTTGCTGCACGAAGCCGCGATTGGGTTGCCGTGTTTGATGGCGGTGGCGGCAACGACTTGCTCGTCGGTTCACCTGGCCGCGATCGCATCGATGGCGGCTCCGGAAGCGACATTCTCTATGGACTCGGCGACGACGATCGCTTGCTGCTCGACAATGGCAGTGGCTCCCCGAACGATGTCGACATCGCGTTCGGTGGCCAAGGTGCCGAAGACGTGCTCGGTGGATCGGGGCGCAACATCCTTTACGCATGGTCCATCGCACCCAACCCGCTGTTAGTACCAGTCTTCAATCAACCTACGCAAAACTTGGCCAACGCCTCTGCCTTTGCGAAGCTCGTTCCCAACGGCGGCTTTGGAGTTTATGCAGACGCGAGCGGCAAGCTTTCGACGCGAAGTATCGTTGTCGATGAAACGACTCGTAAAGCGACCTTTACCGTTCAATTGCCTAAACAACCAACGGGTGATGTCGTCGTCGCGTTGAACGTAGGTAACAGCGGCGAAGTCGCGATCGACAAGCCGACACTGAAATTCACCTCCGCGAACTGGAATGTTCCGCAGACGGTTACTGTGAGTGGCGTTGCTGATGGGATCGCCGATGGTGATAAGATCTCGACGATCAAACTTTCGATCGATAACAGCAAGTCGAACGATCGCTCGTTTGATGGTGTTAACGAACAAACGATTAGCGTCGTAACGATCGATTCCAATGCAGCCGTTCGCACCTCTGCACCAGCGACGAGCGAATCCATCGCGATCACGATGGGAGTCGATCCCGTCTTGGAAGACACCGGCTTTAATCGAATGCTGGGTCAAAGCCAAGATGACTTCTTGTTCGGCGGTACTTCGCTGGACTTCATGCATGGTCAATCGGGCAACGACGTACTTTTCCGTCGTGACGGTACCCGACTCGAATCGCTCGATCAGGGCTCGGGTGGTTCGAGCTGGTCGACCTATGCCAAGCAATCGAACAAGGTTTGGTATGTCAGCGGCAGCAACGCCAACGATCAAATCCAAGTTGACTTCGTTACCGAGCCGGGCAAGCTGTCGGACTATCATTTGATCACCCGACTTACCGAAAACAACGGTCACTTTAGTTTCGCTGCGTCCGCGCGCTTGGACTTTAATGCGCTCTCGGCCACCGGTGGCGCTCAGTGGGACAGCACCGATAGATACTTGAACATCGCCGAAGAGATGAGCCGGATTGGTGAAGGTCGAACGCTGACCGATGAGGAGTTAGTCAACATTGCAGCTAAGGCAAAAGACACTGCCAAGCCGCTCACGAGCATTCTCAATCGCGACAACGATTATGACATCATCATCGTTGACGCGCTGGGTGGAAACGACCGAGTAACGATTGGGCCAACGGTTCAAAAGACAGTCTGGGTCGATGGTGGAGCAGGCGACGATACGATCATCGATCGAACGGGCAAAGCCATCCTGGTCGACAAGACCGAACAAGGCAAAGTCAACGGTTTGGTCACTCGAAATGATACGGCGACTGGCGCATTCGACGTGGGCACCATCAGCGCTGAGAAAACAATCAGCAACCTAACCATCGACCACCCGAGCGACATCGATTGGTACAAGTTCCGCTTGGCCAACAATTCGCTGAAAACACGGTCCACCATCGAAAAATTGAGCCTTTCCACGGACGACAAGTTCTCGTTTGAGATCTATGCAGCAGCCGATACCAAGAAGCCAATCGCGACAGGAAGCAATGGGGCCATTAGTTTATCGGCGTTGCAGCCGAATGTTGATTACTTGGTCAAGGTTTTCAATAACCTTCGCCCCACGGTTTACGATTTGCAATTCAACCTCGATGGAGATTCAAAGACGACCGGCGAAATCGTAAGCCAATCCATCGGACTCAATGCGGTACGTAAGGACGTGCTCATGGGTGGAACGGGAGACGACGTTCTCATGGGCGGCGCTGGCGAAGATTGGGTGTTTGGTGGCGACGGCAACGACGTGCTGTCGGGCGGCCTCGATCGAGGCGCTTCGGACTTGTTGTTCGGTGGCAATGGCAACGATACATTCCAAATCATTCCGGACTATTTGCCGGTTTTAGGGGGCGGGCCGGCATCGTTGTTCGCTGGTCAAGCTGCAACGACTAAAAACACAGCATCGGATGAAATGATCGGTGGCGACGGAACCGACCGCGTATTGTATCTCGGTGGTGACAAGGATCGACGTGGTTTCGATGTACCGGACATCGCTGCCATCAGGTTCAACGCGGGACTGCAACGTTGGGAGTTCACCAGCGCTGTCTGGGATATTGGCCGTCAAGAATTCGCAACCTATGTCGATGCGAATAATAACGGGACTTTCTATCAGCAGCAGTATTTGAACTACACGACGCGTGAAATCGAAAACACCGTCGTGGATCTTCGCGCCGGGGATGACGTTTTTCACGCAGATCCGAATTTCTCGGTCTCGAAAGACAATGACAAGATAGAAGTCTCCACTGGCGCGTTCAAGAATGAGTTGGATTCACCCAAGTTTCAAGAAAGTTGGGGCATTGGTTTAGGTGCGAGCCAAAAGGGAGCGGGGAGCGCTGCGCAATTGGAGATCCGCGGCGGTGATGGCAACGACGCTTTGTATGGCGGTTATTACGATGATACGATAAGCGGCGGGGCGGGAAATGACTATCTCGTCGGGGCGTTCAGCGCTGATACGATCGATGGTGGTGGCGGCGACGACAGGATATTTGGCAACGAGCCGGACATCTACAACAGCGCGACGGACCGCAACATCTACGACGACTATCTCCCGTGGCGCGGCAACAAAGGTCCCTCGAATCAATTCCCAACCGAATTCTACTCGTATGATCTCGCAGCCCCATTCACCAGTACCGACACAGTGCGTTCGTCGGTAACGGTAGCAAAGAGTCCTGGACCGGTCCTCGTGTCTGACGTTACGAACTGGAAAGTTACCGGTATTACAACTCGCGCGAATCTGGATCAGGCACTGCCGCTGCCCGAGGCATCTACTTATACAGTGAATGCAAAACCCGCGCCTTCCAGTCTGAACATCTACAATTGGATCGGGGGTAACTTTGTTTTGCAGAAGCTGGACTACGTATTTCCTTATGTGAACGATCGCACTGTTCCAACGACTGAGAGCAGGGCGAATTTGGCATGGGGCTCAACAACCATTAGTGCTACTTCGCCGGACGAAGCGGCCACTCGTGGGCTTCACTACTTTCGGAGCACGTTTCAGATTGACGACCCAAATACATCGGCAGCCAGACTAGAATTCATCGCGCGCGACTATCGTAAACCGTCTTTGATTTACGTCAACGGAGTTGAGGTTGGTCGGCCGAACGGTGGTTCACCGTCGAGTTTAACAATACATTCTGGCGGGTCGATCACGGATACGTTTGGATTTAGCTCTGTGGCAACATTTATTCCCAAACTGAACAAGGGAGCTAACGAGATTGTCGTTGTACAGGAAGCTTCTGTCGTCAATTTCTACTTACAACGCGCCGGGGAAACGACTCCGACAGAAAGAACAATCAATAATCCAGGAGACGAAGGGTTCTCGCTACGAATAACGCCAACTCCCGAACCGGACACAAACTCTGTTCTCGTCGGTGCAGGTAACAGGATCGTTTCCGTTGGTGACTTTAACGGAGACGGCAAAACAGACTACCTTGTTGGTGGCAAGTACCTTTTCACTCGACCGATCGATCTATCGAAAATTACCAACGTTGCCGATGCAGCGGACTATGTTCTGAACGAATCTGCGGAAGGGTTTCAGACGGCAGGAGATTTCAATGGCGACGGATTAATGGATTTGGTTTTCCTCGATTCAGGTATCTTTCGGGGACCATATGGTGATACTTGGCTCTCACAACCGGGACGAGATAGGGGACAACTGGGACAAGTGATTGATGAGCCAAATGCGATAATGTGGGACGAAATATCTAGAAAAAATTCGCCTCTCTCCGATGCATATGGGCATGCAACCATTGTGTACGGCGTTAAATCGCCATCTCAGCGCACCATTAGCAGCACTCGGTCGATTAAATTTCAAGGTTTGATTCGATCCCTTCAAGCTGTTAACTTTGCCGGAGCGCGTTCTTCGCAAGGTATTCTCACAAGTGATCTTTTAGTAAACGGCTCCTATTACGGCCGAGACATGAATGTACGCGGCGAACTCGGCGCCCCGCAATTTACCGAGAGGAACGGCGGTGTGGTTATCACGGGTGCAAACGTGACCTCCGGTCCGACTTATTACAATCAGTTTGGTATCGTTACGGAGAGGAACAACCTCTATACTGGAACAGTTGCAGCCATCATGGTTCGGTCGGATAAGAACGTCTTACCAACCCCAACCATTCTCAAAGGATATGCGAGCAATGGTTTGGATGCCATCGACTACGGCAATAGTCGAATTCTTAGCGCCAAGGCTCAAGTGAGTTTCGATACCTATGCGGCTTCACAACTTCCGGTAGACAAGGCCGCGATCATTGCTGGAACGCGAGTGGATTTGAAGATTACCGGCACGACAAACTATCAGATTGATGATTTGGATCCTACGCAGGGACCTCAATCTTTGGTTGATCAGATCAATACCAAAATTGCTGCATTGAATCTTCCTTTCAAAGTCTTATCGCAATTGGATGTGAATGGAAAAATTGTCTTCCTTTCGCCGCAGTCACAAAGGATCGTTTCGATTCAAGAGACGACGCGAGCCCCTAGCCAAGCCGTTGCTCCCGTGGTTGCGAGTGATGCAGGTCCAACCAAGGTTCAAGCAACAGATGGGTTTGTCGGCAAGTTCGATGTGACACCAAAGTTCAGCAGAAAGGTTGAAACCAATCTATCACAATCACTGTCGAGCCTTTCCAACTTCGCGTTGTCGATCAAGCTGGATAATCTCGCAGACTCGTTCAAAATCTTTCTAAATCCGCTAGTGCATTTGAAAGATATTTCGGGATCGTTTCCCGAAGACGGCCTCGGCCGCACGTATACGATCCTTAATTTGAATGATAACGCACGCGTTGTACGCAACGTCAACAACGTGTACGAATCGAACCGTACAGTGACAACGGGAGACGGCTTCCTGCTGAATATTGACTCGCGTGCAGATATCAAACAGATAGTGCAGCAATTGAATCGACAATTCCAACAACCGATTAAAATAAGTCAAACATCGACATGGAATGGGTGGAGATTAAGAGACAAATTCTCAAATAGTTATTTACCAGATAACGCGACGATGACGGTCGACATGGAGTTTGGATTGATCGCGAAAATCGCTTCAGGCAAGATCGTGATAGACGTCAAGAGTGCCAAGTTGGTAGGGGCAAGAGACTTCGTCGGAATGCCTCCTTCGTCCTCGGTAACATTCGATTTTGTGTCACAGGAAACACGAAACGTACCCGAGGGCTTCATGGAATTTCTAGGTAGATTGCGCTACGGTAAGTCTATTACTTACAACCCGATCGAAATGCGTGTCGAAACCGTTAGCCGGGACCTTACTTCGATTCTCGGCTTGGGCAAGGGAATCGATTTTCGGCCAGCAAGCCAATCCGAGATCAACTTTGGTGCTTCTAGCGTCGCGATGCCTCTCAATGCGTCGTTTCCATGGCGCTATACGGTGGACGCTTCGACCGTGGCCAGTCGTCCAAGTGCCTTCACTGCGAGCGGATACTATCTTGGCGCCCCGAGCGGCTCTAGTTCCACACTTTTCGGTTATGGCGAACAAACCAAGTTTAGTCTGTGGTTGGGTACCAATAGCGACAAGAATCTGCAAAGTCGCCCAGCAGATATGGTGATCACAGACTTGGGGTCGGCTTCCTCTCCAATGAGTGCAACGTCCGGCGATTTCAACGGGGACGGAAAACTCGATTTGGCAATCAGGCGACCAGGGTACGGGAGCCCCTCGTTTACGGAAAACCGAGTCGCGGTGTTTTATTCCATTACGGACAAGATCGCGTCTGGAGTTAAAACGATCTCGATTCAGACGGCTGATCTTTGGGTACAAGCGAACCGAAACGAAGGTTTTGGTGAGTTTTCCAAAACAAACAGTCTCGACCTAAACAACGACGGCTTTGACGATCTGGTTATTGGCGACAGCGCCAATGGTGGGCGAATCACGGTTTACCCAGGTTCGTTCGTTTCCCAATTTTCGCCTTTCAACACGGTGGATATTGGTACGACGGGAATCGCCGGACGCGGAACGTTTCTGACCGATACAGGCGCTAGAGTCTTCAACTTTAATGATGCAGGTTCACCTTACACGCTTACTAGCACCGTCAAGGAACGCTGGTTCCGTTTCACCACCATCGGTGATGGTTTTGAAGGGGATGGATTTCGAACGATTACCGATGCATTGGGACTAGGATCCGTACCGAAACTGCGATTGGAATTGTATTCGTCAAAAGGCATCAGTCTGCGGAACGGCGCAGGGGCACTGTCCTTGATGGGAATCTCCGCTGGAACGTACTATTTGCGTGTTTTGACCTCAGATCAAAGTAGCGCCAATTTTACTTTGGAAGCGTCTCCGCCCAATGACACTCAAGTTCAAGAAGCAATCACCAATCGAGACGGTGATCGATTGTTCGGCGGTGATGGCAACGATTTGTTGGTCGGCCACGGGGACGTCGATCAGATCACCGGTGGCAGCGGCTCGGATGCTTTCGTTGGTGAGACCAATGAGTTTCTCGACGTCACATCTGCCGATTCCACTCAGACAAACATCCCGATCAGTCAGCTCGCAAAGAACTCTGGTCCGAGCCGCGAAATCAATCCGATCGTTTCGTTACCTCAGAGCCCATTGCTGATTCAGGCGATCTATCAAGCGTTGAACAAACGGCCGGGAACAACGCTGCGTGCGTCGGACTTGGCTTCGATCGCTTACCTATCGATCGTTGGAAGCGGTAACAGTGTCTTCACCGATCTGAGCGGGTTAGAATACTTGACCAATCTGGTCGTGCTCGATCTCCCTGGCAACAATCTGAAGGACGGTGCGCTTGCAGCCATCAAACCTCGCACGGCGGATTCAGGCCCACAGAAGGGGCAGGCAATTGGCTTGAGCCGTCTTCAAGTTCTCAATCTTGCTGGCAGCCGAGTGCAACTGACCGACCTGCCAAATATCCCGCTGTCGGTGCAGTCATTGGCGATCGGTACGCTTCTCGACGGAACGAATTCGCAAAGCCAAGATGTGCCCGCGCCAGCCGACAAGGCTGCGGCTGCGCTCAGTAGGTTGCCCGTATTATCTGTACTCCGACTTGGCGGGTCGACCACCAACCTCGTGATCGATGAATCGGCCCAAACCGATGGGCCAAGCGTGGCCGTCAACGCAGCTGCAAATACGTTCCAGATCATTCGAAACGTGGCACCAACGGTAAACTTGCCGCCGTCCGTCCCGAACATCAACGAAGCCCAGACGGTGACTTTTGCCGGCCTATTGACGCAACCTGGAATCAGCATCACCGATCGTGATCCGGTTACGACATCAGCGGCGATCATCGATTCGACCGGCCAACGCACGGTGTTGACTTCGCAAGCTGCATCTCCGTCGATGCTCATCGACGGTAATTCGGACGCAAGGATGATCGTGAGTCTAACGGATCGTTTGCGAACCACCAGCTTTACCATTGAAGCCTACTTGCAGACAACGCCCAACGCGTTGTTACCGACGAGCACATCGCAAAGCGTTGTGGTCATCGATGGCGGATCGACTGCTACGAACGGATATCGGATCGAAGTTGCGAACGTAGGTGGCAAGAATGTTTGGTCCGCGACCATCAATGGTCAGCGCATTGTGAAAGACTTACAAGATGCACGCGTTGCTGCCAACACGTGGACACACGTCGCGCTCGCTGTCAGCGGCAAGTCGGCATCGCTTTACGTCAACGGCGTCCTGATTGAGACCATCACTTTAAAGACAGACTACTTGCCTCCCGCCGGGGGCTCGTCGCTTGCAGTGGGGCAAAAGGGATATGGCGTTGACGAATTGCGGCTATTCAATAAAGCTCGCACGCAATCAGAAATCAAAGCGACAAAGGATCAATCGCTGGCATCGAATGCTGCCAATTTAGTAGGTTATTGGAATTTCGATGACGGACGACAATTGGAAACAAAAATTATACCGTCTACGAAACATGCGCAACCCACTGAATTCCTCATCGGAGACGAAGGGGAACTCGGTGGATTTGCATCCCAAGTTACTACCCCCGTCTTCAGTGGTCAAAAAGCTTATAAATTTGAATCGGATCCCTATAAGAGTAAAGGCTATGTGTTTCCTCAGCCTCTCACGTTGTCGAAGGGAGATGTCTTCTTTTTCTATTTGTTCGTGCCTGGGCCGACCGCAGCCAACGGTCCAGACAACCGAATGTTTGTCTCCATAGGACAAAAATACGACAACTTTGGGGAGAGAACTATCAAAGTTAGTGACCCGTCGTTGACAGGCAAATGGACACGAATCGAGATTCCAATCACGCGCGACGGAACCGTTGTTTCTATCAATGGTAATTCTTACGGTCTGACGGGTCCGGTATTCATGGACAGGGTTGGTATCGTGTCGAAGAACGTTCAGCCTGGTGTGATCCCATCGAACAACATGGCGCTGCACACCTTCACGGTACGCGATCTAACGAGCGGCGGCGCGAATGGAAGGGTCGTCGAATCAACTAGTGACTTCGCGAAGCCGACAACGCGGTTCGATGTTTTCCGTCCTACGGCCGCATTGAACAATAGCTTCAACTTCAAGGACGACGGAGCATACACGCTTGAAATCACGGCGGTGGATAGCGATGGTGCTTTGACGACCAAGAATACGAAACTGCTTGTCAACAACTTGCCTCCCACCACCGATATCGGCGGTAAACCTGCAACTGCGATTCTCGCCGGAACCGATGTGAATCTTTCCGTTATCGGAAACGGTCCGGTCGTGAATGGCAACGCAACCTTCGATCCAAGTACCATCGATGCTGGTCAACTATCGACCACTTGGAAAGTGTCGACCAACAGCGGTCAGATCATCGCATCGCAAACTTCATCGACCTTCAAATTCACTCCTCAATTTGCTGGTTCGTACTTGGTAACCAAAACGACTAACGACCCGCAAGGTGCCGCTGACGTCGATACGTTTACGTTGACAGCCAATCCGAGAGTGATCTTCACTCCGGATGCGACCAAGATCGTTTCGAAGGAAGGAATTGCCACCAACATCGACCTTGCGGCCGGTTCTTCACTCGTATCCGATCGCGCTTCGCGTCAGTACGCCTGGACGGTCAAGCAAGGAACGATCGACGTGGTTTCGGGAACGGGAAATATCGTTGCGTTTGTTCCTGCGGACAACGTTGCTTACACGATCTCGGCCACCATCACCGATTCGTTTAGCATACCGGTTGGACCTGCGCAGACATTCTCGTCGACTAGCACCATGACGTTTACTCCGAATGATGCCGCTCCGACGATTACCATTCTCGGACTCGACCCGAATGGAGCTACTGCGCCAGTGGGTACGTTCCAACTCGTAGGACAGTCTGCTAACGTGTCCTTGAACAACTCGCAACTCGCAGTCGCTTCCGGTAGCGTCTCGTACTTCGTTGCCGACGCTGGTTCACTCGATCGTCAGACCGTCTCGATCAGTTGGGGCGATGGCAAAACCGATCACAACCTCAATCCACTCTCGATCGCATCGCACAAGTATGATGTGCCTGGCGTTTACGATGTGAAACTGACGGCGATCGATACCAAGAACAACGCCAAGTCGGACGCGACGTTTAAACTAACCGTTGCGCCGGTGGCGCCCAAGGTTTCCGTAGCGCCGATCACGCCTGTGATCGATGGTCAGTCGGTGACGCTTGTTCCAACGATTACTTATGCGGGTACCAAGGGCCAGAACGAAAAGGTTACTTGGGAACTCGTATCGCCGAACGGACTAGCGCAATCGCTGTCAGGCCGCGAACCGAAGTTCACTCCAGACCGATCTGGCTTGTGGGGTGCCATCGTGACTGTCGACGACGGTTACGGAAATGTCGTTCGCTCGCAATCGACTTTCCTTGTGAATAACTTGAATCCGAGCAACCTGACCGCATCGATGGCAGACGTGGTGGACAACAGCTTGGTTCGCACTTATTCCGGTAATCTCCGTGACTTTGCCGCCGATCGATTGCAAGGCAAGCTGATTGTCGTGAATAGCGATGCGGATACACGGGTCGAAACGCCGATTACGCTTGTCAAGCAAGGTGCTCCAGACGCCAATGGCATTCAAAGCTACACCTTCTCCGCCAGCGTTGTTCTTGCACAAGCCAACGGCAACATCGTCTCAATCGAAATCGTCGACCAAGATGGTGGTATCGCCACGATAACGCCGGCAGCCGCAATTGCTGCTCCAACGGATGACTATTCCAACGCTGTTGCTTACGGAGTCGCGAAGCATATCGCGGCCGGACCACAGCTTGGCGAGAGACGAACCACCGAGTCGAACTTGCCCACCGGGACGGGAGTTGTTGCGACCGGTGATGAAGACGGCATAACGTTCAACGGCTTGTTGCCTGGTGCAACAGGAACGCTTACGGCAGACGTTCGCAATGTCGGAGCGGCCGGTGCCCAACTCGACGCTTGGATCGATTTTAATGGTAACAATGTGTTCGATGCCAATGAGCAAGTGCTCACGAGCCAATCGGTCACCGTCAGTGGCAAGGTCACGTTCAATGTCTCCGTGCCAGCCAATGCACAATCGGGAGGCTTGGTTGCACGGGTACGATTGAGTCAACCTTCCGATGGAGGGCTGGGACCAACGGGATCGGCCCAATACGGTGAAGTCGAAGATTATGCCATTACCCTCGGCGGCCTAACGTTTGATCGGGATGCTTCTGGAAACCTTTTGGTAACGAGCACAGGTGATCGGGCTGACGTGATCAACGCATCCAGCGACGGAACCCATTTGAACTTCGCTCTCGATAAAGTTACCGATGTCACTTTGACTGCGGCCTTTACGACTGCTGGCGGTTCGATCGATAACGCCAACAAGGTCGTAAAGATTCCGCTAGCCCAAGTGACCGGCGAAACGCGATTGAGCACCGCTTCGGGAACGGACGCGATTTCCATTCAACTCGGAAACAATCTACCCAAGTTCTTGCTCGACAATACAGCGATTGCCGGAGCAGCAAATACTGCGGACACGATTACGATCACGAGCGGTGCAGCCGTGAATTCTGCGTCGATCGCTTACACTGCCGTCGAACAAGGGACAATCACAGTAACCCCGACGACAGGTACAGCACAGCCGATCACTTTCAGCGGCCCAAGCTTGATTAAGTCGCAGTTGAACACACCATCACTCTCGATCGATGCGGTGGCTCAAAGTGATTCCATGAAATTGCGAGCCAGCGCAACGGCTGGTTCGTTCGATTTGTTTGCTAGCGATGCATTGGCTGTGACGTTTACGCAGCCGACGGGAAGCGTGGCCGTCAAAGCGACCGCTTTGGATTTGTTAGCAGGTTTCGCAGCTCCTATGGTGACGACGTTCGACGTTGGGATCGAAGGTACAATTCGCGCAGCAGGTTTGATCGACACGACTGGACTCAACCTTACGGGCAATGTGACGTTGGAAGGGAATACGACACTCGACTCCAAAGGGACCGTTGATGGCAACATTGACCTTACCGGATCGGTCGATGGCGCGTTTACTTTGGCATTGAACTCGGGTACCGGCCAAACCTCGATCACCGGTGACATTGGTAAGGCCACTCCGTTGACCTCCTTTGTGACCGATGCTGGTGGCCCAACGCTTCTCAAGGGCGGTATGGTTGCGGCGTCAACGATCCTCTTGAATGACCCAGTCACGATCAGTGGCGACACCATCCTGTCCGGCGACCAATTGACCGCCATCGAATCGTTGACATTCAACTCACCGAACGATAACAGCTTGGACATCCGCGTCAATCAAACCGGCGATTTGAAGAAGCCCATTCTGCAAGCCGGTGCTGGCAAGTTGTCGCTGTTGCATAGCGGCAATGGGGTTACGACAGTACGAGGAACAAATACGTACACCGGAGATACTCGTATTCAGTTGGGTGAGTTGCGACTCGACGTCGGAGCAACGATTCCGGGCAATGTCATATTGTCAGGTGGCAAATTGGGTGGCAAGGGTGAGGTACTTGGAACGACAACCCAGTCGTCCGGTTCGACCCTCAACCCTGGCGCATCGCCTGGGATTTTGGCCATCAGCGGTGATTTGCAATTCGCGAATGAAGCGCAATTGAAACTTGAATTCAATGGTCTGGTTCCCGGTATCGAACACGATCAAATCTTGGCGGACGGCGTCGCTCAATCGGTCGATTTGTCGCGGGTTGATTTGCTTGTGACGGTTGGTTACACGCCGACGATTGGTGATTCGTTTACGGTCATTCTTGCTGTTAATCCGTCATCCACGGTTACAGGGACGTTTGATGACCTGTCGGGCAACGAAGTGACCGAAGGGGGCATATTTGCGGCTGGCGGGTATAACTTCCGCGTCAACTATCAGGTCGACACCGATGGCGATGGGGCAAAGAATGACGTTGCGTTCACGATTGTGGACTATGCACGTGACTTCGGCAGTGCCCCCGATTCGTATTTGACCAAGTTTGCGGCCAATGGACCTCGGCATCGCATCGGCAGCGGGCTCAATTTGGGAACCGAGAAAAACGCTGAGCTTGATTCAATCAGCTCGGATGTCGATGATGGAGTTGAGTTCGGTGAGCTGCGACTCGGTGACGATAACGCTGCGATCGATATCTTCGTAACGGAAGTGACCAAGCAAAACGCCTACATTGATGGATGGATCGACTTTGATCAGGACGGTAGCTTTGAGGCGAGTGAACAAGTCTTTGCGAGCCAATATGTCTCGAGCGGACTCAATTCGCTAAACATCAGCATTCCAGGCTCGGCTCAGGCTGGTGCGACTTATGCTAGGTTCCGATTGAGCAGTGCGGGTGGATTGCAACCGTTTGGTGAGGCGACGGACGGCGAAGTCGAAGATTATGCGGTGACCTTGCTAAGCAATGTCGATCTCGGCGGTGCGCCTGGATATGGAGCTGCGTCGCATATCGTTGGTGGGCCGCGACTAGGAAACCTAGTCGATATGGAAGCCTCGTTGACGGGTTCCGACAACGCCGAAGACATCAACGACAATGACGGGGTGATCTTTGGCGAAGTACAAGCGACGGGAACTGCGTTCGTGCGAGTCGATGCATCCAATGTTGGAGCGGGAGCGAAACTGGGCGGGTGGATCGACTTCAATGGCGACGGTGATTTTTCAGACTCAGGCGAGTTTGTCTTCCAAAACGTTACGGTTGTCGATGGTCGCAATTTGCTTGAATTCGAACTCCCGGCCGGAGTCGTTGCCAAAAACACTTACGCACGTTTCCGAATTAGCACGGGCGGTGGCGTCGGGCCAATCAATATCGAAGGTCCGGCTGTCGACGGTGAAGTCGAGGACTATGCATTGACCATCGTGCCAACGCGAGCGTTGGTCACAGCAACGACGACAGTATCGTTGGTTGGCAACGATCTCGTGGTTCAAGACGCTGTCGACAACACCAATGACACGTTGACCATGACGAGCGACGGAATTTACCTGACGGTCAGCGATCCCAACAACATTATCTCAAGCGATTTGGCGTTAGCGCAAGGCAGCGGCACGCACTCGCTGCGGGTGCCTTTGGCCGAACTTGCCGATTCGATTATCTTTGATACGCAGGGTGGCAATGATAAGCTAACGCTCGATTATTCCTTTGGCAATTTGCTCGGCTCGATCAAGTACCTGGGTGGGGCAGGAAATGATTCCTTGGTTCTCATTGGTGGCGCTTTCTCGGGCGCGACCTTGAACGTTTTCTCGACTGCGAGTGGTTCGATAGCTTTTGCAGATCAAGAGAAGATTGAGTATCAAGCGGAGACGGTCGATTCGCAGTTGGCGATCGACGACGTAACGGTTTCTTATGGTGATGGAGATGATGCGATAACGCTATCGCAAACACCTTCAGGAATCTCGCTTTCAGACACCATTCGCTTGGCCAATCCAGAACGGCTCAAGATTGTGTCTGGGGATGGAGACGATACGATTCAGGTGGCCAGCAACGCGGTGTCGCTCGATAACAGCGTCGCCACGTTCGTGAATTTCGAACTGACCGTCGATGCTGGCGGCCAATCGGGCGATGACTTGTCGATTGTCAACAGTGCTGACACCACCAACGACAGTTTCACTATCGGTAGTGACTCGATTGTGAACGGACTTTCGAGTGGTCTTTTTGGTATCGGCGGTTCTCTGTCGTACACCGGACTAGCAAAACTTTCGATCGCGACTGCAAACGCAAATGCAAACGTCACAATCGATACAGACAACCTAGCAACGGCGTTCGACTTGCGATTTGCTGGCAACACGCAAAACGCGTTGACGCTTGAGGGATCATTAGCGGACAATTCGCTAACCGTCGCAATGGATTCGAGTAACGCAGGAACGATCGAGCTCTCGTCGAGCGAAGCGACCGTTCCAACGATCGGCTTTGAGAACTTGGACTCGATCGATGCTGGTTCGCTTGCGATCGCCACGGCAGAGTTGACTTATAGCGATTCTGGCGAAACGATTACTCTCAGCGACTCAGGGGTCGCCGGGACGACTCGGATTGTGAGCAGTCTTTCAAGCACGCCATCGCTCTGGTTGAGCAATCCTACCGAATCCTTGACTGTCAACGGAGGGCAAGTCGCGGCGGATCGGTTGCTAGTCAACGGATTTGGAAGTGGCTTTGCGGCGGCTGTTCGGTTGAATGGCAACGCGTCGAGCGACAGCGTTCAGTGGAACGCCCTAACGGGGACGCTGGCAAGTCTTCAAATCGATGCCGATTCGATCACACTCGGAGGGTCGATCGAGACGACTGGCGATCAAACCTATGCGGGTAATGTCCAATTGGTCTCCAACACGACACTCACCGCCGATTCGATCGACTTCGCGGGGAATATTAATGCAGTAGCCAATCAAGAGCTTGCGATCGTAGCCAACCAGGTTTCGATCGTAGGGGCATCGAAGGTTGGTGCGTTGACGATCTCAGCACCAGCATCTGCGGACGACTCGACTGAGCCACTCGCTTTGGTGCATGGAGATGTTGTCGCGAGCGGTGCAATCAAGATTGCAGTTCCTTTGGTAATTGATGTTGCGGTCCGAATGAGCGGGGCTTCGATCGAGCTGAGCGATGTGGATTCAGGAGAAACTAGCTTTGGAAGCTTGACGCTGGTGGGGCCTGCAATGTTGAACGGAAACCTCGGTAGCCGCGTTCCGCTTGGAACACTCACCGTTGGTTCGGTCATCATTCGGGGCTCAACGATTGATACGATGGGCTTGCAGACGTATGCTGGACAAGTTGATATTGAGAATGCACTAGAAATTATCGGGGACGCTTCGTTCACGTCGAATGTGATAGGAAAAGGATCATTGACGACAACCGGGGATGTCCTGATGACGGGTGTTAACACCTATGAAGCTGGAACGCATGTCGCAGGAGGTACATTCACGCTCAATGGCAGCCTTGTGTCGGATGTGCTCGTGACCGATGGCACCCTGAGCGGTACCGGAACGATTCAGGGCAACTTGGCAATCGGCAGCAACGGTCTATTGGCACCGACACCGAGCTCAACGCAAGCCCTGACCATCGGTGGTCAGTTGAGCTTCGATTCAGACGGAGGATTTATCCTCAGCGGTACCAACGCATCGACAATCGGTCATGTGAATGCGGGTTCAATTGGACTTGGCGGAGCTATCCTTTACGATGACTTAAGCTTTGAGCCTCAACTGGGTGATCGTCTGGTGTTCTTGAGTGGACTGAGTCTAACAGGGAACTTCGCAGAGATATCGAACAACGAATTTATCAGCGTAGGTGGAGTGGATGCACTCGTAGCTTATACGCAGCCTGAAACTTCGGCGCAGGAATTTGTTATTACGGGTTATGGTGACGGGGATTACGGCGATGCTCCATTCGAATCGTTCAAGTCCGATCTTGGGGCGGCCCACAGGGCTGTCGGGCCGACACTTGGGGCATCTCGAGGAGCAGAAGACGAGGGCTTTGTCGGTGATCAGCAAGACAACGGCGTGACGGTGGTAGGCCAACTCGTTGCGAGCCCGACACTAGCAACCACAGGCGGATTGATCATCAACGCATCTGGAGCAGGGAAATTAGATGCGTGGATCGATTTCAATCACGATCAAGACTGGGACCCTAGCGAGCAGATTTTTGCGAGCGTCAACGTAGTCACCGGTAATAATTTGTTGTCGTTCAATATCCCAGCGGGAACTCTTCAGGGAGATACGTACGCTCGATTCCGCTTGAGCACAGCGGGCGGCTTGGCTCCGACTGGCATCGCTTTGGATGGCGAAGTTGAAGATTACTTGTTTACGTTCAATGACGCAGCGGAAGCACAGCCGTTGACCGTTGTAGTTGGGAATCAACCCACCGAGTTGTCGCCCGAATCGGGCAATATTGTGACACGCGTTAATGGTGCTATCGTTTCGAGTGTCCCCATCAGCTCCGTCACGAGCTTGATCATCGAAGGAGATGACACCAACAACTCGGTGACCATCGATACGGCTGCGATTCCGGTGGGCGGATTGGTTTACAACGGCAACGGAAACGGGGATTTTGACACGCACAGCATTCGTAACTCAGCGGGCGTCGCAACGACTCTGGCGCATCTTTTTGCAAATTCTCATGACGGCACGATTACCGTCGATGGCAAGATGATCAGCTACACTGGTCTTGAACCGATCGTCGATAATTTGCCGACTGCAGATAGAGTCTTTACATTCGGCGGAGGTGACGACCAGGTAACGATCGGAGACTCTGGAACGGCCTCCGATGGGATTTCTCGAATCACCAGTGTCAGTTCAAGCGAGTCGGTGGACTTCGTAAATCCGACCTCAACGATTCGAGTCGAGCTGGGCCAAGGCAATAACACGTTGACTTTCGGCACTTTGGATAGCGGGCTGAGCAAGCCGATGACGATTGTTGCAGGTAGTGGCAACGATGTCTTGCGAGCATCGATCGGTGATCTCAACATGACCGGCAGGACAATATCGAAGCCAGAGGGAGTGTTGACGATCGATAGCCGAGTAACCGGTTCGAACTTTGCAACGGATGGTGATTTTGCGATCGAGTTGACGGCGGGTGGCAAGCTAACGAGCGCCATGACTTTCGCCAATACTGCGGGTGTTACGTTAGGCAACGACACATCGGATGTGTTCGATTTCGATGGAGGATTGACCAGCACGCAAAGTTTGACGTCCGTACAAGGGACCATCCGAGCAACGAATTCCCCCATTACTTTGGGCGATGTTGTTCTGACTGGCGACACAGTCCTAACGGGATCAACTATCAATCTTGGTGCCGTCAATGGAGTGGGCAATTTGACGCTCAATGGAGCAGTAACTCTCCATGGAGTTCTCAATATTTCAGGTACACTGACCATTAACGGCACGTTGACGCTGGGTGGTGACGCAGAGATCGCGTACACGGGCACAACGATTCTTAACTCGGCGTTGGGAGGTACGTTTAGCCTGACCAAGTCAGGTGATGGAACGCTTCGATTAGTCGATCGTACCTACTCGGGGCAATTGTCGGTTAGTGGCGGAACCGTGGAATTGCCGAGCGGTCTTGTTGGTCCGGTTGTGCTTGATGGTGGTAGGTTAAGTGCGGCAGGTACCCTGACCAATGGACTTCAGGGTTCGGGCGGTGGAGTGTTGGCGATAGGAAGTGGGGCGGCGACACTAACCTCTCTTGGCGATATTGGATTGGATAGCAACACTACGTTAGAGATCGATCTCAACGGAACGACCGGTGGAAGCTTGCACGATCAATTGATCGTGACAGGTGCGGATCGAATCGTGGATTTGAGTGACACGATTTTGTCGCTCAACGTTGGATTTACTCCGGTTGCCGGCGATAGCTTTACCATTGTTTCGCTGGCCGATAGTACCTCGAGACTGATTGGTCAATTCAATGGATTGCCGCAAAATGCATTGATCCAGATTGGAAGCTCTCAATTTACGATCGATTACGCGGGGGGAGATGGCAACGATGTTGTGTTGACTGCGCGAGCTAGCAGTGAACTCGATTTCGGTGATGCTCCTGATTCATACGGGACTCTGCTAGCAGATGGAGCGCGGCATTTTGCCGTTGGGCCAACTTTGGGACCTGACCGCGATATCGAAGTGGATGGAACACCATCTGTCCTAGCGGACGGCGATGATTCATCTAGCCCTGATACTACGACGACCCCAGTGGCGAACGACGAGACCGGTGTCACTCAGTCATCGTTGTCTGCATCGAGCGGAATCGTGATTACAGTCGGCGCCTCGAATACTCTGAACATTCAAGTGGCCAACGCAGTCAAGGGGACCGCGAAACTGGATGCATGGATTGATTGGAATGGAAATGGAACGTTCGACGAGACCGAGCGCATTGCCGTTGCAAAAACAGTTACGAATGGCAGCAACGTTCTGACCTTCGTCACCCCAGATCAAGGTACGACCGTCTTGGGAACCAGCTATGCACGTTTCCGTGTTAGCAGTGATGGGACGCCAACGGCAACGGGCTTGGCGAACGATGGAGAGGTCGAGGATTATGTCGTTAACCTCGTTGAATTCAATGATTTGCCGACAATTGCTCAGTCGGCGCCCCTTACATTGCCAGAGGACTCCGTAGCGACCGACTTCACTCTGACCGGAATCACTACGGGCGGAGAGACCGAGCCGTTACGATTGACGATTAGCAGTAGCGACCCGACGTTGATTCAATCTGCCTCGATAACTCAGGGCACGAATCCAGGTGAAGGCATCGTAACGATCACCCCCGTCCACGATGCCTTCGGGACAGGAACGATTGCCATTACGGTGCAAGACCCTGGATCCGATGGATTATTTGATACGGAAGACGATCGAGCTGTAACATCTACTGTGACAGTCAACGTCAGCGCGATCAATGATCCACCGACAGGATTTGCGGACACGCTGTCACTGGTGCTGGATGAAAACGAGGGCCCGCAATCGATTGGGCTGACCGATATCACTGCTGGGCCGCGCGAGACGCAGAACCTGACCGTGTCGGTAAGCACAGACAAGCCATCGCTATTTAAGACCTTATCGGTGGTGCGAAGTACAACAGATCCAACACTAGCGACGTTGAATTTGTAGACAGCCCTCAATCAACGCGGTACGGCCAAGGTAACGATCACGATCGACGACGGATTGTTAAGGACCACGCAAGTCATCGACGTTCAGGTGCTCGAACGCAACGATCCACCAACGCTGGCCCCAATTAGTCCAATCGTACTGGATGTGGGCACCACGAATTACACGTTGAATTTGACCGGCATTAGCGCTGGCCTGAGTGAAACGCAAACGTTGAGTGTTTTTGCGGTGGATCCGACGTTGGGTAACAACGTCATTGCGAGTGCCACGACAACGTATCAATCGCCGTCCACAACGGGGAGCGTGAACCTGACATTCGCAGCGAATGCTAGTGGCACAACGAATTATGTGATCGCCGTTCAAGACGCTGGTCCAGACGGCATCCTAGGAAACTCAGATGATGCAAGCCATTTTGAGATTGTGCAGATTTCGTTCAACAATGCTCCAACATTGAATGCAATCGCCAATACCCGAGTATTGCCGACATCCGGGGTACAATCGGTTACCTTGGCTGGAATTACAGATGGCGATAATTCAGGTCAACTTCTACGTGTAACCGCGACGAGCAGCAACACCGCCGCTGTCTCCGCGCCGACGATTGTTTATGATGCAGCGAACCTTGCCGCAACTGGTCAATTGCGTTATACCCCGATCGCCCTTGGGTCTTCCGTCATCACAGTGACCGTGACGGACGCGGGCTGGGACGGCGTATTTGATTCGGATGACGATCGTTCCTTTATCCGAACATTTAATATCGATGTTGTTTCTGTGTTGAATACATGGCACAACTATGGCAATGTGCACGACGTGGACGGCGACGGGGACATCAGCCCGCTTGACGTTTTGGTCTTGATCAACAGCATTAACCGCGATGGTGACCGGCAATTGCCTGCACGATCCACCAGTCAACCGCCGTACTTGGACGTGGACGACAACGGCGAACTAACTCTATTGGACGTACTGATTGTGGTCAATGCAATCAATCGCAACAGCAGTTTCGATGGGGAAGGGGAATCCGCTCCGATCGATGATCTGCGAGGCGTTCGAGCCTGCATCGATCAGGTTCATGCGGACCTTGGGGTCGGCCTAGTAGAGAACCTGGATGGCGAAAGCAACGACGCCTGGATGGACTTGGATTGGCTGATTGACGATGTTGAGGCTGAGCTTGCGAGAAAGAGGAGTCGGAAGGCTTGATGCCGCCTGAAGGCGGTACGCCTCCGGCACTCACTTTCGATTGTGTTTCTGTAGCCGCAGGACGCGAGCCCTCCGGTTTTGCGGCATCTAAGGCACTCACCGGACGGCTTGCGCCGTTCCGCTAACAAAGTGAGTGCCATTGGGCGGTACGCCTTCGGCTGACCGTTAAACGACTAAATCAATTAACCGCTTCCGCCGTTCTAACAGAGCGAGTGCCCTTTGGGCTTTGGCCGGAATGGCGTTGAATTAGCTGGTAATGGAATCTCGTAAGAGTTCCTGAAGTGCCTTAAACTGCAGGAAGTTTTACAACTTCCGCTACGGGGCAGGAAGTTTTACAACTTCCGCTACGGGGTTGGACTTAACTCAACGCCATTTGCTTTGGCCGCCTGAAGGTTGTACACCAACGGGTTTTTCGAAAATCTTTTTGTGTTTGTGTCCGGGAATGAAAACGCTGTTCGTCTTTGGTTTATTGTTTACCAATGCGAGGCGGAGTGCTTCCATTGTCATTCGTCACACTTATTGCGAAAGATGTTTTTGAACATGGCAAAGTTTATGTTGTTGTACCGCGATGCGGCTGAGCCCCGTACCCAACCATCGCCTGAAGAAATGCAGGCGTTTTTGGCTATGTGGGGGGATTGGTTTCAGCAGTTTGGCCCAAAGATCCTTGACGGGGGCGACGCACTCTTGCCCACAGGTCGGGTTTTGAAGCCGGGCGCAGAGGTCGCAAACGGACCCTACGTCGAAGCCAAAGAGGTCATCGGCGGATACTCGGTGGTCGATGCCGAGCACTACGAAGAGGCGGTCGAAATCGCTCGAGCTTGCCCGATCGCGAAAATCGGCGGAGCCATCGAAATTCGCGAATTCGCTGGATACAACTAGTTCCAGTCTTCAAGCTCCATCTGAATGAACGATTCCCGAACGCTTGTTGAGCACTTCTTTCGCCACGAATACGGTCGATTGGTGGCCGTGCTCACGCGTTCTTTGGGGCTCCGAAATCTGCAGTTGGTTGAGGATGTCGTTCAAACGGCTTTGTCCAAGGCCATTCAAGGCTGGGGACAAAACGGGATTCCTGAAAATCCTGGAGCTTGGCTACACCGAACAGCTCGAAATCTTGCCATCGATGCGCTTCGCAGAATTCAAACCGAGCGCCGCCTGCTTTCCTCGGAATGCGTTGAATCATCACCAAACGAGGTGCTGAATACAAACCTGCATTCGTACGAAGAGGTGGGCGACGAGCCGCTTCGGTTCTTTTTTCTCTGTTGTCATCCCAGTATTCCAACCGAATCGAGTATTGCGTTTGCACTCAAAACCGTCTGTGGCTTTAGTATCGATGAAGTTGCCTCGGCACTATTGATCTCAACGGCCAGCGCTGAAAAACGGATCACTCGCGCCAAAGAAAAGCTTAGGGAGCTTGGGACCGAGCTTGCTGAATTAGATGTGACTGCCATCGCATCGCGAATCGAAGCCGTGCAACTGGCCATTTATCTACTATTCAACGAAGGTTATGCGTCATCCAGCGGCAATTCAACCTTGAGAAATGATCTCTGCAGCGAGGCAATTCGACTAGCACGAATGCTTATTGCCGTCATTCCGAACTCGGGCTCTGCAAGTTGTGCGCTATTGGCTCTGATGCTGATGCACTCGGCACGTTTTGAAGCTCGAGTCGGTCGGGATGGTGCCATCGTCTTACTTGAAGATCAAAACCGGACACTATGGAACTGGAGTTTCATTCGAGAGGCTATGCAATGGATGGCAAAATCAGCTTCTGGCAATCAGTTGTCTCGCTACCACGTGGAGGCCGCGATTGCTTGGGAGCACTGCCGGGCGGCATCGTTTCATGAAGTCAATTGGAACGCGATCACCGATCGATATCGGATTTTGGCTGAAATACAACCAAGCCCCATGGTTCAGCTGAATTTGGCAATTGCAATATCTTATGCGTCTTCGTCGGAGGATGGATTGAATCTCCTAGCTCAAATATCCGCAAAAGACCGAGTGCGTCTTCGACCATGGTGGGACTGTGCCATTGCCGAAATCTATTACCGCGTTGGCAGAACTAGGGATGCCATTTCCCATTGGCAAGACGCGTTGGCTTTAGCGACCAACGCCGGTCAATGCGAACTGATTGGCAGTAGAATCTTCAACGCACAAAAAACAAAAACACTCCTTGATTAATCAAGGAGTGTTGGTGGAAAGAACGGATTGTTCGAGAAAAATTTACTTTGCCGGTGGCATCAAAACGGTATCGATGATATGGATCACACCGTTGGAAGCATCTACATCGGTTGCGATGATCTTCGACTCGTTGACGAACGCGCCCTTGTCGTTAGCTTTGATCGCTACAGTCGCGCCTTGAACGGTCTTTGCTGACTTGGCAGCAACAGCGGCTTCTGAGTAAACTCGGCCAGGAATGACGTGGTAGGTCAAGATACCTGCAAGCGTTGCTTTGTTCTCAGGCTTGAGAAGGTCAGCGATGGTTCCCTTAGGAAGTTTATCAAATGCTTCATCGGTTGGAGCAAAGACAGTAAAAGGGCCAGTTCCGCTTAATGTTTCGACTAGACCGGCGGCTTTGACAGCAACAAGAAGAGTCTTGAGCTTGCCAGCTTTGTCAGCAACCGCGGGAATATTTTCGGTGACAGGCATGAGTACGGTATCGATGACGTGAATGACTCCGTTGGAGCAAGCGATATCGGCTGTCACGACCTTGGATGCATCGATGGAAACTGTCGATCCGTTAGCTTTGACATCTACTCGTTGACCGTTGAGCGTTTCAGCTCCTTTGATCTTCACGACGTCAGCAGCCATGACCTTGCCTTTGACGACATGGAACGTCAAGATGGAAGCAAGCTTTGCTTTGTTTTCTGGCTTGAGCAATGTTTCAACGGTACCTGCAGGCAACTTCGCAAACGCTTCGTCGGAAGGAGCGAAAACGGTGAATGGTCCTGGACCTTTCAATGCGCCAACCAAGTCTGCAGCACCGAGTGCAGCAGCCAACTTTGTGAACTTTCCAGCAGCAACAGCTGTATCAACAATGTCTTTGTCCGCGGCGAATGTAAACGAGCCAACAGTGGAGACGGCAGCAAGTGCCAAGGAAAAAATCTTTGTCTTTATCATAGTCTTTTGATTTCCGTGCGGGAGTATAGTTGCCTCAAGGCGATCTCGAAGCTATCTGGTTCACGGTCGCGACTCGTTGGGGGACTATACGGACAAGTCAACTGACTGGATGCAAATTTGGTCCGAAAAAGCGCGTCCCCTCGCTTTGACTAGGGACGCGATGCATTCCGTCCCCAGGCTCAGCCTGGGACGGAATGCATCGGATGCTCCTGCCTCCTGAGTTGACAAGTCCATACTTAGAGCGAGGCGGAGCCTCGTGCACAGTGCGTTCCCAGGCAGAGCCTGGGAACGAGGGGGAAGCAGAGCCCGGGGACGAGCGGAATAAACTAGGTAGAAATTCTTTTGACCGGCGTGTGATTTCCGGAAAAGCTGGTACTCAACTAGCAAATGGATTTGCTATGCATGAAAATGCATCTTCCCAAAGAGCCTGGAATGTCCCCCATCGAAACCCGCAACAGCCTGATTGTTCGACTGAAAAGCGATCAAAACGAAATCTCTTGGAGAGACTTCGTTGGCGTTTACGAAGGCTTCCTAAGCCAAATGGCACGGCGGCATGGAGTGCCCGAACGCCACGTGGCTGACGTGACGCAGCAAATTCTTATGGTGATTGTCCGATCGATCGAGGGCTGGAAGGACGACGGCAGCAACGCCTCTTTTCGTCGGCCTGGCGCGGGCAGTCGACGACGCGACCCTGACCAGAAGCGGCTTCATCGCGGGAACGCCTCACTACATGTCTCCAGAACAAGCTCGTGCAGACGCAGTCGACACTCGCAGCGATCTGTTCAGTTTGGGAAGTGTTTTATACGCCATGTGCACCGGGCGCCCTCCATTCCGCGCGGAATCTACATTTGGAATATTGCGACCTTTCACGGACGACATCCCCAGACCCGTTCGTGAACTCAATCCACATATCCCCAGCTGGTTAGATGGCATCGTCTTGAAGTTGTTTAGCAAGCCAGCGGCTGATCGAATCGAAAGTGCGGATGAGCTGGCGAAACTCATGGAAGCGTGTCTGGCACATGTGCAGCAACCGCAGACGATCGCGCTTCCGTCGCTTGCGAAGAAGTTCGATAGACAATCACTTAAGATTGCCAAGGGTCAGCGATTGAGGCTTGTCGGAGTCTCTGTGGCTTTTTTTGGTTTGATGTCCCTCTTTTATTCTTTCGATTATCTCAACCCAATCGCGAAAGTTGATACAGTGGCGAACGACGGAATATCTCTTGGCGAAGCCGATACGAGTGCATTATTCAGCGAACAATCCTCTGCACCGGAGCCCGTTTGCGAACCAGCTTGGGACGATGACGTTGCGACTGAGTTGCAATTCATTGAACTCCGATTGGACGCTTTGGAAGGAGACACCAAGATGCCGTAGAGCTGCGTTACGGCAAGTAGCGAGCTTGCCGCGATTGCTGTGGAATTTCGTTCAGCCGTGAAACGGCGTCAGTTCGTAGCTGCGGGGCTTGCCCCGCAGTCTTGGCAGGGTATTTACTCGTCGAACCGTGAAACGGTGGCACCCGTGTGTGGCGCCGTTTCACGGCTCTCGCTCTCATGATTGTCTGAATCCGTGGGGCAAGCCCCACGGCTACGAAATGCCGCCGCCATCGCGGCTTGTGATTGACTCGATTGTTGCGGACAAAAATGACACTGAACGAAAATGAAGAGCCTCCAAGTTCAAAGGAGACCTTTAATGCGAAACACACTCAAAAACCTTTCCAAAATGCCCACTTATGAAGCTCATTCCACTCAGATTCACCTTGGTCGCTGCTCTCCTTCTTATTTTGGATTCGCGCAGCCTCCTTCCTCAGGAGTTGCCCAAAACATCGGATACAAATGTTATCCTTCAGGATATCGGACAGCCTGAATCGCCTGAAAAACGGCAGTATCAGACGGGTGAAATCATCATTGCGTGGTCTGAAAAGAAGGACGAATTGAGAGGCTTCAGCACGAAGCGCGGCGATTGGTCGATTCTTAAGTTAGCTCCCCAGACTCGACTTACGGTGGGCGCACACGGAAACGTTGCTAGTGTTCGCTTGGACAATTCTCTTGCCGCCGATAGTGGGGAGCTTGGTTGGTGGGATGTTATTCCTCTTCCCAAAGAGTCCAAAGCAGTAGCTTCCGTTTCGGAGGATCTAGTTACCGTTCAAGAGGGAGAGCATCTCTAAGACTGTCCCCGTTGCCCGCATCGTCAATTCCCGATGTTGGAGAAGGCTATAGAGGTGGCTTGCGAGTCGTCAATGTTCGCACGGGCAGCCTCGCTGAACAAGCGGGGATGCAATTTGGAGACATCATTGTGGGGGTCATGGATTGGCAAGTGCCCGCGATGAACTCCCTCGAGTGGGTCCTTTCGAACTCTCAGTTTTTAATGAGCCGGGAGTCGAAGTATTACATCATCCGGAAGGGTAAGCGATTGACTTTGGTTGTGCCGACTCCGAGCGAAAAAACAACATCGCAAGCCGCCGAAACAGGGGGCGGAGACTCGGCCAATATCCCAACCAAAGATGGCGTCGGGGCCTTGCGTTCCAGTCCCAACCAGCAAACAAGTCCAGCCGAATTCACTCGGCAGCTACGTGAGAAGAAAGAGCTTTTTGATGCGCAAACCCTTACACTCGAAACGTGTCAGCTGATCTTGTCTCAAATGGCCGCTGTGTCCAAACTAAGCCCCAAACCAGACATTGCGTCAGAACAAGAGTTGACGAAGAAGCAGGAAGAGATTGGTTCGCTCAAGCGTTTACTGAAAGCCACGCGTGATGATTGGACGCAAACTTGGAATAGTTATCAAAAGCAATTGCGATTAGCCCGATGGGATGTCGAGGACGCAAAGGAGAAGGTGGGCGCCTGGCGTATGAAAATGGAACAAACTGCAAGTCTCCTCAAAGATGGCAAGGTGTCAACACGAGCAAACGAGGAGATAGTTTCCCGTTACAAACTAGCCTTGGCAAAGCTTGAACGAGCAATGGAGCAAGATACTCTTTACCGCGATATCGAATCGCATGCCGAGTTGGCACCAGCTAATGCGAAGTGATTTGCGGATTTGGTCATTCCGTTTTGCAAATCGATTGCGTTCCAACCGGCATAACCATCGCCAGTCCATTTCTACCAATGCACACGCGACACAACTGGAGAAAGGAACATGGATAAACAGGATATACATGATGATTGTCGATTCGACATCCTGCGTATCATGTCGATCCATGTTCATTCATTTTGCTCGAAGACTCGTGCAAACGTGTTTCGCACCATGGTGCCTGAGCGTTGGTTTCTCACGAAACCTGCTACATTGTGTGCGTCTATACATAGTCTTCTGCGGTAACGCCGATGGATCGGCAAAGCTCACGCACAACTACTTCGCGTTCGGCCAAATTATCGGTATTGAATTTCAGGAAAAACGGCCGGTGATCCCAATCGAACGCAGATTCGGATAGGCCATGCAGGTAATAGAGCATGGCTGCAAAGTGGCAGGCGGTCGCTCCATCGCGTTGCATTAGTCCTCGCAAGAGTGCCTGGATAACTTCAGGAGGATGGAACTCTTCGATTTCATCCAACGCCTGAGAGAGTCCGTAGAAAATTTCCGATTCTTGCAAAGCTCTTACAATCGAGTCGATGCGCAATCGTTCTGAAATCAGTTCTGGGGCGTAACGATGAACGGACATCCGCGTCTCTGTATCTGCATGGTAGAACGCATTCATGATTGCCGCCCTAGCTTTCGGCGAATCGAGGACGGCTAAGGCCTCGATATCTCGCCAATTGAACGGTGCGTTCTGAAGAAGCGTGCGTTCGATATCCGCACGATCGCTTTCGCTGGCTTGTGCTAGGAGCCCTAGATCGTAGCCTTCGCCTTCTCGCCATTTGTCGTAATCCATCTCCATGCTCTTCACAAAACGGCCAAAGAGTGTTCCGGAGGCGGGGCTTGAAAATCCGCGACTGCTTTCATCCCTATTTTGAATTGGAAGCGGAAGTGTGTTTCCTATCTCATGCTCAGCATCGAGGGCCGCTCGAATCGCATCCATGTCAGGAGCTGGCTTCGGCGGATTGGGCGGCTCTAGAACAAAGAAGTGTCGGTTTGAATCGGTGAATTCGCCGGAATAGCTGTTCGAATCGCGGTCATAGAAATCGAGTTCCTCAGTTGCGACTCGCTCCCTGGTGCTAACGGGCGAAGCCAGTTTGATGTAGGCTCCACATGGAGCAGCAGGGAAGCTATGACCAAACTCGAGAACCTGGTTTCCCGCGGCAAGTTCGTCGTAGACGAGTTTGCGAAGCGTTTCAGGAAACTTAAGAAACTCGCGTTGATTGTCTTCGATGATTCCCATGCTTAATGTCTTCTCCAAGGGAATGGCATTCACACTCGATGGCGTTCTGAAAGGGCATTACACGAGCCTTTCCGTTTCGTCGCAGGAATTGGGCAGTCACCGGATGGCTTGCACCATTCCGCTAAACCGCGCGGCGGGTTCCGATATGGCTAGCACGACGCGCAAGTTTTGAAGTTGCACTGTATTGAGAAATGTAGCTGAATTCGTAAGAATTCAGACGCTTTGCAATCAAGACGCGGCCAGAATTCTCACGAATTCTGCTACAAAAACACAAGTGTGCAACTTCAAAGCTTGCGCGTCGTGCTAGGGTAACTAAGCTTTCCTGACAAACTCAGACTTAAGCGACATCGCTCCGATTCCGTCGATTTTGCAATCGATATCGTGGTCGCCATCCACAAGCCGTATGTTTTTCACTTTCGTCCCGCCTTTGACAACCAACGAAGAGCCTTTGACCTTTAAATCCTTGATGACAATGACGGAGTCTCCAGACTGCAAGACATTGCCGTTTGCATCCCTAACAGCCGAGTCGTCCGCTGCCGTGCCATCTGGAGACTTTTCATCCGTGGGTTTCCATTCATGTGCACATGTAGGACAGACCAGAAAGATTCCGTCTTGGTAGGTAAATTCTGCGTTGCACTCGGGACAATTGGGAAGTTCGCTCACGGGAATCTCTGTGGGATGAATGGAATTTGTAGGTGTCGATGGATCAAATCCCGCAGGCTTGTCCTGCGGATAGTTAGGTTTGTGACTACTTCCTGAACGCCTCCTACGTTCGCTGGGTCGCCGGATTTGCCGAAGGCAAATCCGGCG